>JAEWBG010000025.1 GCA_023391335.1 Pseudomonadota bacterium | reverse complement strand
GTGTGCGGTTGACGGTTGACGGTTGGCGGTTAGCGGTTGGCAAGATGATGCCCTTCTTGCCGTTTCCCGTTTCCTGCACACAGGGATGTGCCAATGCCGCGGAAGGGAGGATGCCGAGAGTGGCCGTTCCCTGTACCGCGGTTGACAGTTGACCGCGTCCGGCCGACGAGCTCACGCTCCGTCACACGCACCACGCCGCACACCACACTCACACTTCACACCTCACACCTCACGCACTCACAGATCAAGTCTGCAGCGGCGTGAGCCGCGCCTCGACGAGTCGTTGGGCGTGGTCGAAGTCCACATCGCCCAGCACATCGGCCTCCGCGGTGAGTTCCACGAGAATCTGTGCCTGAACTGTGCCTCGGGCGTAAGCG
This sequence comes from Pseudomonadota bacterium, assembly GCA_023391335.1. GTDB lineage: Bacteria > Pseudomonadota > Gammaproteobacteria > Steroidobacterales > Steroidobacteraceae > Steroidobacter. Next base: position 81,008 of record JAEWBG010000025.1, on the reverse strand, counting down.
GTGGAGTAAGGGATCTCGTCGTGGAACATGACCATCGAGTAACGCGGGACAAACCGCTCAGGGAACCGTCGTTCGAGTTCCAGCGAGAGCGCTTTCTGCATCAAGAATTTCGGATCGCGCACCGTATCGCGCATTTCGAGATAGTTCTCGAGCGCCATTTTCGCGATTGCGTCTGTCTCTGGCTTGCGAGCGATCTGAAACTCGGCAAAGACCCGCGACCAGTCATCTCGATTTAGCAGCATTTCGGAGAGCACTCGGCAGTCTTCGAATGCGCAGTTCATGCCTTGCCCGTGAAAGGGTGTGATCGCATGGGCCGCATCGCCGAGCAGCAGGAACTGATCCTCGATGTACCAGCGATCGCAATAGATCGTGCCCATGACGCCCGTGGGATGTTCGAAGAATTCCGGCGCGAGATTTGGCATGGCGGAGATCACGTCTGGGAAGTACTGAGCGAAGAACTTCCGTACGTCCGGCTCTGAGCGCAGCGTTTCGAAACTCTCGCGGCCATGGTGCGGGAGGAACAAGGTGACGGTGAAACTGCCATCGAGATTCGGTAGGGCGATGAGCATGAAGCCGCCACGAGGCCAGATGTGCAGCGCATTGCGCTCCAACTGGTGGCGACCATCTCGATCCGCCGACAACGTGAGCTCTTTGTATCCGTGCTCCAGAAGCGTTTCGTCGGCATGAATGGCAGACGTGTTGGCGATGAACTTGCGGATCACCGAGCCCGCCCCATCGGCGCCGATTACATGTGATGCTTTGATAGGCGCACCTGCTTCGCTGCGGATCTGTCCGGGTTGGATGCGCGAGATCGGTTCGCTGAAGCGCATCTGCACACCCGCTTCTTCAGCTGCGTCGAGAAGTACGCGATTGAGCCCGGGGCGGGAAACCGAATAGATCACCTCATGCTCACGTTGCCCATACGGAACGAAGGTGAGGTCGCCATTGATGGCATGCACCATTCTGCCCTTCATCGGAATCAACAGCGGCAACACGCGGGGCATGATTCCGGCGCTCTCCAGCGCTCGGATACCGCGTGCGGCAAGCGCTAAGTTGATCGAGCGTCCAGCGTCGATTCGGGTGTGTCGCAGATCCGGCAGTTTCTCTAGGGCTTGCACGGCGTGACCCTGCTGCGCCAGCAGAGTCGCTACCAAGGAACCGGCAAGGCCGGCGCCAACGATCGTAACTTCGCGTGAAATCATCTACACGATTTGCCGCAACGTGTCGGCAAACTGCCGCACGTCGGAGAAGCTGTTGTAAAAGGGTACGGGAGCGACGCGCACGACGTCCGGTTCGCGCCAATCGCACACAAATCCGCGGGCCGTGAGTTCCGCATGAATCGCCTTTGCACGGTCCGGCGATTCGTTGAGGCGTAACGAAAGCTGGCAGCCGCGTTGTTCTGCGTCGTCAGGCGTCAGAATTTGCACGCGCTGTTCCGGGATGGCGCGGATCAGGTCGTACAGGTACGCAGTGAGCCGAACGCTCTTTTGTCGCAAAGCCGGGAGTGTTGCTTGATCGAACATTTGCAGCGATGCGATGAGTGGCGCGATTGCGAAGATCGGCGGATTGGAGATCTGCCAACCTTCGGCACCTTCAATCGGTTCGAATGCTTCAGGCATATCGAAGCGAGTGTTCTTGCGATGGCCCCACCAACCCGCAAGGCGCACGCGCGCGATGTCGTGTCCGTGGCGCCGATGTACGAAGCAGCCGCCGATTGCGCCGGGCCCGGCGTTCAAATATTTGTAACTGCACCACACCGCAAAATCGACGTCCCAATTGTGGAGCTGCAAAGGCACGTTGCCGATCGCGTGCGCGAGATCGAATCCGACCATGCATCCTGCGCGATGCGCAGCCGCCGTGATGCGACGCAAATCGAGTCGCTGCCCGCTCAAGAATTGAACGCCCGGCAGTAGAACGACCGCTGTGTTCGTGCCCAGTCGTTCGATGTATTCGAGGATCGCATCCGTCGAGAGCACGTAATCTGATTCGCGCGCTGGAATCTCCACGAGCGCATCTGTCGCAGTAATGCCATGCAGTTTCGGGTGCGAAGCCAAAGCGTATCGATCAGACGAGAACGCGCGCTGCTCGCAAAGGATCCGGTAGCGCGCGGTAGTGGGGCGATAGAAGCTCGCAAGCATCAGATGCAAATTCACCGTGAGCGAATTCATCGCAACCACTTCGTCCGAGTGCGCACCGGTCAGACGTGCGAGTCCGGGCGTGACTTGTTCGTGATACGAGAGCCAGGGCCGTGCGGAATGAAAATGACCCTCGACACCGAGTCGCGCCCAGGTCTCCAACTCTTCTTGAATCACGCGCGCCGTTGATCGTGGCTGCAGCCCCAACGAGTGCCCGCACAGGTACACTTGTTGTCGACCCTGTTCATCTCGAGGCAAGTGGAACTGCGAACGGAAATCTCCGAGCGCATCGGCACGGTCGAGTTCTTTCGCGTGGGACGGATCGAAACTCACGCGGGCTCCAGAGATAGCAGCACGGGCCGGCTCGGCGCTGCATCGGCTGCGAACGGTGCAATCTGCAAGTTGAGAAGATATTCGCCATCGAGGATGGCGTTGTCGATGTAGGCAAGTTCGGTGATCGAGCAGTGTGCGCGCGTGCTCGAGGTGATATGTGTAGCGCCTCTCGGCACATTCCAGAAGATCCGATGTGCCGTCAGCTTGCCGTCGTCATTGCCACGATCTACGGACGGCAGATCCACGACCAGGTGTTTGACGCCACGCGCGACCAGCCACTGCATTGCCTCGGCAGTGAAGTAGGGGGTGCCTTCTCCCGTGCCGTATTGCCGTGAAAGCTTACTGTGATCGTTGGGGAGAGAACGCACGACGACTGCCTCGTATGAATCTTCAAAGTTCTTGCCAGCGTCTGCGAGAGCGGCGCGCGTGATGAGGAGATCCTCTGGATGGGGCTGTGGGTCAGTGCTCTCGCTCGTTTCTGCCGCGCTTTGTGGAGTCACAGTGATCAATACAGCGCGGGCGAACGCATCGACTAGCAAGTCGCGCACGCTGAGGTGTGTCGAGGTCAGATGTCCGACACACTCCGTGTGCGTGCCGTTGCAGTGTGGGACCAGCGAGTACGACGCGCAGTTGCAGCTACCGCCTTGCTCGACTGCGCCAACGAATGATCCAGCTTGAATCGGCGAGCCGCTTGCGGGCCGCACGCCGAAAAAATTCGGCTGTGGGCTGTCGAACCGGAGAGGGATGGACAGATCGTATCGTCGAGCGCCAGCTCGAAAGCGGCGCCCGTTGAGTTCGATCGTGAATTGGGGACCAGCGTCGGAGTTCACCGTTTCGGCGCCACTGTGCCGCAGGCCGGGCAGGTGCGATTCTTCATCGATCCGTAGAAGCGCTCGAACACCGGCGGCAATTGCTTCTCGATGTCGCTCACGTGCAGGTATTCCGCATACAGCGGGTACTGGCAGTGATCGCAGTACCAGAGAAACCCGTCCTGTTCTTCAGGGCGGCGGCGTCGCTCGATGACAAGTCCGACGCTATTCTCGAAGCGCTGCGGTGAATGCGGAATCTTCGGCGGCAGCAGCAGTATTTCGCCTTCGCCGATGGGGATGTCCACGCGCCCCCCCTGTTGCATCGTGCGCAGCACCATGTTGCCTTCGAGCTGATAGAAGAATTCTTCGCCGGGATCTTCGTGATAGTCGGCGCGCGAGTTCGGTCCGCCCACTACCATGATGATGAACTCGGAGTGCTTGAACACTTGGCGATTGCAGACTGGCGGTTTCAGAAATTCGCGATGTTGGTCGATCCATTCGCGAAAGTTGAAGGCTTTGAGTGGACTCATGCGGATGCTCCTGTAGGAGGAGTATAACGCGCATACGGTGGGCTCCTATGCCGGCGCCGTAGCCACACGGCTTGAAATTGACGCTGACGGACTGAACATCCTTGCCATGCTCCTAAAGGACACTGTTATGCGTGCTCATCGAATCCTGCTGTCGGGTCTACTCGGCGTCGTCGCATTCGCGGCCGCTCACGGCGAATCCGCCCCCGTTCAGGCGGTGTGGAAACCAGAGAGGATCACGATGAGCTATTTCAGTCCGACCACTTACTACAGCTGCGATGCGCTGGAGACCAAGATGCAGCGCATCCTCGATCAGCTGGGCCTCATCGGCAGGGTGCGAGTGCGCGCTGCGGATTGCGGACGAGGGGTGGTTTCGATGCCGAACGTTCATATCGAAGCGCTGGTGCCTGCACCGGCGACACCGGAGGTCGTGGCCAGCATCAAGAAGGACGAAAGCTATCGCGAACTCGTGAAGCGCGTGAATGGAAAGCGCGATCAGAAGGTTGAGGCCGGGGACTCCTTCGCGGCGCAGTGGCAGGATGTCAAGGTCGGTCGAGGTCTGGATTTAACGGGCAGCGACTGTGATTTGTTGCGTCAGATCCAGCGGGTCATCCTGCCGAAGCTCGCGGTGAAGATCAAAGAGACCAACCGCACCTGCGATAGCCGCGACGCGAGCTCAATTCGCGAGCCGTACCTGGACCTGCAAGTGCTGATGCCGGCGCCCACGCCCGATAAGCCAGCAAAATAAAGCGAATCGAGGCGATCAGATGTCTGGTGTGAGGCCGGAGGAACTACAGCGCGTGTAGACGGGTGCCGGATCGGACTGATCCAGGCGCACCGCGCAGAGTCGGTCGCCCCACACGCAGCCTGTGTCGATGGAAAGGACATCATCTGCATGGTGAAAGCCGAGCGCTGACCAGTGTCCGCAGACGATGCGTGTGCCGCGCCAACGCCGTTGCGGCGCCTTGAACCAGGGCACCAATTTCTTGGGCGCCTTGGCGATCGAGCCTTTGTAGTTCAGATCCAAGCGGCCGTCTTCGAAGCAGAATCGCAGACGCGTGAAGCAGTTGGTGATGAACCGCAGCCTGGCGAAGCCCTTGAGGTCATCGCTCCACAGGTCGGGTTGATCCCCGTACATGTTTGCGAACAGCTCCACACACGCCTGCTCATCTCTGAGTGCGGCTTCTAGCTCGCGTGCGCATGCTTGTGCTTGCGTCAAATTCCACTGTGGCGCGAACCCGGCGTGAACCATCGTGTACCCCAGCGCGTCGTCAGAGTGCAGCATCGGGCGATAACGCAGCCAGTGAAGCAGTTCGTCCCGATCGCGTGCCTCGAAGATCTCGCCCAAGGTGTCCTTGGGCTTCAGCGATTCTGTGGGACTGAGTGCGGCGGCGAGCAGATGCAGATCGTGATTGCCCAGCACGGTGACAACGGCATCGCCGAGCGATTTCACTCTGCGAAGAACTTGTAGAGATTGGGGGCCGCGATTGACCAGATCGCCGACGAGCCAGAGCCGATCGCGCTCGGGATCGAACGCGATTCGCTCGAGTAGTTGTTCGAACTCTGCGAAGCAGCCCTGGATATCGCCGATCGCAAACGTTCTCATGACAGCGCGGGTGGGCCGCTAGTGCAGCAGCCCCGGCATGGCGAGCGTGAAAGGTGCAATGGGCGCATCGAAATGCGAACCGTCGTCTGCCAGCATTTGGTAGCTACCCTGCATGGCACCGACCGGCGTTTCCAGAACTGCGCCACTCGAATAGCGGAAGCCCTGGCCAGGAAGCAAGTAAGGCTGCTCGCCGACGACGCCTTCGCCTCTGACTTCCTTCACTTTGCCGTTGGCGTCAGTGATCACCCAGTGACGTGTCATGAGCCGCGCAGGCACTTGGCCTTCATTGCGGATCGTGATCGTGTAAGAAAACACGTAGTGACCCTCTTCGGGCTTGGACTGCTCGCCGACGAAATTGGTGCTCACATCGACTTTGATGTGGTGGCGCTTGGCTGCAGCATTCGGATCGGTGCTGGCTGCAGCGGGAGTCGGATTCGGGCGGATGGTTTCGGTCATACGTTCGCAAGCTGTCAAGGCGGCGCGAAGTCTAGCAGTCTCACGCATTAGCTCATCGCTAATTCTCGTGCGCGTGTTTTTATGTCATGCACACGCTAGTGCAGGCGAACCGCGAGCACGTCGCAGGGGGCTGCATGAAGCACCGTGTCCTCCGTGAGATTGATCAGGATGCCGAGGCCGTGGCGCTCGCGACTGCCCATCACGATCAAATCCGCGTGAACTCGCTGCGCCGTGCGCACGATCTCGGTCTTGATGCCGCCCGTCTCGATGAGTTGTTCGGCAGATTGCAACCCCTGAGACACAGCCAGTTCAGCCATGCGAGCACGTGCGCGAGCGACCAGTTCCTCTTCGATTTGCACGGTCGGCAACAGCGCCTCGCCCATCGGCTCCACGGGCACATATTCGACGACGTGCAACAGCGTGAGCTTGGCGCTGAATTGCGCAGCGATCGACTTCGCACGTTGAACGACCAACGCGCTGTCCTCGGAAAGATCGACGACTACCAGTATTGTTTTGTATTCGGTCACGTGCGAACTCCGGGTCCGAAACCCTCATCGAGGGTCGAGTGAACGGCCGTGCAGCGTCCGAGTATAAGCCGAACGCCCGCGGCCGTTCGCTCATGATCAACGTTCGAGTTCGGGTGCCGGTTCAGTGCTGCGGGGAGGCTTGGTGCCGAGGCATTCGGCGAGAAGGGAAAACTGCAAAGGAGACAGCACCTCGGGCCTCGCACCCGGATCGACTTGGGTGCTGGCAATCTCCTCATCGCTCAGGAGCGCCCGCAGCGAATTGCGCAGCGTCTTGCGCCGTTGCGAGAACGCCGCCGCGACGATTTGCGCGAATGCCTGCGGATATTGACGTGCCAGGGGTAGGGCATCGTGGGGCACGAGTCTCACCACCGTCGACATCACTTTGGGCGGCGGACGAAATGCGCCGGGGCCGATATCGAATAGCGGTTCCACGCGAACCCATGGAGCGAGCATCACGGATAGTCGGCCGTAGGCTTCATCGTTGGCCCCCGCGGCCATGCGGTCGACGACTTCTTTTTGCAGCATGAAATGCATGTCGCGGATCCATTCGCGCGTTTCCAGCAGGTGAAATAGCAGGGGAGTCGAGATGTTGTACGGCAGATTGCCCACGACTCGCACCGACGCAGGGCCACGTGCCAGAGTTGCAAGATCGAATTGCAAGGCATCGCCTTCGTGTAGCGTGAGCCGCGTCGATTCGAATTGCTGTTGCAAATGGCGAATCGCATCCCGGTCGATTTCCAACGCATGCAAATGCGTCAGGCGATCGAGCAAGGGCCTCGTGAGTGCACCGAGTCCTGGCCCGATTTCAAGCATCAGGTCATCGGCGGCAGGGGCAATCGAATCAACGATGCGTTGGATCACGCGCGGATCGTGCAGAAAGTGCTGCCCGAAACGTTTGCGCGGAACATGCATCTTCAAGCCTGGCGATGACTTTGGGAGTGACGTACGAGTTCGCAGGCCATTTCAACGGCCGCGATCAGGCTGCCGACTTCAGCTCTACCTGTGCCTGCTAGTGCCAGTGCTGTGCCGTGATCCACTGACGTGCGAATGATGGGCAATCCCAGCGTAACGTTCACTGCACTATCGAATGCAGCGTGCTTGATCACCGCCAGTCCTTGGTCGTGGTACATGGCCAGCACTGCATCGGCTTGCTGCAACATGCGCGGTGTGAATGCCGTGTCCGCCGGTACTGGACCGTTCAAGTTCAAACCGCGCTTCTTGAGCATCTCGATCGTGGGCGCAATGACTTCGATCTCTTCGCGCCCCAGATGCCCGCTTTCGCCCGCGTGCGGGTTGAGTCCGCAGACCAGGATATTCGGATTGGCTAGGCCGAATCGAGATCGCAGATCGCCATCGATGATCGATAGCACCTCGATGAGCAGCTCAGCGGTGATCGCATCGCATACCGCGCGCAGCGGCAAATGCGTGGTGGCCAACGCGACTCGCATTCCCTCGCTCGCGAGCATCATTACCGGTAGCTGCGCATGGGTCTTTTCGGCTAGATACTCGGTGTGACCAGAGAACTTGATGCCTGCATCGTTGATGATGCTCTTTTGCACCGGCGCGGTGACGATCGCGTCGAATTCACCGTTCGCGCATCCTTCGATCGCACGATCGAGCAGCTGAAGCACGTAACGTGCGTTCTGCTGATTTAGAACACCCGCTTCGACGGGTGCCGCGACGGGAACATGCAGTAGCTGTGCCGGCGTAGGCGTTGAGCGATTGTACGGCGAGAGCTTCCCGCGCACATTCAATACGCGTGCGCGCTGCTTAAGAACCTCCGCGTCGCATGCGATCACCAGATCAGCATCGAAGCGACGTTCCGAGAGCGCGAGACACAGATCCGGCCCAATGCCAGCGGGCTCTCCGGAAGTCACGATGAGCCGAGGGCGTCTCATCTGAGCGCCGACTTGGATCACAATCGATAATCTACGAACGCTTCATCGCGCAGGCGACGCAACCAGAGTTCGGTTTCTTCTTCCGCTTTCGACTGCCGCAGTTCCGCGAACGCCCGCTGACGCCGCACGTCGTCCGTCACGTCGTATTGACGACGTCCTAGCACTTGCACGATGTGCCAGCCGTATGGCGTCTTGAACGGCTGCGAGATTTCGTTGACTTGAAGGGATTCGAGTTCTTTCTCGAATTGAGGCACGAAGGTGCCCGGGCCGGCCCAGCCAAGATCGCCACCTTCGGCAGCCGAACCTGGATCCTGCGACGTAGCCGCGGCGATCGTTGCGAAGTCCTCGCCCTTCAAGATTCGCTCGCGAATGTCGGCAAGCTTTTGCTGAACCGTCTGATCGTCCTGCAAGTCGCTGGTTTTCATCAGGATGTGCCGGACGTGCACCTGCGCTTCGACGGTTTGCTGCACACCTCCGCGCACCTCGTTCAGTTTGAAAATATGAAAGCCGCTGGGCGTGCGAACGGGTTCGGACACATCGCCCGGTTTCATCTTGGCAATTTGGTCAGAGGCAATCGAGGGCAGCTGCGAGCCGCGACGCCACCCCAAGGACCCACCTTCGATGTTGGTGCTGCTGTCGGAGTAGGTGACTGCTAGCTGCGCAAAGTCATCGCCACCCTTGGCCTTTTCGTACACCTCTCGCGCTCGAGCCGAACGGGCTTCAATTTGCTCCGGCGATGCGGACACCGGCACCGAGATCAAGATGTGCGAGACGTTGTACTCGGCATTCGCATCGGGAGCATTCTGTTGTTTGGCCATGAATTGATCCAGCTCTCGGGGCGAGACGTTGATGTGAGCAATCACGTCTCTTTGCTGCAGAAGCTGAATCGTCATTTGCTTGCGGATCTCATCGCGGAAGGTGCGATAGTCGATGCCTTGTGCTGCCAGCGCCTGCGGCAGGTCTGCGAAGTTGATCTTGTTGCGCTTGGCGACGTCGGCGACGGCTCCGTTCAGCATATCGTCCGAGACCTGCACGCCGAGCCGCTCGGCGCGTTGCAGCTGAATCTCTTCCATCACCAATCGCTCGAGCACTTGTTTACGCAGCACGTTGGGCGGCGGCAGCTCAGTCTGCTGTTGGCGTAAGCGTTCGGTGATTTCGCCGACCTGCTCATCGAGCTGGCTGGTCAGCACCACGCCATCGTTGACGACTGCGGCAATGCGATCGAGCAGTACCCCACTGCTCGAAAGCTCGCGGGTCTGGGCTCCGACCAGCGTGGGCGCGGCAACGAGGCACAAGAGCAGGGCAATAGCCAGTCGGAAACGTGCGAAATTCATGGTTGATTGAGCTGCGGGCGGCGAAGCCCTATGAATGAGCGGCAAAATGTACTCCGCAAGGCCTTTGCCGCACATTAAACCAGCGACAGAGACAAGCGGGCGGCGCTATCGATCTTCCGGGGCGAGCGAGTATCCGCGAATCGAGCGCTGCAGGAAAGCGTCGGCGACTCCGACACTGGACAGTCCATTGAGTTCAAGCTGGAACAGAAAGCTCGTGTCCACAGCGCCGCTGCGATCGCTCACATAGCGCCTGAACACCGCACGAACTCGCCAGCAACAGGACTTGAATTCAAGACCGGCGAATTGATCGATGGCCTTGTCGTCCTGCAGGGAATAAACAAGCCGCCCATATGCTCCCCATTTCACGCCTAGAGGCCACGCGAGAGAGGCATCGACCTGCTCGATGTTGCCGCGGCGGAACCGATACCCCGCGTTGATAACTTGCTCGTTGCTGGGCCGATATTGGATCTGGACATCGCCTTTTTCCGAGCGAGTTTGCCCGGGATCCCACTGCACACCCACGCCAACCGACCAATCTCGATACGCGGTTAAGTCCAGTTCCGCGACCAGATCGGACGAATCGCGATCCTCGACCGGTTGGGCGGTGCCCAGCGATACGTTGGGTGGATGAAAGTAGTACGCCTGGCCAACTGTAGCTGACAGGTATTGCTGACCCGTCGTCGAACTCAACAACCGCGATGTCACGCCGATGCTCAGCTGGTTCGCATCGCTCAGCCGGTCTGCACCTACGTACCGATTGTTGCGGAACAGCTGGACCAAGTTGAGATCAGCAAGACTCGTATCAAACAGCGGCAAGTCATCCTGGTTTCGATAAGGAACGTATAGGTACATGAAACGCGGTTCGAACGTCTGCAACCGCTGGTTGTGAGAGCCAGTCAAGCGCTCGAAAGCCAGCCCGCCATCGACACTGAAGATGGGGACCGAGCGTGAGGGCGTACGCTCTCCTGTCGTGGTGTCGGAATCCAGCCGATAAGTGGTGTATCGCCAACTCGCGGAGGGCTCAAGATAAATGCTCCCGTGCCGCAGCGGCATTCTGATCTCCGGTGCCATGTCGAGACGCCATCCTGTCGGGCGCTCGAAGGCTGTGCCGCTGTAATTGTCATGAAAGTCAGCGGCCTCGATATCGAATCCATAGGCAAGGCCAAAGGGCTGATCGAGCCACTCTCCATGAGCGGCCAGTTGCGGGAGCATCGTGAGCGGCCGGTCGGATGGCGAGATCGTGTCATCGATCGTTTGGAAGTTTTGTGCACGAGCCGTCGCATACCAGTGCTCGCCCAGGTACGTAAGCTGGGCTAAACGATCTAGATACGTCGCACTAGTACCTTCTGGCCCCAGACCGAAGTCTTCGAACCACTGGCTGTCGCTCACGTTGGCGGCCTCGATATCCAACCGCAACGAATCGGTGAAGTCCGATTTATCGACGAGTTCGATATAGCCGCGCCGATCTCCATAGGCATCGTCGTGATGCAGATACTCGGAACTCAGCGTGCCTTTGCCCAAAGCGCTCAGGAATCGAAATTCATTGTCGAGCTTGAAACCGCGGCGCGTGTAGTAAATCGGGGTAAATGTGTCGTCATAGTTTGGCGCGATATTCCAGTACCAAGGCGCCTCGAGCGAAGCTCCGCTGCGCGAGGATGTGCCGAGCGTCGGAAACAGAAAGCCGCTCTTACGCTGATTACCGACTGGGAAAGAGATGATCGGTGCGTAGAGAATCGGCACGCCTTTGAAATCGACTCGCACTCCGCGCCCGGTTCCAAGTCCTTTTTGTTGGCTGATGTTGATATCGGATGCACGAATCACCCAATCTTCCTGGCCGACGGGGCATGTCGTGTAGCGCACGCCTTTGAGTTCTAGTTCACCCGTTGCACTCGCATTGATCTGTTTCGCTTGGCCGCGTGCATTGCGCGCCGGCAAGGCAAATCGGGCCCCTTCGAACGTGGCGCCGCCCGCAGGATCCACATGCGCGCCCGAGCCTGACACTTGTAGGTTTGGATCCGAGTAGTCCACATCGCTATCGACCTGGAACGTCTGAGATGTAGCGTCGAAGGTAGCCTCTTTGGTGCGTATGACTCGCTGGCCTTGGCGAATCTCCACATTGCCGTGGAGTTTAGAGGTGCCCTCACGGGTGGCCTCCCAACTGTCTGCCTCGACCTGAATGCTGCCGTCATCTTCGGCGCCGGATGAAATAGTCGGGGCATCCGCAGCAACTGCAGAGCTGGGCGCGAGTTCTCCGGGTAGGCAGTCGGCATGGGCGTTCGCGGCGAGAAAAAATACGCCGACGCACGCTGCAAGCACATCTGCGTGCGAATGACGGGCGAAGATCAGCTGAAATGCGCGGCGAAGAAGGGCGGGTCGATGCATCGGGCGATTATAATGAGGCGTCGTGATTGTGAATGCCTCAATGCGTACATCGAGTGCACATCAGTCTCGATGATTTCGAACCTTCATCGCGAGCGAATTCCAGCGTGACTCAGCTTTCACACGATCCGGCCACATCCGATGTTCGCCTGCATGGGTTACATGACTGGCTTAGCAGCTTGTTCGGCTCCGCAGATTTTCGGGTCTCGCCCGCATCGGCGGACGCAAGCTTCCGCCGTTACTTTCGCGTGGAACGCAGCGGCGAATCCTTCATCGCGATGGACGCTCCGCCGGACAAAGAAGATATGCAGCCGTACATCCGCGTCGCCTCGATGCTGGTAGATGTCGGCGTCAACGCACCTAAGGTGCTGCACACGAATATTGAGGAGGGTTACCTTCTCAATACGGATCTAGGCAGCGTCACGTATTTGGCTGCACTCGATCGAGGCGCGGATGTCGAACGCCTCTATCAAGATGCGATGGCGGCCTTGCTCAAGATTCAGGTGTACGGTAGTCGTCACGCGAGCGCGTTGCCGAACTACGACGAAGCACTGTTGCGCCGAGAAATGGCGCTCTTCCCTGATTGGTTCTGTGGAACGCATTTGCGGCTCGAGCTTGATTCCGCTGAAGCTGAGCAGCTTGACGCGGCGTTCGACCAGTTGGTCGCCAATGCCTTGGCGCAGCCGCGAGTGCTCGTTCATCGCGACTACCACTCGCGCAATCTCATGTTCACTCAGGAGGCGCGTCACGGCGCGAATCCGGGGGTGCTCGACTTTCAAGATGCCGTGCATGGCCCGCTGACCTACGATCTCGTCTCGCTCCTGCGCGATTGTTACGTCGCGTGGCCAAGCGATCGTGTCTATCGCTGGGTACAGCAGTATCGCGCCCGATGCGCCGCTTTCGGACTGGGCGTCGGCAGCAACGAGGCTGAGTTTCAGCGCTGGTTCGATCTCATGGGCGTGCAGCGCCACTTGAAAGCGATCGGGATCTTTGCTCGCCTCTGGCACCGCGACGGCAAGCCCGGATACCTCAAGGACATCCCGCGCACGCTCGGGTACGTGCGTAGCGTTTGCGCTGGATATCCTGAGTTAAGCGGTCTCGCTGCATTGATCGACTCGAAGGTGGTCCCAGCACTGCAGACGAAGGCAAGCTGAGATGCGAGCGATGATCCTGGCGGCCGGCCGCGGCGAGCGCATGCGGCCACTCACCGATTCGACGCCCAAGCCGATGCTGCGAGTCGGCGGCAAACCGCTCATTGAATATCACGTGGAGGCCCTGGCGGAACTCGGCGTGCGGGACATCGTGATCAATCTCGCTTGGCTTGGCGAACAGATTCGCGCCGGTCTCGGGAACGGGGAGAAGTGGGGTGTCAGGATTCAATACAGCTGGGAGGAGGCGGGGGCACTGGAGACCGGCGGAGGCATTTTTCATGCCCTGCCTCTTTTAGGGAGCGAGCCCTTCCTGGTCGTCAGCGGAGATATATGGAGCGATTATCCCTTGCAGCGCCTCCCCGAACTTGCCCCGACCGATGTGGCGCATTTCGTATTGGTGCCCAACCCTGATTTTCATGCGCGCGGCGACTTTGGGCTGCACATAAATAGAGTGATCGAGGGAGCTCAGGATCGATATACCTACGCGAACATAGGTATGTTTAGACCCCAGTTCTTCGAGGGCTGCCAGCCAGGGCGGTTTCCCTTGGCGCCGTTGATGTTCGAATGGATTCGAAGAGAAAGGGTCAGCGGCGAGCTCTTTAGCGGTCGATGGCGCAACGTTGGCACACCCGTTCAGCTACAAGATCTAGATCGAGAACTCACCATCCACCCGCGTTGACTGGTCTCTTCACTTAATTACGATTCTTTGCGCTCATGGAGCGCTGCTGGAGCCTCACATAATCACGGGCGCACTGCTGCGCACGGGCCACATTGTGTACTTAGCGGAAAAATTGCGAGATCCGTCGAGGAACTCAGCACGCGAGTCACGGTCGAAACGCTCCACATTTGCAAATGTCGCCCTGGGGCAGTTGCAGATGAAAGTTTCGAATGGGACCGCCGACGCGGTTTTTACCTGCTTTCGAGGCGCTCTGAGACGTACGCGTGAGGGAACATTCAATCCGTTCACTCGTTGCGGATTTCAGGGCAGTTGGAGTGCAGGGGCGGTAGTGCAGCAGCGATGTAGCACAGACGTGGTGCGCATTCGGTGCATCGCGGCGAGACATGCGAAAGCGAATTGGAAAGGTATGTTTTTCTAGTTCGCGGCGCTTGCCTTCCTTGCCGAAACTTTATACCTTGCGCGGCGTTTCTGCGGGCAGTACGAATGTGACGTCAATCCGAACTTATCGGATTCATAAATGACATCACGCGTTCGGCCCGAAGAACGGGGGTTTGTATGCCGCGACGAGCATACATATTCGAACGATTACTACTTGGCTACTTTTTAATCAGCGGGGCTGATCTGTTCCCGCGTCAACACCGTTGAGCTGCAAAGCATGCCCTACGCACCAGCAAACAGTTCCTTCTTTTCGCGCCGCGGACTCATTTTCGTTCTGATCGTGCTGCTGCACATTGGAATGTTCTGGGCCCTGCAGTCAGGCTTGTCACATCAATTGGTGGAAGCGGTGCTAGGCCCGATCGAGACTCGCGTCATCGAAGAACAGAAGCCGCAGGACGAGCCACCCCCACCGCCGCCGCCGAAGTTCGAAACGCCTCCGCCGTTCGTACCGCCTCCGGAAGTGGCAATCGACATCCCAGTTGAAGCGGCGCAAACGACCGCAATCACGCAGACGACAGATAAGAAGCCGACGTACACGCCGCCAGTCGCTCCCGCTCCGGCACCCGTCCCGACGACTTCGCCGAAAATTGATCCGAAGCATCCGCCGACCAAGCCTGAGTACCCCGCTGCTTCTCGCCGTGAGGGTGAGGCGGGAACCGTGCAGCTCGAAGTCTACGTACTCGAGAACGGCAGGGTTGGCGAGGTGCGCATAAAGAAATCGAGTGGCTTCCCGCGTCTAGATGAATCGGCGATGAAGGAAGTCAAGCGGTCCTGGCGATTCATTCCCGGCACTCAGAACGGGAAGCCGGTCGCCATGTGGCGTGCGTTTGCCGTGACGTTCGATCTTAAGGACGCATAACTTACGAACTCCGCCCATTGGTTTAAGTCATAGCTTCATTAGTAGAGGACATAGTTCCATGGCTCCCGAACAAACAGCTGTTGAAAATCCGTTTGGCCTGCAGGCGATGTGGGCCCAGGGCGGGCCGGTCGCGAAGGGCGTTTTGATCATCCTGTTGATCATGTCGTTCTCGTGCTGGTACATCACGTTGACGAAGTTGTGGGATCAACGCCGCGTCCGTAAGGCGTACAAGGAAGTCGAACGTGGCTTCTGGACCGCCGGCAATCTCCGCGACGGTATTGGCAAGCTCTCCGGTAAGGACAATGCATTCAAAGTCATCGCAGAAGACGGTCTGCGTGCAGCTCAGCACCACGAAGGCCGCTTGACGGACCAGATCCCGCTCCACGACTGGATCACGGTATCTCTGCAACGCTCCGTCGACAGCATTGCGAATCGCCTTTCCGGCGGTTTGTCGGTCCTCGCGACAACGGGTTCGACCGCTCCGTTCATTGGTCTGTTCGGCACGGTGTGGGGTATCTACAACGCGCTGATTTCCATCAGCTTGGCTGGTCAGGCGAGCCTCGATAAGACCGCAGGTCCAATCGGCGAAGCACTGATCATGACCGCAATCGGCTTGTTCGTCGCAGTGCCGGCGGTGCTGGGCTACAACTGGCTGCTGGTGCGCAACAAGAACATCCTCGAGAAGCTCCGCTATTTCGCTGCCGACATGCACTCGTATCTGGTTAGCGGCGCTCGCGTCGACACCGGTGCAACTCCTGCAGCAGCAGCACGTGCGGCAGCACCTTCGGCGGCCCGTAAGTAAGGTGTCCGCTAAAGGAGTGGAGTCATGAGCTCATCCTTCTTAACTCTGAATCAGCCCGCTCAGGAAGAAGATCGGGCTCTGTCAGACATCAATACGACCCCACTTGTGGACGTCATGTTGGTGCTGCTGATCGTGTTCATGATCACCATTCCCGTGATCACGCATACGGTGCCTGTCGAACTGCCTAAGGTTCGCAACGAAGCGTTGAAGACCAAGCCGGAGAACATCAACCTGTCGATCAATAGGGATGGACAGGTGTTCTGGAACACGGCGCTGATCCAAGACAATGCCGACTTGTTGAACCGACTCAAGGAAGTGGCCGTCCTGCAGCCGCAGCCTGAAGTACATGTCCGTGCCGACCAAGGCACGCGCTACGAACACGTCGGTCGCGTCATTCTTGACGCCCAGCGTGCCGGTATTTTGAAAGTGGGCTTCATTACCGAACCGGAAGGTCGCGGCGGTTGACCCAGGAGTAACTAGCTATGGCAATGAGCGTAGGTTCGGGCGGTGAAGACGAACCAATGATGGAGATGAACACCACGCCGTTGATCGACGTGCTGTTGGTGTTGCTGATTCTGTTCATCATCACGATGCCTGTGATGAAACACGCGGTGAAACTGGACATGCCGCGGCCGAACTCGAATCCGAAGCCTCCGGATCAGCAGATTGAGCCGATCCGCTTGGACATCGACTGGGACGGCACCATCATTTGGAACGGCAACGTCGTGCAGTTGAATCAGCTGGAAGGTTACTTCCAGAATGAGGCAGGCAAGGAACCGCAGCCTGAGCTGCATGTTCGCCCAGATCGTCGTGCGCCGTACGACACCGTGGCCAAGGTATTGGCAATCGCGCAGCGCAATCACATGCAGCGCATCGGGTTCGTCGGTAACGAACAGTTCATGGAATGAGGATCGATGAGGGCCGCCGCAGCGCTGCGCGCGGCCCTTATTTTTTGCAATTCTGAACTTCTTGTCTGCGCTCTTCGTTGAGAAGATCGCACCACACTGTGTAGGACAAGCCTAATGATTCGAACAAAACGATTTGCCGTGGCACTGATGGCGGCGCTTTCCGTCGCTTCCGTGTCCGTTGTCGCAGCAGACAAAAACGAAAACAAAATCACCACCAAGGCCCTTGCGGAACCGGTGAAAAAGATCCAGCAGGCGCTGACGAACAAACAGTTCGATGTGGCGCTCGAGCAGATCAAGAAGGCCCAGGCAGTCGAGAAGAAGACCCCGTTTGAGGAATTCACGCTGAACGAATTCCTGGCTTACGTCGACATGCAGCAAAAAAAGTGGGGCGAAGCTGCACAAATTTACGAGCGCTCGCTCGACTCACCCTTTCTAGCCCCCGATCAGCAGGAGAAGCGTCCGCTGGTGACGGTGCAGTTGTACCTGGAAGCTAAGGACTACAAGAAAGTTGTCGAACTCGGCAAGAAGTACTTGGACAAGCACCCGGGTGACGAGGACATGCTCCAACGCGTGGGCATGGCGTACTTCTCGCTGAACGACTACAAAAATGCTGCGGATACCATGCGTACGCTGGTAGCGCAGCAGGAAAAGGCAGGTCGCACGCCTAAAGAGAACACCCTGCAAGTGATCTATCACTGCAGCTACAAGCTCAATGACGACCCTGCGATTGCCGAATCTCTGCGTAAGCTGGTTCGCTACTACCCGAACAACGAGTATTGGGATGCGCTGCTCGACATCTACAAGTATCAGGAACGCAGCGACCGCATCACGCTGGGCTACTACCGCCTAATGGAAGACATCGGCGTACTCAAGCGTCCGGATGACTACATGGAAATGGCACAGCTCGCGATGGATGCCGGCGTTCCTGGCGAAGCCCAACGCGTCGTGGAAACCGGCATGCAGAAGGGCATCCTCAAGAGCGACGACAAGACCACCCAAGGTCGCTACGACCGCCTTCTGAACGGCGCAAAGAGCCAGGCTGCCACTGACAAAGCCGGATTGGCTCAGCTGGCCAAGGAAGCACAAGCTTCGCCCAAAGGTCAGTCTCTCGTTGGTCTGGGTCAGGCTTACATGAGCTACGGCCAAATCGATGAAGCGATCCAGGCCCTCAAGGCCGGTATCGAAAAGGGCAACGTGACGGACAAGGACGAGGCACAGATCAGCCTGGGCATCGCATACCTCAAGAAGGGACAGAAGGATCAGGCACGTCAGGCGTTCAAAGCAGTGAAGAACGACTCGAAGTGGAACACGCTCGCGGATCTGTGGGTCCTGCATACGTACGCCTAAATCGGAATTCAATTCCGCAGAAAAAGCCCGGCTTATGCCGGGCTTTTCGTTTGGGGCATCTTCGTGGCGCGAGTAGAATGCCTCCACACTTCCTTGGCGAACCCACGTGAGCGACTTCAAAGGAACCCCGATCCAGACGATCCCGCTTCGCAGCGGAGACAAGTACCGCACGCCGCAAGGATTCACGGCGATCAAAGACGGCATCAAGGCATCGAGCGGCGCACAGACCCTCGTTCCCGCGGGCCGCAAGCCTCAGTGGCTGCGTGCACCGATGCCGGCCGGCGCTGGCTTCGATGTCGTGCGTGCGACGGTGAAGGAACATCGCCTGGCTACGGTCTGCGAAGAGGCGAAGTGCCCCAACATCGGCGAATGCTGGAATGCCGGCACTGCCAC
Source organism: Pseudomonadota bacterium (assembly GCA_023391335.1). Lineage (GTDB taxonomy): Bacteria > Pseudomonadota > Gammaproteobacteria > Steroidobacterales > Steroidobacteraceae > Steroidobacter. The sequence goes on along the minus strand of JAEWBG010000025.1, from coordinate 62,427 downwards.
GTTGATGCTGATGGGAGCTGTATGTACGCGGGCCTGTCGATTCTGCGCTGTGGACACCGGCAATCCGCACGGGTGGCTCGATAGTGAGGAGCCCGCGAACAGCGCTCGAACCGTGCAATTGATGCGCTTGAAATATGTGGTTCTAACTTCAGTCAATCGCGACGACCTTGAGGACGGCGGAGCTGCTCACTTCGCCGCCTGCGTTCGGGAAATCAAGGCTCTCAATCCAGCTACGGCTGTTGAGGCACTGACGCCGGATTTCCAGGGTCGGCATCAGGATGTGGAGACTGTCGTCGCGAGCGGCCTTGACGTGTTCGCCCAGAACGTGGAAACGGTGCGTCGTCTCACGCACCCGGTTCGCGATCCGCGAGCAGGCTACGAGCAAACACTAGATGTCCTGGCACATGCGAAGGCTTTCAGACCCGAAGTGCTGACCAAGACCAGCTTGATGCTTGGGTTGGGAGAAACGGATGAAGAGATTCGCGAGGCGATGCGGGATATGCGCAGTGCCAACGTCGATATTCTCACGCTGGGGCAATATCTGCGCCCGACACTGAATCATTTGGCGATCGAACGCTGGGTGGCGCCTGACGAATTCGAGCGCTATCGAGAATGGGCGCTGAACGAGGGATTTTTGGAGTGTGTGTCGGGTCCGCTCGTGCGCTCGAGCTATCGAGCCGAGCGTGCCTTGGAACGGAACAATGCCGGGCTCGGTACGTCAGCGAAGGTCGCTTCGAGCAAGTAGACCAGGCGCACTCGCCGTAGTGCTCAGGTGTCATGAACGCATCAGCACAGGTTGGATCGTCATCTCCCCACACCGAGCTTCCGGCGCTCAAGTGGCTAGGACGAGTCGACTATATTCCGACTTGGCGCGCGATGCAGTCGATCACCGAGTCGCGCGGCGCGGAGGCTCGCGATGAGATTTGGTTTCTTGAGCATCCTCCAGTATTTACGCTTGGTTTGAACGCAGCGCCGGAGCATGTACTGGCGCCCGGTGACATTCCGCTGGTGCAAATCGATCGCGGCGGACAAGTCACGTATCACGGCCCAGGGCAACTCGTTGTGTATCCGTTGGTGGATCTACGCCGCACTCGGTTGGGTGTGCGCGAGTTGGTTGTTGGGCTGGAGAACGCCGTAATCGCGTATCTCGCTGCCAAAGGTGTAGCAGGCTTGGGCAAGCGCGACGCACCGGGCATTTATGTCGATGGTCGCAAGCTGGGCAGCATCGGGCTGCGCATCCGCCGCGGCTGCAGCTATCACGGCCTGGCGTTCAACGTTGCAATGGATCTAAGTCCGTTCCAGCGCATCAATCCGTGCGGATTCCGCGGACTTGAGGTGATCGACCTTGCGATGCTCGGCATCGATACGACACCGCATGAAGTCGCTCGCGAGCTTGCGCCGCATTTGCTTCGCGAGTTACGGCTCCCCAGTCGTTCGACGTGGGTGGAACAAGAACTTGGACGCAACACAGAGAACACAAAGACGAAATAGGTGTCAGATTTGAGCGATCCGCTACCAGACGCAACAAGATGCGGGCCGCGGTTTGTGCTTTCAGACGATCTCTTGCAGCGATCGGGATCTCCCGAGTTCTGCTCGATCTTCGCGATCAATCTCCTAGCTCTCTGCGTTCTTTGTGTTGCGTCCCTTCTTGGCCCTAAAGCACCACCATCACGCGTTCGCATGAGGTGAGTTCGCGATAAAGCGCATCGAGTTGTTCGCGGCTTTGCGCGGTGAAGGTGCAGGTTAGGCTCAGGTAAGTCCCATCTTTGCTCGGACGTTCTTCGATGCTGGACGCATCGAGACTGCCGACGTGCTTTTGCACGATGCCTACGACCAGACTGCGAAAGTCGTCCGTATGCCGACCCATGATCTTGAGTGGGAATTCGCAAGGAAATTCGAAGAGTGTGTCCATCTGCTGCATGCTCGATTAAAGCGTCTGAGTATGTGCGATCTGCTCGCGATAGCGCACAAATGCATCCGACATGAGTTTCCAGCCCGGACCAGGGCGGCCAGTCCCGATCGCGCGGCCATCGACGCGCGTAATCGGCAGGACGTCGCGTGTGGCGGCCGCCATCCATATCTCATCGGCCTCGAAAAGCTCACCGATTTGGACGGGCCTGACCTCGACCCGGAATAGGCCTGCTGCGAGTTCTAATGCCACATCGCGCGTCGTGCCGGGAAGAATGCGATTGGAATTCGGCGGCGTGGCGAGCGTGCCCGCGCGCAGCACGAGAATACTCGTTGAGGACCCTTCCAGCACTTGCCCCTCGCGAACGATGATCGCTTCGTTGGCCCCTTGTTCGGCCGCATGCTGCTTCATCAGCACGTTAGCAAGAAGCATCGTGCTCTTGATATTGCATCGTTCCCAGCGAAAATCTTCGACTGTGATCGCGGAGAAGCCACGGTCGCGTTGCGCGTCGGTCCATTGAGGAAGCGGCGAACACATTGCAAAGACCGTAGGCTCGATGTTCGCGGGGAATGCATGATTACGACCGTACTCGGCACCTCGCGTGACCTGCACGTAGAGATATTGATCCACCGATCCGTTGCGCCGGACCAATTCTTCCAGAATGTCCCGCCACTCAGCGTGCGAGTGCGGCGAGCGAATGCGCACGAGTTCCAGGCTTCGCGCCAGCCGGTCGAAATGTTCCTGGAAGCGAAACAGCCGGCCGCCAAAGGCAGGCAGTACCTCATACACACTATCTGCAAATAAGAATGCTCGATCGAGCGGTGAGACTCGCGCCTCGCGCAGAGGCATGAAATCACCGTTCAAGTAGCAAATGGACAGCGGCTCGGGCACGTCACCTCCGGTCGATACCTATCGGCATTGCGCAACTAGTCGCTTGCGAGCCGTGCGTCGGGAAAGCCGAGTTTGTGCAGGCGAGCAACGATGGAGTCGAACTCCTGAACGCTCGGTACTGGACCAATTCGTACGCGATAGAGGACGCGATTTCCCACGGCGTCGCGACGGACAAAACTGCTTTCTTCGCCCTGAGCCTTGAGGCGATCGCGCAATCGATTTGCGTTCGATTCCGATGAAAAAGCCCCTGCTTGCACGTACAACTGCGAATCCTTCGCTGCAGGCGCCGGTTCAGCGCCAGGTGTAATCGCTCGTACCTCGACGAACGCCGTGCCATCGCGAACCATATCCAGACGTTCAGCCGCGGTGCGCGACAGATCGATGATGCGTCCTTCCTTAAATGGGCCTCGATCATTTACGCGCACGATGACCGAACGGCCATTTTGCAGGTTGGTAACTTGCACGTAGCTGGGCAACGGCAGTGTCTTGTGCGCCGCCGTCATCCCATACATGTCGTACTTCTCGCCGTTCGAGGTATTGGCTGCGTGAAAGCCGGGACCATACCAAGACGCCACTCCGCGCTCGACATAGCCGACTGCATTCGCCATCACGAAATAGCGTTTGCCCAACACTTCATAGAACGGCGGATTCCCCTTGGCTGAGCGTGGCTCTGCACGAGGAACCGGCTCAGGGATTTTGGAAATGTCCGGAGGTGGAACCGGTCTTTCGCGCGGCCCGCTCGCACAGGCGGCAACCAACATCATCAGCGCGATCGCAAATACACGGGTGGGATCGAAGCGGTTAGAGGCATCAACGGGCAGCATCGCGCATGAAGTTCCTAATTGCGTGTCCAAGATCGTGCACCGCCATCGCATACATCGGGCTGCGGTTGTAGCGTGTGATCACGAAGAAGTTGTTGAAGCCGACGCGGTATTCGTTGCCTTCTTTACCTTGAGCCACGATGAGCATGGCAGGTGCGGTGTCCGGCAATGAAGTCGAGAACTTGACGCCTTTGTCGCGCAGCGATCGAACTGTCTCGTTCAATTCCAATTTGCTGGTATCGAATGCGCTTAGGTCTTCCTTCTCGAGTGTCGCGGGCACAACCACGGGCTCGCCATCGCGCCATCCGTATGCTTCCAAGTAGTTCGCAACCGAGGCGATGATGTCATCCCAGTTCTGCCACAAGTCACGATGGCCATCGCCATCGCCGTCCACTGCATATTTGCGATAACTACTGGCGATGAATTGCGGTGCTCCCATCGCGCCGGCATACGATCCCAGCGCTTCAGTCGGTTGGATGGCCTCTTCGCGAGTCAAGACTAAAAATTGCTGTAGTTCGCCGCGGAAGAAATCGGATCGAGGCGGATAGTCGAACGCCAACGTCGCGAGTGCATCGAGCACACGATACTTGCCGGTAATTCTGCCGAATGAGGTCTCGACGCCGAGAATCCCGACGACGGCGGCTGCTACATCTGGATCTGCAATGCTTTGCAGGCGCGCCGCGTGTTGCTGCCAAAAATCCAAACCTTGATGGATACGGGTCGCGGTGAGAAAGCGCTCGCGGTATTCGAACCAGGGAACGACGCGTTCGGCGGGGCGCGTGATCGCATCAATGATCGGCTGTTTGGTTTCGGCCTGCTTCAACAAGCCTTGGAGCACATCACGCCCGAATCCGAAATCTCGACTGGTGTCTTCGATGAAGGCGCGTACTTCCGGCCGAGAGACATCGAGCGCGTGAACGCTAGGAGCGGAGAAAACTGCGATGGTCAGCGCGACGAAATGCTTCATCACGTCCTTGGGATCAGTAGGCGAGGGAGCAACCGCAGTCAGTAACCTGAGTACCTTAGCGGCCGACGAGTTTGCGCTTCGCGCAAAGCGACATGAGGATACCGAAACCAGCCATGAGGGTCACCATCGAAGTGCCGCCATAACTTACGAACGGTAGCGGCACGCCGACGACGGGCAATAGGCCCGTCACCATTCCGGTGTTGACGAACACATACACACAGAACGTCAAGCTCAAACTGCCTGCAGCAAGGCGTGCGAACGTGTCTTGCGCTGTTGCGGACAAGTACAGCGAGCGGCCAATCACGAACATGTACAGGGCGATCAAGGTCACGAGTCCAATGAGCCCCCATTCTTCGCCGACGACGGCGAAGATGAAGTCAGTCGAGCGCTCCGGCAAGAATTCGAGTTGTGCCTGGCTGCCGTTTAAGTAGCCCTTGCCGAAGATACCGCCCGAGCCGATCGCGATTTGCGATTGAATGATGTGATAACCGGTGCCGAGCGGATCGCTCTGCGGATCCAAAAACGTGAGTACCCGCTGTTTCTGGTAGTCGTGCAACAAGAATTGCCACGCGACGAACGCAGCCGGTACCAGCAATCCCACCGCAAGAAGGATGTACCGAATCTGCAAGCCTGCGAGCAGGATGACCATTCCGCCCGCAGCCGCGACGAGCAGCGCAGTTCCTAGGTCCGGTTGCTCGGCGATGATCAACGTAGGAACCACAATCGCCGCGCCTACGATTAACAAAGAGACCAAGCTAGGCGGCAATGGCCTTTCATGCAGGTACCACGCACAGGCGAGCGGCACGGCTAGCTTCATGATTTCAGATGGTTGAAACCGCACGATGCCCAGGTCGAGCCAGCGTTGCGCGCCCATCGCAATGTCGCCTGTGACCATTACGATCAATAGCAGCAACAATCCGAGGCCATACGCAAAGGGCGTGGACACACGGATGAGCCGCGGTGGAATCTGCGCGAGCATGACCATGGCGACTAATCCGAGCGCGAAGCGCAACACCTGCGCCTCGAGCACCGGCACACTGCGGCCGGAGGCGCTAAACAAAACGACGGAACCGATGGCGCCGACCAAGCACAGTGCGATGAACAACGGCCCATCGATATGCAATGCCAGCAGCAAGCGCGCGGAGCCCGTCAACGTGCGTTGCGTGCGCGACGTCTCTAAGCCTTCGTAACTCATTCGCGGCCTCCGCTTTGGGGTGTCGCTGCATTGGTGCCTGTCGCTTTACGCTTTGCTTCTTGTTCGGCTAATTGCTCCGGTGTGAGCAGATAGGTATCTAAGATTCGTCGTGCGATCGGCGCCGCGAACGCCGACCCGCCGCCCGGTGCGTTCTCCACGACGACGGCGACCGCGAGCTTCGGCGCTTCGAAGGGAGCGAAAGCGACGAACAGCGCGTGGTCGCGTAATCGTTCCTCGAGCTCACCGGCTTTGCGAACGCGTTCGGTGATCGCGACGGTAAAGACCTGCGCCGTGCCGCTCTTTCCCGCCATCTTGTACAGCGACCCTGCAGCCGCGCCGCGAGCCGTGCCATACGGTGCATTCGCCACGTCGTACATTCCACCTTGAGGGATGTCCCACATCGCCGGATCGTCGACCTTCACGGATGGCAGTTGCTTCGGCGGGATCTGATGAATCTGGCCGGTGCTCACATCGCGAATCGCGCGCACGAGGCGCGGCTGAAAATTCTTTCCCTTCGCTGCGAGTGTGGCGATCGCGTGTGCCAACTGCACGGGTGTCACGAGCATCTGGCCTTGGCCGATGCCGACGCTGATCGTATCCCCCGGGAACCACACCTGGTATTCCTTCTTCTTGTACGCGCGGCGCTTCCATTCGGTGGAAGGCAGAATGCCGACGCGCTCGCCGTCGATGTCGATGCCGGTGGGCGCGCCGAATCCAAACTCAGACAAGAAGCTCGCCATCCGGTCGATGCCCATGATGCGTGCGAGATCGAAAAAGTACACGTCGCAGGATGTCGCGATGGCTTTGCGCATATCCACGGTGCCGTGACCACCCGGCTTCCAATCGCGACGCGCGCGTCCGTAGCCGGGATATGACCACAGGCCTCGGCAGAAGCGCGTGTCGTTGGGGCTCACGACCCCATATTCGAGTGCGGCGAGTGCAAAGAGCGGTTTGACCGTCGATCCAGGCGGATACACGCCGCGCAAGGCACGGTCGTACATCGGACGATTCGGATCTTCGGTGAGCGCCAAATATTCTTTGCGTGTGAGGCCGCGCGCGAACAGGTTCGGATCGAAGGCGGGCGTGCTGACGAAAGCGATGATGTCGCCGTTATTGGGATCGATCGCAACGACAGCGGCGCGTTGCCCGCGCAAGGCCTCTTCGGCGACTTCCTGAACCTTCAGATCGATCGTGAGAAATAGATCGTTACCGGCTTGCGGCTCACGACGTTCTAGCTTCGCTGCTTCGCGGCCGATCTTCTCGACGCGACGTCCTTGAGCGTTGACGAGCAGTTGTTGAAAGCCCGTGCGCCCGTGCAATTCCTTTTCGTACTTCTGCTCGACGCCTGTCTTCCCCGTCAACGTCGTGCCGGCATATTCGTCCATGTTGATTAGCTTCTTATCTTCTTCGCTGATCGCGGCCACGTAGCCGAGCGCATGCACGCCGCTGGGACCGAGCGGGTAATAGCGCGTGAGACGCGGGCGAATTTCTACACCCGGGAAATCGTAGCGACGGGCTGCGAATCGTGCGAGTTCCTCCTCGGACAACTGCAACTTGATCGGCACTGCCTCGAAGCTCCGGCGCCCACGAATATCCTTCTTCAGTGCGGGAATCGCGTCCGGGTCCAGTAGCCCTAGTGCGACCAAGCCTTTCAACGTCGCATCCAGATCGCCCACCTGTTCGCGTGTCAGCTCTAGTTGATACGACGGTGCGTTCGTCGCCAAAGGCAGTCCGTTGCGATCGAGGATCAAGCCGCGGTTCGGCGGAATCGGCTCGGTCTTGATGCGATTGCCTTGCGAGAGCTCCGCGAAGTAGTCGTATCGAACTACCTGAAGGTAGAACAGCCGGGCGATCACAGCGCCAAGTGCGAAGACCATGATGATCGCAGCCGCAATCGCACGTTGTTCGAACAACGCGAGTTCGGCATGGTGATCTTTGATGCGAACGGGGCGGACCATCGGATCAGAGCGGCGAATCTAAATGCCGGAAGACCATCATCGGCGGCTTCGGTTCCACGTATCCAGCACCGCCACTAAGACCGGCCAAATCAGGGCGCCGGTGAACACGGGGAGCCAGCGCATCCATGTGGTAATCGCCGGGCCGATGATGCCGTCGATCCAGAACAGCACGAACTGGTAGATCGCCAAGAACATGAAGACGGTGAGGGTTTGGTGGTAGATCGGAAATATCCGCATCCGCAGCTGTAGCTTGTGAGTCGCGTACGCGACGATCAGAAATGCGAGCGCATGCTGGCCGAGAATCGGGCCGGTCAACAAGTCGATTGCCACCCCGCACATCCAGGAAAATGTAAGGCCGACGACGCGTGGGGCACTTAACGACCAATAGATCACGAGCAGGAGTAACAAGTCCGGTCGCGCCGGCTGAATGCTCGGCGATAACGGCACAATCGCGAAGATGAGCGCCAACACCACGGTGCTCAACACGCGCAAATGACCAATGCGTCCTTCGGAGACACTCATCTGCGGCTTGAACTCACTGTGGACGCGTCGGGGTGGGGGCGCTTTGCGCCGGAGGAGGCGTCCCGGTTGCCGGGGCACTGCTCGTTGAGTGGGGCGCGCCAGATACAGGCGTGGGCTTTTCTACCTGAGTGTCCGGCTGGGTAGGGGGCGCCGCAGCGTCTTTCTTCGCCGGATTGTTCGGCCACAACAGCAGCACTTCGCGATCCCGATCTAGCTGCGCCAGCGGCTTAGCCTCTACGGTTGCAAAAGTATCCGAAGGATCGCGTTCGACTTTCGTTACCTTGGCGACGGGGTAACCGGCAGGGAAGATGCCATCCAGGCCCGATGACACGAGCAGATCGCCCGGCTTGACGTCGGCTTCTGCCGTGAGAAAGGGCAAGCTGAGTCTAGCGACTTCGCCGGTGCCTTCGGCAATGGTGCGAATCCCGTTGCGATTCACCTGCACTGGAATTGCGTGTTCGGCATCGCTCACCAGGATGATCTGCGCGCTGTATTTGTCGACCTGCACCACCTGCCCGACGATGCCAAAGGCATCGAGCACCGGCTGCTCTTTGAACACTCCATCCGCGGTCCCTTTGTTGATGCGCACGCGTTGCCGGAAAGGATCGACATCGACGTGGATGATCTCGGCGATCAGCGTCCGATCCGCCATTCCATGCGAAGCATCGCGAATGCCTCTCAACCTGCGGTTTTCTTCCTGCAGGGCGCTAAATTGCAGCAGCTGCGTCCGGGCGACCCGTAGCTGATCGGTGAGCTGGGCGTTCTCGCGCCGCAGGCGATTGCGATCCGCGAAACTGCTCGTCAGCCAATTCCAGAAGTCATAGGGTGCTTCAACGACGGTGTACAGCGGATGTGCCGCAAGACCTAACCACTGCCGCGCGGTATCTAGATAACCGCCTCGATGGTCGGCCACCATCACCGCCACCGACACGATCCCCAGGAAAAATAGCTTCGCGCCCAGAGGCGGGCCGCGGCCAATGATCGGACGGGAATCGGAGCTTAGTGTGACCACTCAAGAACCCGAATCTGCACAGAGTTGGCGCAGCACCAGCCGGCAGCATCGACTGCACGACAGGCTGCGCCTTTCATTCTCGATTGCTATTCAAGATTGAATAGCGCAGGGCCGTGCTCGTCGATGAGTTCGAGCATGCGTCCGCCGCCACGTGCGACGCACGTCAGCGGGTCTTCGGAGACGACGACTGGAAGGCCGGTTTCTTCCATGAGCAGCTTATCGATGTCTCGCAGCAAGGCACCGCCACCGGTGAGCACAATGCCGCGCTCCGCGACGTCCGCTCCCAGTTCCGGCGGTGTCTGTTCGAGCGCGACCTTCACCGCACCGACGATGCCGGCGAGCGGCTCCTGGAGTGCTTCGAGAATTTCGTTCGAGTTCAGCGTGAAGCTGCGAGGCACGCCTTCTGACAGGTTGCGGCCCTTGACCGAGATCTCGTTGACTTGTTGACCGGGGTACGCGGACCCGATTTCGATCTTGATCTTTTCGGCGGTGGACTCGCCGATCAGGATGCCGTAGTTGCGACGCACGTAGTTGATGATGGCATCGTCGAAACGATCGCCGCCGATGCGTACCGAAGACGCGTACACGATGCCGTTCAAGGAAATGACCGCCACTTCGGAGGTGCCGCCGCCGATGTCCAAAACCATCGATCCGCGGGCTTCATGCACGGGCAACCCGGCACCGACAGCCGCAGCCATCGGCTCTTCGATCAAACGCACCCATCGGGCACCTGCACCTTCGGCCGACTCTTGAATGGCTCGGCGCTCGACTTGCGTCGAACCGTAAGGAACGCAAATCAGTACGCGAGGGGAGGGACGCATCAACCGATTGCCGTGCACTTTCTCGATGAAGTACTGCAGCATTTTTTCGGTGACGGTGAAGTCGGCGATCACGCCGTCTTTCATCGGACGTATCGCAGTGATGTGACCCGGCGTGCGGCCGAGCATGTTCTTGGCTTCTTGTCCGACCGCCTCGATCTTTTTGCCGGCGCGTCCTGGTTCTTCGCGAATGGCGACGACCGATGGTTCGTTCAGCACGATCCCTTTGCCGCGCACATAAATCAGCGTGTTTGCAGTGCCCAGGTCAATCGAGAGGTCGTTCGAAAAGTACCCACGAAGATTCTTGAACATGGTTGTTTGTGCGTCGAACGACAGGGCGCAAAATGGTGCGGTACTCTAACAACGGGTAGGAGATTGCACAAGCGAGGTGTATGATCGCGCGTGCATTTTTGCAGCCGTTTTTATGGGTTTTTTCGCGCGTGCCGATCGATGCGATCGAGCTTCAGCGACGCGCTAATGGTCATTTGGGGAACCGCCGTACATGAGCCTCACTCGTCACGATGTCGAGAACATCGCGCACCTCGCACGCCTGTCGATCACGGAGGCTGAGTTGTCGGTGTACGTGGACAGTCTTTCGAAGATTCTGAACTTCGTAGAGCAACTCGCTACAGTCAACACCGCCGATATCGAACCGATGGCGCACCCGCTGGCCGATCAAGTCCAACGCATGCGTGAGGACGAAGTACTTGATCGAGACCAGCACGAGAAGTATCAAAAGAACGCTCCGCGTGTCGAAGCCGGTTTGTACCTCGTGCCCAAAGTGATCGAGTAATCGCTCGCTTTCCTCGCTCGAATCGGGAGAGCGAATTCAATCTCCCGCCCTCATTTCAGACTTGCGTGTAATCGCCAATGACCGATCTGCATCACTACAGCCTGGCCGAGCTTGCGGAGGGCCTGCGCGCCCGGAAATTCTCGAGCATGGAGCTCACCCGGCACTTCTTGAACCGCATCGAAAAGCACAATCCGGAGCTGAACGCATTCATCACCGTGACGAGCGAACGCGCTCTGGCCGCCGCCGCTCAAGCGGACAAACACATAGCCTCAGGCGAGGCGGCAGCGCTGGCGGGTTTGCCCATCGCGCACAAGGACATCTTCTGTACCGATGGCGTGCTTACCACGTGCGGTTCGAAGATGCTCTCCAACTTCATCGCGCCGTATGACGCAACGGTCGTCGAGAGACTCGCCGCTGCGGGGATCGTAATGCTGGGAAAGGTGAACATGGATGAGTTCGCCATGGGATCTTCCAACGAGACGAGCTTTTATGGAGCGGTGAAGAATCCCTGGGATTTGAAAAAAGTGCCCGGTGGCTCCTCAGGTGGCTCGGCCGCTGCCGTTGCCGCACGCCTCGCGCCTGCGGCGACGGGTACGGATACGGGGGGGTCGATTCGCCAGCCGGCCGCGCTCACTTCGTTGACAGGTCTAAAGCCAACCTACGGACGCGTGTCGCGCTACGGGATGATCGCCTTCGCCTCGAGCCTCGATCAGGCTGGCGTGCTGACGCTGACGGCAAAAGATGCAGCGATGCTGCTTGGTGCGATGGCGGGATTCGATCCACGCGATTCGACCAGCGTCGACACGCCCGTCCCGGACTATGTGAATCTGCTCGACCAGCCGCTCAAAGGCCTGCGGATCGGACTCCTGAAGGAATTCTTCGAGAACGGGTTGGACGCGGCGAATGCAGCGCTGGTACGCGAAGCCTTGAAGGTGTACGAGAAGCTGGGTGCAACGCTGGTCGATGTCAGCTTGCCGAGCCTTCCGGCATCCGTTCCGACGTATTACGTCGTCGCTCCGGCGGAATGCTCATCGAACCTATCGCGCTTTGATGGCGTGCGTTTCGGTTACCGATGCGAACAGCCGGTCGATCTCATGGACTTATACAAGAGGTCGCGCGGCGAAGGCTTCGGCGCCGAAGTGAAGCGTCGAATCATGACCGGAACGTATGTGCTGTCCGCAGGCTACTACGACGCCTATTACTTGCGTGCCCAAAAAGTGCGCCGCCTAATCACGGATGACTTTGCACGCGCATTCAAGCAAGTCGACGTATTGATGGGACCGACGTCTCCGACACCTGCATTCGACATCGGTGCCAAAGTCGATGATCCGATCACGATGTACTTGAATGACATCTACACGATCGGTGCGAACCTCGCCGGACTCCCAGCCATGTCGATTCCGTGTGGATTCATGGAGGGCCTGCCGGTCGGATTGCAGATCATCGGCCCGCACTTCGCGGAAGCCAAACTGCTCAACGTCGCGCATGGCTACCAGCGCGAAACGCAATGGCATCGAAAGATTCCAGCTCGTTACGAGTGAGCGGAAATTCTCCGTTCTTCTATCCGCCATCCGCTATCCGCTAGTCACTAATCTTATGAACTGGGAAATCGTCATCGGTCTCGAGATCCATGCGCAGCTCGCGACGCGCAGCAAGATTTTTTCGAGCGCGGCCACTGCGTACGGTGCGGAACCGAATGCTCAAGCGAATCTCGTCGATCTGGGCTATCCGGGCGTGTTGCCGGTATTGAACAAGGAAGCCGTGCGGATGGCCGTAAAGTTTGGCCTCGCGGTCGGCGCGAGCGTTGCCACGCGTTCCGTGTTCGCGCGCAAGAACTACTTCTATCCCGACCTGCCGAAGGGCTATCAGATCAGTCAGTACGAAAAGCCCATCGTGGAGAAGGGCACGCTCGACATCATCCTGGACGACGGCGCGCGTAAGACGATCGGCATCACTCGTGCACATCTCGAAGAAGACGCCGGTAAGTCGCTGCATGAAGACTTCCATGGCTCGTCGGGCATCGATTTGAACCGTGCTGGAACTCCGCTGCTGGAAATCGTCTCGGAACCGGACATGCGATCAGCAAAAGAAGCGGTCGCATACATGAAGAAGATCCACACGCTGGTGAGATATCTGGAGATCTGCGACGGCAACATGCAGGAAGGTTCGTTCCGATGCGATGCCAATGTCTCGGTGCGTCCCAAGGGACAAGAGAAGTTCGGCACGCGTTGCGAAATCAAGAACCTCAATTCCTTCCGGTTCATCGAAAAGGCGATCAACTACGAAGTCGCACGCCAAATCGAAGTGATCGAGGGCGGCGGGACGATCCGTCAGGAAACGCGTTTGTACGATCCGGACAAAGGCGAGACTCGCGCACTGCGCTCCAAAGAGGAAGCCAACGACTATCGCTATTTCCCGGATCCGGATTTGCTGCCGGTCGCGCTCGAGTCGAGCTTCATCGAATCGGTTCGCAAAACCTTGCCTGAACTTCCCGACGAGAAGGCTGCTCGCTACGTCGAGAAGTTCGGACTATCTGCGTATGACGCGGGCGTGCTGACGGCGAGCCGCGAAATGGGCGACTACTACGAAGCCGTACTGGCGCGCATGCCAGGCAACGAAAAGCTCGCGGCCAATTGGGTCATGGGCGAGCTTTCGGCCGCGCTGAACAAAGACGGAGTCGAAGTCAGCGAGTCGCGTATCGATGCAGATCGCTTGGCCGGTCTGTTGGCGCGCATCGTCGATGAGACGATCTCAGGCAAGATCGCGAAGGAAGTGTTCGAACAAATGTGGTCTGAAGGCAAGACTGCAGACGAGATCATCGAAGCGAAGGGACTTAAGCAGATCACGGATACCGGTGCGATCGAGAAGGTAATCGACGATGTCATGGCTGCGAATCCAAAGCAGCTTGCCGACTATCGCTCCGGCAAGGACAAGCTCTTCGGATTCTTTGTCGGTCAAGTCATGAAAGTGACGGGTGGCAAAGCGAATCCGGCGCAAGTGAACGATCTGCTGAAGAAGAAGTTGGCGGGCTGAGTGTAATCGCTGTCGGCTAAGAGCGGACGAAACACAAAGCGCACAAAAGGGAACACAAAGGGCACAAAGGGAGCTGAATAAATTTAGGTGGTGCGGACAAAGGCGCGTCGACGCACCGCCTTACTCTTTCGAGTTTCGCAGTCTTTTGTGACCAAGTTTTCTTTGTGTTCCTTGCCTTACTTTGTGCTCTCTGTGTTGCGTCTTAGTCTCCTAACGTAACGCGCCGTTCTCAGCCACTTGAATCTGCAAGCGGTGGATGCCATTTGGGCAGAGCCATCGCCAGGGTGTGCTGTCAGCAAAACACCCAAGCTGTGGGATCGTTCATGAAAACGCCCGCGACTTTCGTGATAGAAAGCCCTCCTGATGATCGACGCCGACAACACCAGCGAACGATTGAATCTGCGCGAACGCGTAGAGCGGCTGCTGCCTGATTGGCAAAGCTGGTATCCGTCACTGTTTCACGCAGCCGAAGATCTGGGTCTGATTCGTGCGCGCGTCTGCGCGCCTTCATCGCTGTTGTTATCGAATCGACATGCAGCCGTGCAGAGCGAGGCACTGCAAGCATTCAAGGATAAGTGGTTGGTCGAGGACGAGCCGGATCTACCGTTGCCGCCGCGATTGATTCGGCCCGGTCTTTCAGCGCGTCGCGGACCACCTCCGCAGAAGCGGCTCACTAAATGGCGGCGCTGAAGGGGCCGTCTGTCAGCGCTTCTGTCGCTGAGCGAATGCCTGTAGGGCTTGCGCCGTCTCTGGGCTTCTAAGTCTCTCTGAGAACACCTCGATTTCTCGATCCATCACGGCTTGAAGCGCTTCGGTGTGACGCATCAATCGTTTGGTCGCGCGCACCGCGCCAGAAGGGCGCGCAGCTAGCTGATGGGCAAACTCGTAGGCTCGGCTCAGCACTTCGTGAGTCGGTGCGCATGCATTCGCAAGTCCCAACGTCACGGCATCGAGGCCGAGAATGGATTTGCCCAGTGCAAACATCTCGAATGCTCTTGCATGCCCGACGCGTGCCGGCAGAAGAAGACTGGAGGCGGCTTCGGGCACGAGGCCAAGATCGACGAATGGAGTGGAGAGTCGCGCGTCTTCTCCCACCACAGCAATGTCGGAATGCAGAAGGAGCGTGACGCCGATGCCTACAGCCGAACCTTGAACTGCAGTGACGATCGGACACGAGGCCGCCGCAAGAGCATGAAGAAAACCGAACGCTTTGATTTGATCGCCCCGCAGTTTTCCTGAGGCGATCGCAGCGAAGTCATTGAGGTCGTTGCCAGCGCAGAAGACATCGCCTTCTGCATCGATCAGGACGACTCTAATCGAGTCATCCTGTTCCGCGCGTTCAAGTTGTGTGGTGAGCCCACCGTACATCTCGTTGGTGAGCGCGTTCTTCTTGTCAGCTCGATCCAACGTCAGCCGAAGGATGGGGCCCTCTACGCTGACGCGGATCGACATCTGCTACTCCTACGCGGCTTTCTTCGCGCTCGCCAATTGGCGCAGCACGTAATGCAGGATGCCGCCGTGCTGGAAGTACTCGCGTTCTTTTGGCGTATCGATGCGAACGCGCACTTCGAACTTGATGGGCGCACCGGAAGCGGGTGTTGCCGTGACGGTGACCATCTTCGCAGCGCCACCATTCAGTCCCGTGATCTCGTAGGTCTCCTTGCCCGTAAGACCCAGCGACGCAGCACTCTGGCCTTCCTTGAACATCAAGGGCAACACACCCATGCCGATCAAATTCGAGCGATGGATACGCTCGAAGCTTTCGGCGATCACTGCCTTCACGCCGAGGAGCATCGTGCCTTTCGCCGCCCAGTCTCGGGAAGAGCCGGTTCCGTATTCCTTACCTGCGAGTACGACGAGGGGTGTGCCTTCCTGTTTGTAGCGCATCGCCGCATCGTAGATGCTCATTTGCTCGCCCGTCGGCACGTACGTCGTAACTCCACCTTCGGTGCCGGGCGCCAATTGATTGCGCAGTCGGATGTTGGCGAACGTGCCGCGCATCATCACTTCGTGATTGCCGCGACGTGCGCCGTACGAGTTGAAGTCTGCGGGCTGCACGCCCAGGGACATCAGATACTTCGCGGCCGGGCTCGATTTGGAAATATCGCCGGCGGGCGAGATGTGATCCGTCGTCACTGAATCGCCCAACAGCGCAAGCACGCGAGCATTGCGAATATCGGACACCGCGTTTGGCTGCATCGTCATGCCGACGAAGTACGGCGGATTTTTCACGTAAGTCGACTTGTCGTCCCACGAGTAGATCTTGCCGCTCGGCAGTTTGATCGCATTCCAATGTTCATCGCCTGTGAAGACGCTGGAGTAGCTCTTCTTGAACATGGCGGCATCGACGTTCTTTGCGATGACATCTTGAACTTCTGCGGGCGAAGGCCAAATGTCCTTCAAATAAACCGGCTTGCCATCGCTGCCGGTGCCGAGCGGCTCGGAGGTCAAATCCAACTCGAGCGTGCCTGCCAGCGCGTACGCAACGACGAGTGGAGGCGAGGCGAGGAAGTTCATTTTCACTTCTGGATGCACGCGACCTTCGAAGTTGCGATTACCCGAGAGCACTGAACACGCGATCGCATCACCTTGGCGCACGGCTTCGGAGATTTCCGGTTTGAGTGGACCGGAGTTGCCGATGCAGGTCGTGCAGCCGTAACCGACTGTGTAGAAACCGACCGCATCGAGATCCGGCGTTAAGCCGGCCTTGTTCAGATAGTCGGTCACGACGCGCGAGCCCGGCGCCAAGCTCGTCTTGACCCAAGGCTTCGCCTTCAGTCCGCGCTTGCGAGCGTTGCGAGCGAGCAAGCCCGCTGCAATCAGGACCGCGGGATTGGACGTGTTCGTGCAGCTCGTGATCGCTGCAATCAGCACTGCACCGTCTTTGACCTCGAAGCTCTGCCCATCCACGGTAGCCGTCGCTGTGCCACGCGCACCGGGATTCTTCGCGGCACGCTCTTCGGCCATCTTCTTGTGAGTCGCTGCGTATGTTTGCTTCGCAGTGCGAAGCGGCACACGATCTTGCGGACGCTTAGGTCCGGCAAGCGAAGGTTCGACGGTGCTGAGGTCGAGCTCCAGCACGTCCGTGTAGTCAGCCTGCGGTGCGCCGTTTTCGCGCCACATACCTTGGTGTTGCGCATAACACTTCACGAGTTCGATCTGCTCGGCGCTGCGGCCGGTGAGTTCGAGATAGCGCAGCGTTTCTTGATCGATCGGGAAGATGCCGCATGTGCTGCCGAATTCGGGCGACATGTTTGCGATCGTTGCGCGATCGGCCAGCGGCAGATTCGCCAATCCATCGCCGAAGAATTCGACGAACTTATCGACGACGCCTTTCTTACGCAGCATCTCGGTCACAGTCAGAACGAGATCGGTCGCCGTCGCACCGGCAGGCAAATTGCCTGTGAGTTTGAAGCCGATGACGTTCGGAATGAGCATCGTGACCGGCTGACCGAGCATTGCCGCTTCGGCTTCAATACCGCCGACGCCCCAGCCCAATACGCCCAATCCGTTCACCATGGTGGTGTGAGAGTCCGTACCGACCAGTGTGTCTGGATACGCTTGGCGAACGCCGTCCTTGTCTGCGTCGAAGACCACGCGAGCGAGATGTTCGACGTTCACTTGGTGAACGATGCCGGTGTTTGGCGGCACCACCTTGAAATTGCTGAATGCCGTCTGACCCCAGCGTAGGAACGAATAGCGCTCGCCATTGCGTTTGAATTCGATGGTCGTGTTCTTTGCGACCGCATCGGCCGATCCGTACGCGTCGACTTGCACCGAGTGATCGATGACGAGTTCGGCGGGCGAGAGCGGGTTGATTTCGTCCGGATTGCCACCGAGCTTGATCATCGCTTCGCGCATGGCGGCGAGATCGACGATTGCGGGGACACCTGTGAAGTCCTGCATGATCACGCGGCTCGGCGTGAAGGAGATTTCGTAGTTGGGCGCGGCTTTCGGATCCCACTTCAAGAGAGCCTCGATGTCGTCGTGAGTGACATCGACTCCGTCTTCGAAGCGCAGCAAATTTTCCAGCAGGATCTTCAGCGAGTAGGGCAGTCGCGCGACATTGCGGTCCTTGAGCGCGGCGAGGCTGAAGATTTCATAGTTTCTATTGCCGCAAGCGAGCGTCCTGCGCGCTTTAAACGAATCTTTCATGCGTCCTCCAGGAGGAAATCAGGCGGGATGGCGCGGCGCCGATACGGCTGCCGGGCTAAAAAGCGGGCGGATTATACGGGAGTCGCTCACCCATTTGGCGTGGAGCTAAGAACGAGTCGATTCGATCACGGCGCCGCCCAGGCATTCGTCATCGCGATAGAAAACGACGTACTGTCCGGGCGTGACGGCTCGCTGAGGCAAGTCGAAGCGCACCGCGACGGTTCCGTCGTTGGCGACCACGACGTCGCAGCCCTGATCGGGTTGGCGATAGCGCACCTTCGCAGTGCAGCGAAACCGCTCGGCCGGGGGGCGGCCTGCAACCCACTGCGCTTGTGCGGCAAACAGTTCGTTCGACAACAGCAGGGGATGGTCGTGGCCTTGAACCACGACCAACACGTTCCGTACGAGATCCTTCGCTGCGACGTACCAGGGATCCTCGGTTGCATCATGTCGGCCTCCGATCCCAAGGCCCTGGCGTTGCCCGAGCGTGTAGTACATGAGCCCGCGATGTTTGCCCAAGAGTCGACCGTCGTCAGAGCGAATCTCGCCGGGCTGTGCTGGTAAGTACTGCTCTAGAAAGGTGGCAAATGGACGCTCGCCGATGAAACAGATCCCGGTGCTGTCCTTCTTGTCGAAGACGGGCAGGGCGAGGTCCTTTGCAATGGCTCGGACTTCGTTCTTAGGGAGTGCTCCGATGGGGAACAGCGTGCGCTCCAGCGCGCTTGCCGGCATGGCGTGCAAGAAGTAGCTCTGATCCTTGTTCGGGTCTGCGCCTTTGAGCAGTCGTGCGGGGCCATGGGTCACCCGTGCGTAGTGTCCGGTCGCGACCCAATCCGCACCGAGCCGGCGCGCATAGTCGAAGCAGACGCCGAATTTGATTTCGCGGTTGCACAGCACATCGGGGTTCGGCGTCCGGCCGGCGCGGTATTCGGCAAGAAAGTACTCGAACACACGCTGCCGGTATTCGCCGGCGAAGCTGACTTTGTGCAGGGTAATGCCGAGTTGTTCGCATACCTGCCGCGCATCCTGAAAATCAGCGGCAGCGGTGCAGTATCCGTCTTCGTCCTCATCCCAGTTGCTCATGAAGAGCCCCTGCACCTCATATCCCTCTTGCAGGAGCCGCCATGCAGCGACGGATGAGTCGACGCCGCCTGACATGCCGACGATGACGAGAGGAGCGGTCATGGATGCACGGGAGACTCGCGACGCGGAAAGGTCGCGAGAATGAAGCGCTCAAAATGCTCTTTCAGTGGGCGCTCGTTCAATGGGCGGCGATTCGGAAGTTCGAATGCGCTGGTCGAGGATCAAGCTGCGCGGGTCTGCCATCATGTGTTTGACGATATCCAACGGATAGCGCCGGCCGGCGAGAAAGTCATCGATGCAGCGCATCACCATGGGACTACGAAGGCGCGGAGCCCGGGCGAGCAAATGCTCCTTATCCATCCACAGCGCGCGTTCGATACCGCGATCGAGGCTCCGCTGCGGATCGTGGGCGCTGACCGTGCCGAAGAAAGCAAATCGCAAGAAGCTTTTGTGTTTCTCCGGCTGTTCCCAATGGTAGATGCCGACGAGCGACTCCGGATGGAATGTCCACGCGGTCTCTTCCAGCGTCTCGCGAATGACCGCGTCGATGAGGGTTTCGCCACGTTCCACATGCCCAGCGGGCTGGTTGAACACCATGCGCTGCCCGACGCGCTCTTCGACAAGCAAAAACTGCCCATTGCGTTCGACGACGGCGGCAACGGTGAGGTCCGGTCTCATGGTCATGATGCGATTGTAACTACTGCCCTCTCAGAGGTTTGTGACGTTTCTCTTAGAAACACGCTGAACCTTAGTTCGATTGACCGGCGCCTCTAAATCTGACGTGCGAACGCTTCGGCGGCACCGATGTACGTTGCCGGCGTCAGTTTGAGGAGCTGTTCGCGGGCGCTGTCGGGGATATCCAGCCCCGCAATGAAGCTGCGAAGCGCCTCGGCATTGATCCGTTGGCCGCGAGTGAGTGCCTTCAGTTGTTCGTAGGCATTCTCCACCCCGTACCGACGCATCACGGTCTGGATCGGTTCCGCCAACAGCTCCCAGTTCGAATCCAAGTCGTCGGCGAGCCGCTTCGTATCGACGTCAACGCGCTCCAGCCCGCGTTCGATGGAACGCCAGCCGATCAGCCCATGGCTCACGGCTACGCCGACGTTGCGAAGTACGGTCGAATCGGTGAGATCGCGTTGCCAGCGGGAGACGGGGAGCTTGTCCGCCAGGAACCGCAGCAGAGCGTTCGCCAGGCCCAAATTACCCTCGGCGTTCTCGAAATCGATCGGATTGACCTTGTGCGGCATGGTGGACGAGCCCACTTCGCCGGCGACGGCGCGCTGCCGGAAATAGCCAAGGGAGATGTACCCCCACATGTCGCGACACAAATCGATCAGCACGGTGTTAAGGCGGGCGAGCGCATCGAAGTATTCGGCCATCCAATCGTGCGGCTCGATTTGAGTCGTGTAGGGATTCCAAGTCAGCCCGAGGGATTCGACAAAGCGGCGGGTGAGTCGCGGCCAGTCCACTTGCGGATACGCGGCAAGGTGTGCGTTGAAGTTGCCGACCGCGCCATTCATCTTCCCCGCAATCGCAACGGCTGCGAACCGAGTCCGCTGTTCGCCCAAGCGATATGTAAAGTTCGCGATTTCCTTGCCCAACGTCGTGGGTGTTGCGGGCTGACCATGGGTGCGCGACATCATGGGCGTCGCGGCATGGGTTTTCGCAAGCGCCCTCAGGCGGGTGGTAAGCGCGTCCATTCGCGGCAACAGCACTTGATCGCGCGCTTCTCGCAGCATGAGCGCGTAGCTCAAATTGTTGATGTCTTCGGACGTGCAGGCGAAATGCACGAATTCGCGGCGGGTGCGCCAAGCAGGCACGGCATCCAAGCGGCTTTTTACGAAGTACTCGACCGCTTTCACGTCGTGGTTGGTTTCTCGCTCGAGTCGTTTCACTTCGACCGCGTCGGCGTCGGTGAGCTCGGCGGCCAGCGCGTCGAGTACCGTTAGAGCGGCCGCAGGAACGCCACGCAGTTCCTCGATGCCGGGTTCAGCTACGAGCGCCTTGAGCCAGAGCGCCTCCACGCGTACTCGCTGGCGAATAAGGCCGCGTTCGCTAAACAGGGGCCGCAGTTCTGCGGCTTTGTCTGCGTAGCGGCCGTCGATGGGAGATATTGCGTTGAGAGGGCTATTCACGGACTGGTTCTCGATCATGCATCGGCATGAACTTGGGGAGCGGGAAGGTCATTGTAGAATCATACCGCAGCAACCCACTCGGCCTTCTCTGGCGTAGGGGCTGACGGCGGAACGCCAACGTTCGGAATGGCGCCGAACTCCTCAATAGGAACTCACATGGCTGACTCCTTCCGCATCGAGCACGACAGCTTGGGCGAACTCAACGTGCCGGCGCAGGCGCTGTGGGGCGCTCAAACCCAGCGCGCCGTCGAAAATTTCCGCATAAGCGGGCTTCGCATGCCGCGCCAGTTCATTCGCGCGCTCGGCTTGATCAAATGGGGCGCAGCACATGCCAATGCGGAATTGAAGATGCTTGCAGGCGATCTCGCTCAGGCGATCCAACGTGCTGCGTTGGAAGTCGCCGAAGGCCGTCACGACGAGCATTTTCCCATTGACGTATTCCAGACCGGCTCCGGCACGAGCAGCAACATGAATGCCAACGAGGTGATTGCGCATCTTGCCTCGAGCGCGAGCCTCAAAGTGCATCCCAACGATCACGTCAATATGAGCCAGAGCTCGAACGATGTGATTCCGACCGCGATTCATTTGAGCGCCTTGTTAGCCACCAAGGAGCAGCTCCTACCGGCCCTGCAACACCTGAGCGATGTGATCGGCCAGCGGATTTCTGAAATCGGCAATGTCGTGAAGACTGGACGCACGCACCTGATGGACGCGATGCCGTTGACGTTAGGACAAGAACTTGGCGGCTGGCGCGCACAGATCGATCTCAGCATCGAACGCATTCGTGCATCTCAGCCCCGGCTCGAAGCGCTCGCGCTCGGCGGCACGGCGGTCGGAACCGGAGTCAATGCCCATCCGGAATTCGCCAAGAAAGTTGCGGAGGCACTGGGTGCAAAGCTCGAGCTGCGCCTGCATCCTGCCAAAAACTTTTTTGCCGCACTGTCGAGTCAGGATGCAGCAGTGGAATTCTCAGGGCAGCTGCGAGTACTGGCTGTCGCATTGATGAAAATCTCGAACGATCTACGTTGGATGAATAGCGGCCCGCTCGCTGGGCTCGCAGAAATCGCGCTACCGACTTTGCAGCCAGGCAGCAGCATCATGCCGGGCAAGGTAAATCCCGTGATCCCAGAAGCGGTCGCGATGGTCGCAGCGCAAGTGATGGGCAATGACGCCACGATTGCCATCGCCGGTCAGTCGGGTAATTTCCAATTGAACGTGATGCTGCCGGTCATCGCGCGCAATCTATTGCAGAGCATCGACCTCCTTGCGAGCGCCGCCCGTGCTTTGGCGGATTCCGCGATCGCAGGCTTCGTCGTGAACCAAGCAAACATCGCAAATGCCTTGGAACGAAACCCGATACTGATTACAGCTTTGAATTCGGTGATTGGTTACGAGAAGGGCGCGCAGATCGCGAAGCAGGCTTACAAGGAAGGTCGTCCGGTAAAAGAAGTGGCCGCGGAACAAACGAATCTCTCTGCAGATGAACTCGCGAAGCTGCTCGATCCACGTGCGTTGACCCGTGGCCAGTGAAGTGGGCAAGTGAAGTGACGGTGCAATCGGATTCTCACGCACTGCGACGATTGATCGAAGAACGGCTGAAGGACTCGCGCGCGCCGACGAGCGCGAACGAAGCATTTCCAGCCGGCGTCGCAGAGGAATTGCGGGACAGCATCCGTAGCTTCTTTCCGCCGTCGCCTGCAGCAGCCGCTGTGCTGGTGCCGATCGTCGAGCATCCCCGAGAGATGACCATCTTGTTGACCGAGCGAGCCTCGCATTTGCGCCAGCATGCCGGGCAGATCAGTTTTCCAGGTGGACGCATCGAGGCGAGCGATTTGGATGTCGTCGAGGCCGCTTTGCGCGAAAGCGAAGAAGAAATTGGTCTTGCACGCCAACATGTGACGTTCGCGGGCTTTCTGGAGCCGCAGCTCGTGCTCAGCGGATTTTGGATCACGCCGGTGGTGGGCTTCGTCAGACCAGGGTTTCAGTTGTCGCTCGATCCTCGCGAGGTCGCATCGACTTTCGAAGTGCCGCTGAGTCACATTCTGGATCGCCGCCATCATTCGAGCCGGCAACGGACAATCGGCAGCACCTCCATTTTGGTGCATGACATTCCTTTCGGAGAACGTCACATCTGGGGTGCGACTGCCGCCATACTCATGTCGCTCATCAAGAAACTCGAGTGAGGCGATGAACTTCGAATCCACTCCGATTCAGCGGCTGCTTGCGATCATGGCTCGTCTGCGCGATCCGCAACGCGGCTGCCCGTGGGACGTAGAGCAAACGTTTGCCACGATTGCGCCTTACACGATTGAAGAAGCGTATGAGGTCGCGGATGCAGTCGCTCGCAGTGATCTGAGCGATTTGCGCAATGAGTTGGGCGATCTGCTGTTTCAAGTCGTGTTCCATTCGCAAATGGCTCAAGAGCGCGGTGCATTCAATTTCGACGATGTTGCGAATGCCATCGCAGACAAGATGGAGCATCGCCATCCGCACGTGTTTGGGTCGGCAACCGTGGAGGACGCGGCTGCTCAGACCATCGCATGGGAGGAGCAGAAGCGACGCGAGCGGTCTGCGCGCGGCAGCGGAGTGCTAGATGACGTGCCGATCGGATTGCCTGCACTCACGCGCGCGAACAAGCTTGGCAAACGCGCCGCACAGGTCGGATTCGAATGGCCGGACGTGACCGGCGCTTTGGACAAAGTGGCGGAAGAGCTCGCCGAACTGCGTAGCGAGATCGATGCAGGCGCGGATCCCGATGCGATCGGTGCCGAGATCGGCGATCTCTTATTCAGCATCGTCAATATCTGTCGTTATCTGAAAATCGATCCGGAAGGCTCGCTACGACGCACCAATGGAAAGTTCGAACAACGCTTCCGCTACATCGAGCAACGTTTACACGACCGCGGCAGGACGCCCGAGCAGTCCACGCTCGAAGAGATGGATGCGCTGTGGAATGAAGCGAAGGGGAAGGGGATAGGAAGCGGTTAGGGGATAGCGGATAGAAGCCAAGCCTTGCGGCCAACCCTCGACGGTCAACCGGCAACGAGGAATCGTGGGATCGGGGATCGGGGATCGGGGATCGGGGGTCGGGGGTCGATGGGAAACGGCCGCTTACGGCGTCCTGCCTCTCGCGGCACTTGCACGTCCATGTGCGGCGGGAAACGGGAAACGGGAAGGAAGAACATCATCTTGGCTAACCGCTAACCGCTAACCGCTAACCGCTATCCGCGATCCGCGATCCGCGATCCGCTATCCCTATTTTTCAATTCAGATTCCATTCAGAGCCTCGCTCCTAGAGTGTTTCCCAAGCCCGATAAATGGGCCTGACGGAGACAAGAATATGCGTGTCGGTGCGATGCAAGTGTGGGTCGGAATGGTGGGGTTGGTGGGTGCGACCGCAGCGTTGGCGAGCCCGCCATCATGGTCGAACTCGCGTCACTATCGCGATGGCTATGATTACGCTCAGGTTGTGAACGTCGAGCCGATCGTTCGTCACGTACGCGTGGAGACGCCACAGCGGGAATGTTATGACGACACGCGTTACGTGGAATCGCGGCCGCACATCTCCGATCCCGATGTCGGTGGTCGGACATTGCTGGGCGGTATCATCGGTGGTGTGATTGGGCACCAGATCGGTCACGGTCGAGGCCGCGACGCAGCCACGGTCGCGGGTGCTGCGATCGGTGCGAGCGTGGGCTACGACAGCGCGGCGCGACGGAGCGGATCTGATTATCGAGAAGAGACGGTGCGTCGTTGCGACGTCAGTTACCGTCACGATTACGAAGAGCGCATTGATGGGTATCGAGTGACATATGCCTACAACGGCCGCGAATACACCACTCAGATGCCATACGACCCGGGCGAGCGGATTCGGGTGCGCGTTGACGTAGCACCGGCTGAATAAGCCGGTTGCTCAGGGGACGATTTGGACGGCGGGGCGTGATCTCACGCCTCGCCGTCAGTACACTGGGTGGACCATGCGCGCTGGACGGCACTTATTACTCATCCTTTTCGCAGTGCTTTCCTGTGCGAATCTCTCTGTGCGCGCAGATGACTTAGTCGATCGGCGGCAGTTTTCCCCCTCCAGCATTTCGCTCGATCAAGCAGTCGAAATGGCACAAGCACGCTTCCGTGCCAAAGCCATCAAAGCAGAAACGGTCAACAGCGGTGGCCGGCGTGTTCATCAGATTCGGCTGTTAAGCCCCGACGGTAAGGTGTGGACCGTCCGAGTCGATGCACAATCCGGCAACATGTATTAGCAAGAACCTGGGCTCTCACTCATGCGGCTCCTGGTAGTAGAAGACGAACCTTCCCTGCGAACCTCTTTGGTAGATCAGCTGAAGCAGGCTGGCTTCAATGTGGATGCGGCAGCCGACGGCGAGGAAGGTTTGTATTGCGGCAGTGAGTATGCGCTCGATCTCGCGATCATCGATCTAGGGTTGCCCAAACTGCCCGGATTGGAGCTGATCAAAAAGCTCCGTGCCGACCACAAGTCGTATCCGATTCTGATTCTCACGGCCCGAGATCGTTGGCAGGACAAAGTCGAAGGACTGCAGGCAGGTGCCGATGACTATGTTGCGAAGCCATTTCATTTCGAAGAGCTGTTGGCGCGAGTCCAAGCGCTGCTACGTCGATCGGGTGGTTGGGCGCAGCCGGTGTTGCGATGTGGGCCGGTCGCTCTCGATCCGCGCACGCAGGAAGTCTCGGTCAACGGATCGAAGATCGATCTCACGAGCTTCGAATATCGGATTCTCGAATACCTCATCCACCGTGCCGGCGAGGTGATCTCGAAAACGGAACTGACTGAACGCTTGTACGCACAGGATTTCGATCGCGACAGCAATACGATCGAGGTGTTCATCGGTCGCCTGCGTCGCAAGCTCGATCCCGATGATTCAATCAAGCCGATTGAAACCCTTCGTGGGCGTGGGTACCGATTCGCTTTGCAGAGAGACACCTGACGTGGTGATGAAGTGATGGGGTGATGGGGTGAATGCGCAGACGCGCGGCCAGGTACACAGAACACTTCAAACGCTGTGCCGCTGTCTTCAGAACATTTTCGACCTTACAGAGCGGAACGTGTGTGGGACCTGTGCCTTCACGTTCAGCCGAGTTCCCTCAACCCAGTGATGTTGGTTTAGCCCGCAGCCTACGCGCTTCACTTCATCACTCCATCACCTCATCACGCAATTTCATGGCCGCACGATCGCTCAGCACTCAGCTCCTTGCGTCCATCACCGTGTTGTTGGTGCTGTTCTTCGGTACCACGATTGTGGCGCTCAATTTCGTCTTCCAAGACGTGAGCGAGCGAGCATTGCGCGATCGACTCGAGACGCAATTGATCGCATTGATCTCCGCCTCCGAAGAAGACTCGAGCGGTGGGTTGCAGCCGGCCCCGCAACTGGCTGAAGCGCGATTCAAGAATCCTGGTTCCGGTCTGTACGCCGAGATTCTGCGCAGCGACGGATACCCAAGTTGGCGGTCGAATTCGCTAACGGGTACGGGCTTGGAATTCACGGGTCAACCCAAGACCGGCCAAAGGGAATTCAAGGAATTGCACGGCAGCGATGGATCCACCGTGCTGGCGTTGAGCATGGCGATCGATTGGCAATTCGCTAACGGAGTCACGCGCAACTTCACGTACAGCGTGGCAGAGAATCTGGAACCGTACTACGCCCAATTACATCGCTTCCGCGGTCAGCTTTTCGGTTGGTTCAGCGTCTTGATGCTGCTGTTACTAGGTGCATTCGCGATCATGTTGCGTCGCTTGCTTGCGCCGCTGCGGCGCGCGGAGCGGGAAATCGAGGCTGTAGAGCAGGGTGCGATCACCGAGTTGAGCGAGGATTACCCGCGCGAATTGCAAGGTGTCACGACGAACCTCAATGCACTGCTGCGCGCAGAACGCGAACGGTTGGCACGCTATCGAAACACGCTCGGCAATCTGGCGCATAGCTTCAAGACGCCGTTGGCCGTCATGCGCAATTTGCTCTCGAGTCCCGCCTTGAAGGATTCGACGGACCCGGCAGTGCTGGGTCAGCTCGATCAGCAAGTGGGCCGCATGGATGACATCGTCACATATCAACTCAAACGTGCTGCCGCCTCGGGCGGCGTGAGCCTCGGTACGGCCCCGGTCAAAGTGCATGAAGCACTCGAAGCCCTGCGTTCCGCGCTGCTCAAGGTCTACGTGGAACGAGGCATCGACTGCGAACTCATTGCCTCGGACCGATGTTTGTTTTACGGAGACCGCGAAGACCTCACTGAGATCGCGGGAAACTTGCTGGACAACGCGTTCAAGTGGTGTCGCAAGCGCATTAGGATTGCGGCTGAGCCAATCATCAGCCTCACGGCTCGGCGCGATGGTTTGCAGATTGTGGTCGAAGATGACGGCCCCGGTGTGCCGGCGAATGAGCGCGCCCATATCCTCGAGCGCGGAGCGCGACTTGACGAACGCGTGAGCGGTCAGGGCATTGGGCTGTCAGTCGTCAAGGAGCTGGCACAACTGCACGGCGGCACTGTACAAATCGAAGACTCCGAACTGGGCGGTGCTCGAATCATCGTCACGATTCCGCCGATGTAATGGGCGCCGATGTAATGCGATCCACGACGCCAGCTTGATATCTGCCTGAAATCCCCGATCATTCGGGCCCTCCATGTCGAACCCGGACCTTTCAATCAAGACGCTCATGGCGCTACGTGAGCGAATTCCCAGTGCCCGCAACAGCGATCGTGCGCGGTTGGCGCGCGAATTGGATCGGCTGTTTGCCCGCCGTGTTCCGGGTGCCGACTTTGAGTCGCGCGTTGCCGCCTTGACGAAGAACATCGAGACATCCGCCGCTCAAGTGCAGCGACTTCGCGAGCTGCCGCTGCGGCTCGACTTCGATGCGGGTCTGCCCATCACAGCGCATCGCGAAGAAATCGCCCGAGCGCTGCAGAAGCACCAAGTGATCGTCGTATGCGGGGCGACTGGATCGGGCAAGACCACGCAACTTCCCAAGATCTGCCTGGAGGCAGGGCGCGGCACCTTCGGCTTCATCGGTCACACGCAACCGCGCCGCATCGCTGCACGCGCCATTGCGCAGCGACTTGCAGAGGAAATCAACACGAACGTCGGTGGTGCAGTCGGGTATCAAGTGCGTTTCAACGATCGCACCGGACCTGATTGCCGCGTCAAATTGATGACCGACGGCATCTTGCTTCGCGAACTCGAAAACGATCGGCTGCTGCTTCGATATGACACGCTCATCATCGATGAGGCGCATGAGCGCAGTTTGAATATCGACTTCTTGTTGGGCGTGCTGAAGCGAACGTTGCCGCAGCGACCCGACCTGCGCGTGATCATTACCTCGGCCACCATAGATCCGCAGCGCTTTGCTGACTTCTTCGGTGGCGCCCCTGTGATCGAGGTGTCCGGGCGCAGTTATCCGGTGGAAGTTCGCTATCGGCCGCTCATCGTCGAGGAAGACGATAGCGTCCTTTCGCTTCCCGAGGGCATTGTGGAGGCCGTGCGAGAACTCGATCGCGAAGATCGCGGCGATGTACTCGTCTTCTTGCCCGGCGAAAAGCAGATCCGCGAAGCGGCCGATGCGCTAGAGAAAGCAAAGCTGATGGGCACGGAGGTGTTGCCGTTATACGCGCGACTCTCCACGCGCGATCAGGAAAAAATCTTCGAACGTCACAGTGCGCGACGCGTCGTGCTCGCGACGAACGTGGCAGAAACTTCGCTGACCGTGCCGGGCATTCGTCACGTCATCGATTCGGGTCTTGCTCGCATCAGCCGGTACAGCGTTCGCGGCAAAGTGCAGCGCTTGCCCATTGAGCCGATCTCGCAGGCCAGTGCCGATCAGCGCAAGGGTCGGTCCGGACGCGAGTCGCCGGGTATTTGCATCCGGCTGTTCGCGGAGGATGAATTCAATATTCGTCCGCCGTTCACATCGCCTGAGGTGCTGCGAACCAATCTTGCGAGTGTCATTTTGCAGATGGCGGCACTGCGCTTAGGTGAGCCGCAGGATTTTCCGTTCCTCGATCCGCCGGACACGCGGCAGATCAACGATGGTTATCGTCTGCTACAGGAATTGAAAGCCGTCGATGCTGATCGGAAGGTGACTTCGCTGGGTAAGCAACTTGCCAGCTTGCCCTTGGACCCACGCCTTGCGCGCATGTTGATCGCCGCGAGCCACCACAAATGCGTGTCCGAGATGCTGGTCATCGCGGCGTTCTTGTCCACTCAAGATCCGCGCGAACGCCCTTCGGATGCTCAGCAGCAAGCGGATCAACAGCACGCCACGTTTGCCGATTCGCGATCCGATTTTCTTACCGTGCTCAATTTGTGGCGCGCGTGGCAGCAAAAAAGCGAAGAGCTTTCGGGCAGCCAACTGCGCAAGTGGTGCCGCGAATACTTTCTCGCCTTCATGCGCATGCGCGAATGGCAGGATCTGCATCGTCAATTGAGCGATACCGTCGAAGAACTCGAATTGAAGTCGAACACGGCGCCTGCTGAATACGCCGATCTCCATCAAGCGATTTTGACCGGTTTCCTCGGCAACATCGGCACCGTCGATGAGAAGCGAGAATACGAAGGGGCGCGTGGTTCTCGGTTTGTGATCGCTCCCGGCACACCGATCGCCGCACGTCCGCCCAAGTGGGTCGTGGCCGCAAGCTTGATGGAGACCACCCGTTTGTATGCGCGCATGGTCGCCGCAGTCGAGACGCAGTGGATTGCTGCGGCAGGCGAGCATCTACTGAAACGAACGTACAGCGAACCTCACTGGGTCGAGGAGCGCGGCTTCGTTGCGGCCTCGGAAACGGTGTCGCTGTATGGGCTGACGCTGTCGGCTGGGCGGCGCGTCAACTACGGCAACGTAGCGCCCAAAGAAGCACAAGAGATATTCGTGCGCGAGGCCTTGGTCGAAGGACGCTCGCGTCTACGTGCGGCATTCTTGGATCACAACCGACGCGCAAAGAAGGAGGTCGAACGCATCGAAGCGAAGCTGAGGCGTCGTGACGTGCTCATCGACGAGCAAACGATGGTGGATTTCTATCGTTCACGTTTGCCGGAGACGATCAACTCTGTGGCGGCGATGGAACGTTGGCTGAAAGAAGCGGACCACTCGACTAAAACGAATTTGTCCGCATCGAGGCGCGATCTGATGACTCGCGAAGTCCCGGAAGTCACGGCTCATTCGCATCCGGACGTCATCGAGATTGCGGGCAATAGGTTGCCTCTCGAATATCGCTTTGAGCCGGGTGCAGAAGATGATGGTGTGACTGTTGTTGTTCCAGCGCCGGTATTGCCGGCCGTCGAACCGGCGCACCTCTCATGGATTGTTGCCGGCTGGCGGGTGGAGTTGATCACCGAATCGCTGCGTGAATTGCCGAAGGCGATTCGAAAAGCGTTCGTGCCCGTTCCCGAGTATGCGGCGCGAGCGATGACTCAAATCGCAGATGCGCCCGACTTCAATGCTGCATTTGCAGAATGGATTCGCCGCGAGAGCGGTGCACAGGTGGATGCGACGCAGCTCGCAGCGCTGCCGATTCCAAAGTGGCTCCGCTTCAACATTCGAGTGCTCGGCTCGGATGGACGCGTCGTGGCAGAAGGTCGCGACTTAGGCGCGCTGAAGCGTTCTGCGCGGCAAGCGATCACGGGTTCTGCCCCACACGCAGCCGGTTCGCATTTCAGGAGTTGGGACTTCGGTGAACTGCCGGAACAGCGCACGGTCGAGCGCCGCGGCTTGCGTTACACCGTCTATCCCACTGCGCAGGACCGCAACGACGGCATAGCGCTCGCAGAGGAAAGCAGCTTGTGGCAAGCCGAAGCACACCTGCGGTTCGCGGTGTTGCGACTCGCGATTCTCGCCTTGCCTGAGCAGTGGAAGCTTGCGCGCCGCACCTTCGCGGATCAAAAAGAATTGGTGCTGTTGGGGCAAGGATTGAGTAGCGCGCCACCGCTTGCGGACCGATTGGCTGAAAAGACGTTCGAGGAATGCTTTCTGCCGGATGGAACCGAACTGCCCAGATCGCGCGCAGGCTTTCAGGCACTGCTCGATCAACATCGCGGCCGATTCGGGGAACATCTCGATCGCGTTCGCAAGCATGCGATCGAGGTCTTGCAGCAGTATCGCGATATCAAGCACAAAGTCGCCGCGTTGCCCGCAGGCGGATTTGCTGCGCTGAGGGCTGACGTAGAGAAGCAGCTCGAAACGTTGGTGCCTCCAAGCTTTCCGCGGGGCGTGCCCGGTTTGCTATGGACTCACTTGCCTCGTTATCTGAAAACGATCGCTCGGCGCGTGGACAAGGCGCCGGGCAATGCCAAGCGCGATCAAGAGTTGGCGGCTCGAGTGTTTCCATCTCTGCGTGCGTTTTCCCAGCTACATGCTGCTCGCGATCAAACGATTCCGCATCCGGAACTCGATCGATTGCAATGGATGATTGAAGAGCTTCGCGTGTCGCTGTTCGCTCAGGATCTCAAGACGGCGATTCCGGTTTCTGAAAAGCGTGTCTCAGAGCAGGTCGAGAAAGTTCAGCGCGAACGTGCGGCTTAAGAAAAACGGACGGAACACAAGGAACACAAAAAGGAACACAAGGAACACAAAAAAGAGATCTGTTCACACTACACACCTGACACGCCACACATTCTTTTTTGCGTTCTCTGCGGCTTAATTTTCTTTGTGATCTTTGTTTTTCTTTGTGCTCCTTGTGTTACGTCTTGCTCCTGTTCCTCAAGGCGCAACCTTGAAATCAATGCCCTGAGCCAACGGTAGTTCACGGCTCCAGTTGATCGTATTCGTTTGCCGGCGCATGTAGGCCTTCCAAGAATCCGAACCGGATTCGCGTCCACCGCCGGTTTCTTTCTCGCCGCCAAAGGCGCCGCCGATCTCGGCACCGGATGTTCCAATGTTCACATTAGCGATGCCACAGTCGCTGCCAACGGCAGAAAGGAATCGTTCGGCATGCTGCAAGTTGTCGGTGAAGATGGAGGACGAAAGCCCATGATGCGCTGAGTTCTGCATCGCGATCGCATCATCTAGCGAGTCGAACTCGATCAAATAGAGAATCGGCGCAAACGTTTCTGTCTGCACGATCTCCCAATTGCTTTGCGCTCGAATGATCGTCGGCTCGACGAAGTTGCCCGTCCGAACTTTGTTACCGTATAGGACGTGACCGCCGGCTTGCTGCGCTTTCGCGATCGATGCCTTATAGCTCTCGACCGCGCGCGCATCGATCAATGGGCCCATCAGCGTTTCTTTCTCGAGCGGATTGCCGATGCGAACTTGCGAATACGCTTGAACCAACCTGCGTTCCAACTCTTGAGCGCGGGATCGATGCACAAAGACGCGACGAGTGCTCGTGCATCGCTGACCTGCGGTGCCGACGGCTCCGAAGACGATCGAAGGTACCGCGAGATCCAGATTCGCAAACTCATCGACGATGATCGCGTTGTTACCGCCGAGCTCGAGCAACGACTTGCCCAATCGCGCGGCAACGCGTTCGCCGACTTTGCGACCCACAGTTGTGGAGCCCGTGAACGAGACCAGATCCACGCGCCGATCATCGACGAAGCGTTCGGCCAGTTCGGTGCCCGATGAGATGAACAACTGAAAGATGCCGGGGAACCCGTGCTTCTGTAGCGCGCGATTGACGAGTTGCTGAACGGCAATAGCTGACAACGGCGTCTTGGGTGAGGGCTTCCAGACGCTTACATTGCCGCAGATCGCCGCCAAGAACGCATTCCATGACCACACCGCGACAGGGAAGTTGAACGCGCTGATGATCCCGACGACGCCCAGCGGGTGCCACTGCTCGTACATGCGATGCATCGGACGTTCCGAGTGCATCGTGTTGCCGTACAGCATGCGCGATTGACCCAACGCGAAGTCGGCGATATCGATCATCTCCTGCACTTCGCCGTCGCCTTCGGGTTTGATCTTGCCGGATTCGAGTGTCACCAGCGTACCGAGTTCGGATTTGTGCGCGCGCAGTTCGTTACCGACGAGTCGAACTGCTTCGCCTCGCTTCGGCGCCGGAACCGTTCGCCATTCGCGCGCAATCTCACGCGCAGACGCAATGACGCGTTCATAGTCCGCAGCGCTTGCTGCGCGCACTTTCCCGATGACCTCGCCGGTGGCTGGGTTGGTTGATTCGATTAATTCGCCCGAAGTCTTGAGCCATCCAGAGTCACTCGTCCAAGCACCGGAGTGCGTTTGCTCAATGCCAAGCGCGTCGAGAATGTCTCGCATCGTCAACTCCGTCCTGCACGTTGATGTCCAGCTTGACCTGCTACGACCATGCTGGCGGAAAGTTCCTTGCCGATGCCGTCCGCATAATGACGGCCGAAGCGATTTTCCAAGATCGTGTGCAATCTGAAGTCTTCTTGACGCACGAATCCGCGGCGAGTGCCTTCGCTCAGAACGACATCGACGACAGCGCAGATTCCCGATGCGGTCGTCACCTGGATCGCCGACCACAAGCGTCCTGCAATCTTCTGTGGGTAGACCTTGTTGACGTAGTTCTCTTCGCGCAGTTCGCCGTCTTGCTTACCGGTAATGGCGACGTAGATCACGACCACGTCTTGCAGCGTCTGCGGCACCGCGTTCTCGAGGATGCGCTTCAGGGTGCCGCGATCGTGGTTGAGCTTCAGATCGTTCATCAGCAGGCGCATCTGTTCGCAATGGCCCGGATAACGCATCGTTTTGTAGTCCATATTCTGGCAACGCTCGCCATACGTCTCGGCGAGCGATCCCAAGCCGCCGGACGTGTTGAATGCTTCGTACAAGGTGCCGTCGATCTCGATCTCTTCCAAACCTTCTAGCGGCGCGACTTCGATGCGGCGACCGTCGACGATGGCTTCGCACGGGTTGCCATACTCATTAATCAAGCCCTCCGTCGACCAAGTGAGCGAATATTTCAGAACGTTGTTCGGATGTTGGGGCAGGGCGCCGACCCGCAACTTGATCGTGCGCAGCTCGTCGAAGTGGCCGATCAATTCGTTGGCCGCAATTGAGATGAATCCTGGCGCCAATCCGCACTGAGGGACGAAGGCTTGTTGCGCATCCTGTGCAATGCGGCGTACAGCTCGAGTGACTTCTACGTCCTCGGTTAGATCGAAATAATGTATACCCGCCGCACGCGCCGCTTCGGCGACTGCGATGTTGCAGTAGTACGGCAGGCTCGAAATCACGGCATCGACGGGATGCTTTTTCAGATGCTGCGCCAGGCCGACTTTGTCTTTCGCATCGAGCTGATGCGCATGGAGGTTGCCGAGGCCGTGTGCGCCAACCACGGCTTTTGCCGCCTCGCCGTTCACATCGCCCAAGTGGACGGCATAGGAACCGGATTCGGCTAGCAACCCAGAGATGAGCGCTCCGATCTTGCCCGCGCCAAGGATCAAGACTCTATGCATGCGGCATCTCCCGAAAAATAGGCGCTCATTTAAGGTCCGGCGTTCCGAACCTGCAAATTCACCGCTGTTCGGTATGCAATATTGACGAAAACGGTTTGGTCCGAGCGCGCCCGGATGCTAGGCTCACCGTTCCATTCGGGAGCTGGCCAGCGCACGCTGCCAGGGCGCTGCGGTCAGGCGGCGACCCCTCCCGACAACCCCTGACTACCTTGGAGATAAACGGTTTTTGGATATGACGCGTAATCCGCATCTGGTCGAATGGCATCCGGCAAGCTGGCATGGCAAACCCGCGCAGCAGCAGCCGACGTATCCAGACCAGCAAGCGCTCAGCGAAGTCGTCGCACAACTCTCAAAGCTGCCGCCCCTGGTCGTCTCATGGGAAATCGAGGCGCTCAAAGAGAACATCGCAGCCGCTCAACGCGGCGAGCGTTTTGTCCTGCAGGGCGGGGATTGCGCCGAGAGCTTCGAAGACTGCCAATCCGACAACATCGCCAAGAAGCTAAAAATCCTGCTGCAGATGAGCCTCGTGCTCGTCTACGGTTTGAAAAAGCCCGTCATCCGTATCGGGCGTATGGCCGGGCAATACGCGAAGCCTCGATCCGCCGATACCGAGACGCGCGACGGGGTGACCTTGCCGTGTTACCGCGGCGACAACATCAATCGTCCGGCCTTCACGGCGAAAGATCGCGAACCAGATCCCCAGCTCCTTTTGCGGGGCTATGAGCGGGCCGCGTTGACGCTGAATTTTGTCCGGGCCCTGATCGATGGCGGTTTTGCCGATCTGCATCACCCCGAATACTGGGATTTGGACTTCGTTCGTCACTCGCCTTTGAAGGATCGGTACGAGGAGATCGTCAACTCCATCGGCAATGCACTGCACTTCTTCGAGGCAACCATTCGCGGTCCGATCCATCAATCCAGCCGCGTGGACTTCTACGCCAGCCATGAGGGATTGCACCTGCTGTATGAGCAGGCGCAAACGCGTTACATCGAGCGTCAACAGCGCTGGTACAACCTGTCGACGCACATGCCCTGGATCGGCATGCGTACGGCCGCTCTCGATGGCGCGCATGTGGAGTTGTTCCGCGGCATTGCCAATCCGATGGGCATCAAGATCGGCCCGGCTATGAGCGCGGAGTGGTTGCAGGGACTGCTCGCCACGCTGAACCCGAACAACGAGCCTGGCCGTATCGTGCTGATTCATCGCATGGGCGCGAAGGAAGTCGATAAGCGGCTGCCGGCGCTGATTCAGGCCGTGCGCGCGACTGGGAGCCCCGTGCTGTGGATCTGCGATCCTATGCACGGGAACACCGAGACTGCGGCTGGCGGCCTCAAGACGCGTCGCTTCGAGAACATCGTGTCCGAAGTCGAGGCATCGTTCCGTATCCATCGCGAGATGGGTTCATGGCTCGGCGGTGTGCACTTCGAGTTGACCGGCGAGGATGTCACGGAATGCACCGGCGGCGCCCGCGGCCTGACGGATGCGGATCTCGCGCGGGCGTACAAGTCGCAGGTCGATCCGCGCTTGAACTACGAACAAGCACTCGAATTGGCGATGCGCATCACCGATCTGCATTCCAAAGCCAAGCGCTAAACAATTCACTACCCACATCGCCGCCTCGCTCTTGCGACGCGGCGATTTTCTTTTGAGCTCACGTCATGGCCGCAAATAAGACTCCGAAGGGCAAGGTCAATCCACGTCGCTATTCCAGCGAAGTTGTCGATGGATTGAAGCAAACACCATCTCGCGCGATGTTGCGGGCGGTCGGCTACAAAGATGCCGACTTCAAAAAGCCCGCCATCGGCGTCGCCTCGACATGGAGCAATCTGACTCCATGCAACATGCACATCGACAAGCTTGCCAAGGCGGCCGCCGAGGCCATCGACAAGTCGGGCGGTAAGAGCACGACCTTCGGCACCATCACGGTCTCGGACGGGATTTCGAATGGCGCGCCAGGAATGCGCTATTCGCTTGTATCGCGCGAAGTCATCGCAGACTCGATCGAGACGGTCACGGGCGCTCAGGGCTTCGATGGTGTGATCGCGATCGGCGGCTGCGATAAAAACATGCCTGGCTGTTTGATGGCCCTCGCACGCTTGGATCGTCCGGCCATTTTCGTTTATGGCGGCACGATCCGTCCGGGCGCAAAAAACCGCGACATCATCTCGGTCTTCGAAGCGCGCGGCGCGTACGCAAGCGGACAAATCTCCGAGAAAGAACTGAGAGAAGTCGAGCGCACGTCTATTCCCGGCCCAGGAAGCTGCGGCGGCATGTACACGGCGAACACGATGGCATCTGCCATCGAGGCATTAGGCATGAGCTTGCCGAATAGCTCGGCGCAAGAGGCCGTCTCCAAACACAAAGTTCAAGATTGCCGCGATGCGGGCAAAGCCATCGTGAAGCTCGTGAAAGCAGGCATCACACCCTCGCAGATCATGACTCGCGAAGCCTTCGAGAATGCGATTACCGTCGTGATCGCGCTCAGCGGGTCCACTAACGCGGTGCTGCATTTGCTGGCCATGGCGCATGCGGCAAACGTCCCGCTCGAATTGGATGACTTCACGCGCATCGGCCAGCGCGTCCCGGTGCTCGCGGACCTGCGGCCCAGCGGTAAGTATTCGATGTCTCAGCTCGTGGCAATCGGCGGCATTCAGCCCTTGATGAAGATGCTGCTCGAGCGTGGTCTGTTACACGGCGACTGCTTGACGGTTACGGGCAAGACCCTCGCGCAGAACTTAAAAGGCGTCAAGCCGTACCCGAAGAGCCAAGACATCATTCACGCGTTCGATAACCCGATTAAGCCGGACAGTCACCTAGTGGTGCTGTACGGGAATCTCGCGCCCGAAGGATCCGTCGCAAAGATCACGGGCAAAGAAGGTCTGTCGTTCACCGGTCGTGCACGCGTGTTCGACGGCGAAGAAGCATCGGTGCAGGCGATCTTGGACGGCAAAGTGGGCCCCGGCGACGTCGTTGTGATCCGCCAAGAAGGTCCGAAGGGTGGCCCAGGCATGCGTGAGATGTTGAGCCCAACGAGCGCCATCGCCGGACGCGGTCTCGCCGATAAGGTCGCGCTGATCACCGATGGCCGCTTCTCTGGCGGCAGCCGAGGGTTCCTCGTAGGCCACATTGCACCTGAAGCCGCAGTCGGCGGCCCCATCGGACTGGTGCGCGACGGCGATGAAATCACCATCGATGCGGTCCGTCGTGAAATCCAATTGCGCGTGAACGATGCCGAACTGGCGCAACGCAAAGCTAACTGGAAAGCGCCAGAGCCTTATGCGCGTCGCGGCGTGCTCGCCAAGTACGCACGAGCGGTGAGCAGCGCGTCTAAGGGCGCGGTGACGGATTGTGAGGTCTGATAAGTGAAGGAGTGATGAAGTGATGAAGTGAAAGCGCATTGCGCGTGAAAGGCGCAGGGCACACTTCACACTCCGCATTATTCTTTTCTGCGTCCTCTGCGGCGAATTCTTTGTGATCTATGTCTTTCCTTGTGTTCTTTGTGTCCGTCCAACTCTCGACCGTGTGTGCCGTGTAAGGCGGTGGCGCTCCTGTTAACGGTCACGGTCAACTGCAATCCGACCAAAGGTTCTGCCTTCCGGTAACTCCCGACATTGCGCAGAACCCATCGCGAGTAAGATGACGCCTTCCGACTGAGGCGAGCGCATGTCTGGGTTCATCGAGATCGTAGAAGTAGGGCCGCGCGACGGATTGCAGAGCGAGCCCGACATTTTGCCGACCGCGGAAAAGGTCCAGTTGATATCGCGGTTGAGTGCGTGCGGGATC
The DNA here is from genome assembly GCA_023391335.1 of Pseudomonadota bacterium. Classification (GTDB taxonomy): domain Bacteria; phylum Pseudomonadota; class Gammaproteobacteria; order Steroidobacterales; family Steroidobacteraceae; genus Steroidobacter. The sequence goes on along the minus strand of JAEWBG010000025.1, from coordinate 23,955 downwards.
AGGCGCATGGAAGTCGCAAGCTTCGTGAATCCCGATCGCGTTCCACAAATGGCCGACGCCGAAGGTGTCCTGGCATCTCTGCCCAAAGCCTCAACCGTCCAGTACGTCGGCTTGGTTCTCAACCGCAAAGGTTTCGACCGAGCCATCGATGCGGGCTGCACCGAAATCGGCATGGTCACGGCTGCAACGGAATCGTTCGCGGAGCGCAACCAAGGCGGATCGATTGAACAGACACTCAGCGACTGGGAGGAAATCGCTCCTCTCGCGCGCGCAGCCGGCATTCGTGCGCAGATCACGATCTCGGTCGCATTCGGGTGTCCCTTCGAAGGTGAAGTACCGCGAAGCAAGGTGATCGATCTGATTCGGCGGCTTGCGCAGTCCAAACCGGTCGAAATTGCAGTCGCCGATACGATCGGTGTCGCGGTTCCTAGCGACGTGACGGCGATGGTTGAAGAAGCCAAGACTGTGTGCGGCGATATCCCACTACGTTGTCACTTCCACAACACGCGCAATACGGCCGTTGCGAATGCGTATGCAGCAGTGCTGGCCGGCGTTCGTACGCTCGACTCGAGTGTAGGCGGCCTAGGCGGTTGTCCCTTCGCACCGAATGCAACAGGCAACGTTGCGACCGAGGATCTGGTTTACATGCTTCACCGAGCGGGGTTTGCCACGGGAATCGATTTGGAGCGGCTGATCGAGGTAGCTCGTTGGTTGCAAGAAACTCGCGGTCAACTTTTGCCCGGCATGGTGACTCGAGCGGGTGGCTTTCCGAGGCCGAGCATTCATCCGTAAGCTGAATTTTTGTGTGTCTCGATCGTTGTTAACGCTCTCATGGAGGCGTTACGTTTAGTGCGGTTTAACCCTGCTGTCATCGTCCCTTAACTCGCGTATACACTGCCGCCATCGGGTCTTAGGACCCTCAACAAACATTCGAAGGGAAAATTCATGGCTAAGGCAGTGGATAAGGCATATCAGACCGTCCGCGAACGCATTGTCCGTGGCGTCTATCCCGCGTCGTCGAGAATCACCGAGCAAGAAGTGGCGGCGGCGGCAGGCGTGAGTCGCACTCCAGTTCGAGAAGCGCTGCGCAAGTTGCACGCTGAAGGGTTGCTGGAGTTCATTCCTCATCAAGGCGCGATCGTTACCGAGTGGACGACAGAAGAACGAGACGACGTGTTCGAACTACGGGCGATGCTCGAGTCGTACGGCGCGAGCAGGGCCGCACGTCGCATCACTGCTGAGCAAATCGCGGAGCTGCGACAGCTTGCAGAAGACCAATATCATGAGACGTTGAGCAAGACGGAGGGCTATCTCGAACGCATCGGCGATTTGAACAGCCGCTTCCATCGGCGCATTCAAGAGATCGCTGGCAGCATGCGATTGGGCAATGCGCTGTCTTCGCTCATCGAAGCGCCGCTCATGATGAAAACGTTCGAGACCTATCAGGACGAAGATCTGATTCGTAGCGCATCTCATCATTTGGAGATCGTGCGTGCTCTCGAGGCCCACGATGCGGATTGGAGCGCATCGCTCATGCGCTCGCACATCCTCGGTGCGCGAGGCGCATTGCGCATTCTGTAGTCGAGTCAGCGGCGGGCCAACGTGCTCGCCGCGTTCCCATGACGAGCTCGGAAAATACACCGCTCTGGGATGATCGATCCTGGAGCGGTTTGCCGCGCCTTTCACAAGATATTCGCGCGGACGTATGCGTCGTCGGGTTGGGAGGGTCCGGCCTGACCGCCGTCCACGAACTGCTTGATCGCGGACTATCGGTGGTCGGCATCGATGCGCGGCAAGTAGCTGCGGGCGCGGCTGGGCGCAACGGCGGTTTTTTGCTGGCTGGGCTCGCAAAGTTCTATCACGATACGGTGCACGCGCTCGGGCGAGGACGGGCGGCCGAAATCTATCGCTGCACGCTGACGGAAATGGATCGAATGGAGGCAGCGACTCCGTCAGCCATCTCGCGCAACGGCTCCTTGCGAATTGCCAGCAGCGAAGAAGAAGTGGCCGATTGCGACGCGCAGTTCCAGGCTCTCCGCGCTGATGGTTTTCCGGTCGAACGCTACGAAGGTCGGGAAGGGAACGGATTGTTGCTGCTCACGGACGGGTCGTTCAATCCGCTGCTTCGTTGTCGATTGCTCGCTCGCTCTGCGCTGGAGAGGGGCGCAACGCTCTTCGAAAATACTCCTGCGTCTGCCATTGATTCCGGGCTCATCGGCACTCCAAATGGATCCATTAAATGTTCGTTTGTGATTGTGGCTGTCGATGGGCGCATCGAGCAGCTGTTTCCTCAACTCAGGGAGAAGGTACGAACCGCGCGCCTGCAGATGCTCGGGACCGCTGCAACGAGTGAAGTCTCCTTCAAGCGGCCGGTCTACGCGCGGTGGGGTTACGACTATTGGCAGCAATTACCCGATGGTCGGGTCGTGCAGGGCGGTGGACGCGACCTAGCGGAGCAGGAAGAGTGGACGGATAGCACCGAAACAACTGCGCTCGTGCAGCAGTACATGGAACGATGCCTGCGCGAGCGCGTCGGCGTGCACGCACCGATCACGCATCGTTGGGCAGCTTCGGTGGGCTATACGAGCGATGGAATGCCAATCGTCGAACAAGTTCTACCGAACGTTTGGGCATTAGGCGGCTATAACGGCACGGGTAACGTCGTGGGTGCCTTGTGCGCGCGCAGCGTGTGCCAATTGTTCGCGAAGGGCCAATCGGATTTCCATTCGCTACTGAAGAACGAGCGGACGTAGAATCCGCCTCCCTCACCGCTTCAGGAGAATCTCATGACGATCAAAGTCGGCGACAGAATGCCTGCCGGAACCCTTACGCTCGCAACGAAAGACGGACCGCAGAAGGTCAGTGCCGAAGAATTCTTCAAGGGTAAGAAGGTTGCCCTGTTCTCCGTTCCAGGTGCTTTCACGCCCACGTGCGACGCGAAGCATTTGCCGGGATTTGTCGACAAAGCAGAGGCGCTGAAAGCCAAGGGCGTCGATGCAATAGCGTGCATGGCCGTCAACGATGCTTTCGTCATGAAGGCTTGGGGCAAGGCACAAAACGTCGACGGCAAGGTACAGATGATTGCAGACGGCAATGCCGAATACACGAAAGCGCTCGGGCTCGAAATGGATGCAACCGGATTTGGAATGGGGACTCGCGGCCAGCGATTCTCGTTGCTCGTAGACGATGGCGTCGTGAAGCAGGTGAACGTCGAAGCCAAGGGCGAGTTCCGCGTCTCCAGCGCGGACTATTTGCTCGAGCAGCTCTAGTCGAAACGAAGCCGTTCACGGGCATCACGCTCCGCGTGAACGGCTTCGGTCTTAGCCCTGAGTGCTCTGGTCGAGCATCAGAAGTCCCAACGTCACTCGGCTGCCGCGAATTTGAATCGCGTGTTCGCGATGCAGTTGCTGCAGGACTCGGCTCACCGTTTCAATGCGTGTCCCGAGGAAGTTGGCGATCTCCATTCGGCTCATCGCGAGCTTCAGATTCAGCCCGTCGAGGCCGCGACCGGCACGCCGCCGCGATAGATCCAGCAGAAATGCGATTACGCGCTCGCGAATTGAACCGCGAGATGGACCCCCGCGCCAAAAGCGCTTGCTCAGCAATCGCACCAACTCGGATGCGATAGGTGCTTGCGTGGGCGAAGCGTCCATCTTCGGCAAAGGTAGTTCGCAGTACTGGACCGAATCCAGCGCAACTGCATCGTACGCGTAGACTTCGTGTCCGAAGCCTTCGAGCCCGAGCACTTCGCCTGCAGTGTGAAACGATTGGATCTCTTCATCGCCATCGGCAGTGATGCGCGTGAGTTTCACCGTGCCACGCCGAATCGCATACATCGAAGTCGCTGCGGTCCCGGCATGGAAGAGCACTCTGCCCGGCGGAATACTGCGCAGCGCAGTCGTGGGTCGCCGCGAACGCGCGCCCTCCAGGGCGATCAATCCCGTAAGGCGGCAGATCGCATTCAAGTCGCAATCTCGACAGGAGATTGGCGCGTCGCATAAATCGGTCGGCATAGCGGCAGTTAAGCAGAGCGCGCCGACGGATTAATTGATCTAGATCAAGGGCACGCTCGATCCAACCTTTAAGCTGCGTGAGCGCGCTTTTGCGCTGCGATGAATGGATCGATAGTGCTATCGCGAAACGCGGCCTATACGGCAAATGAACATAAGCGGCGCTACGAGCGCGTCGCTCAAATCATGCCTGAGGCGGAATGGGACGCCTCGTTCGAGCTGATCGAAAGCATCGAGAGGCTCAAGTCCGAGCGCAATGCCATCGTGCTCGCCCATAACTATCAACGACCGGAGATCTATCACGGGGTCGCGGACCTCCACGGCGATTCGCTCGCGCTGGCCCGCCGTGCAGCCACGTGCGATGCGGACGTGATCGTCATGTGTGGCGTGCGATTCATGGCCGAGACAGGCAAGTTGCTGTCGCCTAACAAGACAGTGTTATTGCCCGCCGCAGATGCGGGTTGTTCTCTTGCCGATTCCATCACTGCGGAGGATGTCCGCGCGTTGCGTCGACAGCATCCGGGCGTACCCGTCGTGTGTTACGTGAATACGAGCGCCGCAGTCAAAGCCGAGTGCGACGTCTGCTGCACGTCTGCAAATGCAGTGGAGATCGTCGAGTCGCTCGGAACGCCGGCCGTGATCTTCGTGCCCGATGAGTACTTGGCGAACTATGTTGCCGCGCGCACGTCGGTGCGAATCATTCCATGGCGAGGGCGTTGCGAAGTGCATGAGCGCTTCACCGGTGAGCAGATTGCGAGCTATCGGAACGACACACGAGCTTACGTGCTCGCACATCCGGAATGCCCGCCTGAGGTTCAGCGTGCCGCCGACTACGTGGGCTCGACGTCAGGAATGATCGCCAAGCTCAGCGAACGGCGCCCCGATCGCGCTGTGTTGATCACCGAGTGCTCAATGGCGAGCAACATCTGCGCCGAGTTTCCAGAAACCAAATTCATTCAGCCCTGCAATCTGTGTCCGCATATGCAGCGCATCACGTTGCGCGGTATCGAGCACGCGTTGCGGAACCTGCAGCCCGCGATCGAGTTGCCGCAGTCGGTGGCCTATGCGGCAAGCGTGTGCGTCCGACGCATGGTCGATTTCGAGCTCACGCGAGTTGCCTGATGCGCATTAGGACGGATGTTCTCATCGTCGGTGCAGGACTTGCTGGACTGACGACCGCACTCCATGCGCGCGGCCGACAGGTCACCGTCATTACGGCAGATCCTATTGGTGAATCCTTCGCTGCCAGCGATCTCGCGCAGGGTGGTATCGCTGCCGCGATGGGGAAGGACGACGCGGTCAGGTTGCACTACGAAGACACGCTGCGCGCGGGTGGTGCGTGCGTCAATCGAGCGGCGGCACGAACTTTGTGCGGACAGGCACCGGACGCCATCGCCTCGCTTGAAGCGATGGGCGTCGTCTTCGCGCGCGATGGAGAAGGCTATGCGCTTCATACCGAAGCGGCACACTCCCGCGCTCGCGTGTTGCACGTCGGCGATGCGTCCGGTGCAGCAATCATGCGCACCGTGCGTGCGGCAGTCTCAGCGGTGCCGGCCATTGAGCTCCTGCATTCCATCCGCGTACACAATCTCTTGCGTGACGACGACGGCATCGTTGGGATCGCGGCGCAAGGACCAATGGGTCGGATGACGATCGTTGCAAACGCGGTGGTCATCGCAAGCGGTGGCGTGGGTGGATTGTTTCAATATTCGACCAATCCTCTGAGCGCGTGCGGTGATGGAATCGCACTGGCGCTGGCCGCAGGTGCGCGAGCTCGCGATCTAGAATTCGTGCAGTTTCACCCAACGGCATTGGACGTGGAGTGCCAGCCGTTGCCCCTGATTAGTGAGGCATTGCGAGGCGCGGGCGCAACGCTCATCGACGAGAACGGCGTGCCGATCGTGGACCACGGTCGCGGCGCCCTTGAACCGCGCGATGTGGTAGCGCGCGCGGTCTATTGCGCTCAGCGCCAAGGTAGGCGCGTGCTGCTCGATGCGACTTCATGCGACCCAAACCTGTTTCCTTCCATTCGCCGATCGTGCCGCAAGCATGGGTTCGACTTGGCGCGCGAACCGATTCCCATCACACCGGCGATGCACTACTTCATGGGTGGGATCGCGACGGATTTGCACGGACGCACGAGTCTTCGTGGCTTGTTCTCGGTAGGAGAGGCGGCTTGTACCGGCGTACACGGCGCCAACCGCCTCGCCAGCAATTCGTTGCTCGAGGCGGTGGTGTTCGGAAAACGTCTTGGTGAAACGTTGTCTCGCGAGCACCCGAGACGCGTGCGATCGCGCGTTGAAGATGCCCATGAACTCGCGCAGCCGGAAGCGTCGCGTTTGCGTGAGCTGCGGCCGATTCTCTGGCGATGCCTGGGTATCGTTCGGACTCGCGCGGGACTCCTCGAAGGGATCGATGCAGTCAACGCACTGCGCGATCGCATCCGAGATCGTTCCGCCTTGACGCAAGCCAGATTGCGATTGGCGCATAGCATGCTGTCTGCTGCCTTGCGCCGAACTGTGAGTTGTGGCGCACACTTTCGCAGCGATGATGCTCAAGATATTTCGCTGCTGCATACGGGCTGATCTAGATCAGCAATGGCCGGTGAGCGTTCGGGCACGCTTCACTCATGAGCAAACATAGTTCGTACAAGGCGTTACCCCTGGTCTATTCGTGCTCGGGATGCTCGAGCGCGGCGCAGCTGGCGAATCACGCAGCGGTGCGGCTCGATCGAGAACAAGTGGCCGAGATGTCGTGCATCGCAGGCGTGGGCGGGGATGTGCCCTCGCTCGTGCAAACCGCACGTAGCGGTCGGCCCATCGTTGCGCTCGACGGTTGCTCACTCCATTGCGTCAAGAACACGTTGGCGCGGCACGCAGTTCAGCCTACATGGCATTACACGCTTTCAGATTTCGGAGTGCGAAAACGTTATCACACCGATTTCTCTCCGGAAGATGCGAATGAAATCGTTGCGCGCGTGGTCGAGGACTTGAAGCCGGAAAACAATCTCACACAAGACACAGAGCAGCTGACCTGCGCTCAGGTCTCGGCTGCTGGCTCGTGACAGGAGCGATGTCAGTCGGCGTCATGGATCAAACTGTCACGAGTCACGCGTCGGAAAGCAGCGATCCGCACATCTACACTTCACACGTCACACGCAGCGCACAGCTATCGGAACTCTGGGCTCTCCGTGTTCTCCGCGTGAAATTCTGAGGTCTAGTATCGCTGAAACACCAGCGACGCATTCGTCCCACCGAAGCCGAAGCTATTCGACATCACCGTATCGAGTTGCGCCGATCGTGATTCGCGCACGACCGGAAAATCCCCGCACGCGGGATCGAGTTCTTCGATATTGGCTGAGCCGGCAATGAATCCCTGGCGCATCATCAGCAATGAATAGATCGCCTCGTGCACGCCGGCTGCACCCAGAGAGTGGCCGGATAGAGATTTGGTGGAGGACAGAGGCGGCACTCCAGCGCCGAACACCTCGCGCAGCGCATTGAGTTCGATGATGTCGCCAACCGGGGTGGACGTCCCGTGCGTGTTCACATAGTCGACTGTGCCTGCGACGCTCGCCAACGCGTGTCGCATGCAGCGTACCGCGCCCTCGCCGGAAGGTTGAACCATGTCCGCACCATCCGCTGTGACGCCGAATCCAACCAGCTCAGCGTAGATGCGTGCGCCGCGTGCCCGAGCGTGTTCCAACGATTCGAGCACGAGCATGCCGCCGCCCGCGGCGATGACGAAACCATCGCGGCTCGCATCGTATGCGCGCGATGCGGTGCGTGGATCGGCATTGCGCGAGGACGACAAGGCGCCCATCGCATCGAACAGACACGTCAATGACCAATGTTCTTCTTCGCCGCCGCCGCAGAACATCACGTCCTGATTGCCCCAGCGGATTTGTTCTGCTGCTGCGCCTATGCAATGCGCGCTGGTCGCGCAGGCGGACGTGATCGAATAGCTCACGCCTTTGATTCGATAGGTGGTCGCAAGACAAGCAGCAACGGTGCTGCTCATCGTCCGCGGCACGCGCGTGGCGCCGACCTTGCGGACTCCACGCTGCCGCAGCACATCGGCAGCTTCGACCAGGTTTGCCGAAGAAGCGCCGCCGCTACCTGCGATCAGTCCGGTTCGCGGAGAACTCACTTGTTCTTCGGTCAGACCGCTGTCCGCGATCGCTTGTTTGAGGGCAACAGCAGCGTAGCCGGCCGCGTCGCCCATGAAGCGCAAATCACGGCGATCGACGTGCTGGTCCAGTGCAATTTGTGGTTTGCCGGCGATTCCAGTGCGCAAGCCAAGCTGTGCGTACTCAGGTACGCTGCGAATCCCAGAGCAGGAAGATTCGAGCGAGTGCGCGACCGTATCTAAATCATTGCCCAGGCATGAGACGATGCCCATGCCCGTCACGACGACGCGCCTCATGCGATTGCGGAGGTCATCGATGCGGGAGTTTCGAACAGTCCCACGCGCAAGCCGCTCGCCGAGTAGATTTGCTTGCCATCCGCGCTCAAGCTGCCGTCGCCGATGATCATCACCAGTTTGCGCGCAATGACACGCTTCACATCGATCCTGTAGCTCACGCGCTTCACCGTCGGAAGCACTTGCCCGAAGAAGCGGACTTCTTCGACACCCAGCGCGCGTCCTAAACCCTTATGCCCACTCCAGCCTAAGAAGAAGCCGATCAATTGCCAGAGGGCGTCTAGCCCCAAGCAACCGGGCATCACCGGGTCGCCGCGGAAATGGCACTGGAAAAACCACATCGAAGGATCGATATCGAGTTCCGCGCGAATCTCGCCGCGTCCGAATGCGCCGCCGCGATCGCTGATGTGCGTGATGCGATCCACCATTCGCATCGCGCCGGTGGGCAGCTTGGGCGTGTTGGGGCCGAACAGCTCGCCTTCGCCGCACGCGAGGATCTCTTCGAGTGAATAGGAGGAGGGGCGCGGCGGCGTTGCCGCAGGAGAGCGAAGCAGGGCGGGTATTTGCATGCGGCCTATTACACAGGCTCGCACCGCTTACAGTGTTGATCTAAATCAATTCAAGGCTGCTCGTTCTTCTCAGGGCCGCGCACAGTTTCATTCTGTGCGCGTGCTCCCGATGGGCTGCGATCGCCCGATCAGCCGATTGCTTTCTCGAGCTCCGGGACGATCGAGAATAGATCGCCCACCAAACCGTAATCGGCGACCTCGAAGATCGGCGCTTCAGGATCTTTGTTGATCGCAACGATCGTGCGTGCGTCTTTGATGCCAGTGAGATGCTGGATCGCACCGGAAATGCCAATTGCGATGTAGAGCTCCGGCGAGATGATCTTGCCAGTCTGTCCGACTTGTAGATCGTTCGGTGCATAGCCGGCATCGACTGCAGCGCGAGATGCGCCGACGGCGGCTCCCAATTTGTCCGCGAGTCCGTAGAGCAAATTAAAATTCTCGGCGCTTCCAAGCGCGCGTCCACCCGAGACAACTCGATTCGCAGTCTGCAAATCCGGTCGTCCGGATTTCGCTGCGGAACGCTCAATGAATCGCGTGTGCGTTGGCAGTTCAGCAGTAGGCGACACGGATTCGATGGCAGCAGAACCTCCGGTTGCGGCCGGCTGAAACGATGCGGTTCGCACCGTTGCTACCAGTTTCCGATCCGACGGCGCTTCGATCGTCACCACTGCGTTGCCGGCGTAAATCGGCCTGCGGAAGGTGTGTTCGCCTTCTACGGCCATGACGTCGCTCAACTGACCCACGCCGAGAAGGGCAGCGACGCGCGGCAGTAAATCTTTGCCGAAGGTGGTGGAGGGGGCGAGCACGTGCGTGTAGTCGGCAGCGAGCGCGACAACTTGCGGTGCGATCACGGCGGCGAGCGGTTCCGCATTTGCGGCGTGCTCAACTTTTAGCACGCGGTTTACGCCCGCGAGGTTAGTCGCTTGATTCGCCACGTCACCCGCATTGCTGGCGAAGACGGCGACGTCGATCGTGCCGCCGATCTTGGCGGCGCAGCTCACGCACTTCGCCGTGGCGGGATTGAGCTTGCCGGCATGGTGTTCGGCGATGACGAGAATCTTGGCCATTAGAGCAACCCCTTCTGCTTCAGTGCCGCAACCAATTCCGAGACATCTTTCACCATCGCGCCTTTTTGGCGTGCAGCAGGCGGTTCGTATTTGACAGTGCGAAACTGCGGTGCGGATTCGATTCCGAGATCGTTGAGGGCTAGGGTGTCGAGCGGCTTCTTCTTGGCCTTCATGATTTCAGGCAGTTTCACGTAGCGCGGTTCATTGAGGCGCAGGTCAGTCGTGATCACCGCGGGTAAATCAACTTCGATGGTTTCAAGTCCCGCGTCGACCTCTCGGGTGACGCGCGCGCTGCTGCCCTGCAGCTCGACCTTCGATGCAAACGTGGCTTGCGGACGGTTCCATAGCGCCGCGACCATTTGACCGGTTTGATTGTTGTCGTCGTCGATGCCCTGTTTGCCCAGCAACACGATCTGCGGCTGTTCGCGTTCGATGAGTTTCAGAAATACACGCGCTGCAGCGAGCGGTTCGAGTGGGGTATCCGACTGCACGAGGATTGCGCGATCCGCTCCCATGGCAAGGCCTAGGCGCAGTTGTTGCTGCGTGTCTGCAGGCCCGATGCTTGCGACCACCACCTCGGTAGCGCCTCCTTTCTCGCGAATGCGCAGGGCTTCCTCGAGCGCGATTTCATCGAACGGGTTGATGCTCATCTTCACCCCGTCCGTCATGATCCCGCTGCCGTCCGGTTTTACCCGCACCCGCACGTTGTAATCGATGACTCGCTTTAAACCGACCAGAATCTTGCTCACAGGGGCTCCATTCAAAGCAGCTTGACCGGCCTCGAGCCGATCAGGGCCGCGCATGATACAGGGTCAGGCGATTTCGCCGTCAGTCGCTAATGGACAACGGACTGTAGGGTTCCATTCCAATCCCGATCCGGCCATTCCGAGCCGGCTTCTGCGGCTCGCGCCCGGTTACACTAACGATCCGATTTGGGTCTCATTGGCAGCTCGTGCAGATATGCCTGATTCACTTGGATACCGACTCAAGCTGGGCGTGATCGCGCCCACGACCAACACGGTGGTGCAGCCCGAGTTCGATGCACTGCGTCCACGCGGCGTGACGAATCAGATGACGCGCGTTGTCATCCCCGACACGCCCGTGGGCACCGAACAAGAATTCGCCACCATGATGAGCACCGTCCGTAGCTCGATTGAGGCGGCGGTCGATTCGGTGATGGCGTGTTCCCCCGCGGCAATCGCGATGGGGATGTCGGCTGAGACGTTTTGGGAGGGCACGCTCGATCCGAATGGTGTGCAGGCGCACCTCGAGGCACGCGCGGGCGTGAAGGTCATCTTGGGGGCTCAGGCCTGCCAGCACGCCATCCAGCGCTATGGCGGTATCCGCCGTATCAGTCTGATCACCCCCTATATGCCGTCGGGGGATGCCCAGGTGCGCCGCGCGTTCACGGACAGCGGTTATGAGGTCATTAACCTGCTTGGACTGAAGTGCAACAGCCCGCTCTTGATGGCCCACGAACCCCCGGAGCGTCTGCGCCGCGCGGTCCGCGAGGTCGACGATTCGTCCGTCGAACTGATTCTGCAAGTCGGCGCGAACCTTGCCTTCGCCAAGGTGGCCGCCGAGGCCGAACAATGGCTTGGCAAACCCGTCCTCGCCGTCAACACCTGCACCTACTGGCATGCCCTCAGGACCTGCGGCATCGAAGACAAGATCGAGGGGTTTGGGTCGTTGTTGATGGAGCACTGAAACTAGTGACTAGGGACTAGTGACTAGTGACTGGCAGACCGAAAGGAATCAGTCCGCCAAGGGCGTGTGGCCCTCGGCGCCGCCGGCAATGGCCGTTCTTCTATCCGCTAGTCACTAGTCTCGAGTCACTATCTTCCCCACTGTGATCCCCGCCACAGTCGCATTCTGTATGCGGCACTACGCTGCGATTTTGGTAAGGTTTCCACCTGTCTAAACCCCTGAAGTCCGTTATGCGCACCATTCGTCCCAGTGCTGGTCTTGCCAATGTCCGCTATGAGATTCGCGGAGACCTGGCCCGTCGAGCCCACGAAATGGAGCGAATGGGCTATGACATCGTGCCGCTCAATATCGGCAATCCGGGTGTGTTCGGTTTCCGGACGCCGGAAACCATGCGACTCGCGATCATCGAGAACCTGCGCTCCAGCGAAGCCTACTGTCACCAGAAGGGCATCTTCCCGGCGCGCGAAGCCGTAGTGATGCAGCAGCAGAGCCGTGGCGTGCGCGGCGTGACGGCCGATGAAGTCTTCATGGGCAATGGCGTCAGCGAACTGATCGATCTGGTGTTACGCGCGTTGCTCTCGACGGACGATGAAGTCCTCGTTCCCACGCCTGACTATCCGCTGTGGACTGCGGCAGTGAACTTGAATCGCGGTCGCGCGGTTCATTACCCGTGCCGGCCCGAGAATCATTTCGAGCCGGATCCAGCCGAGATCGAAGCGCTGATCACGAGCCGCACGCGGGCGATTGTCGTCATCAATCCAAACAACCCGACCGGCGCCGTGTATTCGCGGGCCACGCTCGAAGCGATTGCGCGCATCGCTGAGCGGCATCACTTGGTCGTGTTCTGCGATGAAATCTACGATCAAATTTTGTACGACGGTGCCGAGTTCGTGCCCATGGCAACGCTCGTGCATGGCACGCTCTGCGCCACCATGTCGGGCTTGTCGAAGGTCTATCGCGCGTGTGGCTATCGCGTCGGCTGGGTCTCGTTCTCCGGCGAGGTCGAACAGGCGCGCGAATACATCAATGCTGTGGACAAACTTTCTTCGCTACGTTTGTGCAGCAACGTGATGGGCCAGTGGGCTGTGCAGACCGCACTCGGCGGCTACCAGAGCATCCTCGAGCTCACCCGTCCAGGAGGGAGACTGTTCCAATCGCGTCAAGCCATTCTCGATGGCGTCGCCAAGAGCAAGTACCTGGACGTGCGCGCTCCGAAGGGAGCGATCTATGCGTTCATCGGTGTACGCGAGGGTGTGTTGCCGTCGTTCAACGATCAGAAGTTTGCGATGGACCTTCTCGAGCACAAACATGTGCTTCTCGCGCCCGGAACCAGCTTCAACACACCGTACAAGACGCACTTCCGTATCACGAATCTGCCGACGCCCGAGGTGTTGGCCGACGTCTTCGCGCGCATGGAAGAGCTGCTCGACAGCTATGCGTCGGGCGCAGAGCCGCAGTCGCGGCCGGCACCTGAGCTGAAGGTAATTAAGAAATGAGGCAGTGAGAAGGTGAGAACGTGAGGGCGCAGCGCGCGTTAGAACCCCGCGGCTCCATCTGAGCAAGGTGTTCAAATTCAACTGGGACCGGCGATCTTCACGTCTCACTCACTCCCTCGCCTTTCTCACTCGGCTCTTCCGCTCATTGCCGCTAAAATTCGCGCTCACTTTCACCGCGCGAGTTGCCGTTGCCTTCACTCCTGACCCTGCTGGATCGAGGTCATCCCGTGTTATGCGCCAGCCGCAGGCTCGCGCATGCATTGCGGTTGTCCTACGCGCAATTCGCGCAGCAGCAGGGACGAGCAGCGTGGCGCACGCCTCAGGCGCTGCCGTTGTCGGCGTGGCTGCGCCAGCAATGGCTGGATCGCCGGGCAGAAGCAGGCCGTCATCACTACCGACGTCTGCTGACGCCGGCGCAGTCGCGGGCTCTTTGGGAAAGTGTTGTCGCGGACAGCGTCTGGTCCGCACAAATCGTCAACGTCGCGAGTACAGCGCGACTCGCCGCGCGAAGTTGGCAACGACTTCAGGACTATCTCATCCCGCTCGAGGCGCTCGAATCGTTCGACGATCCCGAAGCGCAAGCATTACTCGCGTGGTGTCGCGCGTATGAGGACCGCTGCGAATCCATTCGCGTCATCGATGAGGCACGTCTGCTGCATTGGGCAGATCGTGTCGAGCTGATCCCGCGCGAGGCGGTTGCATTGGCCGGTTTCGATGTGTTGACACCGGCTCAAATGAGGCTCGCCGATCGATGGCGCGCAGTGCATCGGCTGCTTCATGCCGAGGACAAGGCGCCGACGTCGCGTGTTGTCGTATCAGGTCTGCACGACGCCGATGCAGAACTGCGAAGCGCCGCCGCATGGGCGCGTAGCGTCGCGGAACAGGGGGCGCAGCGTGTAGGCGTAATCGTTGCTGACATCCAGCATCGGCGCGCTGAAATCGAACGAGTCTTTACGGACGCGTTTGCGCCGAACGCACGAACCATTACCGCAACGAGTTCGACAATCCCGGTCGCAATCGCTGCGCCACAGCCGCTGACGACTTATCCGATGGTGAACGCGGCCCTCGGTATCTTGGAACTCGCGTGTATCGGCGGACGCAGCGCGTTAGCTGGTCGGTTGCTTCGCAGTCCATTCATTGCGGGTGCGGAAGTTGAGCAATCGTTGCGTGCGCTTGCAGACGTCCGGCTGCGCAAAGAACAACGCGACGAATGGACGGTCGCAGAATTCGAGCGCTGGTCGGGCGTGACCCAGTGCGAGATCTTGAATCAATCTGCGCGCGCATGGGCTGTGCTTTGGCGCGATGCGCCTCGCCACGATACGCCCAGCGCATGGGCCGAACGCTTCCAGAGGATGCTCCAAGCACTTGGCTGGCCGGGTGAACGCACGCTCGATAGCGTCGAGCACCAAACGCTGATGAAGTTTCAAAGCGTACTGGCTGAGTTCGGTTCATTGGACCTAGTCACACAGCGCATGTCGATGAAGCGTGCATTCAGCGCACTTCGCGATCTGTGCCAGAACACCTCATTCGAGCCTCAGGGCGACGCTGCAATCGTGACTGTGATCGATCCGACGACCGTATCCGGCATGACATTCGATGCGCTGTGGGTCGCGGGGTTGGATAGTTCACGCATGCCTGGCACAGCGGAACCGGATCCGTTCATCCCATTGGACTTGCAGCGCAAGGCCGGCATTCCTGAGTCCACGGCCGCGGGCGTACTTAAGAAATCCAAAGCGCAGCTGCAGCGCTGGGTGAACAGTGCGGCTCATGTCGTCTTGAGTTGGCCACAGCACGAGGGCGACGCCGAGTTGTCGATGAGTCCTTTGCTGGAAAGCTGGCCAGCTGCCAATGATCGAATTTCTAGCGCAAGTTCACTGCGTGAGTTGGTGTTCAATGGCCGGCCCATACTCGAAGTTGTAGAGGACGCACGTGCTCCGATGTTGCCGAGCGAATCCGCGCGCGGCGGTGCGTCGGTTCTCGAGTTGCAATCGCGTTGTCCGTTCCGGGCCCAGGCGGAACTACGTCTGCGAGCCAAACCCTTGGCGCGCGTCATGCCCGGTGTGCTGCCTTTGGATCGCGGCAACATCCTGCACGATGCACTGAAGGATGTATGGGCAGAGTTGCAGTCGCAGGCTGAACTGCAGGCGCGCAGACCTGAAGAGCTTGCAACGTCGGTTCGCAACACCGTGCAGCGGCATGTGACTCGATCGCTGCAGCCCGGCGGCGTATATCGAAGCAGGCTTGCCGCACTCGAAGTCGATTACGCATGCCGGCAAATTCTCACGCTGTTGGATCTGGAACGGCAGCGACCCCCTTTTGCCATTCGTACCGCGGAACAAGCCGAGTCGTACGTCATCGGCGGCCTGGCGCTTTCGCTCAGATTGGATCGTATCGACGAACTCGCGAGCGGCGGGGAGCTGTTGATCGATTACAAATTGGGTGCGTCCAACACACCACGCGATTGGCTCGATGTATGGCCCGGGCGTCCGCGAAGGCCGCAGTTGCCGCTGTATGCGCTCGCGCATTTGAATCGAGTCGCCGCATTGGCTTTCGTGATTTTGGCGCCCGGCAAAGTCGAGTATCGCGGTTGGAGCAATGGTGCTGCTGTCGGAAGCGGCGTGACGCTGTTCCAAGGCAACTCGCGACGTAGCGGCGTGCTGCCGATGGATTGGCTGCAATTGCTGCGACATTGGGAAGATGTGCTGTTGCAGCTTGCGAAGGGTTACGTGACTGGCCACGCAGAGGTGGATCCGCTGCCGCAGGAATGCAACGACTGCGACTTGAGCATTTTGTGCCGCATTCACGAACGCGGACGCGAATGTGCCGAGGAGGAGGGCAACGATGCGCGTTGATCGTGACGTGCGCCTTCGCGCTTTAGATCCGGCCGGCTCGTTCATCGTGCAGGCGCCGGCGGGATCGGGTAAGACCGAGCTGTTGACGCAGCGCTTTCTGCGCTTGCTCACGACCGTTGAGCACCCTGAGCAAATTCTCGCGATCACATTCACGCGTAAGGCCGCGGCGGAGATGCGAAAACGCATTTTCGATGCGCTGCATGCGTCGCGCGAAGCAGCTCCTGAGTCCGCACACAAACGTGCGACGTGGGAATTGGCGCGGGCGGTGAGCCAAATCGACGAACACAAGCGGTGGCGACTGATCGAACAGCCTGCGAGGCTGCGCATTCAGACCATCGATGCATTGAACGCCATGCTTGCTCGGCGGTTGCCGGTCGTGGCAGGGCTAGGCGCACCGCTGGAGCCGACGGAGGACACGGATCCGCTGTACTACGAAGCGGGCGCGAGGCTGATCGAGCGCCTCGGCGAAGGAACAGACGCGGCGCGAGCGGTCGAGCGATTGATCGTGCACCTTGGCAATCGCGTGGATCGATTCATCGAGCTGTTAGCCGATCTGCTTGGCAAGCGCGATCAGTGGCTCGGTGCAATCGTGGACGCTCGGGATACGGGTGAGTTGCGCGCCACTTTGGAACGGGCCTTGGAAGATGTCATCGCGCGCCATCTTGAGCAGCTTTGTCGCGGCATGACGGAAGAGCGTCGCGCCGCAATGTGGGAGCTCACCCACTACGCCGCAGAAAATTTGCTGCGTAACGGATCGTTGGATGCAGCGCGCCGGCGCATGTTGGAAGCTTGCTCCAGACCTGGTGCGAGATTGGGAGCAGGCAGCGAGTGCTTGGAAGCATGGCGAGCAGTAGCCGACGTGTTTCTGACCGACAAGGGCGAGCTGTATCGCAAGGTCAATGCCGTGCAGGGATTTCCGCCCCAACCGGCCGCCATGAAGCAACGCATGATGCAGTTGCTGGATGAGTTACGCGAAGACGATGAACTTTGCGCGCAAATCTCGGGCGTGCGTCACTTGCCGCATCCCGTGTACTCGGAAGATCAATGGCACGCATTGCAAGCGCTGCTTGCTGTGCTGCCGCTTGCCGTCGCTGAGCTGCAATTGGTGTTTCAGGCGCGAGGACAGGCTGATTACGTCGAGGCGGCGCTACGAGCACTGCGTGCATTAGGAAGCGATGAGCAGCCAACCGATTTGGCATTGGCATTCGACTATCGATTGCAGCACATCCTCATCGATGAGTTTCAAGATACGTCCTATGCGCAACTCGAACTGCTGGAGCGCTTAACGGCGGGTTGGCAATCCGGCGATGGACGCACACTCTTTTGCGTCGGCGATCCGATGCAGTCAATCTATCGCTTCCGTCAAGCCGAGGTGGGGCTCTTTCTGCAGCTTCAACAATCAGGTCTGCGGAATGTGAAGCTCGAACCGCTCACGCTCACGTCCAACTTTCGTTCCATTCCGGCTGTCGTCGGTTGGGTGAACGAAGTGTTCCCGCGAGTGTTGTCCAGTCGCAGCGATCCAGAGCTTGGAGCCGTTGCTTACAGTCCGAGCGAGGCAGCTTTGCCGGAGGCGCAAGGTGGGGTGTTCGTGCATCCGTCCATCGAAGGCGACGCGATGGATGAAGCACGAGAAGTATCCGAACTCGTTAGTACACTGCTGGAGCGCGACGATACGAGCCGTATCGCGATTCTGGTGAGCGCGCGCAATCATGTGGCCGCCATTGCAGATGAGTTGTCGCGCAACGAGATCGACTTTCAAGCCGTTGAGATCGAGATGTTGGTCGATCGACCGGTTGTGCAAGACCTGATCGCATTGACGCGTGCGCTCGTACACGTTGGCGATCGGACGGCATGGCTGGCCGTATTGCGCGCGCCGTGGTGTGGTTTGAGTCTGACTGATTTGCACTCGCTGTGCGGCAAGAGCGCGGAGGGTGCTGACACGATTCTCGATGCGGTGCGTGCAAGCGCCAATGTCACGCTGAACGCGGCAGGAGCCGCACGCGTCCAACGCATCCAAACTATTCTCGAACAAGCGCTGAGAGAGCGTGGGCGCCTGTCACTGCGCGAATGGGTCGAGCGCACTTGGGTTGCGCTCGGCGGGCCAGCGACACTGCAACGTGAGCAGGATCTCGACGATGCCGAGAGCTATCTGCAACGGCTCGAAAGCATCGAGATCACGGGCGATTTGGAGGACGTCGCCGCTTTGGAATCGCAACTTGCGCGCCTGTTTGCGCGCCCTCGTGCGCAGCGCGGCCGAGTGGAAGTGATGACGATTCACAAAGCAAAGGGATTGGAATTCGAGTGTGTGATCTTGCCGAGCTTGCACCGCTATTCCAAGGGCGAGGATCGAGAGCTGTTGCGTTGGATGCGCGTTGCTGGACCGCGCGGGGGTATCGTGTTTGCGCCGATCAAAGCGGAAGGCGCGGATCCGGATCCGGTGTATCGATGGCTTGCCTTGTTGGAGCGCGAACGCACCCTGCGGGAGCGTGCACGTTTGTTGTACGTTGCGGCGACGCGTGCCAAACGCGAGCTGCATTTGTTCGGCAGCGTGAATGCGAAGACGACGGATGATGGCCTCACGCTCGGCGAGCCACGGCAGACTTCCTTGTTGCGAATGCTTTGGCACGCAGTGAAGCCTGCATTCGAAGGCGCGTTGGATGACCCGCATTCACGCGCAACGCAATTCAACGAGCCGGAGCCGCTCACCACGCTGCGCCGACTGCCATTGGACTGGACGGTGCCGCAATCGCAGGAAACCTCGAATCTCATTCACTCACGCCTGCTCGCGACTCCGAGGCGTCCTCCTGAATTCGATTGGGTGAGCGAAACGGGCCGCCACATCGGTACGATCGTGCATCGTGAATTGGAACGAATGACTCGCAGTGTCTCTGCCGGAAACGTGGACGGAGAGCAGCTCGAGCGCGGGCGCATTGCGCTGGAGCTGGCGGAGCTGGGTGTTCCGGAAGAGCGCCGTGACCTCGCGTTGGAGCGTGTCGTAGCCGCGATTGACTCGGCATTGTCAGATGAGCGCGGCCGCTGGCTGCTCGGTTTGCGCGGGGATGTCAGCGAACCGGAGTCTGAGCTGGCGCTGACTGGATTGGTTCGCGGGCAGCTCATCGACGGCGTCATCGATCGCACGTTCCGCGATGCATCCGGCGTTCGATGGGTCGTCGATTTCAAAACCAGCACACACGAAGGCGCCGGTCTCGAACACTTCCTGGCCGAAGAAGAAAACCGCTACCGCGACCAACTGACTCGCTATGCCGAACTCATGCGCGCGTATAAACCGAATGAGCCTGTGCGAGCGGCACTGTACTTCCCGTTACTTCGCGAGTGGAGGGAAGTGGATGTAACGCCCTAGGCGCGACGCGGGACAGGAAATCGGGACGCAACACAAAGACCACAAAAGAAATACAAACAGCACGGCGATCGAGCTGACATTTTTTGCCCTGGTCACTGCTTTGCGTGCTTGCGTTGCGCCTCGTTCCGTTTTCAATCCTGCTCGTCACTCGTCACTCGTCACTCGTCACCTGCACCCATCACGCCTCGGACTCCTGACTCGTGACCCTTGACCCGTGACGGGCTTCGTTCAGAGCTTCACCATCACATGCCGCACCACCGTGTAATCCTCGAGCGCGTAGACGGATAGATCCTTGCCGTAACCCGAGCGCTTGAGTCCACCGTGCGGCATTTCGCTGACGAGCATGAAGTGAGTGTTCACCCAGGTGCAGCCATATTGAAGTCGAGATGCGACTTTCATCGCTTTGCTCACGTCACGACTCCAGACGGATGAGGCGAGGCCGTAGTCAGAGTCGTTCGCCCAAGCGATGGCGTCTTCAGGATCTCTGAAGGGGGTGATCGACACGACGGGGCCGAAGACTTCACGGCGCACGATTTCATCCGACTGTTGCGCGCCGGCGATCACTGTCGGTTCGAAGAAGAATCCCGATCCGCTGCGGACCTTGCCTCCCGTCGCAACACTGATGTGTTTGAGTTGCGATGCTCTTTCGACAAATCCGGCGACACGAGACTGTTGTTTGGCGCTGATGAGGGGTCCCATCTCAACGCCCTCTTCGCGCTGCGTTCCAACTTTGATGGATGCGGCTGCGCTAGACAGATCTGCAACTAGCTTGTCGTAAATCTTGGATCCCGCGTAGATGCGGCACGCGGCCGTGCAGTCCTGTCCGGCATTGTAGAAGCCAAAGGTGCGCACGCCGCTGACGACGGCCTCCAGGTCCGCATCATCGAACACCACTACGGGCGCTTTGCCGCCGAGTTCAAGATGAGTGCGTTTGATGCCCGACGCTGCAGCCTGCAGGACCTTCTCACCGGTTCCGACGTCGCCAGTGAGGGAAATCATCGCCACTTTCGGTTGCGAAATTAGTTTGGCGCCGACGGTTGAGCCCTTGCCATAGACGATATTCACCACACCGGGTGGGAAGATTTCGGCTAGCAGAGTGGCGAGTTTCAATGCTGTGAGCGGTGTTTGTTCGGAGGGTTTGAGTACGACGCAATTGCCGGCAGCGAGCGCCGGTCCCAACTTCCACGCCGCCATCAGCAACGGATAATTCCAAGGCGCAATCGATGCGACCACGCCGAGGGGATCGCGCCGAATCATGCTGGTGAATCCTGGCAAGTATTCGCCAGCAATCGCGCCGTGCTGTGTGCGGGCGGCGCCGGCGAAAAAACGGAAGACATCCGCAATCGCCGGAATCTCATCGTTGACGACCGCGCTTAACGGCTTGCCGCAATTGAGCGATTCAAGCTGGGCGAACTCGTTGGCATCGGCTTCGATTCGATCGGCGAGCTTGAGCAGCAGTGCCGCGCGATCTTTAGGCACGGTCGCCGACCAGCCGCCGAACGCCTTGGCCGCAGCCTCGACTGCATTCGCAATTTGCGGCTCGGATGCTTCGTTGATGGCGACGATCGATTTGCCAGTGGCCGGGTCAAGCACGTCTTCCTTTGCGCCTTCACCGTTCACGAGTTTTCCGTCGATGAGCAGATGAGTATCCATGGTGCCTCGCTTGCCCTCAGGTGCGTTCGTCTGCGGGCTTGGTCAGGTAGTACGCAAGCAGGATGGGGATGAAGGTGACGATCATTACCATCACTGCCACAACGTTTGTAATGGGCCGCTCGCGCGGGCGGAACAATTCGTTGAAGAACCAAATCGGCAAGGTGCGGTCGTGACCTGCAGTAAAAATGGTCACGATGATTTCGTCGAAAGACAGTGCGAACGCAAGCATGCCGCCCGCGAGCAACGCTGTAGCAACCTGCGGCAGCAAGATGAAGCGGAATGTCTGCCAACCGTCCGCGCCGAGATCCATCGATGCTTCCACCAGGTTCGTCGGCATGCGCCGCAGGCGTGCGACGACATTGTTGTAGACGATCACGACGCAGAACGTGGTGTGGCCGGCAACGATGGTCCAAAAGCCCGGCTCGATTTGCGCGGTTTTGATAGCGGCCAACAACGCCAGTCCGGTCACGATTCCCGGCAATGCGATCGGCAGCACAAGCAGCAGAGTGATTGCTTCCTTGCCACGGAAGCGACTGCGCGCCATCGCCAAAGCCGTGAGCGTGCCAAGCGCAATTGCAGCCAGCGTTGCCACTGAAGCGACTTCGAGCGAAAGCCGCATGGATTGCCAGATATCGCTGCGCTCGATGGCTGCCGTAAACCATCGCAGAGTCAGACCCGGCGGCGGAAATTGATAGGTGCGATCTTCGCTCGTGAATGCATACAGCACGATGACGAGCACCGGAATATGCATGAACGCGAGGCCCGCGTACGCTGCGATGCGCGTAAACAGCGACGGGCGGTTCCAGTTGCGTGCACTAGAGCGCATCGAATGCACCTACGCGCTTGGCGAGCGTCAGGTAGATCATGATCAAGACGATCGGCACCACCGAGAACGCGGCGGCGAGCGGAATATTTCCCGCGGTGCCTTGCTGTTGGTAGACCATCATGCCGATGAAATAGCCCGGCGCGCCGACCACGCTGGGGATGATGTAATCGCCGAGCGTGAGCGAAAACGTGAATACCGACCCCGCGGCCAACCCGGGCACGATCAACGGCAGCGTGACATTCCTGAATGTCTGATTGGGTGTGGCACCGAGATCGGCCGATGCCTGCAGCAGAGTAGATGGCACCCGTTCCAGCGCCGCTGCAATCGGCAGAATCATGAACGGCAGCCACATGTAAACGAACACGATGAACATGCCGAGATAGGAAGAGGACAGCGAAGGCCCTCCGACGCCCGGCAACGTAAGCACCGTATCGAGGACGCGACCGAGCCCGAGTGCATCGAGTATCCAACTCAGAATGCCTTGTTTCGCAAGAATGAGCCGCCATGCGTAAACCTTGACGAGATAGCTCATCCACATCGGCAGCATGACGCCGACGTAAAAGAATGCCTTCGCACGTGAGCTCGCATATCGAACCATGTAATTGGCGATTGGTAATGCGATTGCAGCGCACGCAATCGTCACCGCAACAGCCATCGTGAGCGTGCGGCGAATGATGTCGAGATGCGCTGGCTGCGTGACGACTTGTTCGTAGGTCGCGAGGGTTGGTTCGTAGATGATCTTCGCGGTGAATTCGTCAATCGCGAAAAAGCTCTGCGCCAGCAACGCAAACAACGATCCGAGATACACCGTGCCGAACCAAAGCAGCGGTGGCGTAAGCAGTAACCAGAGATAGAGCGCATGCTTTCGATAAAGATATGTGGCGGTGTTCTGCCGCAGCTTCGTCCACGCCGTCGCCGTCTCGAAAGAAAATGGTGGGGCACTGGCATTCATGCCAGCACCACCATATCGTGCTTGAGCCAAGACAGGCTCACTTCACCGCCAAGCTGCGGTTGTATCGTCTGGTCGCTTTCCGGCACGGCAGCGACGAGCAACGGCCCGCCACTCAGCCGCACGTGCAGGCGGCTACTCGCACCGTGGTATTGCACATCTTCGAGCTTGCCATTCACCTCGATGCTGTCGGTGGCATCGGCACTAGGACCGATTCGGATGTGCTCAGGACGGATAGAGAAAGCGTTGCACTGCGCCAACGCGGTGGCGATCGTTCCGGTCACAACGTTGGAGCTGCCAACGAAACGCGCCACGAACTCAGTTTTGGGCCGTGTGTACAGCGCTCGCGGTGTGTCGAGTTGTTCGATCCTGCCGTGGTTGAAAACGGCAATGCGGTCCGCCATCGAAAGCGCTTCGCCTTGATCATGCGTCACAAAGACGAACGTGATGCCGAGCCGCCGCTGCAAATTCTTCAGCTCGATCTGCATTTCTTCGCGGAGCTTTAAATCCAATGCACCAAGCGGTTCATCGAGTAGCAGTACGCGAGGTTGATTCACGAGCGCACGCGCGAGGGCCACTCGCTGTCGCTGCCCGCCGGAGAGTTGAGCAGGGCGACGATCGCTCATGCCGGAGAGTTTGACCAGCTCAAGGGCCTCCATTGCGCGTCGCAGCTGCTCGGCTTTATCGATGCCACGAACACGCAACGAGTACGCGACATTTTCCGCAACACTCATGTGCGGGAACAGTGCGTAGTCCTGGAAGACCGTGTTGACGTCGCGAAGATAGGGAGGATCTTGTGTGACCTCGCGACCTTGCAATGCAACTGTGCCGGCATCCGGCTGTTCGAACCCCGCGATCAGGCGTAAGCACGTGGTTTTGCCGGAGCCGGAAGGCCCCAGCATCGCGAAGAATTCGCCTGATTGCACCGAGAAGCTGACGTTATCCACCGCTCGCACTTCTCCATAAGTGCGAGTCACGTCGGTAAATTCGATCGCAACATCCATTTGGGATTGCGGCGCCTGCCGGCGCCGCGGGCGGGGGGA
>JAEWBG010000095.1 GCA_023391335.1 Pseudomonadota bacterium | reverse complement strand
CAACTTACGCCATGCTCTTCTGCTCATGCTTCACCCTCCAGCTCTATCGCTTAAGATGGGTGTTGCACTGACCCCTTTAAACCGCCGTTGCGTCCGAATCCTGTTCCTGTCCGGCAACGCGAGGCCTAATCGCTCAATGGCAGTTGATGGTCCTCAACCATCTGAAACTGCAGCGATGCTGCATCGTAATCCCAGCGCTCCACGGTGCATTCTGATCTGCGCTCGTGCTTCACGACGTTCAATGAGTTCGGGATGTCGCCGCGGACCCGGCACGACACGGCCGTACCCGCTTGGACGGACCAAATCGCGCGCGGAAGATCTTTGAGGCGATCGCTCAGCGGCCGCACGTAAGGCAAATGAATGTGACCGCCCATGACGATATCGGCGCCAGCGCGGCTCCATGCGCGCACGGCGGCTTGATGTCCATGAAGGAGATTCTTTTCGTCTCTCGGGCGGATCACGTGGACGGGTTGATGCGTCACCACGATGCGCAGTTGACCTGGCTTTGCGCTTCTCAGCCTGGCACTCACGCGCTCGATTTGTCCCGCCGAAACTTCGCCATCTTTATGTCGCTTAGGCCGCGTCGTGTTGAGGCATTGAATCAACCAGTCATCGGATTCGAAGCTCGGCTCCAGTTCGGCCCCAAAGCATCCGGCGTAGTTCGCGTACGGGCGAAACGCTCGGGAGAACACATCGAAGAGCGGAATGTCGTGATTGCCGGGTATCACCAACACCCGATTCGTTTGTAGTCGCTGGATGAAGCGGTGCGCTGCTCGAAATTGCTCGATGCGGGCGCGTTGTGTGATATCGCCGGATAGCACGACCACATCGGAACTGATGCGATTGATCAGTTCGACTGCGGCGTCAACGACCGGCGGTTGCTCCGTCCCGAAGTGCGTGTCCGAGATTTGAACGAGAGTGCTCACGAAAGTTTGTGCGGCTTACGCGTCTTTCGGGCTCAACAACGTCAGCGGCTTGGGTGCGACAGCAAAGGTCAGCGGCATTTGCATCCACGAGCGTTCGCCATCCGTAGCGACTTCGATTCGCCGACCGTCGTGCCCATGAACCGCGTTCACTGTCAGCCGCTGGAACGCGAAATTCATAACGCGATCGTCGTCACCCAATTGTCCGAGTGCGCCTCGCAAGGTGAGCCACAGTAGCTGGCTGGAGCTAACGGGTTTCACCATGATTCCAGCAAGACGATGTTCCTTGACTTCTTCCGCTTCGGGTAAGCCGACGCGCTCCAATTGCAAGTGATTGTTGCCGACGAAGAGCGTTGGTGTCCGCACTTGCTGTCGTTTGCCATCGACTTCGATGTCGAGAAGCAACTGCCGATAGCCGTGGGAAAGGGACACGATGCCTGCCCACAAGGCGACCACGCGTTTGCGACCATATTGGCGGGTGTAGCGCTCCCGATCCTGCAGTAACTTCGGATACAGACCGAGGCTTGCGTTCACTAAGAACACGCGGCCATTCACCGTGCCGACCTGTACGCGGCGCAACTCTGGGTCGAGCACGATACGCATTGCAGCTTCAACGTCGTTCGGCACGTCTTGTGCTCGGCCGAAATAATTGAAGGTGCCGTTCGGAACGATTCCGTAAGGTTGGCCTGTGGGCAGCACCGCTTGAGCGGTTGCGGCCAGCGTGCCGTCGCCGCCGCTTGCGATGACGGCGCCATTGGTTTGCACGGCTCGCGTGACCGCACGTTCGGCGATCTGCGCGATCTGGCTGGGATCTTCGACCATGAAAAACTCATGCGGACGCTTCGCTTCTCGCAACATGCGTTCCATGATCTCGCGTGCGCGTGGCGCATCCGCCGACCCCGAACGGCTGTTCAGAACGAAGTAGTACGGCGTTTCGGGTGTGATGGTTGGTGGGGGCATGCTAGGTAGTGACTAGTGACTGCTGACTAGGGGATAGGGAAGGAAGCGAGTTGACTCGCGCGTCTGCGCGCGCAACTCTGGCCACGATCCACGATCCACGATCCACGATCCCATTCCACGCAATGCGCATGAATGCGTCAGAGTTTCGAGGCGGTACGAATTAGGTGGAGTTCGGGAATCCGGGAGTGCGGATCTAGCTTGCCGGTGAGAAGCTTCACAATCTTTCCTCGCCGAGGATGCACGTGGCATCGCAATCAGATCCGCTGTACACACCCATCAACTGTTTGAAGGCGGTCTGCGAGGACGTTTGGATCGTAGATGGGCCTCAGGTGAAGTTCGGGTTCGGATGGCCGAAGTTTGCATTCACGACCCGCATGACGATCGTGCGCATCGGATCGCAACTGCTCGTGCATTCGCCCACTGAATTGACTGAAGGCTTGCAGCGCGAACTGGAGGGTGTGGGTACCATTGCGTGGATCGTCGAGCCCAATCGCATTCACTATTCCTGGATCGTCCCTTGGCATCGGGCATTTCCCAATGCTGAAGTCTTCCTGGCGCCGAAGATCGACCAGAAGCTCCCTGCCGATTTCCCATATTCGGCTCTCGCGAGCGAAGAAGGCTACCCGTGGGGCGAGAGCGTGCGAACGCTACCGATTCGCAGCCTCTACATGACCGAGGTGGAATTCTTTCATGTGCCGAGCCGCACCTTGGTTCTCACCGATCTCATCGAGAATTTCGAGCCGGGGAAACTACCGTCACGCGCGACCAAACTGCTCACTCGCCTGGCTGGCGTGCACACGCCGCGCGGTGGAATGCCGGCTGACATGAAGCTTACGTTCACCGGTCGCAGGACGGAATTGCGTGCGGCTGTCGAGAAGATGATTAGTTGGAATCCCACCCGCATCATCATCTCGCACGGCAGATGGTTCGAGTCTGGCGGTGCCGATGCGCTTCGCCATGCTTTCAATTGGCTGCTCGCATAAGGCACGCCCTGATCGCTGCCAAACGTCTGGGCGCTTACAATCTTTGAGCGCTCATCCGCTCGCCAATGAGACCCTATCGCGTGAAATTCATTTTTGTTGCCGTGGCACTTCTGTTGGTCGGTGTTCTCGCGGAGTCGGATGCAATCGCTGCGCAGGCGTCGACGGGTGGTGACGATCATCCGACGTTTGGACACGTCGTGATCATCGTCGAGGAAAACAGCGGTATCGGCTATTTGCTCGAGAGCAAGAAAGAGGCGCCTTACTTCAATTCGTTGGCGGAGAAATACGGATTGGCGACGGAGTACTACGCCAACACTCATCCATCGATTGGGAACTACATGGTGTTGATCACGGGGCAGGTGCTCACGAACAACGACCACGAAACGCCTGCGTCTTTCCCGGTGAGTGCGGACAATCTCGTGCGTCAGCTCGCGAAGGCTGGAAAAAGTTGGAAAGCCTATGCGGAAGGATTGCCGGAAGTGGGATACCTCGGGGCGGATCGGAATCTGTACGCGGTCAGACACGTGCCCATCGCGTATCTCACTGACCTGAGAGATGTGCCTGAGCAGCGCGCGAAC
Organism: Pseudomonadota bacterium; assembly: GCA_023391335.1. Lineage (GTDB taxonomy): Bacteria > Pseudomonadota > Gammaproteobacteria > Steroidobacterales > Steroidobacteraceae > Steroidobacter. Next base: position 12,210 of record JAEWBG010000095.1, on the reverse strand, counting down.
CTAGTGCCCTTCACGCAATTCGCACAGGACCTTCGCAATCACAGCCTACCGGATTTTTCGTTCATCACGCCGGATCTCTGCCACGATGCTCATCACTGCCGCATCGATGCCATGGATAAATGGTTACAAGCGGTTGTGCCGTCTTTGCTCGAGGATCAGGAATTCAAGAAGGATGGGCTGTTGATCATTACCTTCGATGAAGCTTGGGGCAGCGACGATATGCATGGCGGCGGCAGGATCGCTACGCTACTCATCAGTCCTGCCTATTCCAAACGCGCTTACCGTTCGACTGCCTTCTATCAACATCAGAGCACGCTGCGATTGATTCTCGAGGGCCTAGGATTGGATGTTGAAATCGAAGCGGTGAAGGATGCGGCACCGATGTGGGAATTCTTCGACGTAAAGCCCGACTAGATGCGCACTCTCGGCTCATACATCTTGATCGCTTGCTGGGCGGCCTTTGCCCTGTACTGGTTCGTCGCTGCTTTTAGCGTAAAGAAGGCGGCAAAGACTCAGGGCGTTCGCGCCATCCTTTGGTTCCGCATCATGCAAGTGGCCAATTTCGTATTGCTGGCTGGTGTGATTCCTGTTCCGCCGTTTAATCTCGTTCTTTGGCGCGGTTCAGTTACAGCGGCCTTCGGTGCAGCGCTCTGCGTCTTAGGTACAGCATTCGCCATCTGGGCTCGACGCATTCTCGCGGCCAACTGGAGTTCTTCGGTTACGTTCAAAGAAGAACATGAGTTGATCACGCACGGGCCATACCGGCTTGTGCGCCATCCCATTTACACCGGCCTCATTCTGATGATGATCGGAACCGTGCTGGTCCTCGGGCGTCTGGATTCGCTGGTCGCCCTGATCACACGTTGCGTGCTCTACGTCTTCAAGATCAGAAATGAAGAAGCGGTGATGTCTCAGCACTTCCCCCAGTACGCGGCCTACCGTGTACGAGTGAGGGCGTTGGTGCCGCTGCCAAGAAAAGCGGTGACGCTGCCGAGCAAGTAGTCGCCTGCACGACTACTTTCCTGTGTGCCGAACCGCTATGCTCAGCTGACCGCCAGGCATAAGGCGGATACAGCGGGGAATGGCTCATGCGCAACGTGTTCGCAAGGATCTCTACCGCGTGCGTACTCTCGATCTGCTCGAGCTTCGTCGTACACGCGCAGTCCAACCAAAAGCTCTCCTTAACGATCTACAACCAGGATCTAGCGCTGATCGAAGACGTTCGGCGTCTCGACTTAGCTGCGGGCCGATCGAGATTGGAGTTCAAGGACGTGTCTGCCCGCATTCGCCCAGAGACCGTCACGTTGATTGCGGCCGGAGTCGGGGTCATCGAGCAGAACTTCGATTTCGACCTGCTGACTCCGGCGAAGATGATGGAGAAAGCAGTCGGCAAGCAGGTGCAAATCGTCCGCACCAATCCGGGCAACGGGCAAGAAGTGACAGAGAGCGCCACGGTGCTCTCCGTTAACGATGGCGTCATTCTAAAGATTGGGAATCGCATCGAAGTGCTACGAGCGGACGGCGCGCCGACGCGAGTCATCTTCGACAAAGTCCCAGAGAACCTGCGGGCACAACCGACCCTGTCAGTGAACGTCGATTCGCAAACGGCAGGCCCACGAGACGTGAGCCTTACCTATCTCTCCAATGGCCTGTCATGGAAAGCCGACTACGTGGCGCTTTTCGATGAAGGCGCATCGAAGCTCGACATGCAAGGCTGGATCACGTTGAGCAATACGTCGGGAACTTCGTATGCGAATGCCGCGACTCAGCTCGTAGCGGGGCAAATCAATCTGGTGCGCGCAGGCTACGACTACTCGTGGCAACAGCAGCAAGCGAACCGCGCGATTCGTTCTGGCGGCAACGAAGCGGGTGCGAAACGACCGTTAGCTGACTACTACGTTTACCCGCTCGCAGAGCGCACCACGATTGCAAACAATCAATCCAAACAAGTCGGCTTCTTGGACGCGTCCGGGGTGACTGCACGCAAAGTGTATGAATACAGCGCGGACTGGTTCACCACTGAGGCCGAGCCGGTACACGCAGCGTCAGTGGTTCGCTTCATGAATTCGTCGAAGACTGGCCTCGGGGCGCAGTTGCCCGCAGGTGTGGTTCGCGTGTATGTGCACGATGACAAGGGTGTTCCGAAATTCGTTGGCGAGTCCGCGATACCCCACGTACCGCAAGGCTCCGATGTCTCGGTGAAAATCGGTGAGGCATTCGACATCACCGTGCAGCCGACACTGGAGAACGAACAGTCGGCCGGTTTTTTGCGCTCGCGCTACATGATGAAGTACGCGCTCCACAATGCTCGCGCCCAATCGGTTGCCGTAGATATTCGGCAAGGCGGCTTGTGGCGCGACTCCAAAGTACTGCACGAGAACTTGAAAAGCACGATGCCCGATGCGCGAACTCTGCAATGGACGGTGCCGGTTCCCGCGAACGGCGATGCGACTTTGGAATTCACCGTCGAAACGGGCTGGTGATGTATGCGGCGCCTGCTGCTCGCAGCGCTTCTGCTTTGTCTCGGACCAGTGTGCGCAAACGAGATCCTCTCGACGGCGCCGTCGGACGTACAGATCACCATTTACCGCGATTTGGAAGCAGGTCGGGCCGATGATTTCGAGGATTTGAGTACCGGCCTGGCCATGGTCAATGAGACACGGACCGTAGAGCTGCCCGCCGGCGAATCTACGCTCGTGTTCAGAGGCGTCGCACACGTCATCGTGCCGCAGACGGCAGCGCTCGAGGGAATGCCGGGCGTCGTGCTCGAGATCAACTACGACCACGATTTGCTCAGTCCCGGCGCCATCGCTGCCAAGTCTGTCGGCCAGAGAGTGCGAGTCGTACGAACCAATCGCGCAACGGGCAGCGTGACCGAACAGCGCGCAGTGCTTCGATCCGGGCCCGATGGGCTGGTACTCGATATCAATGGGCGCATCGAAGCGTTGAATTGCAGCGGGCTCGCCGAAAAGCTCATCTTCGATGAGATTCCGCCTGGGCTGACCGAGTCGCCGACGTTATCGATTCGGGTGAGAGTCGAGCACGCCGGTCGGTACACGTTGAAGCTGAGCTATCTGTCGCTGGGTCTGTACTGGTCGGCGGATTACTTGGCCACCGTCAATGCCGACGGACGTACGCTCGATCTCGCTGGATGGATCACGTTGACGAATCACACCAGCACTACGTTCGAAAGCGCGCCGACTGAAGTCGTGGCCGGCGAGCTGGAACGTACGCGCGATGAGACGCAGGCACCGCCGGATGGCGCGTATCCACAGAATGACAAGTGTTGGCCGATAGGATCGTTCGTTGCGCCGAAGCGTCCCAGCGAGCGCGCACAGCCGATCATGCAAACCACCATCTCGAGTGAAGCAATAGGGGTCACTGACTCCCTCGAAGAGGCAATCGTCACGGGTATACGCGCATCGGTTGCGCAAATGAGCGAACTCGGCGACTACAAACTCTATCGCGTCCCCGAGCCCACCACCGTCGCTGCGCGCCAATCCAAGCAAGTACTTTTCCTGAATCAGCAGCAGATTCCTTTCGAGCGGCTCTATACCTATCGGCTCGATCTCGAAGCGCTCGACTCCGACGAACTCAGTCATTCGCCCATCACAACGTTGCGGTTGGTGAACAAGCAGAATCGTCACTTGGGCAAGCCGTTGCCAGCGGGCACGATGTCGGTGTACGAGAGCGGATCATCGTCGTTCGGAAAAGTACTGGCCGGTGAAGACACCGTGAAAGACACGCCCGTCGGTTTACCGTTGGACGTTGAGATTGGTCGAGCGATGGATATTTGGATCGAGCCGCGCCAGGTCGCCGAGCGAACTATCGAAAGACCTGACGAAGATACAGACCAAGTGGAGGCGCAACTGGAGATCAGGTTCGCGAACGACAAACCAACGCCGGTGGTGATTGAGTATCGCCAGCCGTTGGTCGAGGACTTGCAAGTCATCCGTGAATCGAAGCATCACACGGTGAAAAATGGAGACTTGCTGTGGCGCTTGCGTCTCAAGCCGGGCGAGAGGACCGTCCTGACCTACACCATGCGGGTGAGCGACTCCTGAATGTAAGTGACAGCAGCTCTAGCGTGAAGTTGAGAGCGCAGCGATTTGAATCGATGAGATGGTGAAGTGAACAGGTGGGCGACTTTTTCATTGCGCACCGATCTACCGAATTCGAATGGTGCACGCCGATACGCTGTTCACCTCATCACGTAATCACGCCATCACTGCTTTTCCAGCAACATTCCGCGATCCAGTCGCTTCACATCCGTCTGACCCGTCAGCGCCATCGCGACTGTCATCTCATGCCGGATGATCTCCAGCGCGCGTGCGACGCCGGGACCTCCGCCCGCAGCGAGTGCATAGGCCCAAGCACGGCCGATCATCACACCATCGGCACCTAGAGCCATCGCGCGTAATGCATCGAGACCGGAGCGAACTCCGCTGTCCAACAGCACGGTTGCGCGACCAGCCACAGCTTCCACAATCTCCGGCAACGCCCGAATCGATGAATTCGCGCCGTCCAACTGACGCCCGCCATGATTGGACACCACCATTCCTTGCGCGCCTGCCGCGACGGCTTCTCGCGCGTCGTCCGCATCCAAGATGCCCTTGACGACGAGCGTCCCAGGCCAGCGCTCGCAGACCCAGTTGATGTCCGTCCAAGTGATCGACGGATCGAAATTGCTGCCGATCCAGGCGATGAATTGCGGCATCGAAACGCCATCTTTGAGGACGCTGGCAATATTGCCCAACACGTGCGGCCGCCCGTTGATTCCGACATCCCAAGCCCAGCCCGGGTGACGTAACACTTCGAGCATGCGGCGAGCTTTGACTCGCAAGGTTTGCGGGCCGGACATGCCTGAGCGCACTTCGCGATGGCGCGCACTATGGACTTGCAGGTCGACCGTCAACACGAGCGTTTTGATACCCAGCGCTTTTGCTTTGCCGAGCAAGTCGTGCATGAAGCTGCGATCTTTGATCATGTAGAGCTGCAGCCAGATGGGTTCTTTCACGGCTCGATGCACTTCATCGAGCGGACAACACGACATCGTCGACAGCGTGAATGGCACACCGGCTGCTTCCGCCGCACGTGCCGCCTGGACCTCGCCTCTGCGCGCATACATGCCGGCGATACCGATCGGCGCGAGAACTACGGGCATCGAGACGGATTGGCCAAAGAAAGTCGTGGATAGATCGACTTTCGATACGTCTTTCATGACGCGCTGGCGCAAGCGGATCGTCTGAAAGTCATCGACATTGTGCTTCAGCGTGCTTTGGCTAAACGAGCCGCCGTCGATGTATTCGAATAAGAAGTGCGGGAGCCGCCGCCGTGCCAATTCGCGAAAATCGTTGATGTCCGCTGCGATCACGAATGCCCCTCATCGATGGATGAAGTCTGAGCGCTTCATCCTTATGGTGTTGTTCCGCCGCGATGATAGCAGCGTGGGCTTCGAAGCGGACCGATTAGGGCGACACCCGCGTGGCGGTTGTCTTCAGAGCGCGCAGTCTCCTGCCGCTGATGGTCAGCGCCGGCGCGAGCAAGCAATAGATGAGCATGCCCGGCAATGCGGACGCCACTCAGCTGCGCATTCAGGCGGCGTTTATTTTGGGGTTGATTGCGCGAACCTCAGGAGGCTGCACATTCAGGAATGATTAATCGCTTGAGCGCTTCAATGCACCCAACGAAGAGGTGGGAGAAAAACGTGAAGAACTGGATGGCAGCAATCGTCGCGATGACAGCGGTCTCTGGCATCACGCACGCAGCGTCCAATGAAGGTCGCGTTCGCGATCTAAAAGTCTCCGCGCCCATCCCGGAGAGAGTGTCCAAGTACGACGGCCGCTCGAGTTCGCAGACGAAGATCGAATTCGCCTCGAGCGGCTCGCGCTCGCAGAGTAAGCCGTCCGCTGTCGCCCAGAAACAAACTCGTCCGACAAGCCTGCAGAAATCCCAGAAGGCGTCTTACTTCTATTTCTACGATGCTCATAGTGCGCTGCACGCCGACCGCGACGCAGACGGCTATCACAGCGAATTCACTATTCGCTTCGATGCCGACACAGTACTGAGCGATACGCTGGTGTACGCGAAGCTCTACCTGCGCCGTGTCGGGGAGAGCGACTGGGTCCTGTATCACGTGACGGACGATTTCTGGATCAACGGCGAGTCCAACGACGATGACTTTTATGTGCGTACTTCACTTGACGATGGGTTTGCGACGAGCGAGTACGACGTGTTGATCGACCTGTATGAATCCGGTTACGACGGAGTGGTCGCAACCATCGATTACACCGACGCAGGCGAGCTGGGGTTGTTGCCTCTCGAAGAGTCGGGCCTGGATGTCCCGATCGAGGAGGCCGGATTCTCGATTGGGGACGTACAAGCGACGCTGCTCGCGGACGACGATCGCGACGGCTACTACTCCAAATTCGAAATTGCGTTCGATCCCGATGCCGATTTGCAGGCAGGCTATCTGTACGCGCGTGTATGGATTCGTCCCCAGGGCGGCGAATGGATTCAGGAACACGTATCGGACGATTTCCCCGTGGATGTCTCGGGCCAGAACGACGTTTACGCATTCACGGCAGAGTGGGTCAGTGGGTATCCGACTGCCTATTACGACGTGCAAATCGATTTGTATGACGCTTCGACGGATTTACTCGTGGCTTCGGCCGGCAGCGAGCGTGTGGATCTTGCGCAGCTGCCGCTCGAGGATCAGAACCAAGATCGCAAGATCACTGCGCCGGTGGTCGGCGGTGGCGGTTCGGTGACATCTCACGAGCATGGCGGGGGTGCGTTCGAAGCGGTGGGGTTAGCGCTTCTGATGATTTTGATGTGGGTGCGTCGTTTAACGGCTCGCCGCATCTAGACTGAAGAGCGACCGTGTTGCGCGGCACCACGCCGGAGCGCTCAATCACGAGCAATCTGCGCGACGGTGGTCAACTGCGGATGAGTTTGGATGAACGATCGCGTATCCTTACGCGCCGCGCAGGCAGGGAAGTTTGTGATGCTCAGCGCGTTAAGCGCACTTCATGGAATGCACAGCGCACGTCAGCTTGAATACTTTGCTGACGCTTCGATGACCGCGATCTGCAGGAATCCGATCCGCGCTGCTGCCAGACTCGATTGCAACTCTCATGATTACGTCATTGCTGTCCGTTCGGTACTTCGTTCTGTTGGCGTTCGTTGCCGCAGCGACGTACGTCCATTTGCGCGGTCGTGTCCGCCACTCCGTCGTACGCCAAATCACCGACCATTCCACGGTGATGGCGCCGTACAACGTCCTCATGTACATGTTTTCCAAGGTGAAGGCGACACCGTATGTCGATGTGCGCGAGTTTCCCGAGCTTGCGCCCCTGCAAGCCAATTGGGAGGCGATCCGCGACGAGGCGGTGAAGCTGTTCGATGAGGGATACATTCGTGCCGCGGCCAGCTACAACGATCTGGGTTTCAATTCCTTCTTCAAGAAGGGATGGAAGCGCTTTTATTTGAAGTGGTACGGCGAATTCTTGCCGTCGGGTCAGTCGCTGTGTCCGCGGACGAGCGCGTTGCTGGCGCGTATGCCGAGCGTGAATGCCGCGATGTTTGCATTGCTCCCTCCCGGCTCGCGCTTGCCCAAACATCGCGATCCGTTCGGCGGTTCGCTGCGTTATCACCTCGGTTTGCAGACTCCCAACTCGGAAGATTGCTGCATCGTCGTGGATGGCCAGACGTACTACTGGAAGGACGGCGAAGCAGTGATGTTCGACGAAACGTACATTCACTACGCTCAGAACAACACGGATGTGCAACGGCTAATTCTGTTCTGCGACATCGAACGGCCGTTATCCAATCCGATCGCTCGTGCGATCAATCGTTATCTCGGCAAGCCGTTCGCGAAAGCCGCGGCCACGCAGAATCTGCCCGGCGAGAAAGTCGGCATCCTCAACAAAGCGTTCGAATACGTGTACCAGATTCGCGTCCTAGGCAAAGCAATCCGCAAGCGCAGCGAAGTGGCGTATCAAGTGTCGAAGTGGGGCCTGACGGCTCTGGTGATCTATGGGATTTTCTTTGCGGGGCGATGAAGGGAAGACCATCGGACGCAACACAAAGTACGCAAAGAGAAGCAGTAATCGGGGCGAAATTAAGAAAAGAAGAGTTGGCCGCAGAGAACGCAAAAAAGAAATTGTGTGGAGTGGCGTGTAGCGCGTGCGGTTAGCCTCACCGATGTCTTGCTGCCAACTGTCAACGCTCAACCGCAAAACACAATCGCTCATCAGGCGTTCGCGCCGGAGCTAATGGCCATAAACGATTGCGACCGATTGGTTTGGCCTGCCGCCGTCTTCGGCGGCTTGCCTGCCTATGGCTTCCTTGCCGTTAGGCTTGCCTGCGCGGCAGCGCTTGCCTCTTCCGCGTGCGCTTTATTACCGATCGTCCCCAGCCTGTAGCGTCGCATTGAGTTCCACTTGGTTGCCGTCGCGCCAGACAGTGAGTTTCACGGTTTGGCCGGCGGCGTAGTCATCGAGCATCGCAGTTAGCGCCGCAGCGCTTTCGACTTTCTTGCCATTGACCGCGACGATGACATCGCCCGGAATCACAGTGTTCTGCGGGCCGATGCGAATTCCTCGCAGACCTGCGCGCGCTGCTGCATTCCCAGCCGGAACGCGCAGAACCGCAGCGCCCATCACGCCCAATTGCTGAGCGATCGCGCGGCTCAAGACTTCGTCGGTTTCGATGCCGAGGCTCGGCGGTGCGTAGTGGCCGCTCGAAATCAGAATTGGCACCACGCGATTGACGGTATCGATCGGCACTGCGAAGCCGATGCCTGCACTCGCGCCGGAAGGACTGTAGATCGCCGTGTTCATTCCAATCAGCCGGCCTGCGCTGTCGAGTAACGGACCGCCTGAGTTGCCGGGATTGATCGCTGCATCGGTTTGAATCAAGTGCTGAATGACTGCGCCGTCTTCGCCCGTGAGCGAGCGATCGAGTGCGGACACGATGCCTGTCGTGAGGCTCCAGTCCAATCCGAATGGATTGCCGATCGCATATACCTTTTGTCCGACTCGCAGGTCGTGACTTGTCCCGATCGCGATGGGCTTGGGTGTATTCGCTGGAACCTGAATACGTAAGACCGCGATGTCGTGTGCCTCGCTCACCCCGACTAAAGTCGCGTCGTAGTCGCGTCCATCGGCGAGCCGCACGTTCGCTTCCGCCGCACCCGCGATGACGTGGTAGTTCGTGACCACATGGCCCTGATCGTCCCAAATGAAACCCGATCCGGTGCCTCGCGGCACGCTGGTGACATTCCGGGTCCAGAAATCGACAACGCGCTCACGCGTGGAGATATAGACGACGGAGGCTTTCCACGTCTCGAAGATATCGATGTTGATCTTCTCTTCCGGATCCAGATCGCCGCGTGCGGTGATAGGTCTGGGCGCCGCTTCGGCGCGACCGATGCGCGAAAAAGTTTCGGGAAAGAAATACCAGCCGAGTGCAAGCACCAGGATCAACAAGAGCGCGGCGCGAAGCAGTGCATCTGCTGGTGATGTGCGGTTGTTCGTGTTCATGCCGAAAGTATTGGCGCGACTCGGCGTTGCCGCAACTGTGAAGCGTGGCGCAGCTCAGTCATGTGCCGAATGCAAGCAATCGTTGTTTCGGCGCTCCGCCTACTGCGGTTCTTCAACTGCGCAGCCGAGCGAACGCATGGCTGCGAGCGGTCCATCCTGTTTGAAAATTAAATAAATCGGCAACCCGGCGAATGTCGTTCGATTGCGGCGCAGCGCACGATCCAATTCGCTCACGAGTCGATTTTCTGCTTGCTGAGCAGCTTGATCGCTTTGCGCTTTGGTGAGATAGGGCCAACTGCGTGCGAGTAGTGATGCATATGAGGCGTCCGCTTCCGCCAAGCTTCGCAGCTCATTCACATCGCCATCCGCCCAGGCATTCGCTCTTGCGACAGCTTGCTTGATGTCTGCATCCAGCCGCTGCATGGTTTCTTCTAAGAACGTAACGCCCGCGCGTGAGTTCGTCTTCAGGGGCTTGGTCAGGCCCAAATCCAATTCGTAATCCATGCGACGGACCGGAACGCGATAGTCGTGCGCAAGTTTGTAGATCGTGCGCCAGATGTCCTGCGAATCGACGAGTCCGTTGCGGCGATAGGCACTGCTCTGCAACAGAATCGCGGCTTCGGCAGGCAAGAGCTTCTCCGTGGGAAGCGCATTGCCGAGATATTTGTCTTTCAGTTTCCGCCACTCTCGGTAGCTGCGCGAGGGCAGTACTGACTTGAGCGGCTTGCGAGTGTTCCGCTGGACTTGCTCAGGAACCTTCAGAGAAACGGCGTAAGTGCCGAGCACCTCGTTAGCTTCGGAGATCGCATTTTCTACTTGCGCGGATTTCCAGGTCATCGATACCGGAAGCGGCGAGTGAGTCCCGAGCAAATAGAGCACGTGCCCGTCACGGGAAATTTTCCATAGCCCAGGCCCCGGCCGTTCGCCTTGCACCAAGACCGTTTCCGGCTCGCTCGAGTCTGTCTGCGCGAACGTCACGCAACTGAACAGCAATAGACAGAGCGCAAAAGGCCCGCGCATTGGAGTGCTTCCGTGGAAGGGGAAGGGGAAGGGGATTGTAAGGCCAGCGCCGAAATAGGCGCTCTGTGCGATGAATGTCTTGCTGCCAACCGTAAACGGTCAACGCACAACTGGGGAGCAAGAGGCGAGCGCTGCGCGCAGGCAAGCCACTGGCAAGGTAGCCGCGCGGAAATGAAAGAGCGCGGCAGGGAAGCTGACGTTCGTCAGCAGGCCAGAATGACACTACGTGCAAACCGGGATCGCAAAGGCTGTGATTTGTTCGTGAATGCAGGCAGGCAAGTACGAAGACTTGCCGTCAAGGCAAAAATACCTCGCCCCTTGTGGGAGAGGTCGCGCGTAGCGCGGGAGAGGGGCTCATGGATCTTGGTTCGATCTGATTGATATCTGTCGACCGACAACTAAGGAATGGGAAACGGCCGATCTCGGCGTCCCTGCCTCCGCGGCATTGGCACATCCATGTGCGGCAGGAAACGGGAAACGGGTGAGCCAACGGCGAAGCACTTCTTTGCTGCCAACCGTAAACGGTCAACCGAAAACTGAGAAGGAGAGGCGAGCGCTGCGCGCAGGCAAGCCACTGGCAAGGGAGCTGACGTTCGTCAGTAGGCCAGAATGACACTACGTGCAAACCGGCGTCGCAATCACCTGGTCGTAAAGAAAAACGATGGCGTTAAGTGCCTGCGATTGCGTTGAGGCAGCGACTCTGCGATCGACTGCGAGGTGATTGATGAAGGCAGCCACCTCAGCGACTCCCATCTCTCTGGGGTGCCGTTTGTCGTGAAACAGAACGAATCGCTTACACCAAAACCTGTAGCTCGCTTCCGTGCGATGGCTGTAGTGCCGGCGGTGGCAAACAATCGAAACCTGCTCGAGTAAACGTGGCTGCGAAGAAACAGTCTGCTGACCCCATTAGCGTGCTCCTTGGGGTGGACAAAAACACGGCTGAACATAGGCGGCAAGCTCCGCGCTTTCAAGGTCTCCTTATTGCCATGAATAAAGAGACAGCTCAAAATGAAATGATCCACGGATCAGGCGCTTAGGCATCGAAAATGCTGTCCCCAATAATAAGAATGTCCGGACGCCAGCGTCCTTTGAATACCTGTTAGCCAACTCTATGACCACGCACATACAACCCATTTCCGTTGAAGATGCGATCGCACGCGGGCACCGCTTTGTGAACTATCCAATTTGGGCGCTGTTGGTGGCACCGGCGTTACTTATGGTGGGCTTCGGTTCACGACTTGACGAATTTTTCGGCATGAACCTAGCTAGTAAGCTTCAAGTTGCCTTCTTCGTCGTGTGCTTTGTTGCGGCGTGGGTGTGGTGGTCGTTTGCAGTACCAAAGTGGAGACTCTGGGCGTATGAACGTGTCTCTGATATTGCAGAGCTGAAGAGACAGGCGGTGGCGCAGAAGCTCGTCTGGCCGGATGGCAGTATCTTTGAAAAAACGGAAATAAAATCCAAAGCACACGCCATGAAAGAGCGCGCTCTTGAAGTTGCTCAGGCACAAAAATCAGTTGGCTAACACCTATGAGGCCTCCTCGAGTCAATAGGCGCTCTTCACTCTGCGTCTGTCTTTTCGACATCGCATGAAGAAGAGCACTGCACGGCTCATCGAGTTGTTCACTGACTTCAATTCCGGTTGCTG
>JAEWBG010000106.1 GCA_023391335.1 Pseudomonadota bacterium | reverse complement strand
AAACGGGAAACGGGAAAGTAGGACAGAAGAAGGAAGATCATCCTCGCTAACCGCTAACCGCTAACCGCTAACCGCTAACCGCTAACCGCTAACCGCTAACCGCTAACCGCTAACCGCTAACCGCTCTTCCGCTATTCCGCCAGCTTAGCCAGCGCACCGCCAGTCACGCGGAACATCGTCCAGTCATTGAGCGGCTGCGCTCCGAGCGCCTTGTAGAAATCGATCGCCCGTTGATTCCAATCCAGCACCGACCATTCCAATCGGCCGCAGCCGCGATCGACCGCGAGCCTAGCCAGGTGCCGCAGCAATGCCTCACCGATCCCTTGGCCGCGAAATTTAGGCCGCACGAACAAGTCTTCGAGATACACGCCCGGCTTGGCGAGAAAGGTCGAATAGTTATGGAAGAACAATGCGAAGCCCGCGACCTCCTGTTCGACTCTCGCGATCACGACCTCGGCGCTCGGTCGTTGGCCGAACAGTGTTTCGCGCAGCTGCTCCTCGGTCGCAGTCACCTCATTTAATAAGCGTTCGAACTCCGCCAACTCTCGGATGAGCGACAGAATGATCGGCGTGTCGGCAGCGCTGGCGGGCGTGATGCGAAGGGCGATGCTCATAGTGGGGTCCTCGACGGTGCGCCGATCTTACTCTTGCAGCGTTAAGTGAATCGATATAGTTTCCGCCCAAACCTCAGCCTGGCGCGGCATAACTCAATAATTACTGAACGATGACGCAGTCATTCAAATTGCCGCTCAACGCTCTGCGGGCCTTCGAGGCCGTGGCTGCTCACTTGAGCTTCACGGATGCAGCCGAGTCCCTAAGCGTGACGACCGCCGCGGTCAGCTCCCACATCAAGCTGCTGGAGGAGTTTCTCGAAACGCCGTTGTTCATTCGTCACAGCCGATCGGTTCGTCTCACTCCTCAAGGTGCACGATTGCTGCCCGGCGTGCAGCGCGGGTTAACCGAACTTACGCGTGCGGTCGAGCAATTGCGACATGACCGGACGAGCGGGCTGCTCAACATTAGTTTGCTGGGATCGTTCCTGCAGAAGTGGCTGCTGCCTCGGCTCAGCGACTTCTATCGTCGTTATCCGGACATCGATCTGCGCTTCAATGCAAGTCGAGAGCTAGTCGACTTCATGCAAACGGACTTTCACGCTGCCGTTCGCTATGGCGGCGGTCATTGGACCGACGTCAAGGCGGAAAGAATGCTCGATGACTGGGTGTTTCCGGTGACGAGTCCTGCCATGTTCGCCAAGTTGGGCCCCATCAACACAGTGGCCGATCTCAATAAATATCCGCTGCTGCACAGCGCGAGCGAACCGTGGGGAGATTGGTTGCGCCGCTTGGGCGGCGATACGACTCGAGTCGAGCGTGGTCCCGTCATGGACGATTCAGCCTCATTGCTTGCTGCCGCGGAACAAGGTCACGGACTCGCGCTCGCCCGGTGGTCGCTGGTGGCGGGCGATCTCGCTGCAGGACGATTGGTGCGGCCGACGAATCAAAGTGTTCGGCAACACAACGCGTACTACTTTGTCGCGCCGTCCACTAATTTCGATCTGCCAAAAGTTCTGCGCTTTCGGGATTGGCTACACGAAGTGTGCAGCCAGTTTGAGCCGCCGGAGGGGGAGAAGTTGGAGCCGGAAGCGAAGTGATGGATTTCTTCGCAATCGGGATGGACTGACGTCAAGGCCGCTCGCATATCGCGGCAGGAAGGCCTGGCGGCAGGAGAGAGCAGATGCGTTGCGCTTCGCCTCCTGGTAGAGACGAAGCAAATTCCGAGAACACTTCCACGACGCCGATTCGATTTACTGCGCCGATTACCATGGTGAAAACAAGCATGCGTGCATTGGTTTTGTTGCTGACGTTCTTAAGCAGCGTGGCGTTTGCCGCGCCCGCACTCAAAGCGCCGGCGAGCGCGAAAGTCGGTTCGATTCTTTCGTTTGAGGCGACAGGGTCGGGCGACAAGCACGACTTCGTCACGATCGTGAAAAAAGGCAGCCGTGAAGGTTCGTATGACGCCTACGTCTATGTCACTGGCGGCACGCTTCAATTACAGATGCCCGGCACGCCAGGCGACTATGAACTACGCGTGCTCGGAGCTGCGAGTCCTTATCCGACGCTGGCCAAGCAGGACATCAAAGTCGAAGGCGCTTCGGCGACGGTCAAGGCGGCGACCACAGTCAAAGCCGGAGCGGAGTTCGACGTTGCATGGACTGGGCCCAACAACCCACGCGACTACATCGCGATCGGCGATGCCACCCGGAAGTATCTCGACTACAAGTACACGCGCGATGGCAGCCCGGTGAAGGTCACTGCACCCGATAAAGCTGGCGACTACGAAGTTCGCTACATCCTGGGTGAAGGTGACGTTGTCATAGCAACGCAGAAGGTGACGGTGGGCGCGACGTCCGCCTCTTTAACTGTGCCCGCGCAAGTTGCTGCGGGCGCAAGCGTTCCCGTGACGTGGCAAGGGCCAGGCAACCCACGCGATTACCTCACGATCGTGAAGTCTGGCGCGCCGGAACAAACCTACGACCGTTACGAATATGTTGCGAAGGGCAATCCGGTGGCCTTGATTGCGCCTGATGCCCCTGGCGACTACGAAGTGCGCTATCTCTCGGCTCACGACAATCTCACATTGGCGCGCGCGAAGCTGATGGTAGGTGCAATCACTGGATCGATCTCGGGCCCTGCACAGGTGGTAGCAGGTGAGTCGTTCAAAGTGTCTTGGAAGGGACCCGACAATCCACGCAACTTCATCACCGTCGTGCCGAAAAACGCGCGCGAGGGCGAATACAGTTCGCTCTACTCGTTCACGACGCCGCAAACCAATCCGGTGACGCTGCTCGCGCCACTGCAGCCGGGAGACTATGAGCTGCGCTACTCGACAGCGCAGAACTACTACACGATCGCGCGCGCTTCACTCAAAGTCACTCCGAGCAAGCAGGAGCCCGGACTCATTTCCGTCACCTCTGCTCCGGGTATGAAGTCCGCCAATGGTGCGATCGAAATCATCCTCGATGCCTCCGGCAGCATGCTGCAGAAGTTGGGACCAACGCGACGCATCGATATTGCCAAGCAGACGCTCACCAAGCTCACGTCATCCACGATTCCACCCGGCACGCATTTCGCTATGCGCGTCTTCGGCCGCGAAGTGGATTCCTGTCAAACCGATCTGGATGTGCCAGTGAGTCCGTTGAATCCTGCAAGCGTGGGCCAACGGATCGCCGCACTAGGCGCGAAGAATGGTGCGAAAACTCCGATTGGCGCTTCGTTGGCCAAGGCCACTGACGATCTCAAAGCGGTGAAAGGCGAGAAGCTCATCGTGCTGATCACGGATGGGGAGGAGACCTGCGGCGGCGACCCGGCAGGTGAAATCGAGAAACTTCGCAAGGCGGGTATCGGCACACGCGTGAGCATCGTTGGCTTTGCACTCGAGGATCAACAGCTCGCCGCAACCTTTCGACGTTGGTCGGATCTTGGCGGCGGTGCCTTCTTCGATGCCAAGGATGCAGCAGGACTCGAGAAATCCCTCAATGCGGCGCTGCGACCCGGGTTCGAAGTTCTAAACGCGCAGGGGCAAGTCATTGCAAGCGGCATCGTCGGCGGTGAAGCAGTCGCTGCGCCCTCAGGCAGTTATACGGTTCGCATCAAGGGACGCGATGACCTCAAAAAAGCCGTGGATGTGAAGCCGAAGGAAACCGCGAGTGTGGAGTTGTAATAGGCGAATGCATCAACGACGGATGGCTACGCCATCAGGGAGGACTGCCGTCAGGATGGCCGCGTTATTCGCGGCAGGAGGGCCTTGCGGCAGGACAGGAGATGGTCAAGCAGATACACCCGCATATTCTGTCTGTCCTGACGCAGTCCTTCCTGCCGAAGGCCATCCACTCAGGTCGACTGTGTAGCTGCTTGAATCTGAGTGAGGCTCGCGCGCTCGCGAGCCGGCGCCTGCAACGCAACCACCGTATTCAGCACGATCAAAAACAGCGGATATTCCCAGCCGCCGCCAGCATTGCTGAAGACCCAGCCATTGCCGCTGTGGACCCAGAGTGCGCCGAGCAGCACCGGAATTAGGCCCAACGCCACGATGCGAGTCTGAACGCCCGCGACAAGTAGCGCACCGCCGATCGCTTCAGCGGCGAACACTACATACGCCAAGAATCCAGGCAGATGAATCGACTCGAAGTACTGTGCCGTGCCCGCAAGCGTGAACGTGAGGTACTTCAGAATCACGCTGTGCGCGATGAACATTAGACCGAGCGAAACGCGCAGCAGCGTGGTGCCTGCGCGTGCTGAATCGAGATTTGTGAGCGACATGATGTTCTCCAATAAGATTGAGTGCCGGTAGCCATTAGCAAGGAAGCCTTCGGCGCACCAGAAAGGAATCTGGCCTGCGCGCTAGCGCTTGCCTGCTGCGCCTGCAGCTACCTTGCCGATAGGCTTGCCTGCCCGCAGGGCTTGCTCTCAGGTCCTTTCGATCGGCAATCCGTTTTTCTCCCACGCCTCAAATCCGCCTTCCATCTCGACGACGCGAATGCCGGCAGAGGCAAATTCAACCGCTGCAGCAGCGGCCAACTTGCACGTTTGGCTGTAGCAATAGATCACTGCCGTTTTGTCTTTCGTGACGCCTTGCAGGGTGTGCCATTTGCCCTGCGGAAGATTGATCGCGCCGGGGATATGTCCGGCCTGGAAATCGCTGGGCAGCCGCACATCGACGATCGTGATCGGCTCCTTGCGTTTGATCTGCCCATCCAATTCGTAAGGCCCGGTAACGAAAGCCAATTTCTGCGCAAAAAAGTCGCGTGCTTGTTGCGTGTCGTAATTCAGCATGGTGTGACTCCTAAAGGGTCGCAGGACCGTCCTGCAGTGGGGCACACGTTACTGACACTGTCCCGCGGGATCATTGGGGGTAGGGGCATGGGATTTATTCCGTGCGCGGCAGTGAGGGGGTGAGGAAGTGAGAAGGTGAAAGCGTGAAAAGGTGTGAGGCGTAGCTTTTGCTAGATTCAGCCACTAGCACGCCTTTGGGAGCTGGCTATCGGACGTGAGCTAGACGCAAAATCCTCGCTACCCCATTCACGTCCTCACTCCCTCACCCTCTCACCGCTGCCGCATGCAACACCTCACCGACATCGCCATCTTCGTAAAAGTCGTCGAACTCTCCAGCTTCACGGCGGCGGCGGAGGCATTGGAGATGTCGCAGCCGGTGGTAAGTAAGGCGGTTACGCGGCTTGAAGAGAAGTTGGGCGCGAGACTGTTGAATCGCACGACGCGGCGTTTGAGTCTCACTGAAGCGGGATCCGAGTTGTATCGACGCAGTGTTCGCGCGTTGGAAGAAATCGAGAACGCGGAGCTGGAGGTGGCGCGATTTCAAACCGAGCCGCGCGGAACGCTTCGAGTCTCGGCACCGATGTCATTCAGCATTCTGCATATGGGTCCGCTCGTGCAGCAGTTTCTCGAGCGTTATCCCGGCGTCTCGGTCGAGCTGAACCTCGATGATCGGCAAGTCGATCTGATTGAAGAAGGGTTCGATCTTGCGATCCGCATTGGTCAGCTACAGGACTCCAATTTGATCGCCCGCAAGATCGCACCTTGTCGCCAAGTGTTATGCGCATCGCCTGCATATCTCGCCAAGCGTGGCGAACCAGAACGTCCTGAAGATTTGCTCGAGCACAACTGCATCGTCTATTCGCTCACCAGTGCGCCGAGAGAATGGCGCCTCATCGACGATCAAGGCGAGACGCATGTCGTGCCCGTGAACGGCAACATTCATTCCAACAACGGATTGGTGAATCGCGCCGCTGCACTCGCCGGTGCAGGGGTCGTTCTGTTGCCCACGTTCTATCTCGGCGATCAACTTCGCTCCGGACAGTTGCAGCCGATCTTGTGCCAATTCAAACCGAAAGACTTGGCCGTGTACGCCGTCTATCCAGAGCGTCGCAATCTCACTCCGAAGGTGCGCGCATTCGTCGACTTTTTGGCCTCGACACTTGGGCCTGAGCCGCCGTGGGAGAAGGGGTGGTCACTTGGCGAAGCCAAGCAATAACGACGGACGACTGCATCGTCATGAAGGCCTGCGGCAGGACGGATCCTGACGGATCAGGAAGGCCTACAGCAGGGCAGACAAAAGCATCTGTGCTCTGTCGTGCACTTTCTAGGTCGGGACGCAACGAACGATGGACGACTTCGTCGCCTCTGTCCTGCCGAAGGCCCACCTGACGATGCCATCGTCCTTCCTGACGTTAGTCCATCCTGCCCGTGAGCCGCGGCCGGCGATGGGCCGTCGTTAATTCATAGGCGATGGGCCCTCATTCTTCTTCCGGTGCACCGCACCGATTTGCCGCCCCTTCCCCGTGCACGCGCACCATGCGTGCGCATCTAACGTGCAAACAGCACGCTAAGTCCGTGTAACTCGCGGGTTTCAGTCGTGGCACATCGCTTGCATTTCCGTCTCTATCGAAGACGGAGTGGCCAATGGAAGTTCGAGCAACACGATTAGAGCTGCTTAAGTTCAACACGATTCCGATGCGTGCTTTCCACTTGTCGTGGATGGCATTCTTCGTGTGCTTCTTTGCATGGTTCGCAGTCGCGCCGTTGATGCCGGTGATCCGCGAAGATCTCGGACTCACGAAAGATCAAATTGCGAACATCAACATCGCTGCAGTGTGCGTGACGATCTTCGCGCGGTTGTTGATCGGTCCGCTGTGCGATCGCTTCGGTGCGCGACGTACCTACACGTGGCTGCTCGCGCTCGGTTCGATTCCCGTCATCGCGATCAGCTTCGCAAAGAGCTACGAGGCGTTCCTCTTCTGGCGTTTGTGCATCGGTGCGATCGGTGCGTCGTTCGTCATCACGCAATTTCATACGTCGACGATGTTTGCGCCGAACGTCGTCGGTGCCGCGAATGCGACTGGCGCGGGCTGGGGCAATGCAGGCGGCGGAGCCACTCAAGCAGCCATGCCGTTGCTGCTCGCCGCGCTTCTTTCGTTCGGCATCGAACGCTCGCTGGGATGGCGACTCGCACTCATCGTTCCCGGTGCACTGATGTTGATCATGGCATTCGTCTACTACCGCTTTGCCAAGGACACGCCTCTCGGCAATCTCGCTGATACGAAAGAACGCGTTGCTGCTGAGCAGAGTCGGCGCGCGAAAGGATGGGGCACCTTCATGGCGGCAGCGCGCGACTATCGGGTGTGGATACTGTTCGTCACATACGCAGCATGCTTCGGCGTTGAACTCACGATTCACAATCTCGCAGCCGTCTACTTCGTCGATCGCTTCGGCCTCAATGTCACGACAGCGGGACTATATGTCGGCGCATTCGGACTGCTGGCACTGTTCGCTCGCGCACTGGGCGGAGTGATGTCCGATCGATTCGCTCACACGCGAGGTCTCGATGGCCGCGTGAAACTGCTGAGCGTGCTGATTGCCGCCGAAGGCATAGGTCTCGCAGCGTTCTCCCAGATGGCGCATCCGATTTACGCGCTGATCGCGATGCTGATTTTCGGATTGTTCACGCACATGGCATGCGGTGCCACGTACAGCTTGGTGCCCTTCGTGAATCGCAAGGCGCTCGGTGGAGTGGCCGGAATCATCGGTGCAGGCGGAAATGTCGGCGCGGTAGCGGCAGGCTTTCTAGTCAAAGCATCGAGCTCGGCTCAGCAAGCCTTGTTCATCCTCGGCGGATGTGTGGTTGCAACCGCGGTGTGTGCGCTAGCGGTGCGATTCACCGGCGAACAGAAGCGTGAAGAGCGCCGCCTCTACGAAGAGGCGTTGAATGCGCGAGCGGCCGCAGCAGGTTCGCTCGCCGTTGCGGACGCCGCAGCGCCGTAACGCGGAGAGTTTTCTTCGCTGCTCCAACGTCGGGTGCAGCAACAACGAGGAGCGTCGCCGCTCCCGGACGATTCCCAACGAAGCGCATCGTCCTACGTTGTCCCTAAGCGATCGCCTGCTCGAGCAGGTAGTAGCACCCAAGGTGCCTCATGTCGTCACGACAGAAAGTAGTAGTCATCGGCAATGGCATGGTCGGCCAGCGTTTGCTGGAGCGGCTCGTCGCTGAAAGCAGCGAGTTCGACGTCACCGTGCTTTGCGAAGAGCCACGCGCTGCGTATGACCGCGTACAACTCTCCGGATTCTTTTCGGGCAAGAGCGCCGAGGATCTCTCGCTCGTTCAACCCGGATTCTTCGACCGCCACGGTATCGCGATTCATTTCAAGGAGCGCGCGATCAAGATCGACCGCAATGCACGCGAAGTGCACACGGCCAGCGGTCAAGTCGTGAGCTACGACAAGCTAGTGCTTGCAACCGGTTCTTACCCGTTCGTGCCGCCGATTCCCGGCAAAGATCGCTCGCACTGCTTTGTCTACCGCACCATTGAAGATCTCGAGGCGATCAAAGCGGGTGCAAGCGAAAGCAAAGTCGGGGTCGTGGTTGGCGGTGGACTGCTTGGGCTCGAAGCGGCAAAGGCACTGAAAGATCTCGGCCTGCAAACGCACGTGGTTGAGTTCGCGCCGCGACTCATGGCCGTGCAAATCGACGACGGCGGTGGCCGCGTGCTGCGCCAAAAGATCTCAGAGCTTGGCGTCGGCATTCACACTGGTAAGAACACGACAGCGATTGTCGACGGCGCAAATGGTCGGCACCAGATGACCTTCGCCGATGGCACGGCCCTCGAAACGGATTTGATCGTCTTCTCCGCCGGCATTCGTCCACGCGATGAATTGGCTCGGGAATGTGGATTACAGGTGGGTCAGCGTGGTGGCATCGTCATCGATGACAACTGCCTTACCTCGGATCCGACCATCTTCGCGATCGGCGAATGTGCATTGTGGAACGGCAAGCTGTTCGGTCTCGTCGCGCCCGGCTATCAAATGGCGTCCGTCTGCGTCGCGCGTTTGCTCGGCAAGGCCGCTCCATCGTTCACCGGCGCCGACATGAGCACGAAGCTCAAGCTGTTGGGCGTCGATGTGGCATCGCTGGGTGATGCGCACGCGAGCTACAGCAATGCACGTGCCTACACGTTCGTCGATGAGCGCAAGCAGATTTACAAAAAGCTGGTGGTGAGCGACGACGGCAAGAAACTGCTCGGCGGTATTCTCATCGGCGAAGCGGATGATTACGGCATCTGGTTGCAAATGATGCTGGATGGTGTGGATCTGCCGGACCAACCTGAAGAGATGATCGTTCCGGCGTTGGAAGGCACTACAAAATCCAAAGCAACCGGTGTAGCTGCACTTCCTGCATCAGCGCAAATCTGCTCGTGCAACAACGTCAGCAAAGGCGATCTCTGCACGGCCATCGACTCAGGTTCCACGACCATAGGCGCACTGAAGAGTTGCACCAAGGCGGCGACCTCATGCGGCGGCTGCACGGCGTTAGTCACGCAGATCCTGAAGGCAGAACTGGCGGCACGGGGTGTTGCAGTCAACAACCACATTTGCGAGCACTTCCCGTATTCGCGGCAGCAGTTGTTCCATCTGATTCGTGTCGGTCAACTGCAGAGCTTTGGCGATGTGTTGATAAAGCACGGCCGTGGTCATGGATGCGATATCTGCAAACCCGCCATCGGATCGATCCTGGCCTCGTGCTGGAACGAGTTCGTGCTGAAGAGAGATAAAGCGGTTCTGCAGGATACGAACGACTACTTCCTCGCCAACTTGCAAAAGGACGGGACCTATTCCGTCGTGCCGCGCGTACCCGGCGGCGAAATCACGCCAGACAAGCTGATTGTGATCGGCGCGGTTGCAAAGAAGTACGGCTTGTACACGAAGATCACGGGCGGACAGCGCATCGATTTGTTCGGCGCACAAGTGCATCAGTTGCCGCTGATCTGGAAGGAATTGATCGATGCCGGTTTCGAGTCCGGTCATGCATATGGCAAGGCGCTGCGAACCGTGAAGTCGTGCGTCGGATCGACCTGGTGTCGCTACGGTGTCCAAGACAGCGTCGGTTTCGCCATCGAGCTCGAGAATCGCTACAAGGGATTGCGCGCTCCTCACAAGATCAAGTTCGGCGTCTCCGGCTGCACGCGCGAGTGCGCAGAAGCGCAGGGCAAGGATGTCGGCGTCATTGCAACCGAGAAAGGCTGGAACTTGTACGTGTGCGGAAATGGCGGCATGAAGCCGCGTCATGCCGAATTGCTCGCATCCGACCTCGATACCGCAACGCTCATCAAGTACGTGGACCGCTTCTTGATGTTCTACATCCGCACTGCCGATCGCCTGCAGCGAACATCGGTGTGGCGCGACAATTTGGAAGGCGGGTTGGACTATCTCAAGCAAGTGGTTGTCGAAGACAAACTCGGCATCGCGGCGGAACTCGAAGCCGACATGCGACGAGTGATCGACACGTACGAATGCGAATGGAAGAAGGCGGTCAACGATCCGACGACATTGAAGCGCTTCCGTCATTTCGTGAACAGCGATCGTAACGACGACAACGTCGTCTTCATCGAAGAGCGCGGACAAATCAGGCCTGCAACGAGCGAAGAACGTGCTCAGCAGCAGCGGGAGGCGGTATGAAGTCACCTTGGCGGTTCATTTGCGATCTCGAAGAGATCCTGCCCGATGCGGGTGTAGCGGCGCTGATCGATGGCAAGCAGATCGCCGTTTTCCGCGTCGGCGATCAAGTTTATGCACTGGATAACTTCGATCCGAACAGCGAGGCCAATGTGCTATCTCGCGGCATCGTTGGTGATGTGCAAGGAGAACTCGTCGTTGCCTCGCCGGTGTACAAGCAACACTACAGCTTGATTACCGGCCGCTGTCTGGAAGATGCGGACACCTCGGTGCGGTGCTATCCGGCGCGTGTCACCGACGGTCGAGTCTGGATCAAGAGCGAACCTGCGCGAGCTGTGGCGCGCAAGCGCAATCTCGTCGTGATCGGAAATGGCATGGCAGGCATTCGCGTGATCGAAGAGCTGCTCGAGATCGCGCCGAACGCATACGAGATCACCGTCTTCGGCGCCGAGCCGCACCCCAACTACAATCGCATTTTGTTGTCGCCGGTGCTCGCCGGCGAAAAGCGCGTCGAGGAGATCATCCTCAATCCGATCCAGTGGTATCGGGACAAGGCAATCACGCTGCACACGGCGGATCCCATCGTGGCAATCGACCGCATCAAACGCGTTGTCCGTGCGAAGAGTGGGTTGCAAGTTCCTTATGACCGTCTTCTGCTCGCAACGGGATCGAATCCTGTGATTCTTCCGATACCGGGCCGAGACCTTCCGGGCGTCGTCACCTTCAGAGACTTGCAAGACGTCGATGTAATGCTCCACGCCACGCGCAATCATCGCAAAGCCGTTGTCATCGGCGGCGGCCTCTTGGGTCTCGAAGCTGCAAATGGGCTGATGAAGCAGGGCATGGACGTCACCGTCGTGCACATCTTCGACACGCTGATGGAACGTCAGCTCGATCGTGCTGCAGCGACACTCCTGAAAGAATCTCTGGAATCCCGCGGCATGAAATTCCACATGCCTGCGAAGACCGTAGAGCTCCATGGCAAACCTATTGCTTCCGATTCCGACCCTACAACCTACAGCCTACAGCCTACAGCCTCGGTACGTGTCTGCTCAGTCCTCTTCGAAGACGGCCACGAGCTGGAAGCGGACCTCGTGGTCATGGCAGCGGGCATTCGTCCGAATGTCGATCTCGCGAAATCAGCGGGCTTGCGTTGCGATCGTGGCGTGTTGGTCAGCGACACGATGCAGACATTCGATCCAAGCATTTATGCCGTGGGTGAGTGTGTTCAGCATCGCAATAGCACATACGGACTCGTCGCGCCGCTGTTCGAACAGGCGAAAGTGTGCGCGACACACCTCGCCGAATTCGGCATCGGGCAATATCGCGGCTCCGTCGTTTCGACGCAGCTCAAAGTCACTGGCATCGATCTATTCTCCGCAGGCGACTTCCTCGGCGGTCCGACCAGCGAAGCCTTAGTAATGAAGGATGCCAAGCGAGGCGTCTACAAGCGCGTGGTGATCGAGAACAACAAGGTGCGCGGCGCCGTGCTGTACGGCGATGTCAAAGATGGGCCCTGGTACTTTGAGCTCATGCAAGAAGGTCGCGATGTCGGAGCGCTGCGAGACAAGTTGCTGTTCGGATCAGCGTTTGCGAAGTGAGCGAAGTAACGCGGACGACATGCCCATACTGCGGTGTGGGCTGTGGGGTGCTCGCACGTCGCAATTCAGCTGGCGAGATAGAGTTCGTTGGAGATGCCGAGCATCCTGCAAATCGGGGGCGATTGTGTTCGAAAGGATCAGCCCTCGCCGAAACGATCGGTCTGAATGGGCGACTGCTTCATCCGAAGATTCGCGGTCAGAGCGCCTCATGGAATGAGGCGCTCGACCAGGTTGCAAGCGGATTCCGACGCATCATCGATCAACATGGTCCGCATGCCGTCGCGTTCTATGTGTCCGGTCAGCTACTGACCGAGGACTACTACGTCGCGAACAAGCTGATGAAGGGATTCATCGGCAGCGCGAACATCGACACCAACTCGCGGCTGTGTATGTCATCGGCCGTCGCCGGGCACAAGCGCGCATTCGGCGAAGATATCGTGTCGCTCAGCTACGAAGACTTGACCCTCGCCGATCTCATCGTCCTGGTCGGCTCGAATACCGCGTGGTGCCACCCGATCGTGTTTCAACGCATCTTGGATGCGAAGCAACAGCGGCCCGAGATGAATATCGTGGTCATCGATCCTCGTCGCACTGCCACGTGCGAATTCGCGGATCTGCATCTACCGATTAAAGCCGGAACGGATGTGTGGTTGTTCAATGGCCTGCTCGCGTACTTGCATCAGCAGGGTGCCATCGCGACCGAGTTCGTATCCCAACACACGAAGGGAATGAGTCGAGCGATGGTCGTGGCGGAGAACACGGCTGGCGATCCGAAGGCAGTTGCCAAGATCTGCGGCATCGACGAGCGACAGCTGATCGAGTTTTACCGGTTGTTCGCTCGCACGAACAAGGCCGTGACGATGTTCTCTCAAGGTGTGAATCAATCCTCCGCAGGCACGGACAAAGTCAACGCGATCATCAACTGCCATTTGCTAACGGGCAGGATTGGTCAGCCCGGCGCGGGACCGTTCTCG
Source organism: Pseudomonadota bacterium (assembly GCA_023391335.1). Classification (GTDB taxonomy): domain Bacteria; phylum Pseudomonadota; class Gammaproteobacteria; order Steroidobacterales; family Steroidobacteraceae; genus Steroidobacter. The sequence goes on along the minus strand of JAEWBG010000106.1, from coordinate 10,523 downwards.
ATCACCGGCCAACCGAATGCCATGGGCGGGCGGGAAGTGGGCGGACTTGCGAATATACTGGCGGCGCACATGGATCTGGAGAACGCCTCGCATCGCGAACTCGTCCAACGTTTTTGGAGCAGCCCGACCATCGCGTCACGTCCTGGCTTCAAGGCAGTGGACATGTTCGATGCGATTCACGACGGTCGCATCAAAGCCGTGTGGATCATGGCAACGAATCCGGTCGTCAGCTTGCCCGATGCGGACAAAGTGAAGGAAGCGCTGCAACGCTGTGAACTCGTCGTCGTTTCCGATTGCGAGGAGAACACCGATACCAATGCATTCGCGCACGTGCTCCTGCCTGCAACGGGTTGGGGCGAGAAGGATGGCACAGTCACCAATTCCGATCGGCGCATTTCGCGGCAACGCGCGTTCATGCCGCGCTCGGGCGAGGCCAAGCCGGATTGGTGGATCATCAGCGATGTAGCTCGCCGCATGGGCTACCAAGGATTCGGATACGAATCCGCACGCGACATCTTCGTCGAGCACGCGGCGTTGAGTGGTTCGCAAAACGACGGCACGCGCGCATTCGACATCAGCGCGCTCGCTTCGCTCGATCGTGACGGCTACGATAACTTCGAGCCGACTCAGTGGCCAATCAAAGAAGACTCTCGCGCAGGAACCGCACGATTGTGCACCGGCGGACGCTTTTATCATCCCGATCGAAAAGCACGATTCGTTCCCACGACGCCACGCAGACCTAAGCATCGTACCGACGAAGAGTTTCCTTGGGTGCTGAACACAGGCCGCATCCGCGATCAATGGCACACGATGACTCGCAGCGGCAAATCGCCAAAGCTCGCGAGCCACATCGCTGAGCCGTTCGTCGACATGCATGCTCAAGATGCATTGCTCACCGGCGCGCGTGCGGGCGATCTCGTGCGAGTCACGACGAAGTGGGGCTCGCTGATCGCAAGGCTCAAAGTCACAGGTGAAATGCCGCGCGGCATGATCTTCGTGCCGATTCATTGGAACGGCGCATTTGCATCCGATGCGCGCGTCGGTGGGTTGGTTAACCCGGTTGTCGATCCGATATCAGGGGAACCAGAACTCAAACACACGCCTGCTCGTGTGACGCCGTTTATCGTGAGCTGGCATGGATTCATGTTGACGCGTGCCCCACTGGCGAACGTTGATGCCACTTGGTGGACGATGGCGCAGGGGCAACAGTTCATGCGATATGAAATTGCGGGTCGGCGCGTGCACCGAGATTGGTCGCAATGGGCGCGTCGATTGTTCAATGCGACAGCTGATGACGATTGGCTCGAATATTCGGACCCGAGCGCGGGTGCATATCGCGGCGTCCTACTCAAAGACAATCGCCTCGAAGCGTGCGTTTTTCTTTCGCCACGACCTGACTTACCGTCGCGAACGTGGCTTGCATCTCTCTTCGCTCGCGAACGGGTTACTGATCAAGAACGCGGCAGCTTGCTCGTCGGTCAGGCGTTGGATCCGCAGGCGGATGCGGGACCGACGGTGTGTTCGTGCTTTGGGGTTGGGCGCACAGCGATCTGCAATGCGATCAAGCAATTCAAACTAACGACGCCGCAACAAGTTGGTCAGAAGCTCAAGGCCGGTACGAACTGCGGTTCGTGCGTGGGTGAGATCAAGGTGTTGCTGAGCGAATCGCGAGAAACGGAATGAAGAAGAGTGAAGTGATGATGTGATGGAGTGAAGGCGCGGAGCGCGTGAACGGTGTTCGTCGAAGGGGCGATTCCCCAAATCAAACACGCCCGCCAATCCTGTTGACCCTGTCCAAACGCTTTGCTGCTGCTTGAGGATGCTGAGAAAGAATTTCTAGACAGGATTAAAAAGATGAACAGGATGTGAGAGCAGGAACATACTTCTCAGCTCCGACCATCCTGTCAATCCTGTTCATCCTGTCTAAACTCTTTGCTTCTGCCTGAGGATGCGGAGAGAAAGAACTTTTAGACTGGATTAATAAGATGCAGGATGTGTGAGCGGGAAGTGACCTGCGCACTTCACGCGCGCTGTCGCGCTTTCACTTCATCACCTCATCACGTATTTCCTCCGCTCCTCTCCTACACTTCGCGATGCTGCGTGCCTTCGCCAGCCGTGATGAAGAGCATGTGTGAAGGTGCATCGACTTTGGCGGTGTGCCAGGTGCCTTTCGGCACGAATGCAAACTGGCCAGCTTGATTCAGCTTCGTGATCTGGTTTCCCGACTCCGTCTCGAGAACAAACCGCACCGCGCCCGAGATCAAGCACACGATCTCGTCGCCATTCGGATGCATCTCCCAGCTCTTCCAGTCGGCATCGAAGCGGTACGCCGTCACGAGATATTCGTGATGGAAGCTCCCAAGTTTGCCGGTGGAGATGCGCTCCCAGAACGATTCATCCACGGTGAGCTTCTCGACGGTGGCATCGTTGCGCAGACGCAGGTATGTCGATTCAAGGTTTGCAGGGGAATTCGACGTCATCGCAATCTCCTAAGCTCTAAGCCGCAACGCCGTGTGAATCGAAAAGATCCTAACCTACATTCGTCGCCCAGCCGAGCGCGGGCGTCGTGCATCCGCGAACACAAGGAGGAACTGATGAAGTGATGAGGTGATGGAGTGAAGGCGCGGAGCGCGTGAACGGTGTGCGTCGAAAGCCGGGCTGCTTGGAAATGTAGAAGGAAGAATCTAGACAGAATTAACAAGGTGAACAGGATGGGCGAGCAGGAACAGACTTCTCAGCTCCGACCATCCCGTCAATCCCGTTCATCCCTGTCCAAACTCTTTGGTTCTGCTTGAGGATGCTGAGAGAAGAATTTATGGACAGGATGAACAGGATGAACAGGATGCGTGAGGGCAGCAACAGACGTCCTAGCTCCGACCATCCTGTCAATCCTGTTCATCCTGTCCAAATTCTTTGCTTCTGCTCGGGGATGCAAGGCAAGAACTTCTAGACAGGACTAACAAGATGAACAGGTGTGTGAGAGCCGGATCTGCGCGCTTCAGATTAAGTAATCGCTGTGTGTAAGTCAGCTCCTATCGCGGAACTCTCCTCTGGCCTGCCGTTAGGCTTCCCTGCCGATGAGCGCGAGTCGTGCGATCGGCTTGCCTGCCGAAGGCTCGCTTGCCAACGGCTACCTTCCGACTTCTGTGCGACTCTTTGTGCTCTGTGTTTTCTATGTGATCTTTGTGTTGCTCCGGGTTCTGGGCCTTCTCCTTGGCCTCCGGTGCCCTCACTCGCCGCGATCGACTCCCAGCTCCTTCAGAATCGCAACGCGAATCTCCTGCACTTCCGAGCTAGTCAACTTCCGCGGATGCGGAATTTTCACTTCATACGTCGCTTTGATGTGGGTTGGGCGCTGCGAGAGGACGAGTACGCGATCGGCCAAATGAATGGCCTCTTCCACATCGTGAGTGATGAGTAAACATGTGTGTTTTTCTTCCGCCAAGATGCGCAGCAGTTCATTGCGCATGCGCAGATTCATCAGCGCATCCAACGCCGAGAATGGCTCGTCCATGTAGAGAATCTCGGGCTTCACCGCCAACGCACGAGCGATTTCTGCGCGCTTGAGCATGCCGCCTGACAGCTCGTGCGGATAGGCATTCTCGAATCCTTTCAAGCCAACGATTGCAGCGTAATGATCGGCCAGCTCCATCCGCTCGGCTGCCGGCTTGCTTTCGAGGCCGAACATCAAATTCTCTTGCACCGTGAGCCACGGAAACACCGAACCGTGCTGCGAGATCAAGATGCCCTTGGAGTTCGGCTTGGTGCGCGGTGCTCCATCGATGGAGATCGAGCCAGAGTCGGGCTCGATGAAACCCGCGATCATGTTCATCAGCGTCGACTTGCCGCAACCAGACGGCCCGACGATCGCGACGAATTCGCCGTCGCCAACCGTGAAATCGACGCCATCGACAACAGCGAGCTCGCCCTTCTTGGTGGTGAAGCTCTTGCGCACATTGCGCACTTCGATCTTAGTGCGCATAACGCCACCTCACCATTTTCAGGCCTTCGAGCATTCGCATGATGCCGTCGAGCATCAGTCCGATGACACCGATGATGATCATGCCCGCAATCACGAGGTCATACCGGTTGCCTGCGTTGCGCGAATCCATGATCAGATAGCCGAGTCCTGAGCGCAGCGCGATCATTTCCGCGGCGACGACGACGAGCCAGGCGACGCCAAGCCCGATGCGCATGCCGACGATGATCTGCGGCAACACCGCTGGGATCACCACCTGTGTAAACAAACGATATTTGGACACATCGAAGTTCTGCGCCACACGCAGATACCGGCGCTCGATCGTGTGCACGCCTGCGACGGTCTGCACGATCATCGGGAACACTGACGAAATGAAGATTAGATATATCGGCGAAGCGTTGCCGACGCCGAACCAAAGGATCGCAATCGGAATCCACGCGATGGGCGAGATCGGTCGCAGGATTTGAAACAAAGGATTGAGCGTGATGTAAGCACCGTGCACCCATCCCATCCATAGGCCCAGCGGAACTGCCAAGAGCACTGCCAATACGAATCCGGCGGCCACACGCATTAAAGACGCGCCGATGTGTAACCACAGCGTGCCGTCTTTGATCAGCTCGATCGTGCCGGTCACGACTTGCCAAGGAGTGGGAAAGATGACGCTCTTGGTTCCGATAACTGCTGCCCACCAGCCTGCGATCAGGATCACGATCACAATGAGGGAGGGCAGCGACTGCTGAAGTCTTTTCATGTTGTATGCAGTTGCTTGATTTGCCTTGACCAATGCTTCACGCGCCACGCAAGGCGGCTCCATGGCGCGGAAGGAAACTCATCGACCACGATCGTCATCTGGCCGCTCGCATGCGCCGTGCATGCGAATGTGTAAACCGATGCTTGCGAAAACGGCAGACGAAAATTTTGTCCCGGCATCATGAGCGTTGGGCCGAAGATCTGCGGCACGTCATCATGATTCTCGAGCACCAGCACGTCGCGCACGCCGAGCGTCAAATCGATCTCGCTAGGCAGTATCTCGACCTGGTTGCCTGCCATGCGCCGCGCCCACGTTCCTTTCGGAATCTTGAAATGCTCTTCGCGCGTCGTGCTCGAAATGGGCGCGAATGCAGTCCACAGCACCGCGGCGGCAAGCAACGCCAGCGCAGCGAACATCGAATACTTCGCGGCACTCTTCACAATCGATTACTGCGCCAAGAGCAACTTCGCGTCGTGCACGTAATCGTCAGGCGAGTGGCCATACGGCATCAGCGCCCGCAGCAGGCCTTTGCGATCGATCAAATAGATAAATGAGGAATGACCGAACGTGTAGTTCTCGCCGTACTGTTTGCGATTCGCTTGGATTCCGTACTCCTTGCGGACCGCTGCCAGTTGCTCCGCCGGTCCTGTGCCGCCGACAAAGGAAGGATCGAAGGAGTTCAAATACGCATGCATGCGCTCGGGTGTATCGCGTTCGGGATCGACCGTGATGTACACGACCTGCACGTCTTTACCCTGTGCGCCCAATTTCTTATGCGCTTGGGCGAGCACGCCGAGCGTGGTGGGGCACACATCAGGACAGGACGTGAAGCCGAATCCGAGGATCACGATCTTGCCGCGGAAATCGCTGAGCTTGAGCGGCTGACCATTCGATCCCTGTAACGTGAATTCGGGCGCTGCTCGCGGTGGATCGAATACGCCCGCCTTCAACTCCAATCCGGTGTCGGCTGCGCTCGCGTCGGCGAGCCACACACAGAAGATCAAGGCGAGGGAGCGCAAGAACATGATCACAACTCGATCGGCGTTGGTTGAGCTCGCTTCGCGAAGCTTTCATCCATGTACGTTTCGTACGGGATCGGGTGCTTGATCGTGCCTGCCTGAAGCGAGAGCTGCATGAGGTCTTCGAACTCCGCGCGGATCATGCGCAGGTCGCCGTACGTCACCCGGTCCGCGGGATTCTCCATGACGAACTGCATGATGTTCGGATCTTGATTGAAGTATTTCCGAGCCGCCGCGATTGCGACCGCTTTGTCCCGGTTCTCCGGTTTCGCATCGAGCCACGCGCCGGCGCCCAGCACTTGATTGACGAGTGCTTGCACCATCGGACGATTCTGCTGAATGAGCTCTTCGCGAACGGTGAGCACGCAGCAGATGTAGTTCGGCCACTCATCGCGCGTCATTCGTAACGGGCGCGCGTAGCCGGCGCGTTGCGCCGCTGCACCGAAGGGCTCGCCGGTGCAGTACGCATCGACAGCATTCGCATAAAGCGCGGCCGGCATGTCGGGAGGCGCCATCTCCAGCAGTTGGATATCGTCGATATCCATATTTTCTTGCGCGAGCATTTTGCGCAGAAACAGAAAGTCGACAGCGAAGCGGCTCGGCACTGCGATGCGCTTTCCCTGGAGTTGCCTGAAGTGTTGGTAAGGGGAATCCGTGCGCACCATGATCACCGCGCCGGATCGGTGTCCGAGCGAGACGATCTTGACGGGAATCTTCTTATCGGCGAGATCCATCACCAGCGGGGCAAGCATGTAGGCGGCTTGGATTCTGCCCGCCATGAGAGATTCTTTGACCTCAGGCCAACCGTTGTACTTGCTGTATTCGAACGCGAATCGCGGTGCGTCGGCAGGCAGGTTCTTGTTGCTTTCCTCGCGAGACTGACACGCAACGGGCAAAGTGAGATTGCAGGTAACGGGCAACCCGCCGACGACGAGCGGCGCGTCTTTATCGGAATTGCTAGAACAGGACAGCCCGCCCAGCGGCAGTGCAGCCGCAAGAGCACCTTGGAGTAGCTGTCGCCGATTGATCTGAAACAATCCAATCACCGCACGAGCGGGGTGCGCCTGGCAGGACGGCGATCCGCATATATAAGGGGCGCTTATGATGGACAAGGCGCAGCCTATAAGTCAACGCGCTATGCTTCGCCGGTACTAAAGTTGGGGACACGATGAACGACAGCATCGAACTGCGGCATTTGCGCTACTTCTTAGCTGTGGCGGAAACGGAAAACTTCACCCGTGCGGCCGAGCGGCTCGGCATTTCTCAACCGAGTATTTCTCAGCAAATCACGCAGTTGGAAACGGCCCTGCGAACCCCGCTGTTTCGCCGGGTCGGCAAGCGCGTCTTCTTAACGGAAGCCGGAGCGGCCTTTCGCAGGGGTGCCGAGGTCGTTTTGAGGAAGCTCGAGGACGCCTGCGAATCGGTTGCCAACGTCGCCGACTTGGTGAGCGGGCGCGTCAATCTCGCCGTGATCCCGGCCCTGCATTTCGCCTGGATTCCCTCGTTGCTCGGCAGCATCGCACAGGACTACCCCGGCATTCTCGTGGGGGTCCAGGAATTGGCATCGAGCGGCGTCGAAACCGAGGTGGAAGCAGGTCGGGTGGATCTCGGCTTCGGGCTCGTCACACATAATTCGCCGAACATCCGTTACGAGCGCTTGGTATCCGAACCTTTTTCGTTGATTGTCGCGGACGGGAGCAAGTTCGCTAGCCGCAGAGCGGTGAAGCTGGAGGAGTTGGAGGGCGAGCGGCTCGTGCTGTTGCCGGTCAGTTTCGATATGCGGCGTGCGGCCGAAGCGGTGCTGCTCCACGCGCGAGTTCATCCGCGAGTGACGTTCGAAACGGACAGCATCGATACCGTGCTGGCGAGCGTCCTGCACACCGGGGTGCCCACGCTGCTGCCCGAAATCGTTTTGCGAGGGCGGGAAATGCCTGGTCTGAAGGCGGTCTCTATCTCTGACAAGACTCGCGCGATCGACTTCGGGATTCTCTGGCCTGCCGCGAACAATGTTGATCCGGCAACGAAAGCCATCGCGGACGCCCTAAAGCATCTGATTAAATCGAGATCGGGCCGCGGAACCACATCGAAGGCCGATCGCTGAATGGGACGTTGTGAATAGCGGTGCTAGGTCCCCGGCAATTTGATTTCGAATCCGCCTTTCTTATCGCAGCTCTTACGGGCCGATTCTTTCGCGTCGAGACACTGCTTGCGGCAGATTGTCGCCGTGGTGTCTGGCTTGCTGTCGCAGGTGCGCAGGCATTCGGCGAGCTTCTCATCTGTTTTGGCAGCGCATCGAGGCTCTTGCGTGTCCGGCCGCAACGACGTCTCGGCAACGGCGGTGCCGCACAGCGCGACACATAGAATGGCGGCGGCCAGTCGAATCGAAATCATGTTGCTGCTCCCGGATGTGCGCCGACTGTAGTGCGGCGACTCTGAATGCGAGCAGAACGTATTCATGAATCAGACGCGAAAGTCTGGACTCCACTGAAGTTCACGGCGTGCTTTCGCGTTGGCAACGTGAGCATTGTCCTCGACGATGTTGAAGATACCCACTGCACCCCCATCGATGGCGAGAATCGCCGCATGCGCTGCGGCGTCTACGTGAACGGGAATCGACAAACCCTCGCGATCGTCTTTGCCGGTACGAGGTCCGTAAAGCATCCCGTATCGCAGTACGGCTCCCTGGATTGCTGTTGAATTCAACGTCAGCGATTCGAGCGCATGCACGCCTTCGAGTGTCACCGCGCGAGGACCTGCCGGCGATTCGATGGGATCGGTTTCGACGTGCGGTTCGCGCCCAGGCGCATAGACGAACGCGATGCTCTGCGCGATGAAGTGCTGAACGCCAGCCGCGATCGCGGCGTCGACAAGGTTCTTCGTTCCTTCTTTGCGTATTCGTGCATTGCGAATGGCTGCTTCGGGCATCAGCGCCGGCGTGAGTCCGTACGGCAAATCCGTCAACTGATGAACGACGACGTTAGGGCGCAAGCGCATCATCGCGGCGCGCACCGCCTCTGCGTCGAACACATCCAACACGATCGGCTCGATGCCTTCCGCGCGAAGCACGTTGGCTTTTTCTTCAGAACGCGTCGTGCCGAAGACTTTGTAGTCTCGTTGCTTGAGGATCGGCAGCATGCGGCCACCGATTGCGCCGCTGGCGCCGGCGATGAAGATGGTTTTCATGGGGAGAGCTTAAGGGGAAGAGGTCCCACTTTGAACTCACAATCATGCGCAGATTTGCGCCGTACAGATGCGACGGGTTGCCAGAGTCATCGCGGCGATCGATTCAAGTGATCGTCGTTGTCCTAATCGCAGCTCTTCACGCTGTCCGGCAGCCCTTTCTTCTCGTTTGCCGGAATAACCTGCGGCCATTCCACCTGAACCTCACCACGCCAGCTCCGACGAAAAGCTGCTACGAACTCCTCAGCCAACGGCTTCCAATCGAAGTTCTTATCATAGGTCCGCAAGTGCGCAGTAATTCGATTGCCGCCTCTGTTGGTCGATTCATCCGGGTAGATGCGCTTATCCATGAGCAGGAACAGGCCTTTGGAACTGCAGGCGTTGATCTCAAGTGTGCGCACGGAGTTGGGAATATTTGCGCTTGTGTCGAATACCTGTAACTCGTGAGCATGACCAAACTCTGACACGACTCTGCTTAGCTCCGGCCAATCAGACTCCCTCCCTTCAACTGTCAGAACCAACCGATCGTCCGAACAAACCCAGTTCTTCGCCGCGTTCTCGCGTCTTCCATAGCATGCCTCCGCAAACCCGGGCGGTGTGTTATCGAACGGTCGTTCGCACCCGGATGCCACACAGGCGACTGCCGCCACGAAAAGCAAGTTAGTCAATGCGGAGTTCATGGTCGTGTCCAACGCTGCCCATCATGCGCGTGCGTTTCGCATGTCCGTGCACGGAATTGTTAGCTCTTCTTACGAAATACTCGATACACGTGCATGCTGGCGCCGGCTGTTCATCACTGGACACCCCGGCTGTTCATCACTGGACACCCAACGATCGCGGGGGAATCGATGGATCCTCCGCATCTTTTATCGCATCTTTGGACACCCATCGATTGCGGGCATCAAACTGAGCATTGGACACCCACCGAATGGATGTATCGAACGATATCGCGCAGGGATAGTGCTGAACAGTGGCAGCACTTGCATCGATCATCTAGAGGCGAAGAGAAAAATCCCGGGCTGGCGGGAGTTACCGACGGCGGCAGCGGAAGTCGCCGAGTATTTGCCGAGAGTTACTCAGTCGAATGATGCGATGGCGACGCCCATCAGCGCGCGTACATGCGCTCGGAGCGATTCAGTCCTCGGACCCACGCCTGACCCAGGGTGGCGGCGTGTAGTCGCATGATGTCGAGTCGTCCCATCGCTCGACCCAGGACGGTGCCCTTGCGAGCCATCGCGAGTTGCCAGATCTCCGGGTCGATGCTCAGGCGTGAAAGGATCGGCGGGAGGGTTGCATCGATGTGTCCGCGCTTGCCCTCCCGAATGGAGCGGCCGCTCCAATCCACGAGCTGCAGATAGTCCAAGGAGGTATACGGAATGGCGGCCTTCTTGCTGTGGCTTTGGTCAGCGAATCGGCGCAGGCGTATGCGTCGTTCATCGGTCGGTTTCGGTGGGGTTGTGGCAGTGCTTTGGCGGATGCGCTGGTAGATGGAGGTGAATTCAGAGTCTTCGGGTGTCTTGGCAATGCCAGCACGGATCGGATTGAGATCCACGTAAGCCATGGCCGTGAGGATGCCTGCGTCATCCAGCAGTGC
>JAEWBG010000039.1 GCA_023391335.1 Pseudomonadota bacterium | reverse complement strand
ACCTGTATGGGCGGGGCTAAACGTGCGCTGCCGGTTATTCCGGGCGGCGCTGCGAGATCAGCGTGCTTGCGCAACCGACACTTGGCCGGTTGGTCGAATGGCCACGCTGACGCGTCGTTCCCACGCGTAGGCCTCCAGATCACCCTTTGGCGCCGTGCTCATATCTTCGCCATACGCTTTGATTTGGATCTGCTCGGGTGCCGCACCGCCCTGAATCAAAGCCTCGCGAACTGCGTTCGCACGCATCAAAGAAAGCTCGATGTTTTTTTCCGGGTTGCCTCGCGGGTCTGCAAATCCGTGCAGTTCGATTTCGAGCTGCGAGTGCGCGGCCAACAGCTTCCCGAGTTCCTGCAACTGCGTCGCGACCGGCGTATCGAGGTCGGCTGCCGCAGTGCGGAACAACACGTCTGCATGCAGCCGCTCCGCGAGTGCATCGAGCATTTCGTCGCCGCCCGTGCGCTCGCTGGCCTTGGCAAGAGCAAGACGCGTGTCGAGCAAATCCTTCTCGAGATTTTGTGCGCGCAATTCTGCGAGCTGCGCGCGAGCCTCAGCATGTTTGGCGGTCCCCATGCTGTCCCCCATCACTGCACCGATCATGAATCCAACGGCAGCTCCGACCGGGCCACCGACCGCGGCCCCTGCTGCGGCTCCGGCGAGCATTCCTTTACCGGCTTCCTTCGTGAATTCGCCATGAGCTTTGGTTGTTGAAGTGGTTCCTGCGTGTGCCGCGCCGCAGCTCATGGCAATGGCGATCGCTGCAACTAGTGTTTTGTTGATCATGGTCGTGCTCCTCGAAGTTGGCCCTGGTGTCGCTGATGCGAGTGGCTGACCACTCGTTGGGACCTATTTCAAAGAGCAATGCGGACCGGATCTCGCGCGCAGAATGGCGCGGTGCAGAAAGATTGTGGCGGATTGTGGCGGGAGATCCGAAAAGAATGTCTCCACCGAGGGCACGGAGATCACGGAGTTGAAAAAGGAAGACGAAAGGCACGGACGAGATCGGCGAGTCTCATTCTTCTCTTAGACTCCGTGCTCTCCGTGGTCTCCGTGGAAATAATCTTGGTTTATAGATTCCCGCACAGATGACCGCCATCGACAACGATCGTCGAGCCGGTCATGAAGCGAGAGGCATCGGAGGCAAGGAGCAAGAGAGGACCATCGAGGTCTTCAGGATTGCCGAGGCGTCGCTGCGGAATCCGTTTGATCATTGCAGCTCCCGCTTCGGTCGCGAAGAACTCGCGATTGATATCGGTCCTGATGTAGCCCGGTGCAATTCCATTCACGCGAATTTGGTATCGCGCCAACTCGAGCGCCATCGTGCGCGTGAGTTGCGTGAGGCCTGATTTCGAAATCGCGTATGGCGCGATGTGGCCGGCTTGGCGAAAGCTCACGATCGATTCGATGTTGATGATGCTGCCTGGCGTCTGCGTCACTCGCATGCGTCGCGCAACTTCAGTGGCGACCAGGAATGCACCTTTGAGATTCACATCGATCACGTCGTCCCAATCTTGCTCGGTCTGTTCAAGCACGGGACGGCCGATCGAAACGCCGGAGTTGTTGACGAGAATCGAGATCGGACCCAAGTCGGCCTCGATCGAACGCACAGCCTTTTCGACCGAAGTTCGATCTCTCACATCGAGCTTGGCAACGGCTGCTGTGCCGCCCGCAGAGCGAATCTCTTGAGCCAGCGCCTCAAGATCGGCAACACGTCGCGCGGCAAGACCGACGCGAGCGCCAGCATGCGCAAGCACTGTCGCAAAGCGTCTGCCCAAACCGCCGGACGCGCCGGTGACGAGGGCAACTTTGCCGTGCAAATCGAATGTTGGATGCATGCGCCGTTGAATGGTGGCTAGGGAGGGACTCGAACCCTCGACCTCAGCATTATGAGTGCCGCGCTCTAACCAGCTGAGCTACCTAGCCGAAATCGTTCAATTTGTAGGAAGACGCGCTTACCTACCCCGCGTCAGGGGCGTGCATTGTCTGGATGGGGGCAGTGGGTGTCAAGGAACGCGCGAAGCACGGGTGAGGGAGTGAGTAAGTGAGATGTGAGACGTGCAACTAGCAGCCTGCGCTACGCTCCTCACTTCCTCACGCCTCACGTTCTCACCGACAATTAGACATTAAACCTAAAATGCATCACATCGCCTTCCTGGACGATGTACTCCTTGCCTTCCAGTCGCAGCTTGCCGGCTTCCTTGGCGCGCTGTTCGCCTTTGCAGGCGATGTAGTCGTCATACGCGATCACTTCGGCGCGAATGAACCCCTTCTCGAAATCCGTGTGAATGACACCCGCGGCTTGCGGAGCAGTCGCGCCGACACGAACGGTCCACGCACGAACTTCTTTCTCGCCCGCCGTGAAATACGTCTGCAATCCGAGCAGCTTGTAGCCGGCGCGAATCACGCGATTCAACCCCGGCTCATCAAGTCCAAGTTCGTTGAGAAAGTCCGCACGATCGGCTTCCTCGAGCTGAGCGATTTCAGCTTCGATTGCTGCACACACCGCAACGACTTCTGCATTCTCGGATCTCGCGAGTTCGCGCACCGCGTCCAAGTGAGGATTGTTGGTAAACCCATTCTCAGCGACGTTGGCTACGTACATGAGCGGCTTCAGCGTGATCAAATGAAACTCGTGTAGCAGCTTGCTCTCTTCAGCATCCTTCACGGCCGATCGTGCCGGCTGACCTGCATCGAGATGCTCACGCACGTGCTTCAGAAGATCGCGCAAACGAATTGCATCTTTGTCGCCTGCTTTCGATGCCTTCTCCGCGCGCTGCAATCCGCGTTCGACAGTATCGAGGTCGGCCAGCGCAAGCTCGGTGTTGATCACCGCAATGTCATCGAGCGGTTTGATGCGGCCTGCGACGTGCACGATGTCATCGTCTTCGAAGCAACGCACCACATGCGCGATCGCATCCGTTTCGCGGATATGCGAGAGGAATTGATTGCCGAGCCCTTCGCCTTTGGATGCACCGGCAACTAGTCCTGCGATGTCCACGAATTCGACCGTCGCCGGCAGGATGCGCTGCGGCTTCACGATCTCAGACAAGGCGTTGAGTCGCGGATCCGGCACGGGCACCACGCCGACGTTCGGATCGATCGTACAAAACGGATAATTTTCCGCCGCAATCTGCGCGCGCGTCAGCGCATTGAAGAGCGTGGATTTACCGACGTTGGGCAAGCCAACGATGCCGCATTTGATGCCCATGGCTTAAATAGAGGATAGCGGATAGTGAATAGAGCGGCATACGCCGCGATAACTACGAATGAGCCTTCAGAAGAAGATGCGCCAATAGGGCGTGCGAATAGAGCGCCCGCGTCTCTGTGGTCCGATCTAATCACGATCCGCTATCCGCTAGTCACTTCTTTCTGTGCAATCCATTCATCGCCCGTTCCGATCCATGTTCGAGGAAAATCGGCAGCGCGTTCAATGCTTCGCCGACCGCAGTGAGGATCTTCTCCTCATCGCTCTTCGATGCGCGCTGTAGGACATAGTCGATCACTTGCGATTTATCGCCGGGATGACCGATACCCAAACGCAGGCGCCAGAAATCGGGACCAATGTGTGTGATCGTGTCGCGCAGTCCGTTATGTCCGCCATGGCCGCCGCCCAGCTTGAGGCGTGCATCGCCGACCGGGAGATCCAGTTCATCGTGCGCCACGAGCGTTTCGGCGGGGGTGACCTTCAAGTAGTCCGTCACTGCACGAATCGCCAGACCGCTGCGATTCATGTAGGTCATGGGTTTGAGCAGCATCAACTCAGCGCCAGCACACTGGATTTTGCAAACATCGCCGTGGAATTTCGTATGACTACGAAAACGCGCGTCGTACTTGCTAGCCAATGCATCAACGAACCAGAAGCCCGCATTGTGGCGCGTGAGCAAATGCTCCGGCCCTGGATTGCCCAAGCCAACGATGAGTTTGAGAGGAGTTCCTGCCATGGCGAATCAGCGAGTATGCGAACCGAGTTGGCATCGAGAAAACGCTAAGGGGCCGGCACATGCCGACCCCTTGCCAACCACGTGAGCAATGCGGCCGGACGTGCCGGCCGCAAGCCCGCATTACTTCTTGCCGGCGTCCTTCTTCGGTGCGGCAGCAGCCTTGGCATCTTCCTTCTTCGCTTCGCCACCCGCGGCCGCAGCCGGAGCAGCACCAGCAGCAGGAGCCGCGGCAGCAGCTGCGGCAACAGGCGCTTCCGCCTCCTCCGCACGCGGATGGTGGATCGACACCACAGCCTCATCGCGACCGTGAGTGAGATCAACCAGCTCAACCCCAGCAGGCAGCGGAATATCGGACAGACGCTTCATGTCGTTGATCGACATTTCGGACAAGTCGACTTCCAAGAATTCCGGCAAGTCCTTCGGCAAGCAGCTGACCTGCACGTCGTTCAACAAGTGCGACACGACACCGCCTTGGGTCTTCACGCCGGGAGCAACCGCAGCGCCCTTGAAGTGCAACGGGATGGTCATGCGAACCTTCTCGTTCTCCATCACGCGTTGCAGATCCATGTGCAGGATCTGGTTCTTAGCGGGATGACGCTGCACGTCCTTCAGAATCGCCGGCTGAGTTTCGCCGTTGATCTTCAGGGACAGAATGGTCGAGTAGAAACGCTCGTTCACCAGCAGCGTGAGCAGATTCTGGTGATCGAGAAGGATCTGGCGGGGCTTGTCTTTGCCGCCGTAGAGAATCGCCGGCACTTTCCCGGTACGACGCAGGCGGCGGCTCGCACCCTTCCCCTGCACGCCGTCACGCGGGTCGGCGACTAGTTCAAATGAAGTTTTCATGAATGGGCTCCAAGCAAAATGAGGAAGTGAGACGTGAGAAGTGAGATGGCGTAGGCCATCTCGAACTCAATGTGCTCACTCCGAATGAGTAGACCGCTCCGCGACCAGACGCGATCCCCTCGCACGACGAGAAGTACCGTTGCGGGTACCTCCATCATTCAACGAGAGATTGAGACCGGAAAGTGTTGCGACCGACGCAACTCACTTCCTCACCCCCTCACTCTCTCACTAATCTATGTACAACGAACTCACGCTCTCCTCATCGCGGATACGTCGCAGCGTTTCGGCGAGCAATCCGGCGACGGAGAGCTGACGGATCTTGCTGCAGTTCTTCGCGCTTTCGCGTAGCGGAATCGTGTCCGTCACGACCAATTCATCTAAATCCGACTTAGCGATGCGTTCCACTGCGGGCCCGGAAAGCACCGCATGCGTGATGTACGCGAGCACTCGTTTCGCACCCGCCTCTTTCAGCGCTTTCGCGGCATGGCACAGCGTGCCGGCGGTATCGACCAAGTCATCGATCAGCACGCAGGTCTTGCCTGCCACCGAACCGATAATGTTCATCACTTCCGATTCGTTCGCGCGTGGACGGCGTTTATCAATGATCGCGAGATCCGCATCGTCGAGGCGCTTCGCCAAAGCGCGCGCTCTAACGACACCCCCGACGTCGGGAGATACGACCATCAAATCTTCGCGTCGCTGCTTCCACGCATCGCCCAGCAACACCGGCGATGCATAAACGTTATCGACCGGGATATCGAAGAATCCCTGGATCTGATCGGCATGCAGATCGATGGTCAGCACGCGATCCACCCCGGCACTCATGATCATGTTCGCGACCAACTTCGCCGCGATCGGTACTCGCGTCGCGCGAGGGCGTCGATCCTGTCGCGCGTAGCCGAAGTACGGAATCACCGCAGTGATTCTTTCCGCCGAGGCGCGACGGCAGGCATCCACCATCAACAGCAATTCGATCAGATGATCGTTGGCCGGCGGAGACGTCGGCTGCACGATGAACACATCTCTGCCGCGCACGTTCTCGAGCAACTCGACGGTCGTCTCACCGTCGCTGAACGTGCTGATGGAAGCGCGACCGAGTGGCACCATCAAGTGGCGCGCGATGTCATGAGCGAGCTGCGGATTCGCGCTGCCCGTGAACACCGCCATCGAAGAACGATCCATAAAGCTCCGAACCGGGGCTGGAGACTGGGGACTGGAGGCTGGAGGCAACAAAGCGCAACGCTTCTACCCCCAGCCTCAAGCCTCCAGCCCGTAGCCCGTTTTTAGTTGGCTGGGGCGGAAGGATTCGAACCTCCGAATGGCGGGATCAAAACCCGCTGCCTTACCACTTGGCGACGCCCCAAACCTAAAAAACGCTACGTTCTCGCGAGCGAGCTATCCCGGCTCTCTGGCCAACCGATCTGCCAGAGGCGATCGGTTCAGTCCACGTACTACAAAACCGCTCCAGCGCTGCGGCAGCCGCGCAATGACCGCCGCCGCCGACTCCACATCTGCCATCGCTGCAAACACGCACGACCCCGTTCCCGTGAGACGGGCCGGGGCAAATTTGCTCAGCCAATCAAGCGCTTCGGCAACTTCTGGATAGCGCCCGCGCACGGTGGAAGTGCAGTCGTTGCGGCCACCCCCCGCGAGAAAGGCGCGTATTGTCGTGATGGGGGAATTACGTGTCAATTCAGGCGCCTGAAAGATCTCTGCAGTACTCACTGCGGCGCTCGGTTTGATGAGCACAAAGATGCTTTCAGGATAGTCGGTCGGCGTCAGACGTTCTCCGATGCCTTCCACCCATGCGGCCTGCGCACGAATGAATAGCGGAACATCGGCACCAAGCCGCACGCCGATTTCACCTAGCTGATCGGTCGAGAGCCCTAGCCCCCACAATCGATTTAGGGCCACCAGCACCGTGGCCGCATCCGAGCTCCCACCGCCGAGCCCTGCCTGCATCGGAATACGCTTTTCCAAGGCGATCGCGACGCCTTGAGCGGGTTGCGCCGCCTCTGCGAGGCGTTGCGCGGCACGCACCACGAGATCCGATTCTGCTGGCAGGCTTACCGGCCCACGCACGCGCTCGATCACCCCAACCGGACGGCGATAAAACTGCAGATCATCGTGGAGATCGATGAACTGCATCGCCGACTGCAGCAGGTGATAGCCATCCGCGCGGCGCCCCACGATGTGCAGACACAAATTCAGTTTGGCGGGTGCAGGCCAGGGTTCGGGCTGCCCGAGCGAAGTCGGCTGCGAACTCATCGGCCCAGTTGCCAGCTATCGATGACGATCCGAACTCTTGCTACTCCATTCGCTGCACGAATGCGCTTCGGCACTCGCGCACCTGCATCGTCCGAGTACTGCTGATATTCGATTTGCCAGCCGCTTTGTTCGAGCGTCGCGGACCCCTGCGGATCTTGCGCAAGCCAGTGATATTCGCCCGGAGCGGGCAGTCCCAACATCCAGTAGCGAAGGTAGCCCGCAGGCACCGGCGCGCCGAGGCGAGCTTCCAACTCCTGCCAAGCGGTATCCCCTTCGAACACTTCACCTTTGGTGGTACGCAATTCGACCTGCGGATCGTTGGCATCGCCGTGCAGCTTGAGATTCACGCTGCCGATACCGATCGGGCCACGAATCGCAATGTCCGATCGATCGCGCTGTTGCTGCCAATTGAAAGATCCCGATCCGCCATTCTCCGGACCGGACACCGCGATGCGGCCATGGGCTTGCCAGCGCTCGAGTTGCGAAAGATCAGCGGGAATGGGACCGGTAGGACGCGTCGGCTGATGAGCACAGCCCGAGAGCAATGCGGTGAACGCGGCAATGACCGGCGCCAGTGCGCGCATGCAGCGGATCATGGATTACTTCAGCTTCTGCAGACGCTGTTTGAGCTCGTTGTTGTCGGGATAGCGTTGCGAAGCTTTTTGCCACACGTCCCGCGCTTCGTCTTTGCGATCCAAAGCAAGCAGCACTTCGCCTAAGTGCAGATCGACTTCCGGATCGTTGATGCGCTTCTTAGCGTGCTCCAGATATGGCAGCGCTTCTGAGTCGCGATCCAGCCGATGCAAAGCCCATCCCATGCTGTCCAGTACTGCACCGCTGTCGGGTGTCTGCTCCAATGCTTGTTCGATCAGCTTCAGGCCTTCTTTATGTTGACGCGTGCGATCGACCAGTGTGTAGCCCAATGCGTTCGCAGCTGCTGGATCTTCGCTGCGCTCTGCATAGAGCTTGCGCAGTTCCGCAATGGAAGCATCCACTTTATCTGCGGCTTCTAACTGAAATACGCGCGCAAATTTCAGTTCGGACGCATCGGGATATTGCGACAAGCCCGCATCCAGCACCGCGATGGCTCCGTTGCGATCTCCGCTTTCCGAGACCAACGTTGCGCGCGCTGCAATGACATCGATTCGATACTGTGGGCGCGTTGCCGCGAAATCATCGAGCAGCTTCAGGCCTGACGCGAGCCCCTCTTGCTTCGCCTTGATCCTTGCAGCTCGAGTCTGTGCGGCCATCGCGAGTTCGCCGCTCGTCACGCGCGAATACAGTTGCAGGGCGTCGTCCCAACTTTCGCGCGACTCGGCAATGGCACCGAGATAGAAAAGCGACTCATAGACGAAGCGCCCGCTCGAGACGAGATTCGTAAAGCGTTTGGCAGCCGAATCGCGATCGCCAAGTTGGAAGTCGATATCCGCAAGGGCGCGCTCGACGACGGGAGCCGCAGTCTCGCTCGTCGACAGCGCCGTCAGTTCCTTGCGCCCTTCTTCTTCCTTGCCAGCCTGCATCAGCATCAGTGCATATTCGAGCCGATACGAATCTTGCGAATCTTGATCGAGCACTTGCTTAGCCGTTGCGAGTGCTGCGTCCTCATCTCCTTGCAGCATTTGCACGCGAGCCAACAACAGCCCAGCTGGCGCCCAATAGGGGCCCAACTCGCGCGCACGCTTGGCATGCTCCATCGCCAATGCGAAGTTGTCGGATTGAATTGCCGCCTGCGCAAGCGCGTAATGCGCTTCCGTGACATCCGGATGCTTGACTAAGAGTCGTTGCAGCACCGCGGTGACCGCGGCCGGAGTGCCCTCTTCCGCGAGCTGCGGAAGTAACGCGAGATAGCCGGCCGCCGGGTTGATGAATGCCGTTTCGAGTAGTGTGGCCAGATGTTCGGTGGCACGATCCAACTGATAAAGGTGTAGTGCCGAGAATGCGGCAAAACGCTGAGCCTCTTCGTTGGTTTGATTAATCTCGAGCCAGCGCGCGGCTGCTTGCTCGGCGATCGACCATTGGCGATTCTCGAATGCGACGCGCGTGGCCTGCTCCGCGACGTCTTCACCAGACGAGGCCCGCGCAGCCTGCAAATATCCCTGAGCGGCATCCAAGTACTGACCCTTTTGTAGGGCCACCTCGGCACTCAGGATGAGGGCATTCGGATCGGTGATGGCGGGCGCTTGGGGAGCCGTCGGACCTTGCGTGGCACCCGGAGTTGCACACGCAGAAACTATGCATGCGACCAGCGAAGCACTCAGCAGGCGCATGGGAGCGTTGGAGAAGTTCATGTCAGAGCACTATATCAAGGAATATCGCACCGTCGTGGTGACCGATCCGTTACTTAACCCGCCGCAGCCGTTCTCAGTGACCTGGGTGAACGGCTTGTCATACTAACGTCGTTCCCGGACAATCCGCAGCCGTTGCGAAGCACTGGCATGCCACTGGTCGTCATAGGAATCAATCATCGCACCGCGCCGGTGGACATTCGCGAGAAGGTCGTCTTTGCCGGCACGGATCTGCCGCAGGCGCTGCGCGATCTCACCGCTCAGCACGGCGTCAAAGAGTCGGTCATCGTCTCGACGTGCAACCGCACCGAGCTTTATTGCGTTGCCGAGGGCGACTCTGCTGCGCTCATCCACTGGCTAATGCGCTGGCACGATCTCGGCGCGCATCAACTCGATATCGAACGCTCCCTGTACCGCTTACAGGACAGCGCTGCTGTTCATCACCTGTTCTCTGTCGCGTGCGGTTTGGATTCACTGGTACTCGGCGAACCTCAGATCCTGGGTCAGCTCAAGGACGCTTATCGCATCGCACTGGATAACGGGGCGACGGGCGCGTACCTGAATCGCTTACTGCAGACGGCCTTTTCCGTAGCAAAAAAGGTCCGCACGCAAACTCGCATTGGCGCCAGTGCGGTCTCGGTCGCGTCTGCGGCGGTGTCGTTGGCTCGAACGGTATTCGCCGGATTCGCGGAACACACCGCCCTTCTGGTCGGCGCCGGCGAGACGATCAGTCTCGTCGCTCGCCATCTTCATGCGAACGGGCTGCGCCGAATGATCGTCGCGAATCGCAGTTTAGATCGCGCTCAAGAACTCGCACGCGAATTCGATGCCGCCGCGATCAGCATGGACGCGCTGCCAGCTCATCTGCCGCAAGCCGACATTCTGATCAGCTCAACGGCCAGCCCAGTGCCCGTCATCACACAAGACATGGTTCGGGCAGCCGTGCGTTCCCGTAAACGCAAGCCGATCTTCATGGTGGATATCGCAGTCCCGCGCGATATCGAGCCTACAGTCGCGGACGTCGACGACGTGTACTTGTTCACGATCGACGACTTGCAGAACGTCATCAACGAAAACATCGAATCGCGCCGCGAAGCCGCGCGTGACGCGAGCGCGTTGATTGCGGCGGAGATTGCGCAGTTCGAGCAACAGCTGAAAACGGTCGATGCGGCGCCAGCGATTCGGAGCCTGCGGCAATCGGCGGAAGCCGTGCGGGCCCAGACCGTCGAGCAAGCTCGGCGCATGCTGGAGTCCGGACGAGATGCGCGAGAAGTGATTGAATTCCTGTCCACGACCCTCACGAACCGCCTCATGCATGGACCGAGTCAACGCCTACGCGATGCCGCTGAAGCGGGCGATGCTGAGGTGTTTCGCGCTTTGAACACACTGTTTGCACCTGAGCCCGCCAAACAAACGGCTTCGGTCGCCCCGTCCACTGAGCTGAAAGAGAACTAGCGCTGCTCGTCCATCAAGCGCATTTCCTTTTTTCTTTAGTTCTCCATTGAAGCTGGACCATGAAAGATTCGATTCGTCACAAGCTCGAGAAGCTCGTCGAGCGTCATGAAGAAGTGAGCGGGCTGCTCGCCGACCCGCAAACCATTGCCGATAACAACAAGTTTCGCGAACTGTCGGTCGAGTATTCGAAGCTCGATCCGGTCGTCGCCCGCTATCGCGACTATCAGAACACAGTCAGCGAACGCGAAAACGCTCGCGAGATGGCCGAAAGCGCCGATGCAGAATTGCGCGAGCTTGCGCGCGAAGAATACTCGGCATTGTCTGCGCGGATCGAACGCGAGACCGAGGAACTCGCGAAGTTGCTGCTACCCAAGGATGTGCGCGACGACAGCAATATTTATCTCGAAGTGCGAGCCGGAACCGGCGGCGATGAAGCCGCAATTTTTGCGGGCGATCTATTTCGCATGTATTCGCGCTACGCCGACCGCCAAGGCTGGAAGGTCGAACTCGTTTCCGAAAGCCCGGGCGAACACGGCGGCTACAAAGAAGTGATCAGCCGCATCGTCGGTAAGGGCGCGTTCTCCCACTTCAAATTTGAAGCGGGCACCCACCGCGTGCAACGTGTTCCGGCGACGGAAGCTCAGGGCCGCATTCACACCTCCGCTTGCACAGTCGCCGTACTCCCGGAATTGGATGAAATCGAGCAGGTCGATCTCAATCCCGCCGATCTTCGCGTCGATACATTTCGTTCGTCCGGCGCCGGTGGTCAGCACGTCAACAAGACCGATTCAGCGATCCGCATTACGCACATTCCGACCGGCATCGTCGTGGAGTGCCAGGACGAGCGCTCACAACACAAGAATCGCTCGCGTGCGATGTCGCTTCTGAAAGCACGCTTGATGGCCATGGAACAGGAAAAGCGCGACCGAGAAGAGGCGCAGTCCCGAAAACTCCAAGTCGGCTCGGGCGATCGCTCGGAACGCATCCGGACCTACAACTTCCCGCAAGGCCGCGTCACGGACCACCGCATCAACCTGACCCTATACAAGTTGGCCGACGTGATCGATGGAGATCTCGATTCGTTAGTGCAGCCGCTCCTGCAGGAGTACCAAGCTGAGCAGTTGGCACGTGCTACGGAGGGCTGATCACTGGTGACTAGTGACTAGGGACTAGGGACTCGCGGCTGACGCCCCCTCTCCCCGAGCTGCGCTCGACTCTCTCCCACAAGAGGACTTGGGGAGAGATGTCCGTGAGTCCCCCTGCCATTCTTCAGGTTTGCAGTTGCGAGTTCTCGGCTTTGAGCAAAACCTATTCTGGCCTGCTGACGAACGGCAGCTAGCCTGCCTCGCTCTTAGCAACCGCGCGGCTCGCTTGCCGCCGGCTTGCCTGTGCTTAGCGCTCGCCTATTACTGCCCGTTCCCAGTTCCCAGTTCCCTGTTCCCTGTTCCCTGTTCCCTGTTCCCTGTTCCCCACCGATTGGACACCCACGCATTCACGTCTTTGCATATTGATATCCTTTTGATATCTTCATGACGTCCACGAAGGAGAAACTCCATGCAAGAACGAGAAGTGGCGACGCTGCCCGGCCTGCCGGTCGTCCTGGTCCTGATTGCGGCTGCGGTGTTCGATTTCTGGTGGCTTATCCAAACTGCTCCGCTTGCGCCGCCGATCATTCAGATTGCGATCGGCGTTCTGATTGCATTCTGTGTGTTCGGTCTGTTCATCGTGCAGCCGAATCAAGCCGCGGTATTGCAGTTCTTCGGCAAGTTCGTGGGAGTCGAGCGCAATAGCGGGCTGCGCTGGGCGAATCCGTTCTACAGCAAGAAAACTGTCTCATTGCGAGTGCGGAATTTCGAATCCGGCAAACTCAAGGTGAACGATCTTGAAGGCTCGCCGATCGAAATCGCGGCCGTGGTCGTGTGGCAGGTTCACGACTCAGCCGAAGCCGTGTTCAACGTCGATAGCTACGAAAACTTCGTTCACGTGCAGAGCGAAGCGGCGCTGCGGCAAATGGCAACGAGCTACCCGTACGATCTGCAAGACGATCACAAGATCGCGCTGCGTTCGCATTCGACGGAAATCAATCAGCATCTCAAAGAGGAAATTCAGGAACGTCTCGCGCGTGCCGGGGTGACTGTTTTGGAAGCGCGCGTCAGCCACTTGGCGTATGCACCCGAAATCGCGCAAGCCATGCTGCAGCGTCAGCAAGCGGCAGCGATCATCGCTGCTCGGACTCGAATCGTCGAAGGCGCTGTGTCCATGGTGCACATGGCACTGGAGCAATTAGCCGAACGCGATGTCGTCCGCCTCGATGAAGAGCGCAAGGCTGCAATGGTGTCGAACTTGCTGGTCGTGCTCTGCGGGGAACGCGGCACCCAGCCCATCGTCAACACCGGCTCGCTCTACACCTAACGGACGCGATCGTTGGCTGAGAAGAAGGCGTATCCGCTGCGCATCAGTCCAGAAGTGCTGGATGCGGTGCAGCGCTGGGCGGAAGACGAACTGCGCAGCGTGAATGCGCAGATCGAATATGTGCTGCGCGATGCGCTACGTAAGGCGGGCCGCATAAAATCAGGTGGCACCACCGCATCAGAGCAGGAAGCAGAAAAAGACTAAGAGGAACACAAAGACCACAGAAATTGGCCACACAAAAAAGAAATACAAAGTTCAAAGCGGGAAATCTAGCCAGGCTCTACGAAGCATCCGTAATCAGGTGCTCGCATGCTGGTCGCTATCCAAGTTCTATTCTGTGTTCATGTGGCAATTTTCTTTTGTCCTCTCTGTTTTTCT
The DNA here is from genome assembly GCA_023391335.1 of Pseudomonadota bacterium. Classification (GTDB taxonomy): domain Bacteria; phylum Pseudomonadota; class Gammaproteobacteria; order Steroidobacterales; family Steroidobacteraceae; genus Steroidobacter. The sequence goes on along the minus strand of JAEWBG010000039.1, from coordinate 6,033 downwards.
TTGATGTGCTCTCTGTGTTACGTCCTTTCTTACCCCAATGCATCGCTCAGATCAGCGATCAGATCCGCCACATCTTCGATCCCGACCGACAGCCGAATCAGCGAATCATCGATGCCAAGTTCCTTCCGCTTCGCCGGTGGAATGGATGCATGAGTCATGAGCCCCGGGTGATCGACGAGGCTTTCGACACCGCCCAGGCTTTCCGCGATCGTGAATATTTGGCAACGCTCTAAGAAAGCGCGAGCTTCGTTCAATCCGCCTTTGACGAAGAACGTGACGATGCCACTGAAGCCGTTACGCATCTGCTTCTTAGCCAATGCATGCTGTGGATGACTTTCGAGTCCCGGATAAAGAACGCGCGCGACTTTCGGGTGCTTCTCCAACCAGCTCGCGATCTGCATCGCATTCTCGCTAGTTTGACGCATGCGCAACGCCAGCGTCTTAACGCCGCGAAGAGCAAGGAAACTATCGAACGGCCCACTGATCGCGCCGACTGCGTTTTGGAGAAATCCGATCCGATCTGCAAGTTCCGGATTCGCGGTGACAGCAACACCGCCGATCATGTCCGAATGTCCGTTCAGATATTTCGTCGCTGAATGCATGACGATGTCCGCTCCCAATTCGAGCGGACGCTGCACCCAAGGACTTGCGAACGTGTTATCGACCACACTCAAGATGCCGCGCTTGCGGGCAACCTGCGCCGCCTGTTCGATATCGACCAGCCGTAATGTGGGATTCGTCGGCGTTTCGATCCACAGCATGCGCGTCTCAGGGCGGATTGCCTTCTCGATCGCAGAAACATCGGACATGTCGACGAACGAGATATCGAGCTTGGCGGTGCGCCGACGTACTCGCTCAAACAAGCGGAAAGTGCCGCCGTACAGATCTTCCATCGCAATGATGTGACTACCTGCATCCAGCAATTCCAACAGCGTGCTCGTGGCCGCCATTCCCGATGCGAACGCAAATCCACGCACGCCCCCCTCGAGATCGGCAATGCAGCGCTCCCATGCACCACGCGTCGGATTGTTCGTGCGCGAGTAGTCGTAGCCCTTATGAACACCCGGACTCGTTTGCGCGTACGTCGAGGTCGTGTAAATCGGCGGCATCACCGCGCCCGTAGAAGGATCGGGCGTCTGGCCGGCGTGAATGCAGCGTGTAGCGAAGCGGGATTTCGATGAAGACATGGTGGTGATGCAGTGATGGAGTGATGAGGTGAAAAGCGTAGCTCAGAATCTATTAGTCCAGTGCAGTTGGATGAATCTTATTAGCAGCCAAAGATTGGAATGAAGCAACTCCGTCACTTGATCACCCCATCACCTCATCACTGGTTCTTCAAACCTGCCTCCGCAAATAATTCAACACATCCGAGCGCGTAACGAGCCCCAGGAATTTCTCGCCGTCCATCACGGCCGCGGAAGAGCGTACTTCGAGCATGGCGACAAGATTGTTGATCGACATGCTCTTATCGACCTTGAGAAACGTCTCGGTCATCGCCTTGCGCACGGGCTCGTTGAATCGCTCGGGATAGCCGAAAGCGAAACGCAGAATGTCGTCTTCGGTCACGACGCCGATAAGATTGTCGCCATCCATGACGGGAAGCTGCGAGAAACCGGCGTTGCGTAGACGATTGTGAGCGGTCGTGAGTACGTCGTTGGGCCCGACCGTCACGGTCGCGCGCACCCCGTGCGGTCGGCCGATGAGATCACGCAAGTCGCCGCACTTCTCGCGCTGGATGAACCCTTGATCTTCCATCCAGAAATCGTTGAACAGCTTCGAGAGATATCGCGCGCCGGTATCGCAAGCAAACGTGACTACTCGCTTCGGCTGCTTTTGTTCGCGGCAGTAGCGCACCGCGGCGGCGAGCAGAGTGCCCGTCGATGAACCAGCAAGGATCGCTTCTTGTTGCAGCAGCTGACGCGCATATGCGAATGACTCCGCATCGGGAATGCTGTAAGCACGCTTGGTCAGAGAGAAATCGCAGATCGATGGGATGAAGTCCTCGCCGATCCCCTCCACGAGCCACGAACCCTTCTGCGTCATTTTCCCAGTTTGGATGTACTCGGACAGGATCGAGCCTTGCGGATCCGCCAACACCATCTCAACGGAAGGTGCGTTCTTTTTGAAGAATGCAGTCAGCCCCGAAATCGTGCCGCTGGACCCGACGCCGACAACCACGGCGTCTAGCCGCTGGTTCATTTGTTCCCAAATCTCTGGCCCCGTCGTGAGCTCGTGAGCCTTGGGATTGTCCGGGTTCGCAAACTGATTGATGAAGTATCCGCCGACCTGCTTCGCAATCGCGGCACCCAGATCTTGGTAGTACTCGGGGTGGCCTTTGCCTACGTCAGATCTCGTAAGCACGACCTCCGCTCCCATCGCACGCAGGTTGAATATCTTCTCCTGGCTCATCTTATCGGGGAGGACCAAGATCAGCCGATAGCCCTTTTGCGCCGCGACCAGCGCCAAGCCCAATCCTGTGTTGCCCGCAGTCGCCTCGACGATCGTCGCGCCAGGCTTCAAATCGCCGCGACGCTCGGCTTCCTCGATCATCGAAAGGCCAATGCGATCTTTGATCGAGCCACCGGGATTCATCGACTCCAGCTTCAAGAACAACTCGCACGGACCGACATCGAAGCGCGAGAGCTTCAACATCGGCGTGTGACCGATCATTTCGATGGCGCTGGAGTAGATGTGCATTGCGTGTTCGCATCGCATTGGTCGAACGATGCGTCCTTGGTTACGATGCGCGCATTCTAACCAGCCCACTCTCATCGATGCCCGCAGTACATTCCTCACAAACCGTTTCGGACGCGCTGCATACGGCGACGCTGATGCTGCAACGTGCATCGAGCTCGCCGCGATTGGATGCAGAACTGCTGCTGGAGCATGTGACTGGGTTGTCGCGAACATCCTTCCATTCGCATCCGGAGAGAGAATTGCCTGCGAATGCCGGTTGGTCATTCCAACAATTAGTAAAACGCCGCATGCAAGGCGAGCCCGTTGCATACATACGCGGTCAGCAAGAATTTTGGTCGTTACTCTTTGAGGTGTCCTCAGCTGTTCTCATTCCACGGCCAGAAACCGAATTACTGGTCGAGCGCGCGTTGGATCGGATCGATACCGCGCAAGAAGTTCACGTTGCCGATCTGGGCACGGGCAGCGGCGCGATAGCACTTTCCATTGCTCACGAGAGACCCAAGGCGAAAGTAACCGCCACGGATCTTTCCGCCGACGCGCTGATGATCGCCACGCGCAATACAGCAAGGCTGCACATCCCGAACGTAGCTATTGTTCAAGGCTCCTGGTTCGCGCCCCTGCAGAGCCAGAAGTTCGACGTGATCGTCTCCAATCCGCCGTACGTCGCCGAAACGGACCCGGATCTCGCAGCGAATGTGCGTAGGTACGAACCTCACACGGCGCTTTTCGCTGCACGTAGCGGCCTCGAAGCCTTAGCACGAATCGCCAACGACGCACGCAACTACATGAGGCCGAACGGCTGGTTGCTACTGGAGCATGGCTGGAAGCAAGCCGCCGAAGTGCGCGATCTGCTTGTACGCGCAGGCTTCGATCACGTACGCTCTTACACCGATCTCGCCGGCCACGAGCGCGTGACGGAGGGGAAGATAGTTGGATAGCGGATTGCGGATAGTGAATAGTCGAGAAGCCTGTCGCTTCCTTATGGCTATGCTCGGAGTTCCTCGACATCCGCAGTTCGGCCGCAAGCTTCGTTATTCGACTCGAATTCCACGCGCGCCCCTGTGCCCTGGCACCTTTGCTCTTCCATCCGCCATCCGCTAGTCACTATTCACTACCTCCCATGCTCGAATTCAAAACATCCAAAGGCACGTTCACGGTTCAACTGTTCGACAAGCAAGCGCCGATCACAGTTGAGAACATTCTTCGCTACGTCGACGAAGGGTTCTTCGAGGGCACGATATTTCATCGCGTCATCCCGGGTTTCATGATTCAGGGCGGCGGGCTTACTGCTGACATGAAGAACAAGCGTGGTCACGAACCGATCAAGAACGAAGCCACGAACGGTTTGAAGAACAAGCGCGGCACGCTCTCGATGGCGCGCACGAACGACGTCAACAGCGCCACATCGCAGTTCTTCATCAATGTCGCCGACAACGACTTCCTCGATCACAAGCCAGGCAACTTTGGCTATGCGGTGTTCGGGCGGATCGATTCAGGAATGGACGTGGTAGACGCCATTGCTGCCGTCAAGACCGGCAACAAAGGCATGCATCAAGATGTGCCTGTCGAGACGGTGGTAATCGAGTCGGTGCGACGCCTAGACAAGGAATAGTCGGAACCGGATGAGAAAGGGCGAGTCAGGGAACTGCCTCGCCCTTGAATCGATCAGATCAGCGGAAGAGAACTCCGACTGAGATGAAGTCTACGTCGCCTTCACCTGTGTGATCGTTGTCGCCGACGTTCAGATATTTCTGATATTCCAGGCGCACGGAATAGTTTTCGCTGAAATTCCAAGTGGCACCGACGCCATAGAACATATCCTGCGAATCAGCCTTGACTTCCGCAGAGACGGTATCTTCCGTCGCGCTTTCGATCTTGTCGCGAATCTTGGTTTTCGAGAAGAACACGCCGGCTTTCCCGTAAACTTCGAAGGCGCTGAATGGGAAAATACCGAGCAATGCCGCGGTGGGCCCACTGGACGTAAGTCGAGCACTCGGAACATAAGCGTAGTTAAAGACCCCGTCCGTGCCCGCAACGTTGGCGGTGTAACGCGCCTCACCCAAATTCAAATATCCGAACTCGGCGGCGACGTATGAGTTGAAACGGTATCCTACGACTGCAGACCAACCGTTGTCAGTATCGTCCAATGACGACGTCGCACTAGTGACGGTGATCCCGTCGGCCTGCACTCCTTTTGTAAACGGCGTCAGAAACCCCGTATCGAAATCCTTCTTGTTCGCATCGAAGGTTGCAGAACCGTAGTTCAATCCAAAATAGAATCCCTCGGCGCTCGCGACGCTAGCAAACGACATTGCTGCGATTGCAGTGGCGAGGTAACCGAGTGTAAATCTCCGCTGTGTCATGCCTGACTCCATGTTTAGTGTTATTGAGCGCTTAGCAGGGGACTAAGCGCGGCGAGATTTTACCTTAATTCGTGCGTATCAATTTCGACACGGTCACAATTGATGCTCGTTCGAGCGTGATCGAAATCACTCCATATCAATGAGAAAGTTCCTCGTCGCCGGATTGAAAGTGGTCGCTGCACTCCTCGTGCTGACCATCTTGCTGGTGCTCTCGCTGCGCTGGATCGATCCACCCACCTCCTCATTCATGGTTCGCGACCGGGTTGGCAATTGGTTCGCCGAAAACAAGGATCGCTATCCGCTTCGGCATCAATGGATCGACTGGGACCGTATCGCCTGGACGGCCAAAGTGGCAGTCATCTCATCTGAAGACCAGCGCTTTCCGGAACACTTTGGATTCGATCTCAAATCGATCAACGAGGCGATCGAGGAGCGCGAACGAGGACATCGGGTACGTGGCGCAAGCACGATTTCTCAACAAGTGGCGAAGAATTTGTTCTTGTGGCCGGGTCAGAGTTGGATACGCAAAGGCTTCGAGGTCTATTTCACGTTGCTCATCGAAACCCTGTGGCCGAAGCAACGCATCCTCGAAGTCTATTTGAACATCGCGGAGTTCGGGCGCGGCACATTTGGAGTCGGCGCCGCTAGCAGCGTGTTCTTTCACAAACCCGCGAGTCGCATTTCCGCCTCCGAGGCCGCCCTGCTCGCTGCAGTTCTGCCCAATCCTAAGCGCATGCACATCGATGCACCGTCTCGCTATGTGCGCTCTCGCCAACTTTGGATCTTGAATCAGATGCGCCGGCTTGGCGGTGCTGGTCTACTGAATGAGATCGGATCGGACGCAACGGCGGTTTCACATGGTCAACGCAACACTCATCCTAAGTGATTGGATAAGGAGGGTGAAGCGGTGGCAAGACAGAGATGGCGCAAGCTCAGTGCGCAAGAGCATCAGGAACTGTGGTGCAGGTGGGAG
>JAEWBG010000023.1 GCA_023391335.1 Pseudomonadota bacterium | reverse complement strand
GTCACGGGTCACGGGTCACGGGTCACGGGTCAGAATGATTACCTGGGACTCTTCCGGTCAACGCCAGTCCGTTGATCTCGGTGCGCGGACGACTACGTTGGTGTAGACGCCCCACAATCCAAGTCCGCCCAGCGCAAAGGCGACCCACCACGGCATGGACAGGCCGAGCCAGCGCCAATTGATCTCGCCGCACTCGCCCGATCCGGTGAGAACTTTCGAGATCACTTCCTTGAGCGGCAGAATTTCCATCATGTAGTTGAGATCGGCGCCGCAGGCGGCAACGGTTCCGGGGGGCTGCGCTTGAATCCAGATGTGACGTGCCGAGATCGCGATGCCTATAAGCGCTGCAAGAACGATTAGAGCTGCATAGATGTATCGGCCCACTGATCGTGGGTTGTGGATGGCAGCGATGAGAAAAATGATGCCGACTGCAATGACGGCAATTCGCTGAAAGATGCACAGCGGGCATGGGGCCAAGCCCAAAACATGCTCTGCGTAGAGTGCGTAAGCGATCAGCGCCACACAAACAAAGAAGCCGATTCCGTTAGCGAGTCGGGTATTGCTCAACATTCCGCACAATGCTCTGTAGGTTAGGAGGGCAACTGAAGCCAGAGAGCCCTTTGATGCGGCTACGGCCTTGAATATGCGCGAGTGTACCCGCTCTCAGCGGCGGGCCGCAGAGCAAGCCGATCGATGGCACGATTAGCGCTAAGCGCCGGGCTCTTGCTGTCTCTTACCACGCGCATGCAGCGTCTTTTCGACGTCTTCGGGCGCGAGGTGACGGATGTCCTTGCCGTACGCCATATAGACGACGTATTCGCAAACGTTTTTGGCGTGATCGCCAATACGCTCCAGGGCGCGGGCGACCCAAAGGACGTCCAATGCACGTCGAATCGTGCGCGGGTCTTCCATCATGAAGGTGATGACTTGGCGCTGGATGGCTTCGTATTCCTCATCCACCAGCCGATCCTTCTTGGCAATCGCAACTGCGGCTTCCGGATCCAAGCGCGCAAATGCATCGAGTGCCTCGTGCACCATATCGCCCACCAGCCGCCCGAGATGTTTGATTTCCTTGTAGCGGTCCGCCGGACGCTCGACGGCCGCTAATCGCGAACTGATGTAGCCGATTTTCTCCGCTTCATCGCCGATGCGTTCCAGATCGGTAATCGTCTTGATTACGGCCACGATCAAACGCAAGTCAGAGGCGGCCGGGCTGCGGGTCGCGAGAATGCGGCTGCAGTCGTCATCGATCGCAACTTCCATCGCATTGACTTTCGCGTCGCCGCGCGCGACCTGTTCGCCAAGCCGGCTATCTCCCTGAACCAACGCCTCCACCGCTCGACTCAGCTGCTCTTCGACGAAGCCGCCCATTTGCAGCACGTTCGTGCGGACGCGCTCCAGATCGTCGTTGTAGCGACTCAGGATGTGATGCGAGAGATCGGACTTTTCCATGCTCACGAGAGATTTTGAGATAGGTTCTACGCTGTATAACCTGCGGCGCTAGTCCAAGCAAGGAGTGAGCAGCGGCAGACGCTGCCTGGATTGACGCAAATTAACCGCGAGCCGTCCGTAGCTCGCGATGCAACGAACTGAAATTTAGAAGCCGACCTGAGCCCAGATGCCGACCTCGTTGTACTTGCCCTTGTCGACTCCGCCGATGGTGCCGTTGCTCGTGCTCCAAGTGCCGGATTCGACCTTGTCCTGCTTGTAGACCAATGCGAGGTCCACGTTCTTGCGAGGCTTGAAGGCAAGACCGACGTTGAAGTACGTGTCGTTCAGATCCGGCGCGAGATCCTTGCTGGGATCCGCATCGTCGTAGCGTGCGAACACCGCCAGGTTGTCCGTGAAATTCACCGAACCCCAAACCGAATAGCCGTCCGCCTTGTCGGTTGTGGCCGCCAGCACCTGCTTCCAGTTCTTGGCTTCGAAATACTCAGCGCCCACGCGGAACTTGGAGTTCACGTACGCAACCACCGCATCCAATCGCTCGGCGGTGTGCTGAGCGTCCACGCTTTCCTTCTCCTGCCCGAGCTTACCGTTGTAGAAACCCGCGGCGATCGTCAGCCCTTTAACCGGCTCCACGCTCACGCGGCCTTCCACGTCCATGGATTTCGAACGCGTCGGGTTCTTGTAGCCCGCGCCATTAACGACCGAGGCCGCATAGCTAACAACGCCGGCCTTTCCGAAAGCGTGCACACCCCAGTCAGCAGACGTGCCGAATTTCAGATGATCGACCAGCACGTTTTCGACATAGCGGTAGCCGTACAAACCTTCGACGAACGGGACCCAGGGCAAGTCAGCGGAACCGGCACGCACGACGAAAGCGTCGCTGATCTTCGCCTGCAGAAAAGCCTTCTTGATGTAGACCTGCGTCTCGCCGTCATTGCCCACATAGTTGAAATCCGTGGTGACGTTGGCGGACCAAGTGTCATCGAACACGTGATCGATTCCGACATAAAAGCGTTTGACATCAACGCCCGTGCCGCTCGTATCGGCATCCACCCCATCGGAATCTTGGTTGATGTTGGTCAGGTCGATGTACGCCTTGCCACCAACGGTAGTCTTCTCGGCGGTGTCCGCGGCCATTGCGAGCGGAGCCGCTACAGCACTCGCCAATGTCGAGACTACTAAGAACTGCCTGAGCATCTGATCTTCTCCCAGAGTTGCGCTATGAGTTATGCGATGAGATCGAAGTTGAACCCAGCGAGGATGCAATTCGCCGTGCGGTCAACTCTTGGAGCGGCAAGCTACAGGCGATGTATTACAAAAGAATGACAGTCATCGTTACGCCTGGATGACCTGTCGAAACTGCCATGAGCGAATGTGATGCAGATGCGGCAACTGCTCACGTGGATGTGTCAACGGACTACGAGGAACCGCGTCACACGGGGAGCTGCATATCGTGACGGGCGCGCCTTGCACACCGCAATGTCGATCAGCGAGCCCCAGCTTCTGACCGTGAAGTAAATTCACGAGAAGTCTTGACAAGCGACAAATTGAACGTTCTGCGCTTGAGCTCGCGATGTCATCAGTCTGTAATACATCTGCGGGTTAATAGCGGCCGCTGGCTTCCCCGCAACTCTCTATCAAGAGGAACAACACATGATGAATTTGATGACTCGAATCCGAAGCAGCGCCTGTGCTGTGGTGCTCGGTAGCGTGATCTGCACCAGCGCGATGGCCGCTGACATTTCGGGCGCGGGTGCGACCTTTCCGTATCCGATTTATGCAAAATGGGCCGAGGCGTACAAGCAGCAGACCGGCGTTGGCCTCAACTATCAATCGATCGGTTCCGGCGGCGGCATCAAACAGATCAAGCAAGGCACCGTCACATTCGGCGCTTCCGACAAGCCGCTCGAACCCGCGGAATTGAAGCAGTCGAATCTGGTTCAGTTCCCGATGGTCATCGGTGGCGTGGTTCCCGTCGTGAACATTCAGGGTGTCAAGCCCGGCGCGCTCACCCTCGACGGCGCGACGCTCGCGGGCATTTATTTGGGCGATATCAAGAAGTGGAACGACCCGAAGATCAAGCAGCTCAACCCGAGCGTGCAACTGCCGAATCAGGCAATCGCGACCGTGTATCGCTCAGACGGCTCGGGCACCAACTTCTTGTTCACTGACTATCTCTCCAAGGTGAGCCCGAAGTTCAAGTCCGAGGTCGGCGCCAACACGTCGGTTGAGTGGCCGGTCGGCATCGGCGCAAAAGGCAATGAAGGTGTCGCTAACATGTCCGCGCAGACTGGCGGCGCGATCGGCTATGTCGAGTATGCCTACGCGAAGCAGAACAACATGAGCTACGTGCGCATGAAGAATGCGAGCGGGAAAATCGTGTTGCCCGAGATCAAGGCATTCCAGGCCGCAGCGGGCAATGCCGATTGGTCGCACGCCGACAGCTTCTTTTTGATTCTTACCAATCAGCCAGGCGATCAAAGCTGGCCGATCACGGGTGCAAGCTTTATCCTGATGCACACGAACAATTCAGACGCGGGCGCAGCGCAGACCGCCCTGAAGTTCTTCGATTGGGCTTACACGAAGGGCGACGGGCTCGCTGAGCAGTTAGACTACGTGCCGCTGCCGGACAACGTCGTGAAGTTGATCCAGGCAAGCTGGTCGAAGTCGATCATGGCGCAAGGTAAAGCTTTGTGGCCGGCTAAATAGCGTATTCACCTCTCAAGACCGGGGTGGCAACTGCCACCCCGGTTTGCATTTGTATATGTCCGCAACAACTTTCCTTCCCGACCTGAAACGGCAGCTGCGACGCGAAGCATTCGTCGAACAGATCTTCCGTTCGACCACGCTGATTTCGGCCTTGCTGGTCCTGGCGCTGCTGCTCGGTGTCGCCATAGCACTGGTGCATGGCAGTTGGCCCGCGCTGAAAACTTTTGGCACGGCATTCCTGACGACGCAGTCCTGGAACCCTGTCACCGAGAAATTCGGTGCGCTCGCCCCGCTTTACGGCACCATCATTACCTCATTGATCGCCATGCTGATCGCCGTGCCGATCAGTTTCGGCATCGCTATTTTTCTGACTGAAACCTGCCCGCGCTGGCTGCGGCGACCGATTGGGACGGCCATCGAATTGCTCGCGGCGATTCCCAGCATCGTTTACGGATTGTGGGGATTGTTCGTTCTCGCACCGATTCTGCAGCGCACGGTTCAACCTTGGTTGATCGATCATTTCGGCGAACTGCCGCTGATTGGTTTCCTATTCCAGGGCCCACCGTTTGGAATTGGACTGTTCAGCGCGGGCTTGGTCCTCGCAGTGATGGTGCTCCCTTTCATTTCCTCGGTGATGCGCGAAGTGTTCGCGCTGACGCCGACATCGCTGAAGGAAGCGGCATACGGCGTCGGTGCGACTCAGTGGGACGTCGTTCGCGGTGTCGTTCTGCCTTGGTCGCGAGTCGGAGCGATCGGCGGAATCATGCTGGGGCTCGGCCGCGCACTGGGCGAAACCATGGCGGTGACGTTCGTCGTCGGAAACGCACACCGCATTAGCGGCTCGCTCATTGCGCCGGGAACGACAATCTCCGCAGCGATTGCCAACGAGTTCACCGAAGCCGTCGGGGATCTCTACACCTCTGCCCTGATCGCGCTGGGATTGGTGCTGTTCGTACTCACGGTCACCATCATCGCCGCGGCTCGCTTCATGATCATGCGGCTCGAGCGCGGCAGCACGAGGAAGGCAGCATGAATCGCCTTACGTATCGACGCTGGAGCAGTTACGCCGCATTTACCCTTTCGGCAGTGGCGACCGGGATCGGCTTGTGCATTCTGGCCGCCATTTTGTGGACGCTGATTTCGCGCGGTCTGGATGCAATGTCCACAGACTTATTTACGCAGATGACGCCGGCTCCCGGCAGCTCAGGCGGCTTGCTGAACGCAATCGTCGGAAGCCTGATCATGAGCGGCATCGCCATTCTGATCGGCACGCCGGTTGGCATTCTCGCCGGCGTTTACCTCAACGAATACGGCACCGGTAGCGTCATCGCGAACACGACGCGTTTTGTAAACGATGTGCTGCTGAGCGCCCCGTCGATTATCGTCGGACTGTTCGTCTACACGATCGTCGTCGTGCCGATGGGACACTTCTCCGCGTTGGCCGGCGCCCTGGCGCTCGCGATCATCGCCATCCCAGTGGCAGTGCGCACATCAGAAGACATGCTGCGTCTGGTGCCGCGCAGCTTGAGAGAAGCATCTGCGGGACTGGGTGCGCAGACGTGGCGCACAGTCGGGCACGTCGTTCTACCGGCCGCACGCAGCGGATTGATCACGGGTGTGTTGCTTGCGATGTCGCGCATCAGCGGCGAAACGGCACCGCTGCTCTTCACGGCGTTGAACAATCAGTTCTGGAGCAGCGATCTCAGCAAGCCCATGGCGAACCTGCCCGTGGTGATCTTTCAATTCGCGATGAGCCCTTACAAAGACTGGCAAGGGCTGGCGTGGGCCGGCGCGTTACTGATCACGGGCTTCATTCTGGTGCTGAGCATCGTGGCCCGCGTCATCAACGCGGCATTTGGCAGCCACGGTACTCGTCTCGAATAACACCGCATTCCATTGGTTACGCCAGATTCGAGTTTGGCGGAGCGTTCTGACGTGTGCTCTGCATCGACTCGATCGGAGCGATTTCCGACGCGCCGCTCTTCCTGATGGCGCGCGTGATCGATGCGCCACACTCTCCTGAAGCTTCAACCGATAGCGTCTTGATCCTTCAAGCTATGAACTAAGCGGCTCACCGGGAAGTGACAAGTGAAGGTGCTTCCCTTGCCCTCCTCGCTTTGGATTTCGAGCGATCCGCCGTGGCGCTGCAACGCGTGCTTCACGATCGCGAGCCCCAGCCCCGATCCACCCATATCGCGCGAACGACCCGAATCAACGCGGTAGAAACGCTCCGTCAAACGCGGAATGTGTTCTGGCGCGATTCCAAGTCCCGTATCTCGAACCGACACGTAGCCACCATCGTCGTCCGTCCACCAGCGCACATCGATCCGCCCGCTCGCTGCGGTGTACTTGATCGCGTTCGTCAGTAAGTTTGCAAATATCGAGTGGATCTCGCTCTCTGAGCCCAAGAGCCATTCCTCGCTGTCGATCGTCAAGTTTACTTGCGCTGCATCAGCGTCCACCGGTATCACTTCTTTGCGCAACAACGCGAGCATGCCGCCGACATCGATCGGCTGTTCATCTGCAGCCCGATCCCCTGACTCCAGTTTGGAAAGCTCCAGCAGATCGCGAATGATCGTGCTCATGCGCTCTGCCTGACGGCGCATCTCGCGAACTGGCCCAGTCCACGCTGGGTCAAGTTGCTCGTCGTCCGACAACGCGTCCAGATAGCCTGAAATGACCGTCAGCGGCGATCGCAGCTCGTGTGAAGCGTTAGCGACGAAGTCTTTGCGCATCGCCTGCAAATGCTGCTCGCGACTGACATCGCGCAGGATCAACAGCTGCCGCTCGCCGCCACCGGTGCGCACGACATGAAAGGAAAGCCAGCGACCGCCCTCGCGCGCATCGTGCACGACCACACCAGCTTCCGGCTGCCCTGTGCTCAGATATTCGATGAAATCGGGATGGCGAACGAGGTTTTCGATGCGGATTCCGAAGTCGCGCTTGCGTCGCAATCCCAGCCACGCAGCGGCACGCCGATTGAACCAAAGGATTTGATGTTCACCGTTGAGCAACACTGCGCCCTCGGGCATTGCGCTCGTCAGCCTGCGAAACTCTCGCAACAGTTCGATGACTCGCGCACGGTGATATTGCTTGCGACGATAGATGCGGCTGACGATCGCGACGACCTCGCCCCATGTGCCGCCGATATCAGGAGGAGCTTCGATACTGCGGAACCGCAGCCAGTGCTCCAGGCGTACGAGGTTCCACGTCTGCCACAAGGCATATGCGGTGAAGACGATCGCAAATGCGTGGGCCTGGCCCATGAAGAACCCCAGAATCACGCATGCGACGAGCGCGAGGACTAGCCGTGAAAGCGCCTGCCATCCGACCGACAGCGCGCGCGGCAACTTCATGCCTCACTCCGGGCGAGTGGAGAACCGATAACCTGAGCCGCGCACCGTCTGGATGAAACGATCGTAGTTGAAAGCTTCCAATGCTTTGCGTAAGCGCCTGATGTGCACATCGACCGTTCGCTCTTCCACGTAGACATTCCCGCCCCACACTCGATCCAATAATTGCGCGCGACTGTACACCCGCTCGGCGTGAGTCATGAAGAAGGACAACAAGCGATATTCGGTCGGGCCGAGTTGAATCGTGCGATCGCCTGCCGTGACTCGATGCCCGGCAGCATCGAGCGTCAAGCCCTCAGCTTCGATCACTTCATCGCCGCTACTGGCATTGGACCTGCGCAAGACGGCGTTGATTCGCGCCAAGAGCTCGCGAGCCGAAAATGGCTTCGTCATGTAGTCGTCCGCGCCGCTGTCCAACCCCATCACCTTGTCCTGCTCTTCAGCGCGCGCTGTGAGCATGATGACAGGCACATCTTGAGTTTCCTTGTCGCGTTTGATGGCTCGAGTGAGTTCAAGCCCGCTCATATCCGGCAACATCCAATCGATCAGGACCAAGTCGGGGCGTTGATTCGCAATGCTCGCACGCGCCGCGGCAACGTCGGGTGCTTCTCGCACTTCGAACCCGCCACGCCGTAGACCAAAGGCGATCATCTCCCGAATCGGGCGCTCATCTTCGACGATCAGTATTTGCTTACCGGGCATTTGACCCTGTCAGTTGGCGGTTGGCAGAACGCGTCACTTGTCATCTCGCTGTCGACTGTAAACAGTCAACTGCGAACTTTCTCCTCAATTACAGCAACCGATTGTTACAGAACTGTGAAACCGTGCTGTTCATGATCCTTTCACACTCGCGACCCTATCTCGCAAATAAACGGGCTGAGCATCGCGAGCTGAAGTCGTATCGCCGGATGCAAACTGCGCTTCCGCTAGTAACAGAATCTCGCGTGCCCGAGGTAGTGCTGCACTGTGCACGGGCAACGAAACCGATGCAGGGATGAGCGATGGATGCGCCGCAAATCCAGTACCGGCAAGACGCGTGGCACTCTGCACGCGGATCTCGTCCGGTTTGCGAACCGCCTCGACTTCGACTTCATGCACGAGGCCACCGGTTCGCTCCAGGCGAAAACGTCCGACGTAGAGTTCGTTCATCCTCGCATCCATGCATACGAGCACCTCATCCCCAGGCTGCGCGAACTGCTGTGCGACAGCCGCCAAGTTCGAGATTCCAACCGTCGGCAAGCTGGCACCGAACGCAAGCCCTTGAACCACGCCGATGGCAATCCGCACACCAGTGAATGCGCCGGGGCCACGCCCATAGGCGATGCCGCCAAGTTCACCGAGTTCGATGCCAGCCTCGCGCAAGACATCAGCGACCATGGGCAGAATCAAGTCGGCGTGCGCACGTGGCGTTTCCTCGCCGCGCTCGTAAATTTGACCGCCGCATGAAAGCGCAACCGAACATCTTTCGGTGGCTGTGTCGATGGCTAGCAGGTGCATGACAAAGAGGTGATGGAGTGATGAGGTGATGAAGTGAAAGGCGCCGCATTCACCGCGCTTCGGACAATTCGGTCGCTTCCTGCAACTTTTCTCTCAAGAAGCTCGCTACGGCGTTCGCATCGTGGGTCCGAGGCATGTTCGGCAAGCTATCGAGGAATATACGACCGTACCCGCGAGTTCTGAGGCGCTCATCGCACAGCATGATCACGCCGAAATCTTGAGGATCGCGCATTAGGCGTCCGACGCCTTGTTTCAGTGTGATGACTGCCTCCGGAATTTGCTCTTCGAAGAATGGATTGCCGCCTCGAGCTGCAATCGCCGCCAGCCGCGCTTTCAAAACGGGATCGTCAGGGACGGCGAACGGAAGCTTGTCGATCACTACGACGCACAACGCGGTGCCCTTCACGTCGACGCCTTCCCAAAAACTGCTCGTGCCCAGCAAAACGCCGTTACCGCACTGACGGAATTTGGCGAGCAACACATCGCGCGGCGCGTCACCTTGAACGAAGATCGGAAACGGCAGCTCCGGCCCCAGTCTTTGCAGGAGCACGTCCGCCGCTTCACGCAACGCGCGATGACTCGTGAACAGCAAAAATGCGCGACCGCCACTTGCTTCCAAGATCGGGAGCGCCGCCTCGATGACTTGCCGCGTGTGACGCGATGACGATGGCGCGTCGAGCCCTTTGGGCAGATAGAGCAACGCTTGGCTCTCATAGTCGAACGGGCTACCCAAGCGCAATGTCGTTGCATCGCGGATCCCGGCCCGCGTCGAAAAATGCTCGAAGCTCTCGCCGACCGCAAGCGTTGCGGACGTGCAGATCCATGCACTCGAATGCGCCTCGATCAGCGCGCCAAGCTGCGAAGCGACGTCCACCGGCACATAGTGAATGGAGAAACCGTGTTGCGTCCTCTGAGCCCATCTGACCGCAGCTGTCTCGGAGATGTCGGTTCGCAGTAGCTCGCCCAATTTTGCGCCGAGCTCGACCGCTCGACGCCGCAACGAAGCAAACCCAGCGTGATCGTTCGCCGGCTTCTTCAGCGTCTCGGCAAGCTCGTCCATCGTCGCGTGAATACGTTCCAAGGATTCGATTAGCGCCGCATTCCACTGCTCATGCTCGATGCGCTCACGGGCTCCGCTGAATGCATCCTGCACATCGAACATCTGCCGTTCGATAGTTTGCGCGAAGCTCGAGGACACCTCGCTCCGCCCGGCGAGCAGTTCGCCGACCAGATCGCGAGACAACATCTGCAACTGGCGCGATGAAACGGCGAAGCCGAGGAACTGTGTTGCGACCTCGGGCAATTGATGCGCTTCATCGATGATGATCGCATCCGCGCCGGGCAACAGATCGCCAAAGCCTTCTTCTTTCAGCACCAAATCGGCAAGCAAAAGATGATGATTGACGACGACGACATCCGCGCCCTGCGCGACGCGTCGAGCCTCGGCCAAATGGCACCGATCGAATTGCGGACACTCAGGACCGAGGCAGTTCTCGCGCGTCGAGGTCACCCAGGGCCACACTGGATCGACATCGCTCAGTTGGGTCATTTCAGCGATATCGCCGCGTCTCGTGATTTTCGACCACTCACGCACCTTCGGCAGCGCGATCGCGACTTCACGCCGCAAGCCGCGTGCGATTGCCTGCTGCTCAGCCATATCGAGGCGATGCAAACAAAGGTAGTTCGCGCGCCCTTTTAAGAGCGCGATGCGAACCGGCCGGCCGATCGCTCGAGCCACTGCAGGCAGATCGCGGTGATACAACTGGTCCTGCAAAGTCTTCGTGCCGGTCGACACGATCACGCGTTGTCCAGATACCAACGCCGGAACCAAATAGGCGAAGGTCTTGCCCGTGCCTGTGCCGGCTTCCACGATCAACTTTCCGCGCGTGCGCAGTGAGTACGCGACGGCCTCCGCCATGCGAATCTGTTCGTCGCGTGTCGCGAACCCAGGGATCGCAGCCGCGAGCGGGCCGTCCGCATCGAACAGTTCGCGGATGTTGCTCATCGGAACACAGCCTGAAATCGCGCCAACGCTACAGCGCCGGGTGCGAGTGCATTGCGGAGCCGCCATCGAATGTGGGTGAAATCCGCTGCGCTTGCTTCTCGTTGCACGCCGCTTGAGTCATTCATCGTCACTCGCGCTTCCGGAGCGAAGGTCAGTCCCCCATCGGCTGAGAATTGAATGTCCGTGCCCGGACCGGATGCGGAATGCTCCGCATAAGTGGTGTTCGCGGGAATCGGTTGCACGACCTGAACATCACGCAAGTACTCGGCCGTCGGATTACGAATTCGCACCGTGTAGTACACGACTTCACCTTGAGAAAGTGTCGTCGCGGGCGCAAAGCGCGCAATCGGCTTGTTTTCCGGACCCGGAGCGTTGATTTTCACTTCTGCGAGCAGCTGCACTTCGACTTTAGTCTCATCGGCACTTGTATTCATCGCCAATGAGCATGCCACCAGCGCCGCACACCATCGCACTGCATTTCTAGATAACTTCAGCACTGAATGAGCAGGTGCACGCTTGATGCATGTAGGTGCTGCTGCACAGCATGTATGCAATTCGCTCGTTGCGGTGAGTGCTGCGCGCTTTTTGGGCGCCGCATGGCGCAGTGAATACATAGCTCGCGCACCACGCATTCGTATAATCGACCGCGCCCATGACGAGACTCTAACGGCACTCCACTGCCGCACTCGTCCAAGCGAGGATGCTTCTCTCATGACCACGTCGAATATCTTGCTGCGGAAGTGGGTTGATGAAGTAGCGCGACTCACGCAACCGGACACGATTCACTGGTGCACCGGGTCTGCTGCCGAACGCGCAACGCTCATCGAGCTGATGATGCGCAGCGGCAATCTTATCAAGCTCAACGAGATCACCCACCCTGATTCGTACCTGCATCGCTCGCATCCGTCCGATGTCGCCCGGGTCGAACACCTGACGCTGATTTGCACCCGCAATCGAGACGACGCGGGACCGAATAATCACTGGATGGCACCTGCTGAGGCACATCGAAAAATCGATGCCTTGTTCGAAGGGGCAATGCGAGATCGCACCTTGTACGTGGTCCCGTACTGCATGGGGCCGATCGACTCGCCGTATGCACGCTGCGGCGTCGAAATCACGGACAGCCCTTACGTGGTGATGAGCATGCAGATCATGACTCGCATGGGCGAATCCGCACTGCGCCGGATCGAACGCGAGGGCACGTTCGTCAAAGGACTGCACTCGATCGGCGACTTGAATCCCGAGCGGCGCTTCATCATGCACTTCCCGGAAGAGAACCTGATCAAGAGCATCGGCTCGGGATATGGGGGCAACGCATTGCTCGGCAAGAAATGCCATTCGCTCCGGATCGCGAGTTGGCAAGCCAGAGCTGAAGGCTGGCTCGCTGAACACATGCTGATCATGGGCGTACAGCGTCCGAGCGGGGAGATTCACTATCTGGCTGGAGCTTTTCCTTCCGCATGCGGCAAAACCAATCTCGCGATGCTCGTGCCGCCCAATTCCATGCCGGGCTGGCGCATCTGGACGGTCGGTGACGATATCTGCTGGATGCACGTCGGCAAGGACGGCCGGCTTTACGCAATCAATCCCGAGGCAGGCTACTTCGGTGTCGTGCCGGGCACGAACCGCAAAACGAATCGCAATGCCTACGAGATGATTCAGCACGACACGTTATTCACGAACGTTGCGCTCACTGCCGATCGCCAACCCTGGTGGGAAGGGTTGAATGGCGGAACTCCCGCATTCGATTGGCAGGGCCGCCCGTATCAGCGCGCCCACGGCTTCGCCGCTCACCCAAATTCTCGATTCACGGTCTCCGCACGCCACAATCCGATGTATTCGCAAATGGCAGATGCGCCCGAAGGTGTGCCGATCTCCGCGTTTCTCTTCGGAGGTCGTAGACGCGAACTTGCGCCGCTCGTGTACGAAGCTCGAAATTGGTCGCACGGCGTATTCATGGGTGCATCCATGGCGTCCGAAACCACCGCCGCCGCTGAAGGGCAGGTTGGCATCGCAAGGCGCGATCCCATGGCGATGAAGCCATTCTGCGGCTACAACTTCGGCGACTACTGGGCTCACTGGCTCTCATTCGAGCGTCGCGCCGCACATTTGCCGCGCGTTTTCCACGTCAATTGGTTCCGCCAGGATGGCGAGGGGCACTTCCTTTGGCCCGGCTATAGCGAAAACTTGCGCGTACTGGATTGGATCATCAAGCGCTGCGAGGAAACCGTTGGAGCTCGCGAGACGCCCATTGGATTACTACCTCGACCCGGGGATCTCGACATTCACGGTCTGGAACTCGATAACGCCGCATTGGATGCGTTACTTGCTGTCAACCCAAATGCTTGGCATGACGAGCTGGGCGCCGTCGAGGACTATCTCAATACATTCGGCGATCGAGTGCCGGCGCGGCTATACGAGGAACTGGAAAAGAGCCGCCAAGGATTGGCGAATTATTCTTCGCAGGCGTAGCGAACGGTTAAGGGCGACCCGCTTTCGGCCACGCGCCCGAAGCCGATCACGCCTTCATTTTTGAGTTGCATCGTGTCGCGACGTACGAAGGCTTCCTCGCCTTCTCGCGTCGTTACAAACGTCCCGTTGGTGCTTTGATCGATGAGTAGAAACTTGCCGCGGTTCAACTCGATCTTGGCATGCGTACGGGAAATCAAATTCCCCTTGATGACGATGTCGTTCTCTTCAGCCCGCCCGATCGTGATGCTGGTGCGGCCATCGTCAACGATGATCTCTTGCCCTAGGAATTTCACGCGCAGGCGACGCGTGCGTTGCTTCTGGCTCGCCACGGCGGCGCCCAGCGCAATGGCGGGCAACATGCTGGTGGCATCCTCTTTCTGCCAGAGCACCTCGTAGAGTTCGTCCTCGCTGGTCTTGCCTTTCAACGTGGCGACGTCAATCTGGCGTACTGCTGATTGCCATTCAGGAGCCAGGCGCTCGACCATCGCACTGGTAACCATGATTTGCCCGGCCTTTGCTTGGCTAGTCATACGATTCGCGGTGTGAACCGCAGCACCGAAAATATCGCGGTTCTCCAACACCACGGGCCCAAAATGCCCGCCGATGCGGATGGCGATGGATTGACCTTCGACTTTCAATTCGGAATGGATGCGGATGTCGTGCTGCATGCGACTTGCGGCATTCATCGCATCGTTGGCCGTCGGGAAGGTGGCCATGATTTCATCGCCGATTGTCTTGATGACTGTGCCATGGTTCTGCTCGGTGGCTGAGCGCATGATCTCGACGCAGGTTAGGATCATGTCGCGCGCGCGCAGATCGCCCATCACTTCGTAGATGCGCGTGCTGCCGACCACATCGGCGAACAAAATCGCGAGTTCTATGTCTTTTCCCATGACCTCTTGGCGCTCTTATCAACCGGCTTATTGGCCGATGCGTCCGTTCGCAACTCTTGTGCTTGTTCCTCCCAGGCGGCAGTGCCGAGCTCGATGCGTCCCGCGTCGCAAGCAGGGTACCCCAGACCGCCCAGGAACATCGAATCCGACGCACCTTTTGCGCCCAAGTGCCCGGCGCGTTGGCATTATATACGACAACGCAACATAACTCGTGCGCCCTGGAGCTTCGCTGCATGCACCCGATTCGCTCACTCACAGCTCTGCTGACGACCTTCATCGTTACCTCCACTTTTGCCGCCGCGCCGGCTGATTGGTCGGACCAAGATCTCGCCGCGGCGGCCGCCCTGCGCGATCGCGCCGTGGCCGGCTCATCGGCCTTCGATCATCTGAGTTCGCTGACGACCGAGGTCGGCCCGAGATTGGCCGGATCGCCAGGCGATGAAGCCGCGGTACGCTGGGCGTTGAGGAAGATGGCTGCACTTGGATTCTCCAACGTCCGCAGCCAAGACGTGTTGGTCCCACATTGGATTCGGGGTAGCGCTGAGATCACGGCACTGACTTCGCCCGCGCAGACTCTTAGCGCTACGGCCTTGGGCGGCAGCGTCGGAACGCCCGATGAAGGCATCGAAGCACCCGTGGTCGAAGTGGCGTCGCTCGACGCACTCAAAGCCATGCCGGCGGGAAGCCTCAACGGACGCATTGTGTTCATCAATCAGAACATGGGCGCGAGTCGCGATGGCGCCGGCTACGGAGCCACGGTGCCCAACCGTGTTGCCGGCCCGAGTGAGGCTGCGAAACTGGGTGCGGTTGCCGTGGTGATCCGGTCGGTCGGCACATCCGCAGAGCGCTTCGCGCATACCGGCGTGCTTCAGTACTCGCTCGATGCGCCGCGGATTCCGGGTTTCGCGCTTGCCAATCCGGATGCCGACCAACTTGCTCGCATGCTCAAGTCGTCGAAGTCACTCAAGCTGCACTTGAAGTCCACTGCTCGAGAATTGCCCGCAGCATGGTCAGCGAACGTGATCGGCGAAATCCCCGGTCGCGAGCGACGCGACGAAATCGTGTTGCTCGCCGCGCATTTGGATTCGTGGGATTTGGGTCAGGGTGCAATCGACGACGGCGCCGGCGTTGCGATCGTGCTGGAAGCAGCACGCCTCATCAGCAAGATGGATCGCCCACCCTCTCGCACGATTCGCGTCGTGCTCTACGCCGCGGAAGAAGAAGGCATCTACGGCGCGAAAGAGTATGCGCAGAAGCTCGGGGATGAACTATCGAAGCATGTGCTCGCGTTCGAAGCCGACCTCGGTGCCGGTCCGGTGTGGCAACTGCAATCGCTCGTAGCGCCGGAAGCAGTCGGGTCCGTCGACAAGATTCAGCAGGTTCTTGCGCCCATCAACGTGGAGAAAGGCGACAACGCTTCGGATGCCTACGGCGATATCGAACCGCTGCGCAATCTTGGCGTGCCCATCTTGAATCTATGGCTCGATGCAACCCACTACTTCGATGTGCACCACACCGCGAACGACACGCTGGCCCAGGTCGACCGCAAGACGATCGATCAATCGGTGGCGGCCTATGCGGTGGCCGCCTATTTGGCGGCGACTAAGCAGGGCGATTTCGGCCGGCTAGCGCCGGTAGCTGCGCAGTAGGAGCGGAGTATCTCCACGGAGGACACAGAGATCACGGAGACCAGACACAATCGCCAGAAAGAGCGGAAACGCTCGCGCGTGCGTTGCGCCTTTGCTCGCTCTCTTGATGCCTGTGTTTGCTCCGTGCTCTCCGTGTCCTCCGTGGAGACTTCTTCTCAGAGTCTAAGCAGCGCGAACAATCCGCAGCGCATCCAACAACACATCGGCATTCGCCGCTGGCGATGAGGCCTGCTCAGAAAGGAATCGCCGCCAAGAACGAACATTCGGCAGGCCGGCATAAAGCCCTTGAACATGGCGAATCATGCCGCGAAGCCGATGCCCTTCCGCCAGCCGAGCACGAACATACGAGGTGTACTCGCGAATGATTTCTTCGCGATTCGGCAGCTCTGACTGCGGTTCATAGATGACGCGATGTAAGTGAGCCAGCAGGTAAGGATTCTGATACGCCTCGCGGCCGATCATCGCCCCATCGAAGTCTTGCAAGTGAGCGAGCACGTCCTCAACGGTTTTCACGCCGCCGTTCACGACGAACGTGAGCTGCGGAAACTGTGCGCGCACGGATTTCACGACGTCATATCGCAGCGGCGGAATCTCGCGATTCTCTTTAGGGCTTAAACCTTTCAATACCGCTTGCCGTGCGTGGACGATGAATGTTGTGCATCCCGCGCCAGCAACAGTCTCGATGAAGTTAACGAGGAACTCCGCTTCGTCGACTCGCGGATCGGGCATAGGCTCGATGCCAATCCGATTCTTCACCGTGACCGGAACGCGGACTACTTCGCGCATGGCAGCAACGCATTCAGCAACCAATTGCGGCTCGCCCATCAAACATGCGCCGAAGCGCCCGCTCTGCACACGATCGCTTGGACATCCGCAGTTCAGATTGATCTCGTCGTAACCCATCTCCGCGCCGATGCGCGCCGCAATCGCAAGCTCTTTGGGATCGCTTCCGCCCAACTGCAGGGCGACGGGATGCTCACGCGGATCAAACTCGAGCAATCGTGTCGCTCCGCCGCGCACGATCGCCGCAGACGTGATCATCTCCGTATAAAGCAGCGCGGTCGGACTGATCAGTCGCAGGAAGTACCGGCAATGACGATCTGTGTAATCCATCATCGGCGCGACGCTGACGCGTCGATCGATGGCATTCAAATGGCTCGGTTCGGACATCGAAGCGAATCTCAAGCGGACGGCGCATCCGGCGGCGAGGCGCGCCACAGGTTCGCGTTCTTGATTCCCACCCGGTCCGGATCGAACACCGGATCGATGCCCTGCTTCTTCTGTGCTTCGTAATCTTTCAAAGACACCAACGCAGGTTTCTGCAGGATGAGAATGGCGATGATGTTGAGCCACGCCATGATGCCGACGCCAATGCTGCCAAGATCCCAAGCGAGCTGGGCGCTGCGAATCGCGCCAAATCCAACGGAGATCATCATTCCTAATTTGAGGAGCATCACCGCCCAACGCGGGGCTTTGTTCTTGGCGATGTACTCGAGGTTGGTTTCCGCCATGTAGTAGTACGCCACGAGGGTCGTGAAGGCGAAGAACATAATTGCCAGCGCGACGAAGCCAGGCCCCACTCCCGCGAAGACCGATTCAACAGCCGCTTGTGTATAGGCAGGACCGGTTTCCACGCCCGGAAGATTCTCGACGAGCATGCCGCCCGCCGGATTCGCAACGTTGTACTTACCGGTGCACAGAATCATGAAGGCGGTCGACGTACAGACGACTGCGGTATCGAAGTAAATCGAAAACGCTTGCACGTAGCCTTGCTTGGAAGGATGCGACACTTCCGCGGCGGCGGCAGAGTGAGGGCCCGTACCTTGGCCGGCTTCGTTCGCATAAATGCCGCGTTTGACGCCCCATTGGATCGCCAAGCCAATGATGGCGCCGAATTGCGCCTTGGCGCTGAAAGCGTTGTCGAAGATGAGCCGAAACATGTCCGGTACTTTGCCTGCGTTCAGCACGAGGATCGTGATCGCCATCAGCATGTAGCCCGCGGCCATGAACGGCACCACGAACTCAGCAAAGGTCGCGATGCGTTTGACGCCACCGAGAATGATGATGGCCAATACCAATACGACGCCAATGGCCGTGATCCATGTGGGGACATGCCATGCATTCGCGATGCTGTCGGCCATACCGTTTGCTTGGATTCCCGGCAGTAACAATCCGGTGGCGATAACCGTGGCGACTGCGAACACGATCGCGTACCACTTCTGGCCCATGCCCTTTTCGATGTAGTACGCGGGTCCGCCGCGATACTGTCCGTGATCGTCTTTCTGTTTGTAGATCTGCGCGAGTGTGCACTCGATGTAAGAAGTCGATGCACCGAGGAATGCCATCACCCACATCCAAAAAATTGCACCAGGACCCCCTGCTGTAATTGCCGTCGCTATGCCGGCGATGTTGCCGATGCCGATGCGCCCCGATAGCGAAATGGCTAATGCTTGGAATGAAGACACGCCCGCTTCGGATTTCTTTCCCGACGTGGTGAGTCGGATCATTTCCTTGAAGCCGCGCACCTGCATGAAGCGGGTGCGGATGGAAAAGAACAAGCCGGCACCGAGGCACAAATAGATCAGCGCCGAGCTCCAAACCCAGCTGTCGACTTGCTTGACCCAAAGGCTGAATTGATTGGCGTCCACGCGGGGATCCGGTCGAATGAGAGGCCGCGGAGGATCGCACGTCCGGCGCCCGCCTGGCCATATGGACGAAGCGGCTAGCGGCGACTAAGCCGAATGGACCAATTTCAGGCGCGGATGCGTACGGGTGATGCGGCTGAGCGCCTCGACCGATTGGGGCGAGGAGACGAATATGCCTTGCGCATATCCCACGCCGATCTCGGCAAGACACGCGAGCACCTCAGCCGATTCGACTCGCTCGGCGATCGTTTTGATGCCCATCGCGTGACCGATCTGGGTGATCGCCTCAACCATGCTGCGGTCAACGTGATCGGTGGTGACGTTTTGAATGAACTGTCCGTCGATCTTCAAGTAATCGACAGGCAGGTTCTTTAAGTACATGAAGGACGATAGGCCGCTGCCGAAGTCATCGAGCGAGAACTGGCAACCGCGCGAACGAAACTCCTTCATGAAGTGGATCACATTCGCTAGGTTGGAAATCGCAGCGGTCTCGGTGATCTCGAAGCACACAGCGCCGGGGCTCAGATCGTACGTTTGCAGCTCGTTGATCAAGAATTCGAGAAACCGATCGTCGTTGAGCGACGTGCCGGACAGATTGATCGATAACGTGTACGCATGGCGCGGATCGCCCTCGTGCCGATAGTGAGCGAGCGCGCCTAGTGCCTGGCGCACGACCCATCGATCGATCATCGGCATGATGTTGTAACGCTCGGCGGCCGGAATGAACTCAGCGGGATGCACCAACTCGCCCTGCTCACCTCGCATTCGCAACAATAATTCATAGTGCCCGCGCGGATCGCGGTTGTTGCCGATCGGCACGATCGGCTGGTAGTACAGCTCGAGACGATTTTCGTCGCATGCTCGCGTGAGTCGCGAAACCCACTGCATCTCACGGTGGCGTTCGGGTGCGGAACCGTGCTGATACATGTGAACGCGATTGCGGCCTGAGTCCTTGGCCGCATAGCAAGCCACATCGGCGGCGCTCATCACGCTTGCAATGCTTTCGCTATCGCGATTGATTTCCACGAATCCAATGCTCGCACCGACGTTCATCGAACGCTCTTGCCACTCGAAGCGGAATTCGCGAATCGCCTGACGCAAGCTGTCGGCAATCTTGCCGGCGCGCTCCGCTGTGCAGTCCTGTAACAAGATGCCGAACTCATCGCCGCCCAAGCGTGCGATCGTGTCGCCATTGCGGATGCGAGTCTGCAGAATGCCTGTGATTTGCTTCAACAGCCGATCGCCAGCCTGATGCCCGCAGGTGTCGTTTACGAGCTTGAACTGATCGAGATCGACGTACAGCAGCACATGCGTCGTCATCGTATTGATGCGCGCAGTGATGAGCGCTTCGTTAAGACGATTTTCGAACTCGCGACGATTGATCAGCCCAGTCAATGCATCGTGGCTCGCCTGATAAGCAAGCGCGCGACGCAGCCGCCGCTCCTTACTCACATCATGGAACACCATCACGGCGCCGATGATCTTGCCCGACCGATCGCGAATCGGCGCAGCGGAATCTTGAATTGCAATTTCTTGACCGCGGCGGTTCACGAGCACGGTTTGGTCTGAAATCGCGATGACACGACCTTCGCGCAGCGTCCTCGACACGGGATCTTCCAGGGGCTCGCGAGTCACTTCGTTGATAATGTTGAAGACATCCGTGAGCGCGCGGCCGTGCACTTCGAGCGTTCCCCATCCGGTCAAATCTTCGGCCACCGGATTCAAGTACTCGATGCGCCCTTCTGCATCCGTGGTGATCACCGCATCGCCGATGGACTGCAACGTGACCTGAGCCTTTTCTTTGGCTTCGAAGACTTCGGTCTCCGCCTGCTTGCGCTCGGTGATGTCCGCGATGGTTCCCTCGTAACCGATCACAACGCCCGATGCATCTCGAACGACTCGAGCATTTTCGATGACTGTCAGCACGGTGCCATCAAGGCGCCGCAATCGGAACTCTGCGTTGCGCACCTCGCCTTGGGTTTCGAGCGTCTCGATGATGGCGCGCCGCTCTGACGCATCGAGATAAATGGATTCTGGCGGCGTAGCCAAGAGCTCTGCCGGCGATGCGAATCCGACCATGCGCGCCAACGTCGGGTTGACGCTCAAGAATCTGCCCTCGCGAGTCGAGCTGTAAACGCCTTCCATCACGTTGTCGAACAAGCGCCGATACCGCGCCTCGCTCGCACGAAGTGCATTCTCCGCGAGCCGTCGCTCGATCGCGATGCCTGCAAGCTGCGTCATGCGGCTCATCAGTTCGAAATCGCGGCGCAAAGGACTGCGCTGCGTCTTGAAGTACAACGCCAGCGTTCCCAGCATGCGTCCGTCCGATGCGTGAATCAGCGTGGACCAGCAACTGCGAAGGCCACTCGTCAATGCGGCGTCACGACTGCAATCCCACAGGGCGTCGCGCCCAATGTCTGCGACGATGACTTGGCGCTGCAAATATGCGGCCGCGGCACAAGATCCATTGCGAGCAGCAACCGCGACGCTCGACATGCGCTTTAAATAGTCGGTGGGCAGATTGGGCGCTGCGCAAATGTGCAATTGCGATCCATCCTCGTTGAGCATGCGGATCGCGCACACCGAACCTTGGGCAACGCGTTCTATGACATCGGTGATGGCCTCGAGCGTCACCGGGAGATCTACGTTCGCCGCCAAACGTTCGAAGACTCGTCTTTCGCCGGCCGCCATCAACTCGGCGCGCTTGCGTTCGGTGATATCAGTGATGCTGCCGCGGATGAGCTGCTGAGCACCCGACTGCAATTTCACCCACCGCACTTCGCATGGAATCTCTACGCTCGACGCATCACGGTAGACCCACTCGAGTGCAGGCGTTTCGCCCGCCAGTGTACGTTCGAAATAAGCGCGATTACCTTCAGCAGAGGCCGTGCCGTCGGGCTGAAATGCGGGACTTAGTTCGTTCGGACTGATGCGCAGCAACGCTTCGCGATCCATCTGGAAGAAGCGGACCGCATTCTCATTCACGTCGACGAGCACATTTCGCTCAACATCGACCACCACGATGATCTCGGGAGCGTGCTCGACCAGCGAGCGATAGCGCGCTTCGCTGTCTCTCAATGCTGCTTCGGCGGCCTTGCGCTCTGACGTATCGCGCAAACACACAATGTAGACCGCTTTGCGTTTCAGCAGGGTCTTGCTCACCGCCAGCTCAGCACTGAACTGGCTACCGCTTGCGTGCAAGCCGCAAGTTTCGTGTGCGGCCAAATCGATTTGCGTGTCTTCGAGCTGGGAAGCGAGCTGATCTAATTCGTACGACAACGGCTCAGCCGACGCGAGCTGCGGAAGCAGAAAGCTCAGCGGGCGCCCTAGCATTTCCGATTCGGTGTAACCAAAGATGCGTTGCCCGGTCGCATTGACCGATACGATGTGCCCGGCTTCGTCGGCCGTAAGAATGGCGTCTTTGACGTGATCGAAAACCGCCTGCAACTGAGCGGCAGTGCTTTGCTTGAGCTCACGCGTAAGCGCGGCAGCTTCATCGGACATCAACTGCATCGAACGCACGATGCCGCGACGCTCTTCGTCCATCGCGACGTACGTCTTCGTCACGCTCGCGTACAAAGCGTCGAGGTCCAACTCGCCATTGGCGCGAGTCGCCTTTTTGATTTGCTGGTCGAGCAGTCGGTGCATGCGCCCTTCGATCCCCAAGCGGACGCTGCTGCGCCGCACGTTTATCCGCGAAAGGCGAGTGTGAGCCAGTGCAGATTTTCGGGAATCGTAAGACGCCACCCATGACGGTGGTGTGAAATGGATCGCGCTTTTACGTCAATCCCTGAGAAGTGCGTCAGGTTTTTTCGTGACTTATGTTTAGTCGCGCGAAGAATCGGAATATTTCCACGGAGATCGCCGAGGGCACGGAGACGGAACACGAAAGCATTCTTGCCTCCGTGTTCTCCGTGTTCTCCGTGGAATTTCTATTTTTCGGATTCCTCGACCCGATCCGCACGCTTGCGCTCATGTTCCTTGAGCGCACGTTTGCGCAGGCGAATCTGCCCCGGAGTCACTTCGACGAGTTCGTCGTCTTGGATGAACTCCATTGCTTGTTCGAGCGTGAAGCGAATCGGCGGCGTCAAAATGATGTTTTCATCGCGTCCCGCTGCACGCATGTTCGTGAGCTTCTTGGCCTTGAGCGGATTGACGACGAGATCGTTGTCGCGACTATGAATACCCACGATTTGGCCTTCGTACACTTCATCGCCGTGGCCGATGAATAGGCGTCCGCGCTCTTGAAGGTTGAACAACGCGTAGGCCAAAGCCTTGCCCTGCCCATTCGAGATCAGCACGCCGTTTTGACGCTGGCCGATTTCGCGATTCAGCATCGGGCCGAAGTGATCGAAGATGTGATGCATGAGACCCGTACCTGATGTCAGGGTGCGGAACTCAGTTTGAAATCCGATCAGGCCGCGAGACGGGATGAGGTAATCGAGGCGCGTTCGTCCTTTGCCGTCCGAGTGCATTCCGGTGAGCTGTCCGCCGCGCTCGCCAAGCTGTTGCATGACGCCGCCCTGGACCCATTCATCGAGATCTATCGTGAGTGTTTCGTACGGCTCACAAAGCTGGCCTTCGATTTCCTTGACGACGACGCGGGGTCTTGAGACCGCGAGTTCATAGCCTTCTCGGCGCATGTTCTCGAGCAACACGCCCAGATGTAGTTCGCCGCGCCCGTAGACGCGCAGCTTGTCCGGGTCGTCCGTATCTTCAATACGCAACGCGACGTTGTGCACGGCTTCTCGGGTGAGTCGCTCGCGAATCTGACGGCTGGTGACGAACTTACCTTCACGCCCGCAGAACGGAGAGGTATTCACTTCGAACGTCATGCTGATCGTCGGCTCATCGACGACCAACGTCGGCAGCGCTTCGACGGCGTTCGGATCGCAAATGGTTTCCGATACTTCAGGATGCTCGATGCCTGCGAACGCGACGATGTCGCCCGCACTCGCTTCTTCGACTTCGACCCGATCGAGTCCCAAGAAGCCCATCACCTGAATGATGCGCTCGTTGCGAGTGTTGCCATCGCGATCGATCACCGTCACTGCACTATTGCGGCGCAACTTGCCGCGCTTGATGCGGCCCACTCCGATCGCACCGACGTAGCTCGAGTAGTCGAGCAAGCTCACTTGCAACTGTAGCGGCCCGTCCGCATTCACATCCGGCGCTGGGCAGTTCTTGACGATCGCTTCGAACAGCGGGGTCATATCCGATGCGAGCTCTTTTGGATCGTTGCCTGCGAAACCGCGCAGAGCAGATGCATAAACGACCGGAAAGTCGAGTTGCTGGTCGGTCGCGCCAAGCCGATCGAAGAGATCGAAGGTTTGATCCAGCACCCAGCTCGGCCGCGCTTCATCGCGGTCGATCTTATTGATGACAACGATCGGGCGCAGGCCATGGGCGAACGCCTTTTGCGTCACGAACCGGGTTTGCGGCATCGGACCGTCGACTGCATCAACGAGCAGCAACACGGAGTCCACCATGGACAACACGCGTTCGACTTCGCCGCCGAAGTCCGCGTGCCCCGGCGTATCGACGATGTTGATGCGGTAATCGCGCCAACGGATCGCGGTGTTCTTCGCGAGAATCGTGATACCGCGTTCGCGCTCCAACGCGTTCGAATCCATCACGCGCTCAGGCACGATTTTTCGTGCGTCGAGCGTGCCCGACTGTTTCAGAAGCTGATCGACGAGAGTGGTCTTGCCATGATCGACGTGCGCGATGATGGCGATATTACGAAGCTTATCGGTGGACACAGGGGCGGGACTTTCGGGGAAAAAGGCCGCGCATGTTATAGAGGAGCGGACGCCGGGGATAGGGGGCGGCGAACCCTGCGTGGGGTGTAGGGCGGGACGTGTGAGGTGTGTAGGAGGGACGTGTAGGGTGTGAGGTGTAGGACGTGGAGGCGGTTAGCGGTTAGACGATCCATGAACCACGAACCCCGATCCACGCACTCTTCCCGTTTCGCCGCACATGGATGTGCCAGTGCCGCGAAGGCAGGACGCCGAGAGCGGCC
>JAEWBG010000119.1 GCA_023391335.1 Pseudomonadota bacterium | reverse complement strand
TCCCAGTTCCCAGTTCCCCGCCCCCATGCACCTCCTCCTCATCGAAGACCATCAAGATCTCGCCGATAACGTGTGCGAGTTTTTCGCTGCCCGAGGCGACAGCGTCGATCATGAGAACAATGGCGTGAAAGGTCTGGAGCGCGCGATGGGCAACACTTTCGATGCCATCATCCTCGACATCATGTTGCCGGGCCTCGATGGACTATCGATTTGCAGGCAGCTTCGCCAAGCAGGGCACACTCGGGTGCCGATATTGATGCTGACCGCGAAGGATCTCATCACCGACAAGATCGAAGGCTTTGAAGCCGGCGCCGACGACTACTTGGTCAAACCCTTTTCGCTGGCGGAATTGGACGCAAGATTGAAAGCGCTCGTGCGACGCGCGAGCGTGGCACCTCCGACGCATCGATGGTTGCAGGTCGGCGATCTCAAGTTCGATCTCGACACGCTCGAGGCCGAACGCGAAGGCGAACGCATCAAACTCAATCCCACGACTCGGCGCTTGCTGATGGTGCTCATGCAAAACAGCAATCGGGTGGTGACGCGCGCGGAACTCGAACGCGAGCTTTGGGGCGATCACCCTCCGCAAGGCGATTTTCTGCGCGCCCACATGCATGCACTGCGTGCGGCCATCGACAAGAACTATTCCCTAAAACTCCTTCATACGATCCATGGTACGGGTTACCGACTTTCAGCGGATCCCGCTCGTTCGTAGCTTGCGTTCGTGGTACGCGCAACTGAGTTTGCGCGCACGCATCGCGGGCACGATGATTGCGCTCGTCGCGAGTGCAGGTCTGTTGTTGGCCGCGTGGGCGCATCTGGCCGATGAACGTTTGAAGCGCAACATCACGCTCGATCTGCTCTCCGAAGAACTCACCCACTTCGAACAACGTATGCGCGTGGATCGCGGCGCCGAACCGTTGCGTTCAGCTCGTCTGCGAATCTACCGGCCCAGCGATTTGGCAGAGTTGCCGCGACATATCGCTCGTTTGCCGCCGGGAGAAATGCATCGTGTACGCTCGGACGGCCGCCTGCTCGATGTGCTGGTCCGCGATGGCGAATTTGGCCGCTTGTACATCACCTACGACGTCACCACGCATGCGACTCAGGAAAACATCGCATTGTTCGTACTGGCGCTCGGCGTCGCGGCCATCGTTCTGATCGCAGGCGTTGCCGCCACGGCGATATCACGCAGGCTTGTCGAACCCGTGACTGCGCTTGCCGATCGCCTGACGCAAATCGATCCAGGCGAACGCCATGTGCGCATTGGCGCTGAATTCGCCGGCAATGAACTTGAGCCGATCGCGCGATCAGTCGATATGTTCATGGAACGACTGGATGGCTTCGTCGAACGCGAGCAATCATTCACGTCTACAGCGAGTCACGAGCTCAGGACTCCGCTTGCAGTAATGCGCGGCGCCGTCGAGTTGCTTGAAGCACAGTCGGCGAATCAACCCAATGCTGCAAAAGCACTCGCGCGCATCCATCGCGCCGTGCGCGAAATGAGTGAGTTCACCGACGCACTGCTGGCTCTCTCACGCGAACCTTCCGCGGAGACCTCACCCGAATGCGACATCGGCGTCATTCTCACCCGCGTCGTGGAAGATCAAAGTGCCGTAGCGCCCGAGAAACAGATCGTCGTCGACCATCATGCGGGATCGCGCATGGTCAGCGCGCCCGAAAGCATGATCGTAATGGCGATCAGCAATCTGATCCGAAACGCCATTCAACACGGCACCGGCGAACGCGTGCTGTGTCGAGTGACGGGTGCAACGCTGACAATCGAAAATAGCGGACTGCTGCCCGCCGATTCACTCTCCCCTTCACCTCGCCGCTTCACCACACACCCGGCCGGCCACGGCATGGGTTTGTACTTGGTACGCCGCATCTGCGAACGCTATGGCTGGTCTTTACAGCTGGAAAACACCGACGCCGGCGTGCGCACCACTTTGCAGTTCGAAAAATCTAAGACTGCACTGAACGCGTAGTCTCCGTCCTCACCCACCCAACAGCGCTCGCATCGACACCACAATCGCAAATGGCGTAACCAGCGTACGTGCGCAGCGAAGACCGCTCTCGACGAGAAAGGTGTCAGAACCCATTTTCCGGAGCGTCGAAACACACGACGTGTTTCGCCGCAGGCCTACATGGAAGTACTCGCGGCCGGTCCGGAAAATGGGTTCTGACACCTGTCTCGTCGCATCCAAGACATGACGAACTTCTGACAAATCACTAACCACAGCCGCCGAACGAAGCGAGCGCTGTGCTAGCATCCGCACCCCGCTAATTCCCCGTCGTCCACGGAGTCCTTTCGATGCCGACAGCGTTCAAACCGAACGTGCCCCCGCAGGGCCAAAAGATCACGATCCAAAACGGCAAACTGAATGTGCCGGACCAACCCATCGTCCCCTTCATCGAAGGCGACGGCACCGGCCCAGATATCTGGCGCGCATCGGTCCGCGTGCTCGACGCAGCCGTGCAAAAAGCTTACGGCGGCAAACGCAAGATTCAGTGGATGGAAGTGCTCGCCGGTCAGAAATCTTTCGACCAACTGAATACCTGGCTCCCGGATGAAACCGTCGAAGCCTGCCGCGAATATCTTGTTTCGATCAAAGGTCCTCTGACCACCCCGATCGGCGGCGGCATTCGCTCCTTGAACGTCGCGCTACGACAGATGCTCGATCTGTACGTGTGCTTGCGCCCGGTGCGTTGGTTCAAGGGCGTACCTTCGCCCGTCAAGGCACCCGAGAAAGTCGACATGGTCATCTTCCGCGAAAACACGGAGGACATTTATGCCGGTATCGAATTCGAAGCCGGCTCGGCCGAGAACAAGAAATTCATGCAGCTCTTCCAGGAAGCTTTCCCGAAGCAGTACGCGAAGATCCGCTTCCCGAACACTTCCGGGATCGGCATCAAGCCCGTATCGCAGGAAGGCACTGAGCGCTTGTTCCGCTCCGCCTTGGAATACGCCATTGCCAACAAGCGCACGAGCGTCACCATCGTGCACAAGGGCAACATCATGAAGTTCACGGAAGGTGGCTTCCGCAATTGGGCCTACGCATTGGCAGAAAAGGAATTCGCAGCCCACACGTACTCGTGGGATCAGTGGGAACGCACCAAGGCCGCGAAAGGCGAAAAGGCAGCGAACGAAGAGCAAGACGCGGCGAAGAAGGCCGGCAAGATCATCGTCAAAGACGCGATTGCCGACATCGTGTTGCAGCAAGTGCTCACGCGTCCCAATGAGTTCGATGTGATCGCCACCATGAATTTGAATGGCGATTACCTCTCGGACGCCCTCGCCGCTCAAGTTGGCGGCATCGGCATCGCGCCGGGCGGCAACATCAACTACGTCACCGGCCACGCAGTGTTCGAAGCGACGCACGGCACCGCTCCGAAATACGCGAACCAGGACAAAGTGAATCCAGGCTCCGTCATTCTCTCGGGTGAAATGATGCTGCGTTACATGGGCTGGACCGAAGCAGCCGACGCAATCATCAGTGCGATGGACAAAACCATTGCGCAGAAGACCGTCACTTATGACTTCGCGCGCTTGATGGAAGGCGCGAAAGAAGTGAAGTGCAGCGAGTTCGCGGATGCATTGATTAGAAATTTGTGATGGGGTGATGAAGTGATGAGGTGAAAGTTGCAGTTCGCCTGCTCCTTTCAATCGATCACTTAGATGCCAGATAAGAAGAAGGGGCGCACAGCGCCCCTTCTTTTTTGCCAATGGAGCAAGCCTTCGGCAGCGATGACGCTCTGACCTGCCGTTAGGCCTGCCTGACGCGAAGTGTCCTACCTACCGAAGGCTAGCTTGTGACCTGCGCGACCGACTGAATCGCGCCGCAAATCTCTTGCGGACCAATGAGTCGCGCACGACGATCGGCCACCTTTCATTACTCACCGTGCTTGGCCATCATGCTTCTGCCGGCGCACATCGCGGCTCGCATGATTTAAGTCTTTCTGCAGATCGCGGCGCTCAGCGCCAGTAAGCTGACCGTCGGCTTTGTATTGCCGTTCTTCACGACGAATGCCGCGCTCTTCACGCTCGAGCTTGCGAGTTTCGTGCGGCGTCAGTTCCCCCGAACGCACGCCCTGCCGAATGCGCGCTTGTTGATTGTGCTGGCGAGCGTTCACACCCGGATCATGATCTCCTGCATAAGAGATCGACGCAGAACCCATTGCCAACACGGCGATTGCCGATGCGAGCGCGAAAGATTTCATTGTTGCCCCTTGTCCGGCTTTCGCCGGTGTTGCTGTTACAACGATAACAACGCCGTTGCTCATGCCGGGTTGACGCGATCAGATACCTCCATCAGATTGCGGCTTATGTCATGACGAATGGAGATCGCGATGCGGCGCGTTCTTATCGGGTTGGGTATCGCGCTAGTGATCGCAGGAATAGCCTGGCCCTGGCTACAAAAATTGCCGCTGGGCAGACTGCCCGGCGACATCATGATCGAACGGCCGGGATTCAAAATGTTCTTTCCTTTTATGACGATGCTCATCGTCAGCATCGTGCTTTCAATTCTGATGTGGCTGTTTCGAAAGTAAGCCGCTGATTGAAAAAGCAGTACTTGCGCGTCTGGCTCTCGAGGCGATCCGCCACTGAACCAAGCTCCCAAGCTCAGAAATCCGCTCTAAAGCTGCTTCAAGCACTTGCAACACAAATACGAATCATTATCATCTAGAGCATGAGCTCTGAGCCATCTAAGCCGCCCTCTCTCACGACCGATCAAGTTCCTCAGCAGACCGCGTCCTTGCCCGGCTCTGATGTGGTCGATGCGGGGTCGCTGTTCGGCAATCGTCGCGAGTTGCTCATAGCTCATGCGGGTTCGTTCTATCGACTACGTATTACGCAGAACAACAAACTGATTTTGACCAAGTGATTTGATCAGGCCGCGGGATACGCCAGCCATCTCGCTCGATTCGCATCGGGTGTAAGAACGCCAGCCGTCCCTCTGATATCGCGGTGAGACCGCGAAAGAGGTTTGGCTATGAGTTCACCAGAACTCGGCGATGATTTTTCGATTCCGACATACCAACGATCGACTCGCCACGAAGGCGCGAGCAGTCGCGTTATCTCATTCCTCATTGTCGCGGGATTGCATGTGCTTGGCGGCCTCGCGTTCGCAACTCACAAGTTAATCGTCGAACGCGAAGATGCCCCGATCACCGTTACGATGATTGAAAGCTCCGCTCAGCAGGAGCTGCCAACACAATCTCTGCCGGCGCCGCAATTTGAGTCCGCGCGGTTGCCGGTTATGGTCGTGCCGGAAGTCAGCGTTGCTGACACGCCCTCTTCCACCGCGATCACCGCAGTGAACGAGACGCCTACCGAAACTTCGGCATCTTCCATCACCCAAGAAACATTCACCGAAGCTCGCTTCGATGCCGATTACCTCGATAACCCGCAGCCTACCTACCCTTCCATTTCGCGACGCATGCGCGAAGAAGGCACGGTAGTGCTCAAAGTGAAAGTACGCGTGGACGGAAGCCCAGATGTCGTTCTCGTGCAGCAAGCAAGCGGCTCAGTGCGCCTCGATCAAGCAGCGCTTTCTGCAGTGAAACTGTGGAAATTCATTCCCGCCAAGCGCGGCGATGAAGCGATCGAATCTTGGGTGCTGGTGCCGATCGAATTCAATTTGCGAGCGTGAGATGTCCACTGAACTGACGAGCATCCCGCTGGCAACTCACGCATCCGCTGTGCGGCCGCGAAGCGCCCTGCGCATTCGCGTTCTGCAATGGCTGCGAACGGCGCATCTTTGGGTGGGATTGTGGGGCGCCATGTTAGGTTTCGTTTTCGGCCTTACTGGATTTTTGATGAATCATCGAGCGGTGATGAAAATTGCAGTCGACCGCGCGGAAGTCACTCATGCGCAGATGACACTGACACAATCCTTTCAAACGCCCGAAGCGCTCGCGGAGTGGCTAAAGACCAGGGCCGCGATGCCTAACGCTCGCGTCATCATTCGACAGGAACCTGCTTCGACCGTTCGCTGGCGCAATGACGTCGTCATGCAACCAGAACGTTGGAATATCAACCTCAGTACGGCAAAAGTCGCCGTCAACGCCAAACACATTCCAGGCAGTGGCGTCGTCGATGTGGAAACACAGGACGCAACTGCATGGGGTGTTCTGATGCGCATGCATATGAGCACCGGTGCCTCCAGCGTGTGGATATTGGCGGCAGACACGGTCGCGGGCGCGCTGATGTTCCTGACGCTCACCGGCGTGCTGTTGTGGTCGAAATTTCGCGTTCCACGCCTGCTCGGGTTGGCGATATTGATCGCACTTCCTTCCACCGCTTTGCTATGCCTTGCGAATGCTTGAGAGCAACGCTTAGCGATACTACTTCCGCCAGCCAGAATGCTTCGCGTTCAGCCAGCAATAAAATTCAAACGAGAGGACTGGCTGATGATGAAGAACACGTTGCGCAGCACGCAGGTGCTCTGCGCATTGATGATGAGTCTGCCCACCCTGGCTGCGCAGACCGAAACGGCACCGAACGAGCCGCAAGTGTTGCGCAAGGTGCGGGTGGAAGAAAGCGTGGAGCTCAGCCAAGGTTACAACGCACCCAGCAGTTCGACTGCGACGAAGACCGACGCCCCACTTCGCGATATACCGCAGACGGTCAATGTAATTCCCGCGGAAGTCATTGCCGATCAACACGCGACGTCGCTGCAAGATGTGATGAAGAACGTGCCCGGCATCGGCCAATCGCATGGCGATGGTCAGCGCGATCAGGTTTCCATCCGCGGCTTCACCGCAATCGCCGACCAGTTTGTCGATGGATTTCGCGATGACGCGCTCTACTTTCGCGATCTATCGAACGTCGAGCGAGTTGAAGTCATAAAGGGTCCTGCGGCCGTGCTCTATGGGCGAGGCTCGTCAGGTGGATTGATCAATCGCGTCACGAAAAAACCTGGCATCGATCTGAACGAGATCGAATTGTCCTACGGAAGCTGGGAAGACAAACGCGCTGAAATTGATGTTGGCCGACACGGCGATCTGGCGTCATGGCGTGTCACCGGCGCAGTTGAAGACGCCGACAGCTATCGCGATCAGCAATTCTTGAAAAGAACGGCATTCGCGCCGTCGATAAGCTTTAACTTGGGCGCCTCGGATACTTTGCTGCTGCAAGCGGATTACTTGCGCGACAAACGTCTAACCGACTTCGGCATTCCTGCGTATCGCGGCCGCCCAGTCGACGTTCCACCTGAAACGTACTTCGGGGCTGCGAATGCAGAAGAGGCCGACTACAGCGAAGCCGAAGTCTATTCGGCAGCAGTGAACTACGTGCATCGCTTTAGCAATACACTGTCATTGCGCAACGGCCTGCGCTACTACGACTACGATCTCGATCGAAACAACACTCTGCCCAGTGGCCCTGTTAGCGAAGCTGCACAAACCGTGCAGCTCAACCGCAGTCATCTCGATCGCAAAGAACACGGCTGGTTCAACCAAACCGAACTCACGCAGCAACTTTCGATTGCGGGGCAAACTCACGAGATGTTGTATGGCATCGAAGTCGGCCAGCAGGACAAGGATCAATTCGGACGCTCACAAAACAACGTAGCGATCGTCTCGTTGTTCGATCCGGTACTGCCGACCCTGCCGCTTGCGATTTCAGCCGCGCCGAATAACGACAATACAGGCATCACGAAAACGCGCGCTGCGTATGTCCAGGACACCGCGACAGTCACCGAGCGTTGGAAGGCACTGCTCGGGATCCGCTTCGATCGTCTCGAACAGCAAACCGAACAGCATCTCGCCGGACAGCAAGACTTATCGCGAGTCGACCAAGCGTGGAGTCCGAGAGTCGGAGTCGTATGGCAACCCTCCGACGCGCAGTCGTACTACGCATCATGGTCGCGCTCTTTCCAACCTTCCGGAGAATCTTTCGCGATCACATCTAGCAATGCGGATATCGAGCCTGAAAAAACCGTCAACCAAGAAGTCGGCGCGAAGCTCGATCTTCTAGATGGCCGCTTAAGTGCCACCGGCTCGCTGTTTCGTCTTGAGCGAGACAACATCAAATCGAGCGACCCCGTTACCAACCGCCTCATTCCTATCGGCACACAACGCACTGATGGACTCGAACTCACGATTGCTGGCGATCTCGGCGGCGGTTGGAAAGTGCTCGCAGGCTATGCGTATCTCGATGCGCGCGTGATTGATTCAATCGCGATCGATGCCGGCCAGCCCATCGAAGGCAAGCGCGCTACGATCACTCCCGAAAACAGCGCGAACCTCTGGATAACCAAATCCGTAACGCCGCACCTGGGATTCGGCGCGGGCGCGAACTACGTCGATGATCGCTTCGCCAATCCTGGCAATACCGTCACTCTGCCGAGCTACACGACTGTGGACGCGATGGCATGGTATCGCGTCGGCCAATTCGACTTGCAGCTGAACATCCGCAATCTATTCGATCGCGAATACATCATCGCCGGTCACGGCAGCAATGCGAATCTGAATCTTCCGGGTGCACCGCGGAATGCGACGCTGAGTTTGCGGGTTGGGTTTTAGCGGTGATACAGCTCGTCGGCGTTCAACTCATTCGCGATTAGAGCTTCAGTGAGGCCGTAGCGAATCGCTGCGGATCACGGTCAGGCAATGCAGGCGGTCGTCATGCTTTACGCAGCTTCAATGAGGCCGCAGCGATTAGCTGCGGATCACTTCTGTGGGTCTCAACTCCGTAAAACAAGCGCTACTCGCTTCAATGAGGCCGCAGCGATTAGCTGCGGATCACATCCTGTGCAAGAAACCGAAGAACGCTGACGCGGCGCTTCAATGAGGCCGCAGCGATTAGCTGCGGATCACGTGGTGCCACATGACCAAAACCCCGCTTATCCGTATGCTTCAATGAGGCCGCAGCGATTAGCTGCGGATCACCGGAAGATCCTCGCAAAGATGTTGGCCTCCTCGATCTGCTTCAATGAGGCCGCAGCGATTAGCTGCGGATCACAGCGGTTTCAGAAGTTGCTG
This sequence comes from Pseudomonadota bacterium, assembly GCA_023391335.1. GTDB lineage: Bacteria > Pseudomonadota > Gammaproteobacteria > Steroidobacterales > Steroidobacteraceae > Steroidobacter. The sequence goes on along the minus strand of JAEWBG010000119.1, from coordinate 28 downwards.
CGCGATCTGTGGTGCCGCTTCAATGAGG
>JAEWBG010000112.1 GCA_023391335.1 Pseudomonadota bacterium | reverse complement strand
CGCTGACGGCATCGCCGTCAGCGCCGTTATCGCAGGTTAGAAGTTGTACTCGGCAGACAAGAACCAATTGCGCGGTCGTGCGTAAATGGCTTCGGCGTATCCGGCCGAGGTATCGAAGGACGAATTGCCCGCCACTCGATAGTCCTCGTCCGTCGCGTTGTTCACACCCGCTCGCACTTTCCAGCTATCCATAGCCCACGTCACTGAAGCGTTCACCACCGTTACCGCATCGAGCTGCGCGACAACGACCGAATTCGCCGCATCGAAGAACTGCTTGTCGGTGTACGACACGTTCACACGCGGGGTGAGCGTGCTGCCGCCGACTGCGAAGTCGTAACCGATGCCGATATTGCCTTGCCACTCAGGCGTAAAGGGCAGGCGATTGTTCGGTCCGACTGTCTGGGTCGTGCCGGGCACAGTGGCGATCTCTTCGAACTTGTTGTCGAGATACCCGAGACTGCCTTCGATCACGAGCGAACCCGGATCGAACGTGAATTCGAGTTCGCCGCCCTCGATCTTGGATTTACCCGCATTGAACAGCAACGGCACGATGCCTAAGCGATACGTCAACTGCATGTCGTCGTAGTTGGTGCGGAAAATCGCGCCGTTCAAGCGGAAGCTGCCTCCGAACTCGGACTTGAAACCGAGCTCGTAGGTTTCCGCATTCTCTTCGTTGAACGAGACCGGGACGTTGCCAGGAGGCGCGTTGTTGTAGCGCTGATTGAATCCGCCGCTCTTGAAGCCCTGCGACCAGCTCACATAGCTCATGAACGCGGGTGTGAACTGATATTGCACGCTTGCCGATCCGGTGGTCGAGTTGTAATCGTTCTTGAACGGCTGCAACAAGATGTTCAGGCCCGGTCCTGCGACGCCCGGTGTGTTGTAGGTCGAAGGAACAACGACTGGCGCACCGAGCGGCGTAGTCGTGAACGACAGGATCCTGATCCCCTTGCTTTCCTCTGTGTACCGCGCACCTGCAGTGACGCTGAGCGCATCTGTGATGTTGTAGGTCCACTGGGTGAATGCGGCCCAGTTGTCGTTGTCGATGAAGGCCTCTTGGTAGTCCTGCGAACCCGGGATTGCGCCTGACGCGACGAGCGGAGGCGGCGCTGCGAAAGGCACGATCAAGCGATCGTCGACGCCTTCTTTGAAGTAGAACAAGCCGATCACGCCTTTGAGCGAGCTGTAATCGAAGAGGGACTGCAGCTCTTGGCTGAATTGATGGCCTTTGCTGTGATAGTCGGTGTGCAGCACGAGCAAGCCCGTGTTATCGGCATCGCGCGCGCCTTGCCACTCGAGTTCACGATAGGCCGAAATCGATTTCAGCGAGAAGTTTGAATTGGCTTCCCACGTCAATGTCGCGGACGTTCCCCAGTTGGTGAGCCCGCTGTCCGCCTTTGCCGTGCCGCCATTGGTGAAGTGACCAAGGTTCCACGTCGCATCGTTGGCACAGCGTGTGTCGACGATGTTTTGAGGAACCGACGGCGGCGGGAACGTTGCACCTGGGCAACCAGAACCCCGGCTGATGGCGGCGGGAAATGCCTGTCTGCCGTTCATCGCGACGTACACGAAGGGCGAGCCATGCTCGTCGGATTTGGTGTAATCGCCACGGAGAGTCGCGGTGAAGGATTCGGCTGGTTGCCAGCGCGCCGTTCCTTGGAACGTGCGAGTGTCTTCGTTACCCAAATCCAAACCATCGAAGATGCGTTTGACGTAGCCGTCGCGCTGACGCGCACCGCCGGACACTCGGAATCCGAGTGTGTCGGAAACCGGCAAGTCCACTGCAGCAAACGCTTCGCGAAGACTATCGTCGCCGACCCCTACGCGGACCGTGCCGCCGTACTCCGAGCCCGGGAGGGTCGTGCTTAACAGCACAGCACCGCCGATCGTGTTGCGACCGAACAGCGTGCCTTGTGGACCACGCAGCACCTGTACGCTCGAAATGTCGCGGAAGTCCATGACACCGCCAACCGAACGACCCATGTACACCTCATCGATGTACAAGCCGACACCCGGATCCACACCCGATGAACCATCGCTTTGTCCGATACCGCGAATGTAGACCTGTGCTGCGGAGTTGTTGCCCGTGAGAGGACCGTAGCTTGCGAACTGCAGATTGGGCGTGACCTGATCGAGATCGACCGTGTTGTTGATCTGTTGGCGTTCAAGCGACGCAGCGGTGAACGCAGAAATGGCGATGGGCGTCTCTTGGAGCGACTCCGATCGCTTACGTGCCGTGACGATGATTTCTTCGAGCTTCTCTGTCTCTTCTGCGGCCGCGATCACAGGTGCCGCGACGGCACTTGCGGCAACGGCGATGCAGAAGCTTCGAACGGTAATAGATTTCCCAGGACGCAGTTTGCGAATGGAACTAGCGGACATGACAACCCCCTTATAGGAATCGGAGCAGATGCTCCCCGTGTACATTTCCATCGATGTAATTCGTCCCGAACCGACAGTCGTGCTGCGGTTAGGGGCCGCGGATAACGATGGTTTCGCCGCGAGATTCGATCGAAAGCTTGGGATCGCGTTGCAGGAACGCGATCAACGCGCCAGGGTTATCGGCTTCGAACACACCGCTGATGAGCCGTGCGCCGGTCACATCGCCGTCGACGCGCAACTGCGCCTCGTTGTAGCGATTGAATTCAGCGACGATGGAAGTCAGCGGCTCGTTGCGGAAGATCAGTTTGCGCTCGCGCCATGCTGTAACTCGATCGAGCTGCGCCGCGGAATGCTGCAGCAGTTCGCCTTGCGCCGACACGCGCGCTTGCTCGCCGGCGACCAAACGCTCGGGCCGGTTTTGCGCCCCTTCGGCTTGGCCACTGGATGCATTCATCGCTGAACTCAGCTCAACGATGCCTTGAACCACGGCGACGGTCGTGGACTGCGCCGCCCGATTGACGTCGAACTGAGTGCCGACGGCTTTGACTGTCGTGACGCCCGCGATTACGCGGAAGGGTCGATTTGGGTCATGCGCAACTTCGAATAGCGCCTCGCCGTCGGTGAGTTCGACGATGCGCTGCTGTGCTTCAAGACGGACTTTGATTTTCGATCGCGTATTGAGCGTGACGATGGATCCGTCCGCTAATTTGACGACGCGCTGCTCGCCAATGCCGGTGCGATACTGCAGTGAGTTGTCGTGAAGACCCACGTACGCGGCAAAGGCAACGGCAACTAGCGCGACCACGGCGGTCAATCTGCTGTGCAAAGCGCTCCGCATCCGCTGGCGAATATTGAAGACGTGCAAACTCGTTGACTCTTCATCGAGCCGCTTGACGTTGTCGCGTGCTTGAGCGATGAGCTGATCGACCTCGATGCGGCGTGCTGCGTCGATTCGATCCGCAGCCCGCCAGACCGCTGAGACCAACAAAAACTCCTCAACGTGACGCGGCGACGCCTGCAGCCATGATGCAAATGCGCTCAAATCCGCTTCGTTTTCTTCAAGATCGATCAGCCAAAGCGCAGCCTGTTCTGCGATGCGCTCGTCCGTCGATATGTTTCTGGATGCACTCACGATGGTGACGACCTATTCAGACCAATTCGCATGCCGGCACTTCGCAACGGCACGCGCGAGATATTTCTTGACCGTATGCACGGAGATATCCAATTGCTGAGCGATTTCCTGATAGGACAGGCCATCGCGCTTACGCAGCAAAAAGATTGCTCGGTAGAGCGGAGGCAACTGCTCGAGGAGTACCTCCATTTGCTGCGCTTCGACAGCGCGTTCCGCCTCGCCCGGGGACTCGACGCCCGCTATTTCGGCGAGCTGCTCCAGCGTTTCCGAGTCGTAGGTGATGGGCTCGCGCTGAGCGCGCAGCCGGAATTCGGATACCAAATTCACTGCAATCCGATACAGGTAAGCGCGCGGCTGACGAACCAACTCGACTCGTTCGACGCGCAGCAGCCGCAGATAGGCCTCCTGTGCGAGATCCTGTGCATGCTGCGAACCACGCAGCCGGCGCACCAGGAACCGGTGCAGTTCGGTGTAGTACTGCTCGGCATCATTGCCGGCCGTTGCTTGGTCACCAGAAAGTTTGGATACGCGCTTGTTCAATTTCGGGGGTTCTCGCCCGATGCTTGAAGAGTATGATGATCCAGCGCGTGAAATGGGGTACTCATCCGATTGGCTTTTTTCCCAGGCGATATGTCAGCTGCGTTGTGCGTCGAACCAACATCCGAAGAATTCGCCTCGCCGCTCCTCGATGCTTAGTGGCCGAAGCGCCTACCACACTAGACAACTGCAGACGATGCATCCGGCCCGTTGGCTAGCGTTGTCATTGTTCGGCACGCTGCTTTCGTGCGCTGCACTGGCTGCACCGACGGCTACTGCACCTAAGCAAAGAGTGCTGCAACTCGATCTCGCGGCACAACCGCTTGCCGATGCGCTCAATCAGCTTGCGCAAACGGCGGGTCTGCAGATCGTCTTTTACTCGGACGCAGCACAAGGACTGCAAGCACCTCAACTGGTCGGGTCGTTCGAGCTGACGGCGGCACTCGATCGACTACTCCTCGACACCCCACTCGAATACGAGTTCATTAACGCGAATACGATTGTGGTTCGCAAGCGAAGCGGGGAGAGCAGCAGCGCGTCGACTTCGAATGCGCGATCGCGCTCTGATAAATCACCTCGACCGTTCGAAAAGAACCCGCTTTGGCGCAGTTCTCACCATGCGAATAGCGCGCTCGAGTTGGACGAGGTGAGAGTGACGGCTCGCAGGCGCACCGAAAATCTGCAAATGACGCCGGTTGCAGTCACTGCGCTGAGCGCGGAAGAACTCCAAGCTCGCTCGGTGATGTCGACCGACTCGCTGACCCAGTTCGTTCCGAATCTGCAGTTCGATGGCACTGCGCCGCTGAGCGGCGCAGCTTACAACGCAACGATCTTCATTCGTGGCGTCGGACAGAACGACTTCGCCATCTTTTCGGATCCGGGTGTCGCGGTGTACCTGGATGGCGTCTACCTCGGCCGATCCATCGGCGGCGTCATGGACTTATTGGACGTCGATCAGATTCAAGTGCTGCGCGGGCCTCAGGGCACGCTTTTCGGCCGCAACACGATCGGTGGCGCCGTACTCGTGAGTTCGCGGGAGCCGGATTCGTCCACTGGCGGAGAGATCTCGCTGACGGCGGGAGAGTTGAGCCGTCGCGAGGTGAGAGCCACGCTCAATCTGCCCATCACAGAAACGCTTGCGACGCGGATCAGTGCCGCAACCACGCGCCGCGACGGCTACGAAACGCGACTCACAGATGGCGCGCAACTTGGCGACAAGGATGCGACGACTGCGCGCGCACAACTCGCGTGGCATGCTTCAGAACGATTGGCGGGACGATTCATTTTCGACACGACGCGCGTACGCCAAGGATCCGCACCGTTGACGTTGGTCGATGTCGCTCGCGGCGGTATGCCGTTCATGAATCTTTATAACTCGCTCGTCGCGCCGACACTGGGCATCGCCGCGCCTGACGGATCAAACACGGTGAATCCAGCATGGCTCACAGGCAATATCGACGCGACGTATGCGAGCGGGCGCAGCATCAACAATCTGGATTCGGATGGTGCGACGCTCGTTGTGGACACTGGCATCGGCAGCACATCGCTGCGATCCATCTCGGCGTGGCGCAGTCTCTCAGCCGAATTCGCGCGCGATGGCGACAACACGCCCTTCAGGTTTCGCGAAACGTACAACAACGATCGGCAAGAGCAAATCAGCCAAGAGCTGCAGTGGTCCGGTTCGAATGTTGATCACGCGATCGATTGGGTGAGCGGTGTTTACTTCTTTCACGAACAATCGACGGAGCAGGGCAGAGCGCTGCTCGTGCCGGGTCTCTACCAGGCGCTGGAGGCGTTGAACTTGGCGCCCAACGAAACTTGGTGTGGACTCCCAGGCGCAAATCCTCGACCTATTGCCGAGTGTCCCGCTTCGTTGCGATTTGGCGGCTCTGCATTCCACGACAACAACGTGCTCACAGATTTGGATGTGGATCTTTATACGCATGTACGTAATCGCTCTATTGCCGTTTTCGGACAGGGAACGCATCGGCTGAGTGAACATTGGAGCGTGACAGCGGGGATGCGCTGGACGCGCGATGAAAAAGACATCGAACTCGAACACCGCAAACGTGCCAGCGGCGTCTACATAGTGGGCGCAGAGAACGCGCCTCAATCGTTTAGTACTTCCACGACCGAATTGACGCCAAAGCTCGGCATGGAATGGCAGGCGAGTTCGGATGCATTGCTGTATCTATCTTATGCACGCGGCTTTAAGAGCGGCGGTTTCAACGGACGTCCGCTCGTGAATAGCGATGAAGTGAGTCGCTACGATCCGGAGATCGTGGATAGCTATGAACTCGGTGCGAAGACGCGTTGGCTCGACGGCCGCATGATTGCGAATGCCGCGATCTTCTATAACCAGTATCGCGATATGCAGTTGTCGATTAATGCGACGCCGCAGAATTTTGTCCGGAACGCCGGTGCTGCGCGCATCACGGGCGCCGAGCTCGAGATCGCCGCCCGCATGGCGCGCGGATTGGATCTGAATCTTTCGGCTGGCTACTTGGATGGCGCGTACACACGTCTCGATCCGCAATTCGCGACGTTGCGTCCAGCGCTGACGCTCGACAAACAGCTGGTGAAAGCACCGGAATGGACAGTCTCCGCGGGCCTGCAATACGAGCTCGATACGCGAGTTGGCTCATTCACAGTGCGTGGCGATTACATCTATAGAGACACGGTGTATCAGGATGTCTTCAACGATCCGCGCCTCACACAGCCTGCATACGGCGTCGCCAATGCGCGCGCGTCGTACCTGACAGTCGATCAACGCTGGGAGTTGTCGTTATCAGTGACGAACCTAACAAATGAGCGCTACCGAATCTCTGGCAACTCGAGCGTGGGGTTCGGGCTGGCCGAGAGCACGTTTTCGGCCCCGAGAGAGGTGGCGGGCACGATACGAGCAAGGTTCTAGGTCCAGAGCATTCGCGATCGCGACAGTGGAATGCGCTCATCCGGTGGGCCATCCATAGCCCACCAGACTTGCGCCGACGATCAGAAGGTGTAGTTGACTCCCACTTGGTAGCGAGCGCCCAAGTCTTCTAAGTACTGCGTCATGCGATCGGAACGGGCGTGCCAGCGCACATTCTCTTCAGTGAGATTGAGTCCTTCGAAAAACACGCGCAGGTGCTCGTTCACTTCATATCCGACGCTGAGGTCAACCTGATAGTACGCATCAACGTACACCGGGTTGGCCGAGCCGCCTTGGTTCGTTTGGCGTAAGAACTCATCGCGCCAGTTGAAGGCGAGACGTGTCTGCAAGCCGTACTTTTCATAGATCAACACGGCGTTCGCGGTATCGCTTAGCCCTAGCAACGCAAACTGCGGCTGCGTCGGAGGAGCTAGGTCGTCGAATTCGACATCGCCGTGCACGATCGTGTAGTTCGCCTGCACACCGAAACCGCTGTCCCCGAAGAAGTGCTGAAGGGCGAGTTCCACGCCATTGATCGACGCTTCCTTGTTGTTGACAGGGAAGGATGTCATCCACACCGCTTCAGGATCATCGGCGTGTACGTTGATGTCATAGTCGCGCGCCACGGCGATGGCAAAGTTGGCGTCGACCTGACTTGGAACGGCCGCATCTCGGACGAACTCGGCAGCGCCGTTCGGAAATGCTGCAGGGTTATCGAGAATTGCGGTCATCACGAACAAAGACGTATTGTCGACCGTGACGCCCATGTTTTTGAGTGCAGCAGCCGCAGCTTCTACGCGAGGTCCTGTGCTCACGTCTTGCATGCCATAGTGACTCTCCATCGCCTGTCCCGTACCGATGAAGTTCTTGATGTCCTTGTTGAACAGGCCGACGGAAACATAGCTCGAGTCGTTGTAGTACCACTCGAATGACAAGTCCACATTGGTGGACTCGAGCGGCAACAAGCTCGGATTGGTTCTGCTGGCTGTCGGAACCGCTCCTAGATACGTCGGGTCGGTCTGCGAAAAATTCGACGCGCCCGCATAGAGATTGCCGTAGTTCGGACGCGAAATAGTCTTGCTCGCCGATAATCTGCCTACGAGGTCATCGGTGATGCGCACGTCGAAGTCGAGGCTGGGCAAAACGTTGCTGTAGTCATGGGTTTCGCGGTAAGGAACCTTGCCTGCAGCGTCGTCGTAAACGAGTACTTGGAAATCGTTGTTGTCTTGCCATGGACGGTACAGAGGCATGCGAATCAGCGCGGTGGACGTGAGTTCGGTCTTCTCGTAGCGCAGCCCGAGCAACACGTTGCTTGGTCGAGCGGCGATATCGAACTTATATGCATATTGTAGGTACGCGCCGGAGATGTCTTCTTTGACGCGGTTGTCCTGTGCGTAGTTCTTGTCCGTTTCGCACAACCACTGCTGACCCGTTCCAGCATCTACGCCCGGATACAAACTGACGGTATGCGCGCACAGTGCTGCAACGTCGAACGCTCGCACTCCAGACTGGAACGAATCGCGCATGTTGTAGTCGTTGTACTGCGCTGCCATGTTGAACATGTAAATGTCATTGGCTATTTCACCCGGATTGTTTACACCCCACGTGCCGAGATTGACTTGGCGAGTCGAGGCCTGCTGCGTCATATCCACGGAGCGACTCTCCACTCCGAAATCCAAGCGGCTAGTGCTGCCGAAGGCGTATGACCCCTCCAGCTTCACTTGATCGATGTCCATCAGCTGTGCGGCGTAGAACACTCGCCCTTGCTGAGTGCCGAAGTCGCCTTCATCCAGCACTCCGTTGGCGTTGCCGCGCGTACTCTTCGTGCCGTCATCCGCCCATGTGTAACCACCGACTGGCAGGTCGCCGCTGAAATCCACCCATTGCGACGTTCCGACTGGAGCTCCGAGAGAGATCGCAATCTCACCGCTGTCCCCGGGTCCGCTCGGGCGGTTCTCCATGCTCGAGGTATGCGCATCGAGGCTCAATTTCAAGTTGTCGTTGACTTGCCAAGCCGCGTTGAATCCGAGCGAATCCAAGGTGTTCGTTTGCTCACGCAGCTGCTGTTCGTACCCCATATCCTTGCCGGAGACCGATTCGTGGTAGAGCACGGGCGTGGCAACCGCGCCGTCGTCGAACACGACGTGATCGGCGCTTGATCCATTCGCAAACCAAATCGTCCACTCACCTCGCTGTTCTTTCGTATCCACTTGCGCGTAGGTGTAGTCCACAGTGAGCGTCATGTCATCGAAGGGCGCGTACTGCACGGTAGCCTGAGCATTGGTGCGCTCGCGATGCCGATCGGAATAGCTCCAACGAAAATCATTCGGCCGGGCATACAGTTGTCCGTCGTCGGGCGCGTTTTCGATGACCGCACTGATGTTGGCGTTCGCATCGCGCGTCCATGAGTACAAGTTGTTTTGATTATTGGCGATCGCAGCGGAGTCCCACACGCCGATGTTCCAGTTGTTCTCAGCAGCGCCGGCGATGCTCGAGTCTCTTTCGGAGTAGCTTCCGGACAAGCTGACGCCAAAATTGTTGTTCGCGTTGACCCAATTGGCGAGGCCGGACAATTCGGGCGTGATGTCCTTGCCCGCATTGTTGGTCGTGTCATGCAGTCCTTTGCCCGAGAGCTTGAATTTGGTTTCTCCGGCTTCTAACGGCCGCAGCGTCTTGACGTTGATGGTGGCGCCGATGCCGCCGCTGGCCACGCTCGCCCTGCCGGTCTTGAACACTTCGACGCCGCTGACGCTTTCGGAGGCGAGATTGGAGAAGTCGAACGCACGCGTGGCGCCGCCATACGTGCCGCCTGCACCGCTGCCGCCACCGTAGGTGAAGCCCGCTGGCATGGTGCGACCGTTGAGCGTCACCATGTTGTCCGCGGCACCGAAGCCGCGCACCGTCACTTGAGATCCTTCGCCGTTGACTCGGTCGATCGAAACGCCGCTGATGCGTTGCACCGACTCCGCAAGGTTTGCGTCCGGGAATTTGCCCATATCTTCGGCAGAGATCGCATCGACGACACCTACCGCGTCGCGCTTGATATCCATGGAGCGCTCGAGCGATGCGCGAATGCCGGTGACGACGATTTCCTCCAGCGACTCTTCTGTCTGACCAACAGCAACGTTGGTGACAACGGTCAATGCGCCTGTCGCCAGGGTAGCTGCCAGGAGCTTGCGTCTTAATCCCAATCTCATATTCATGTGGTCGGCCTTTTGCTACTGAATGTCAGGTGGGGCAGCAAGCGAACGGCACCTCCCTCCGAGCGCAGAAGAACGATCGAGAGCAGGCGAGACCATCGAATTGATCTAACGCGACGCAGATCGATCGTGCATTGCTACCGCGCGGACGTGAGCACTTGCGTTGAGTAGCTCACGGCGCACGAATTCATTTTTGCGAACGGGCCTTCGAGGAGACAATGCGAGGTCGATTGCTTTTAGCTATCGCATGGGCAGTCGGCATGAGGCTTGCGCTGAGAAACTCTTCATGCAGGGGGAGATGAGCGACCATTCCATGGATGGCGTTCTTCGCTCGGTGCAGAGCCGCCACGATGACATCCATCGTCAAATTATCGACACGTCTGCAGTGAGCCTGTGGAATGACCTCCATGCCATCGAAGATCGATTGCCAACTTGAATTCGGGAACAGGCAGTCGGACGCGCGCGGTACGGCGCCTTTTTGTTTGAATAGCTCTAGTCGCGCCTGCAACGAGTCAGGCAGCTTCACGTGGCGACAATGCCGCCAGAACTCGGAGTCGTCTCGATTCGTCGTGCAATAGTGCAGCATGACGAAGTCGCGAACTTCCTCGTAGTCAGCCAGCATGCGCCGGTTGTACTCCGCCGCCAGTGCCGAATGGCAGTGTCGATCCGGAAAGCACTCCAAGAAGAGCTGCATACTGCGAGCCATGAGGTGAATCGCCGTGGACTCAAGCGGCTCCAAAAAACCAGCAGCTAAGCCGAGCGCCAGACAATTGTGTTTCCAAAATGCCTCGTGATGGCCTGCCTTGAAGTGAATGACCCTGGGCTCTTCGCTGACCGCGCCATTCAGGCTGCGAAGCAGAGTGGAGCGTGCTGTTGCATCTGAACAGAAGGCGCTCGCGAATACGTAACCGTAACTGGTACGTTGCTGCAAGGGGATGCGCCAACTCCATCCGTGCCCTTGCGCACTCGCACGAGTGAAAGGAGGCAGCGTTCCTTTAGAGTCCGTTTTAAGTGCAATGGCGCGATCGCAGGGCAGATAGCGGGACCAATCGATGAACTTGGCGCCCAATGTTCGCTCGATCAGCAGGGCGCTGAATCCCGTACAGTCGATGAAAAAATCGCCGCGAATTTCTCGACCGTCTGCAAGCACCAGCGCATCGATGAATCCATCCTCACGCCGGTTGACTTGCACCACGCGTCCCTCGGTTCGTATCAATCCGCGTGCTTCAGTAATGTTGCGCAAGAATCGACCCATGCGGGTCGCATCTAGATGATAGGCATAGCTCGCGCCGCCAATGGGCGTGCCGCGAGCATGTTGTGGCGGAAAGAATCGGCCATGCTGCGCCATGACGCTGGAAGGCGAGAAGTCCTGTAGAGCAAAGCTTGCGCCGCCAGCGCGCGCCTTGAGCCAGCACTGATAGAAGTCGTAGTCATCGATCGGTTGGCCGATCGTGCCGAACGGATGAAAGTATTTGGCGTGAGGGCGAGACCAGCCGACGAACTGAATTCCGAGTTTGTAGGTCGCGTCGGTTGCTTGCATCCACGGCGCTTCCGCGATCCCCAATCGTCGCAGCAGACCTACGAACGGCGCCACGATGGATTCGCCGACGCCGATCGTGCTGAGTTCTTCCGACTCCACCAACTCGAGTTCGCAAACGTTGGAGTCGAAATTGTGAGCCAGCATGGCTGCGGCCAACCATCCCGACGTGCCGCCACCGACGATGACTATCTTCGAGATGGCATTGGCCTGCGCCTTCGCGTTGGCCTGTCGGCGCGGTTCACCAGTCATGGCTGTCGATGAGGATGCCGGGCTCCATGTAGACCGGCGCGGTCGCGTAGCGCCAATGCACTGCGCTGCTCGCTTGAATGCAACGACGCAGCACTTCGATGGCTTTGTGACGCGGGAACGTCACGCGCCAAGCGAGCTGTATCGTGCGCGTTGGTGCAGGTGCCTCGAATGGCCGAACCAATAGCATTCCGGGTGCATATATAGGAGCGAAGGCAGCCGCTTGCGGAATGATGGTGATGCCGAGTCCGGAAGCCACCATATGGCGTAGCGTTTCGATCGTGCTGCCGACGATGAAGCGCCTCTGGGCATCATCATCGCGCTCCACCTGTTTGAACACATCGAGTTGAGCCGTGCGCAACTCGTGCCCTTCGCTGAGCACTAGCACCTCCCGCGGGTCAAGATCCTGCGGTGCGACTGTTGCGCGCATCGTCAGACGATGCCCACTGGGCAACAGCAACACGAATGGATCATCGAAGAGTGTTTGCGTCACCACATCGGGTTCGCTGAATGGCGCGCTGACGAGCACCGCATCCAATTCGCCACATCGCAACTTGGCGGCGAGCGTACGGCTGTCGGCTTCTTCGACGTAGAGCGACATCCCGCGAGCCATTTCTTGTAATAGTGGAATGACTTGCGGCAGCAGATACGGACCGATCGTCGAGACGGCGCCCAATGCCAATGGGCCTTCCAGTTGATCGCGATCGGACTCGACAGTGTCCTTGATTACAGCCGTGTGAAGCAGGATTTGTTCAGCGACCGCCAGAACTTTGCGGCCCAAGGGCGTCGGCCAAATGCCTTCTTTCCCGCGCTCGAAAAGGACTGCACCCAGTTCCGTCTCGAGCTTTTTTACTGCCACGCTGAGCGTCGGCTGTGCGACGTGACAGCGTTCAGCCGCGCGACCGAAATGTTGCTCGGCGGCCAAGGCGACGATGTAGCGCAATTCAGCTAACGTCATCCGCGTTGCATGAGCCTCCAAAAAGGGATGCGACAGCGTAGCGGGGCGCGCTCGCATTGCATTGATCTACATCAATCGAGCTTTGACTTAGCGCAAACCCACAAACGTGACCCGCGGCACACTGGGATGATGCGTGTTGAACATGGCAAATCTGAATCGCGCGAAATCGAATTGGTGTGTCCGGCCGGATCGCTGCCTGCGCTGCGTGCTGCCGTGGATCACGGAGCGAATGCCGTTTATATCGGCTTTCGGGGTGAAACCAACGCGCGCAATTTTCCTGGCTTGAACTTTAGCGCTGAGGAAGCGCAGCGCGGCCTCGATTACGCGCACGCGCGCGGCGTTCGTGTGTTCGTGGCAATGAACATCTATCCATCGCCACGTACTTGGGGCTTGGCCACCGCCATGATCGACACGGCCGCACAGCTTGGCGTCGATGCGCTCATTCTGGCCGATCCTGGACTCATGGCGTATGCCGCGCAGCGCCACTCGAATCTGCGACTGCATTTGAGCGTGCAAGGGTCCGCGACCAACTGGCAGGCCATCGAATTCTATCGTTCTCGATTCAACATCAAGCGAGCGGTGTTACCGCGCGTGTTGTCGCTTACGCAGGTCAAAAGACTCATTGAACACACACGCGCCGAAATCGAGGTATTCGGATTCGGCAGCCTCTGCGTCATGGTTGAAGGCAGATGTGCATTGTCGTCCTATGTGACCGGTGAGTCGCCGAATACGCACGGCGTATGTTCACCCGCGAAAGCAGTGCGATGGGAGGAGAGCCGCAGTGGGCGCGACGCGCGTTTGAACGGCGTTTTGATCGATCGATACCAAGTCGATGAGCCAGCAGGCTATCCGACGCTGTGCAAGGGGCGCTTCCGAGTTGAGGAACATACATTCCATGCCATTGAAGAACCGACGAGCCTGAACGCATTGGATGTTCTACCGCAGTTGGTTGCTGCCGGCGTGCGTGCCATCAAAGTGGAAGGCCGCCAACGCTCGCCGGCCTATGTCGCACAAGTGACGCGATTACTGCGACAGGCGCTCGATTCGTACCGCAGAGGTGTCGAATCGTGGACTCCTGATATCGAATTGCAGCGCGAACTGGATGCGCTCGCTGAGGGCCGGACGCATACCCTCGGCGCGTACTATCGCCCATGGCAGTAACGATGAAGTTGGCAATCGGCCCGTTGTTGTACTTCTGGTCGCGCGAGGACGTGCTGCAATTCTATGCGGACGTGTGCGATGCGCCTGTCGACATCGTCTATCTCGGAGAAGTGGTGTGCAGCAAGCGCCGGCTCCTCAAGCACGAGGATTGGCAAGAGATCGCACAGGCGCTCAACGATTCCGGCAAAGAAGTGGTGTTCTCAACGCTGGCACTGATCGAAGCGGAATCGGAGCTGGCAAGTGTGGCGCGAACTGCGAGAGAACAGACGCTGGTGGAAGCAAATGACTACGCGGCAGTCCATTCGCTCGCAGGACGTTCTTTCATCGCGGGGCCTCACTTGAACGTCTATAACGCGGCCACTTTGCACATGCTCGCCGATTTAGGTGCTCGTCGATGGATTCCGCCGTTGGAGCTACCACTGAGCACAATTGCCACGTTGGCGAATGACCGCCCCCAAGGCATGGAAATCGAGATGTTCGCCTATGGCCGAATGCCGCTTGCCTTTTCCGCGCGGTGCTTTACAGCGCGAACTCATCGCAGACAGAAGGACGACTGCGAGTTCGTGTGCCGCGAGTACGCTGACGGCCTCACTCTATACACGCGGGAAGATCAACCGTTTCTCGTTTTCAATGGCATCCAAACTCAATCGGCCGCAACGCAGAACTTACTCCCGCATATCGATCGCTTGCGATCGGCCGGCGTGAATATTCTGCGACTGTCGCCCCAGTCGCGCGGCTTCGGCGAGGTGGTGCGCGCATTTAGAGGCGCACTCGATGGTGCTGCAGTTACTGCTCCGCCTTGCGCGCTTCCGGGCGGCTACTGCGACGGATACCTGGAGGGCGCACCCGGAATAGCTCTTGGATCGCAAGGCCAGTCTGCTTAGTTCGTCCTGCCGCGCGCACCAATCTCGAGGGGAGTACGGCATGTATTCGGCTGGAGAAATCGAAATCGAGACTGTCCAGCACGTTCTTCAAATGCAGACCCGTTTCCGTTTCTCCCTCGATACTGAGTCTGCGCTGGAAGAACAGCGTATCCGGATCCTCGCGGCGCATCGCAAGCTTGAGCAAATCGGCGAGCGTGCCACTGAAAGATACGTCGGGTGCGCGATTGCAAGGTACGACTCGGCCGTCGACGAGCTCAAAGGTGAGTGCCAGAGGCACGTCGGTTGCACAGATGCGGATGCGTTTGCCTTGCAGATCAGACAGACGCCCCCGAGTGGATTGGCCGCGGAGCAGATGATTGACCGTGACCGCCATCAGACGTTCGTGGACTGCGGGCGGTGCGAATCGCAACCAGCCGCGAAATACATGCGAGGGTTTGAGCATCAAATGCGTCCGTGGTGAACAAAGCAGCGCTTATGCCACGTCTGCATCGCCGATTCTTTGAGTTATCGCAATTTGGATAGCAAGTGAGCTACGACAGCCTACGAGAGTTCATGCGCGACTTGAGCACCCGCGGCGAGTTGCTGCAGGTGCCATTCGCAGTGGATCCGAACCTAGAGATGACGGAGCTATGCCGCCGCAGCTTGCGCGAGGCCGGGCCCGCGCTGTTGTTCGAGCATCCGCGCGGATACACCATCCCCGTACTCGGAAATTTGTTTGGGACGACACGTCGAATCGCGACTGCCCTCGGCTGCATGGATCTCAAAGAGCTGCGGCACGTGGGCCAAATGCTGGCGTTCTTGAAAGAACCGCAGTGGCCCAACCGGGTGGCCGAAGCAATGGATCGACTGCACGCGTTTGCGCCATTGTTGAAGGCCACACCGCTGAACGTATCTCATCCTCCGTGTTGCGAGGTGATCCAGAGCGGCGCGGATGTCGATATCACACGCCTACCGATCTGGACTTGCTGGCCGGAAGATGCCGGGCCGCTCATAACCTGGGGCTTGGTGATTACGCGGGGTGTTCATCACACGCGTCAGAACGTAGCCGTGTATAGACAGCAGGTGCTGGGACCGAATCGAGTCATCATGCGTTGGTTGCCGCATCGAGGTGGTGCACTCGACTATCGCAGTTGGCAACAGAGACACCCGGACAAATCCTTTCCCGTGGTGGTGGCTATCGGAGCGGATCCGGCTCTTCTAATCGCAGCGGCAGCACCGATCCCAGACACCGTCTCCGAATTGCAGTTCGCAGGCCTACTGCGCAAGCGTAGAACCCAAGTGTGGCAAACAGGCGCCGGACTCAGTGCACCGGCGAACGCAGAAATCATTTTCGAAGGACAAATCCATCCTGGAGACGAAGCGCTCGAGGGACCGTTTGGAGATCACACGGGATACTACAATTCGCAAGCGCGCTTTCCAGTCATGACAATCGATCGCATCTGTATGCGGCGCGATCCGATTTATCACGGCGGGTACATGGGTCGATCACCGGACGATGAGCCATCCATGCTCGCCATCGCGTTGAACGAAATGTTCGTACCGCTGTTGCAACAGACCTTTCCGGAAATCGTGGATTTCTGGCTGCCGCCTGAGGCCTGCTCCTATCGAGTCGCGGTGGTGAGTATTCGCAAAGCGTATCCAGGACATGCACGCAGGATCATGCAGGCGATCTGGTCCTATTTGCGTCAATTCACTTACACCAAGTTCGTGATCGTGACCGATGACGATATCGATGTCCGCAACTGGAAGGAGGTGATCTGGGCAATGGCAACGCGTGTCGATCCGGCTCGCGATTCCATGCTCGTGCGCCGCACGCCCATCGACTATCTGGATTTCGCGAGCCCAACTGCGGGTCTGGGATCCAAGCTCGGCATCGATGCCACCAATAAGTGGCCCGCGGAAACGCGCCGTCTGTGGGGACGCAAAATCACGATGAGTAGCGCAGTGGAACAGCGTTGTGAAACGCTTTGGCAATCGTTGCGGCACGCTCGTTCTCAAAATACGTAACCTCATGCTACGGCAACAACATCAGCGCCTGCTCGAGGATCGAACGCTGACCGGCGGTTCTAGATTACACGGTGTGTTGTGGATACAAGGCTGGGCGGCGGACCCTTCAATTTGGCGAACATGCATCGAACACCTTCCGCAGTACCAGCACCGGTTTGTCGATTTCGCAACGTGCGAATCCCCAGCGGATCTTGAAAGCGTGATCGAGCGGCACATTGCCGCGTTGCCTGATGCCACGAGCGACGGTAGTGCTGCGCCGACGGACTGGAGCATTGTCGGGTGGTCTTTGGGGGCGCTGTTGCTGCTGCAATCGCTCCTTCGTGCACCAGCCGCTTCGTCGACCGCGCGATCATGGGTAGGAAGCATCGGCATCGTAGGCGGCACTCTCTGCTTTACGTCCGCGCATAGCTGGCCCAAGCGAGTGATAGAACGCATGCGCGCGCGATTGAGAGATGATCCGGCCCAGTGTTTGCGCCAATTCAATCGGCTCATGTTCTCCGACAGAGAGTGGTCGCGTCCGGAGATACGCGACGTAGCAGAGCGACCTTCGACTGCTTGGACGCCTAACGGCTTGGATGCCGGTCTGCAAATGTTGGGACAAATCGATCTGCGCTCGCTGTGGTCGGAGCATGTGCACGCGCTCCCTCCATTGCGTTGGCT
This sequence comes from Pseudomonadota bacterium, assembly GCA_023391335.1. Lineage (GTDB taxonomy): Bacteria > Pseudomonadota > Gammaproteobacteria > Steroidobacterales > Steroidobacteraceae > Steroidobacter. The sequence goes on along the minus strand of JAEWBG010000112.1, from coordinate 101,882 downwards.
GCACGGTCAGTGCGATGCGGTGTGTCCCATCGAGGCCGTTCCTCATCACTGGCCACCGGCTGCTCGCTTCGAGACGCTGCCCTGCGGCCATGCTCCCTTCATCACGCAGCCCCGACTGTTCGCAAGCTGGCTGACAGCCTTGATTGAATGCAGATGAACAAGGCGTTGATGCGTGCACGATTCAATCGCCGTGCGCGCGAATACGATCAACATGCAACGATTCAACTTGTCATGGCAAATCGTCTAGTGGAGTTGATCGAGAGGAGCAGGGCTGACGCATCTCCCGTTCGACGCATTCTGGAGATCGGCTGCGGCACCGGATTACTCACGAAACATGTGCTAGCCACGTATCCACAAGCGCACATCCGAGCAGTCGACATTGCCGAACAGATGATTCGAGTTGCACAAGCGCGTGTCCGAAACGAAGTACAAAGTCGGGTCGCGTTCGTGGTGGCAGATGCGGAGTGCATGGACCTCGACGACGCCTCGTTCGATTTGATCGTGTCCAATGCAACCGTTCAGTGGTTCAACGATCCCGTGTCCACGATTCAGCGCCTCCTGAGGAGCCTGACGGCAGACGGAACCTTGGCGTTTGCAACGTTCGGACCCGATACGTTCTTCGAGCTACATCGATCGTTTGAATGCGCCGCACAGCGACTTGAATATCCACCATTGCGCCGCGGCCAGACGTATCTCTCTGCTCAGGATTGGAGTCACTGCAGCGAGGCACTTGGACACACGGTTCAGATCGTCGACGAACGCCGCGTGCTCTCATTCTCAACCGTGCGGTCCTTCCTAGCATCTGTGCGGTCGCTGGGTGCGGCGAATGCGAGCGAGTCCGTGAGTTCATACCCTGGAAAGTCGATTTTCCCGGTCATGGAAGATTGCTATCGCAAATCGTTTTCCAGCGGTGATCGCGTCCTCGCCACCTATCACATCTTGTATGTGCTTTTTGGTCGGGATGTTACCGGTTGATTCCGCGGCAGTGCAGCGAGGTTGCGAGCGAAGCGGCGATGAGGGGACGTACGAGACGAAGAGGACCTTGCACCGGTATGTAGCTTCACGCTCCGTACCCGACGCAAGTGTTTAATGAGTTCCCCCAATGTGCATGCGCGCCAATGCGAGGGTCAACTGTGGGCCACGAGACGAACAACAGAAGGATGGTGTCATGGCTCACACCCGAATTCTCGGAGCGTTGGTGGTGCTTGCGGCCGTTGCAGCACCACTATCATCTTCAGCAATGCCCGCATTCGCGCGGCAATACAATGTGACATGTGCTGTCTGCCATGAAGCGTTCCCGCGGCTCAATGCTTACGGAGAACACTTTGTGGCATCCAATTTCCGTATGCCGCAGTGGCGCGACACGATGGCGGATCTCGGCGACTCGCGGCTCGCACTGCCGAAAACATTGCCGCTCGCGATACGTGCTCAAGCTTTTGTTCAAGGCCGCGACGGCGAGGACATCGATCCGATCGCGGGGCCGACCGGCAACCAATCGAGCTTCGATTTCCAGACGCCCTATCTAATTAAGCTGCTATCGAGTGCGCCGCTTTCAGACCACGTCACCTTCTACTTCTACGGCATCTTCGCGGAGAAGGGGAGCAATGGAGAAACGTTGATAGAAGACGCGTGGTTCTCGCATGACGATCTATTCGGCACCGGCATCACAGCGCAGCTCGGTCAGTTTCAAATCTGCGATTTGATGTTTGCGCGTGAAGTGCGCCTTACCTTTCAGGACTACTACGTCTATCGCGCGGCGGGCATCACTTACGATCGAGGCGTCATATTGAGTCGCGGAGTGGGGCCGGTCGAACTGGCGATCGGCGCGGTCAATGGTGCCGGCATCGAGCAGAACTTCCCCATCGATAGCCCGGGATACAAACGTCCCGATCGGCTCTTCGATAACGACTCGTCCAAAACAATATTCGCGCGCGTCGGCTTCGATGCTGGGCCTGTGGCTGTCGGACTGTTCGCACTGAACGGCGAGCAGCGCAGTGCGTCTGGGCCAGCCGGGAACTCAAGCGGGCTGCGGGATACGGATAAAACGATCTACGGACTCGATCTTTCGGGAAACGTTGCGCCGACCGTTCATTGGTATGTGCAGGCGCTCTGGAACCAGTGGAACGATTTTCTCGACGCAACACCTGGGCGAGATTACGAATGGTTTGGCGGCTTCGCGGGCCTCGACTATGTCTACAGTGATCGCTGGACATTCTCTGCGCTGTACAACTACGCGGAAGCCGACGACTTCAAGAACACCGGCACCATTTTCGAGGGTATCAAGATGAACTCGCTCTCGCTCGGCGCCGCGTACTACCTCATGCGAAATCTGAAGGTCGTCATCGAGGCCAACGCGGATCTTCTGAGCGAAGATCCGGCTGGACCGCCGTTCGTTGGGCATCAAACGAAAGAGCACTATGTGCTGATTGGATTGGACGCCGCGTATTGAGATTCGATCACGTCGAGCGGGAGGCGATGAACGCGCATCCCCCGTCATTTCAACAGCGGATGATCTTTCGGTAACTGCTTCGAGTACCAAAGAGTGATTTTGTGCCGCATGGATTTCTCGCTGACTTGATCCTCCGGCAAGGGCTGAATCACGCCATCATGTACCAACAATCGATACATATATCGTAGCTTCTCGCTGGCCGAATCATTTGCTTCAAAGACCACGGCCCCACGTCCCTCCGCATACTTCATTGCGGCAGGCAACGCCTCTTTGAAGAGTTCCGCTTCGTGCTTGAGCATTTTCAAAGGGTGTCTCCGAAAAGGATTGAGAAAGGTCAATGGTACGTGAATACGTGAATGCCTATCGCGAACAATGCGTTCGCGAGGGTGCACATTGAAGAGGCGTTAAGCCGGAAGGGGCAGGGTGAAGCAGGTACAGTGCGCGACTGATGCATGCAATGCGGAGTGCGCCCCAATGGAAAAAGTTGCGATCTTTGTCGATGTGCAGAACATCTATTACACCTGTCGCGAGGCATACGACGCGCAGTTCGACTACAGCGCATTCTGGCGGCGCGTGACGGACAATCGCGATGTCGTCGAGGCGACTGCATTCGCTATCGATCGTGGCGATCAAAAGCAACGCCGCTTCCAAGAGATCTTGCGCAGCATCGGCTTCAACGTGAAGCTCAAGCCGTACATCCGGCGAGCAGATGGAAGTGCCAAAGGCGATTGGGATGTCGGTATTGTCTTGGATGTTCTGGACGCCGCACCCAAAGTAGACACAATCGTTCTCGCATCCGGCGACGGAGATTTCGATCTGCTCGTGCAACGCTTGCGCGATCGACACAAAATGACAGTCGAGGTCTACGGCGTTCCGCAGTTAACCGCGCGCTCACTAATCGATTCGGCTACAAGGTTCAGTCCGATCGACAACGAGTTGCTGCTTTCGCGAACCGATGACTGAGCGTGCACCCGGCAATGGCACAAAGCGGGCTGCCGTCATGGAAGCGCTCCTGGATAGCGCCGCTGATCTTGGATACGCATGTCGGCGTCAAGCGGAATTTATTTCTTTCAAGAACAAGCGACGGAGCAGGGCAGAGCCATACTGGCGCCAGGCGTGTATTCGGCGCTTAGCTCTGGTTCTGTCGGACGGTGAAACTTGGTGCGGATTAGCAGGCGAGAATCCACGCCCTATTTCGCGTCTGGCGAGTTCGACGCAGACTGCGCTGCGCTGCAGAAGAGGACCGCCCGTTAGAGCAATAGCGTCTCCGTCGTCTCGATGCTCTAGTTTCCGTACTCCGTAATCGGGAGATAAGCATGGTGTGCCGCGCCGGTTCGAATTACTCGAGCGACGACGATGTGAATTTCCGCGGCAAGAACTGGAACGGCGATGTCCAGTTCGCGCCTTCAGAACTGGCACGGCCGCGCGACCTGAAATCGCTGGTGGAGCTGGTCGCGAAAGCCAGCGAAGACAAGCAACCGCTTCACGTAGTCGGTTCGGGATGGTCCTTTGAGGACTGTGCTAACAGCAGCGGCATCATGGTGTCGCTCAATTGGCTTACCCGTCGCCTATCCTACTTAGTCGATGACAATCGCTCGCTGCTTGCTCCGCGCTGGTCGTCCCCGCACGCAGGACCCGGTGGTCGCCTGGCACATTTCGAGGCCGGTATCCGTGTCGCATCACTCTGCGAAGAGTTGAACAAGAGCTATCTGGCGTTACCAACCTTAGGTGGGTCCAACGGCCAGGCGCTTGCCGGCGTCATCTCGACGTCCACGCACGGCGGTGATTGGAACCAACCACCGTTTCCCGACATCGTTCGCGCGGTTCATCTCGTCTTCGCCAGTGGGCAGGAAGTGTGGATCGAAAGTGCCAGCGATCCGCTCACTCGCAGTGACGCTGATTCCGAGCTGGCGGCGATTCTGCCGTGCGCGGACACGCTCATCGTGCGTAACGATCGAATTTTCAATGCAGTGCGCGTTGCATGCGGTCGCTTCGGCGTCATCTATTCGGTCGTACTCGAAGTGCGGCAACAATTTCAGGTGGCGCAGGTGGTGACCACACCGAGCCGGGCAGCCGTAATGCAGGCGCTGCGAGATGGTCAGAGCACTCCTAGTGTCTTTACTCCGGTGCTACGACTGTTCAACGCCGACCCGGTGCCGGTAGGGATGAGCGATGCGAAGGGCGTGCCTTATTTCTTCCAGATTCTCTTCAACGCGCTGCGGCCATGCGATGTGTGGGTTACCCGTCGATGGGAGACGCCCGGCGATCTTCCCGACATCTTGCCTGCTTCGGCATCAAGCATGAAAGACATCGCGATCGGCGTGACCATCGCGTTGCACACCGCGCTCGGGACTGCGACCGCAGTGACTGCACCCACCACTGCGACAGTCGGTGAAATCGTCGGGGCACTCATAGGGCTACCCGGCCTCGGGGCAGTGCTCTCAGCTACGGCGACGTCAACCGTGGTCGTCGCGCTCACTGAAACGACCGCCCGGCTAGATTCGATGATTGCGCAAGGCAACTTCAATGCCGGTGTCCTCATTTCATCAGCCATCGACTCGCTCTGGAAAATCCCGGGCATGAGTGCCTTGATCGCGGAGATCGAGTACATGGTGCTCAATGGTCGACTCCCGCGCACCGCGCGCGGGCCTCACTACCTGTTGACCAGTGGCTCGCGTGCCGACAGTGACCAGACGGATTTCGTGTCGGACTCCCTCGAGGTCGTGTTCGGCACCAATACCAACGACTATCTGGATTTCCTGGATGAAGTACTGGCGATCAGTCCGCTGTTTCCGCAGGCGGGCTATATCTCGATGAGACCATCGCTATCGTCGAGCGCATCACTCTCCATGCACAACGTCTCGAGCGCGCGGGCCGTTTCTTTCGAACTTGCTAGCATTAAACCTCTTTCGGGAAATTTCGCGTGGCTGCTGTGGTGTCATCACGCGGCCATTCGACGCAATGGTCGGCCGCATTGGGGCCAGTTCAACAAGATGCAGGCGCTCGATACCGCCATGCTCTATGGAGATTCCCTCAACAACTGGCGCGAAGCACTGCTTGCGCTCGAGCGACTGACTCAGCAACCCAACTCGACCATATTCAGCAATGCGTTTACGCGCCAGCGCGGACTTGAGCCAGAAGGCATCGCGAGAGATGTCACCAGCGTCAAGAAAAAGCAGGGCAGCATCACCCACCTGTGTAACGACTCAGCGTCATGGTCGCCCGTTACGGTGGGTGAAGCGATCGAACAGATTCGCGCGCGCACCATCCACTATTTCGCACGTCGCGATAATTCACGCGCCGCGATCGTCGCCGTCAGCGATGGCCAAGGCGGTTTTCATTTGCGCACTGTGGCGGACAAGACTTCGCGCAACAATCTCGATGAGCTACCGATTTCGACGGTGTAAGCCAACGAGATCAATGACGGTATCTGAGGGCGTGCAACCAGCAGGAGGCCGTGGGGATCGGATTCCGCGGTCAGACTCTATTCATTATTTAACGTAATATACATTATGCGTAGTTAGATCCGATACCCAGCTCGAAGCTGCACTCATATATATGTGAGTGTCCGGCACCTTGCCCTTACGCCTACTCAATCACTGTCGAAAGTCACAAACGGTGTCTTCCCGGACACTATTGATGTCGTTACGCAGCTTCCGTCTTCCGGATCAACGAGTTGGGTTTGTGAGTTGCTCTCCGCGACATCAATTACGTCCACCATCGTGAATGGGCAATGTTCAACTTCGAAGCATCCGTCCCTATGATCGCGCCGGCTAAATCGCAGGATTCAAATCGATGAGCTGCCGATCGACAGGCCTCCGCTAAAACTCGACATGCGCCATCACGTACGCGGCCTCTGCCGTGAGCACTTGAGCATAGATCACGGTGCTCCTGATGTCTTTATGGCCGAGCCAATGCTGCAAAATGGTCAGTGGCACGCCATGCAGTGTGCAATTCACCGCGAACGAATGGCGGAACGTATGTGAGGAAACTTCGATCGACAGTTTGCCCTCGGTGCACTCGAACTCAGAAACAAGCTTGCGAAGCCGCGCATCCGCAGCCTGGCGGGTGAAGTTGAAGATTCGTGTGTCGGATCTGAGGCTGTTGATACTTGCGAAATATTGTTTGACTCGCGCGACATAGGAAGCGTCCGCAATGGGCACTGTGCGCGTGGTCGCGATGATCACGGACACTCTCGGGAGGCTTGGCAAGAAACGTCTTCACAAGCGTCCAGTACTGGGAGACATACTTGTGCATCGACTACAGCCTTATAGCCTCCGGTTACGAATGGCGAGCCATCAGCTTGCAAGTACACAACACCGTCGCGGTCCTCACTATCCCTGACCTCGCGTGTGCAGGTTGCGAGATCTACTGTGAACGGATCGATATTCGTCTCCTCGAAGAATCTGGCTGCCATCCATCTCGTTTTGGATGGACCCAGCCCGTCATCCAAAGGTTTCTCTGCTATGTGAGACCATCCAGCGAAGATCACGACTCTTGCATTCTGAGGAAATGAACCGACTGCTGCCCTCAAGTTCTCCGCCTCAGATTTCTCGCGCGCGGCAATCATTTCCTCGATTGAGGCAGAATGATCTGCAAACTGAGTCGCTTCATAGCCGAACACGACAAAGCTCAGCGAAGTCGCTTCGGCCATTAATGCGGCAAATGTTGGCTCAACGGTGTAGTAGCCAGCGGAAGATTGATAAGCATTTGGAACCGAAGAAGGCTGAAATGCCTCGAGTCCGATGTGTGTAAAGCCGGCCCGGCGCAGCTCCGGCAGTAGCGATCGAACGAATACTCGAGCCTGAGGCTCATAGTGGTTCTCGTTGAACATCAATACACGACTATTCCTGGCAGCTTCCAAAAGCCACTTGGATGCTTTCACCGTCTGCAGATGTTCCGACGGAACAGCTACGGTCGCGTGCTGAAGCCCAGACATGAACGCATTGAGATCAGACCTTCCGATGATCGTGTTCACAAGGGCCGAGGCTTGTGAATCACCCGCTCGAGCGCGAATGAGATCCAATCGCCCCGCATTCAATTGTTCAGCGATGTTTTGCGCGTTACAGAGCAGCGATACGGATGCTCCAAGAATGAACGACAACAGCTTCGCAATCGGACGTGGCTGAAACTTGCGCGAGTTAGATGACGCCCGGGCTTCGCGGTGGCGTTGCATGCTACTGGCATTCACATCAACTTCACCCGTGCACCGACAATGACTGAAGTTCTGAGCAGAAGATGAGATCTCGATGCTTGTGACGGAAAGAACGCCTGCATGCAGCGTCACCGGGATTCATGTCCACGGAAGGATAAGACTAGACGCTCCGAGAAGGCGTCCGGAGATGGCGGCGAAGATAGCGGCGAAGCTGCCTCGATTGCATGGACCAAAGAGAGTTGCCAGGTAACGTCCTCAGTGCATTGAGCTAACTCAACGGACTTTACCCGCCCCGATGAGCTTTGTTCGATGTGCGCTTCGCACGAGAATTCATTCCCAGTTGGGATCGAGGCCGGTCGCTCCCAGGCTCGGTTGATACGAGCTGCAACTTGGTCCACGTAATGTTCATAGAGCTCGGTTCTCGCTCGGGTAGCTGAAGCATCGATTGCCGAATCGGTAAGATTTCCGTCGGCGATGGATGCGATCGTTATGGTGGGACCTGTAACGGACGCCATTTCTTCGAAGGCCTTAATGCCGCGAGATGCAACTTTACTCAGTGCATCCACTAAATCGTTTCGCTCGTCGGAGCGGATGAAGAACACCGTCGATGCGAACTCTCCGTCGGAAATGATTTGAGCAGACGTGAGGTGATCGCGTGAGCTGGAGTGCTTTGAATTCGAAACGGGCGTCGCCACCATTGCGCTTAGGAACGCGAGGTGACCCGTTGCAACCACCAATGCAAAGCTGATGGTGGCCGGCCACCTTCTTGGCGAAAATCTGTACTCGGAAACTCCGAGAAGTTTGCGCTCTGCCGCATGTACCAAAAAGCCGAGTTCGAATGGTTCGCTCATTCAGGTCTCCGTTCCTCCAGGCGCGCACCGACTCGACACGGATCGTTGCCTTTGGCTTTACTAATGAAAGTGATTTTTACTTGACAAATCGTACATGCGCATGGATCAATGCACAACAAGCAGCGGAAGTCAGCGGTTGACTTAACAAAAACAAATGCGCCGTTCTATGTCGGCGTCAGCGTCAAAAAGGAGGTACGCAATGTGGAATTGCGTCTTCAGCTTATCGTGCACGGATTGGACAAAGCGCGATCCCAACGCACCAACGATGTCGTTCGGTTCATCTGGCCCTCGCGGGAAAGGCTCGCGACATTCCGTCGGTCGCACAGATCGGAGGCTGCCCTACACGCCACGCACATTGTCTAACTTGCATCTCGCAAGACTCCTGATTCTTGGATGTGCCCTTGCTGGCTCTGTTATTAGCAGCATTGCGCGCGCCGACTCGCCGGTGACTGTCATTTATGGCTACGACACGCAAGGCCGTTTGCGCACCGCGAGCTACAGCAATGGCTATGAAGTGACGTATCGCTATGATGAAAATGGAAACCGCACGCGAGCAGAAATCACAGCGACGCCCAGCACGCCCGAGCCAGATCTGACGCGGCCCACCATTCCAGGGAATTTCAGAACGACTAGCACCACGCCTAATAGCCTCAGCTTCGCGTGGGATCCTTCGACGGACAACGTTGCCGTCACCGGCTACCAACTAGAGCGTCGTTGTACCGGCACGAATTGCTCGTGGGCCGTGGTCTATGACGGGACCGCTACAACTGCGACCAATTCGGGGCTGCCCGCAGGTACCACCTACCAGTATCGAGCACACGCGTACGACGCCGCACTCAACTACTCGGACTACACCGGCACTCTCACGGTCACCACCGTCGACAACGTCGTTCCAACGGCGCCGGGCACGCCAAGCTTCGCGAATATCACCGGTTCAACTGCTACGGCGAACTGGGCCGCGGCGACCGACAACGTCGGTGTTGTCGGATATGAGTACCAACTCAACTCGGGATCCTGGCAAACGCTAGCGAACGTGCTCACGGTTCCGCTAAGTGGTTTATCTGATTCGAGGACGTACTCATTCGCGGTGCGAGCACGCGATGCTGCTGGCAACCCCGGCAGTGCAAGCTCAAATTCTTTCAGAACGAAGGATACGACGCTGCCCAGCGCGCCGGGCGTGCCGACATTTTCAAGTGTCACATCGAGTAGCGCGGTAGCAAGTTGGGGCGCCGCGAGCGACAACACAGGTGTTACGGGCTACGAATATCGCCTCAACTCGGGCGCATGGCAGACCGTACCGAGTGGAACCTCTGTGACCCTGAGCGGCCTGTCGGCCGGCGCGTCATATACATTTGATGTTCACGCAAAGGATGCGGACGGAAACGTCGGTGCTGCAAGTACCGCGACGTTACCGACACTGCCGAACGTGACACTTTCTAATCGAAACGTTCAAACGCAGCAGTTGAGTGGCACGACCGCTACATTCACTTTGCAACCCTTCGGCGACATTTATGCCTCGCAACAGAAGTCGCCGAGTACAGTCGATGTCGGAGATTGGTTGAGCCCGAAGGCAAACATGACCGGGTTTGAGGCTCGCGCCACATCGACCACGCCTACTGCATGTACTGGCTCCCTCGGAACGTGGTTATCGCTAAATTCAGCACGCTCTTGGCAGATCAGTGTATCGGGAGGAAGCATCGGCACAGCACGAGCCTGCGGATTCCTCCTCGAGATCAGACACTCAAACAATCCTTCCGCTGTGCTGGGATCCGCGCAGATCTCAATCACCGCAGTGAATGCACCATAGTTAGCTGGCCGGAGAGCCACCATGTTCAAGTACCGATCGATCAGGGTAGCCGCTGCCTGTGTGGCCTTTTTCTGTGTCTCGGATGCTTTTGGGGCCGCAGGAAACACACCAGGGTCTTTTTCTGTGTCGGCGGGCGGAGCGGCGACCTACACAATTCCCATTCGGGTGCCGTCCGGTCCTCGCGGCGTATCTCCCAATCTCTCGCTTCAGTACAACAGCCAAGCTGAAAATGGCGTAGTGGGTGTTGGTTGGTCACTCTCAGGTCTGCCCTCGATCGAACGCTGCGCGAAAACGGTTGGGCAAGATGGCGTGGCTGCAGCTGTCGGTTTGACGATGTCAGATCGCTTCTGTCTGAACGGCAATCGTCTGCAAGTCACGAGTGCCGATTCAAGTTACGGTTTGGACGGCGCCACTTATCAGACCGAGATCGCCGATTTCTCTCTGATTACATCGTATGGGGCGTCGGGGAATGGGCCCGCCTATTTCACCGCGCGTTCGAAAGAAGGCCTTACTTACGAGTACGGTCTCACGACCGACTCGCGCGTGTTCCCGATGTCTGCGACAACTCCATTGCGGTGGAAGCTCGACAAGATTTCCGATCGCGACGGCAATGCACTGCTGACAGTGACGTACAACAACGCGAATGGTCACGCTGTGCCGTCGAAAATTTCGTGGGCACCCACTTCGGCAGGCAGCACTTCGTACTTGTACTCGGCTGAGTTTGCGTACTCATCCACGCGTACTGACAAGGACTCCCAACTGGGATTCGTAGCGGGATTTCGAGTAGAAAATCGCAGTCTGTTGACAGGCATTACGATCAAGAGCGCAGCGGGAGGTACCGCGCGCACAGTGAAACGATATGTGTTGACGCCGGAACCAGCACCACAGACAGGGCTTACGCGCCTCAAACAGATCCAGGAGTGCGCAGATGACGCAGCGAGCGATTGTTTGACCCCCACCGTGTTCGGCTATCAAAACGGACAAAACGTGAACGCGACTGTTCGTGCGGGCGCGAGCAGCAGCGGCACGGTGAGCGAAGCATTCTTTGATCTTAACGGCGACGGGCGTCAAGACGTCATTTACACCGCGAGCGGCACTCGATACGTGTTGCTGGCGAATGCAACGGGGTATTCCCCTCCGATTGCCGCGCCTACTGCCTCGACCTATGTCGTCGATCGCTTCATGCCAGGCCCCGCCGACGGCTTTTTAATCGATGTGGGCGGAACGTGGTGGTACTACACGTTGAACGGCACATCCTTCTCAGGCCAGGCAACGAATGCGCCCGTGCCCAGTGCGATCACCCGTCTTGTTGCTGACGTGAACGGCGATGGTTTAATGGATCTGGTCTGGATGGACAGCTCCTATAACGTCTACATCCGACTGAACGTCTCTGTACCTGCCAGCACTGTTCCGACATTCTCAACGACAGCGACATTCGCCATTCAGCTAAGTGGCACCAACGCGTTCGGCACTTGGCATGCAGGCGCTTTGTATGCGCGACAGACAGGCTTTGGATTGCGGAGATTAGATGTAGACGGCGATGGCAAACAGGATCTGGCCGCCGTCGCTGTCGTGCCGCCCACCGGTGTGGGTCCGCCATCGATCTATGCCTTATCGCTCGTGTCGAATGGAACCGCCCTGTCGCTCGGTACGGGATCGTGGGCGCCTGTGCAAGCCAACGTCGGCGTGAACTTTAATGGCGATGCATGCACGGATCGCTTGGCTGGAACGACAGTGTACGTGGCAAAGTGCAAAGACACGTCTGACACCACTGTCTCTGTGCCAGGGACCGCAGTGCTGACAATGGATTGGGACCGTGACGGTAAGACCGACGTGTTGGTCAATAACGGTGGGACCTTGGGCGTCTATCGATCCACAGGCACTGGGTTCTCGGCACTTGAATCCACCGCGATTCCGTACAGCTCCACCTCAACCTATCTCGCTACGGATCAAGACGGTGACGGCACGGAGGACATCCTAAAAGTCGACAACGCCGCGCCTTATGCGATCAGCTTCTTCACGCGCAACTCGAGTGGCTCGTTGCCAGCCTTCGTGCTGAACGTTCCGGATTTACTGACTACGGTGACCGACGGATATGGCGTTGTGGATACCATCGGTTACGTCTCCACCGCCCAAAGTAACTACTCCCCCGGCAGCACGCAGACTCAATTACCGCTGCAAGACGTCGCGAACCCAATCATTGTCGTGGGACAAGTAACCATCTCAGATGGCATCGGTGGAAGCTACAGCAAGCGTTATACCTACGCTGGAGCGCGTCTCAACAAGGACAGACAGAGCTCTGCCGGATTCGAACGCATCACGGAGTTCGATCTGCGGACACCTTTCAGCGTCAACACTTATTTCGATCAGCTCTTTCCGCTCGCCGGGATGATGAGTGAGCGCTCGACGTACCAACCGAATGGTACGACGCTGGTTAGCAAGATCAAGAATACGAACTCCAGCGTCGCTCTCGACAGTGGCGTGGGACGACAGCGTTTTTTCGTGTACGTGTCGAATTCTGTAGCTGACACTTTCACTGTGGATGGAACTCATTTAGGCGATCCACTTGCACGGGTGGACTCCACTTTCGAATACAGTGGAAACAATGCGACGTACGGCAATCTATCTGGATTTACTCGTATCGCTAAGGACATGCGATCGCAAGAGACGTGGACGACGACGTTCACGAACACCTATCAACCTGTTGACACGACCAATTGGTGTATAGGACTACCCTATTCCATCAAACGCGAGCAATCGCACGCTGGCTCAACGGTCGTAACGCTCAGTGCTCGCTTCGTCGAAGATGATCCGCTGAAGTGTCGCAATCGCACGCGTACAGATGCGCCTGACGATCCGAAGTACAAGGTCACGACAGAATTCGGATTCGACTCCTTCAGCAACGTAAATCGCTTGACTGTAACGGGTACTAATCCAGACGGATCTGCGATGACGAGTCGCGTCACCGCCGTGGACTGGGGTACGTACGGAATCTATCCGTCAACGCTCACGAACGCTTTGAACGAAGTAACTCGCATCGACTACAACTTCGATTACGGGGCACCTAAGACACTTTGGGATCCGAACAGTACCGCGACCCGAGAACTCAAAACCGAGTGGAAGTACGATACCTTCGGTCGGCTCAAGCAAGAGTTGCGTCCCGATCAGACTCGACTTGATGTGACCTATGCAGCCTGCTCAGGTGCATGCGTAAACACGCGGCATCAAACGACAGTGACTGCAACTGACAGCACCGCGAACGGCGTCACGCTCTCGCAGCAAATCACCTATCTCGATCAGTTCGAGCGTCCCATCGTCGTGCGGACGAAGCTCCCCGAGAGCACAGGACTTTATCAATGGCGCGAAACTCAGTATGACTCGCGAGGCCGCGTAGATAAGCAGAACATCCCTTGCGCAACCTCGAGCGCCACGGGCAGTTGCACAGCATATTGGGTCCAAAACAGATTTGATGATTTTGGGCGAATCTTGGAATCCGGCGCGCCGCGAAGTGAAACGGACAGCACTCCCGCGAAAACCATTGTCAGCTACGACGGCCTCACCCGAACGATCACCGATGCTCTCGGCAGCCCGAAAACGCATACTTACGATGTCAACGGTTGGCTTCGCACATCGCAGGACGCGAATGGCTATCAGCAGGTCTTCGACTATGACCCCGCAGGCAGTCTCATCAGCGTCACTGATTCCACGACGACACTGTTCTGGGCGCACTATGACTATGGTGCAGGTGTCTTCCAAACTGCGTCTTTCGACTCGGGTTCCAAGAATTCGATCGACTATGCAAGCGCACCCAATAGCTCACGCACTTACAATTCTCTTGGCGAGGTCGTGCAGTGGTCCGATTCCAAAGGCAAGCTCTTCAGCGCTCAGTACGACCTGCTCTCGAGACTGAAAAAGATCATCGAACCAGCCGCAACCGGCGCACCTGGGACAACGTTCGACTGGATCTGGGGCAACGATTCCAACGCCACGAACATCGGCCGCTTACAGAGTGTGAGCTCGACTCAGTCGAGTAGCGTCTATTCCGAGGTCTACACCTACGATTCGCTCGGTCGGCCCTACACCACGACGATCAACATCCCAGGAGACGGCGCGTACGCGTACGACTATCGGTACGACAGTGACCTGGGTCTGTTGCAAACGCTGGAATATCCGACGACGACTGCCGGCTATCGCCTGAAGCTGCAGTTCGACTACTTGTGCGGGACGCTGAATTCCATCAAAGACGCGCAAACCTCGGCGTCGTATTGGAAGATGGATGCGATCAACGCTCGTGCGCAAGTGACGCAAGAGACGTTGGGCAACGGAATCATCACGAAGAGCACGATCGATCAAGTCAACGGTCGACTCGGGAAGTTGTTGAGTGGCACGACGGCTGATGAGACGTCCGTGCAGAACTCAGGATTTTTGTACGACCCTGCGGGCAACGTCACACAACGCCAACAGAATCGGCGCTTGCTCACCGAGGACTTCCACTACGACACGAATCCAAACGACCAACTTCAGAGGCTCGATTCGGTGCAGGTCCGCACCGGTACCAACGTCACGCAGAACTTGGGTCTCGATTACTACCCCGACGGCCGGATCAAAACTCGAACCGATCTAACAGACACTGCGCCCGTCGACTACACGGTGATCTGGGACAGCGGCAACTATCCAGTCAGCATCACGGCTGGAACTCAAGTCGTGCAATTCGCCTACGGACCTGGGCGCCAACGTTGGAAGACGCAGTATCAAGACAGCGCCGCATCACGCTCAGAGACGACGTACTACATCGGTCCGTTTCTAGAAAAAGTCGTCACGAGTGCAGGCACACGCTACCGACATACGATCCCAACCGGCGCGGGCGCAGTCGCCTTGTATGAAAGATCCAGCGCTGGGCAGGTACTTCGCTACGCGTACACAGACCACCAGGGAAGTATCGACGCAATCACAAACGCATCTGGCGCGGTCACTGCGCTCGCATCATTTACCGCCTTTGGCACGCGACGCAGTGCAACTGATTGGGTCAGCCGCATCTCCGATAGCGAACGCAATTCGCTTGAGCAGATCACGCTGCAAGGCTACACGTACCAGACTGCACTGGGTTCGATGGGCCTCAATCATATGAACGGTCGCGTCCAGGATGCATTGAGTGGCACGTTCCTCTCGCCCGATCCGTTCGTACCTGACGCCACCAACACGCAGGACTTCAATCGCTACGCGTACGTGCGAAACAATCCGCTCACGCTCACCGATCCGAGCGGGTTCGATCCTCCGTCCGCACCACGTCCACCATCAAGTTCGCCCACGCCGCTCTGGAATTGCTACACCGACCAGTCACCGTTCGGTCCGGGGCAATACGTCCCTGGAACAACAAACGCAGATGGCACGAGTTCTACTGCGTTCGTGATGCCGTTGATGCAAGCGTATGCAACTAGTGTGCAGTGCTATGGCGGATTTGCCTCGAGTGTGCCCAGCGATCGTCACATGAGCACTGCGGATACGATGGTGGGCGGGGTGCCTGCAGAAGCCCCGGAGCAGAGCTTCATGTGGCATCTGTTCGCTCTCAACTTCTTCAAGTGTATGGCGGACGACGGACTCCCTCAGTTTCGGTGCACACCGGAACAATGGAGGGGCGCAACCAGGGACTATGCGTTGGTGTACATGGTGCCGGGCGGTTTGAAAGGTGCAGGAGGTCTTTCTAGATTGTCCAGCGTAGGGCGAGGACTGCTCTTTAGATCATCGCTGATGCTCAGGGGATTTACGGCGGCTGAATCAGCGCTCGCTTTGGAAGCGAGAGGAATATTGAATTCATCCGAGTTTGCCGCGATACGCGCGGCTCAAGCGGAAGGCCGATCGCTGACAGTCACGATCGGCGGGCGTCTAATACAGTACGAGCCCGGATTCACCTATGGCCAAGCAATGACATTGGGACAGCTGAATGGTTTCATTCTCGGCCCTCGGGCATTCGCCTCCAACCTGGAACTCGCTCGAACCTTGGCACAAGAGCTGTTTCGGCTACGGAGTGGTACGCTGGGCTATGCTGAGGCGGGGGCGTACGCCTCCGAGGCAACACAGGCTGCATTCCAATTTGCCCAGCGGGTTGGTGATTACATTCTGGGACCTTGATCATGGGCGAGACAGGAAAGACGTCCCAATCTATCGCTGCGTGGCTAGAGGCCGGTCGTACTTTGGCGAACGATCCGAGCGCTCGAGTTGTGTGCCCGAACTGCGGGCTGGGCATTCTGAAGGTTTCGGATGTATCAATTTGGAACGGCTCGCGAGTAGAAAGATGGATGAGGTGCGACTACTGCGGAACGGCCAACACAATGCTGATGACGTCAGCTCACGCGACAGGCCAGGACCCTGCGGAACCGAAGCATGAGCCAACGCGGTGTTGTTCTGATAAGCCCGTGTTACAAACAGACGATCCATCGTTGGTGGATCAGCTCGTTGTTGATGCTGTAAAGGCGAATAGAGAAACCAAATAAGAAGATCCATCGAGCCCGTTCGCGGTAGTCGTCTAGCGACTCAGACAGGCTTCAGCCTGAACAGAACGCATGGCTTGCCCCAGAAATAGACTTCCAAGGATCGTCGTTTCACTGCGTACTAAAGGTGCCGGGACGTACGTTCGTACCTTTCGAGGGCTCTAACGTGCCAGGTCGGGGTATCGGGGTTGACGGGCAAAGTAGCTACACGTACCAGACTGCACTGGGTTCGATGGGACTCAATCACATGAACGGCCGCGTGCAAGATGCACTGAGCGGCACGTTCCTCTCCCCTGATCCGTTCGTGCCGGATGCGACTAACACGCAGGACTTCAATCGCTACGCGTACGTTCGCAACAATCCTCTGACCCTCACCGATCCAAGTGGGTTCGATCGTCCATCTGGGCCGCTTCCGCAATCGAGTTCGCCCACTCCGCTTTGGAATTGCTACAGCGACAGTCGCCCTTCGCTCCGGGGCAATACGTACCGGGAACAACAAACGCGGACGGCACGAGTTTTACTGCATTCGTGATGCCGTTGATGCAGGCGTACGCGACCAGCGTGCAGTGCTATGGCGGCGCTCCGCAGCGCGCGTACACCGATCGTCGTATGAGCACGGCGGATACGATGGTGGGTGGAGTGCCAAATCAAGGATTCTCGGATGCACTGTACATCCCCGGACCATTTCCAATAACGCGCGCCGACTTGGGGCCCTATTTGTCTCTGACTGTGAACGGAGGCTTAAATGTAATTAACAGCGGCGGGAATATCGTCGCGAGGTTGATCGGGGGGCTCTCACGACCTTTCGACGCGTACCAAGGAGAGATCATTTCGTACGAGTCAGCCTTCCCGGGCGGATCCCTCGCCATCGTACCCACGCTCTTGCTGGGCTTACCCTCGAAGCTCGTTCGGACGGCAACCGCCGCTAACGTCGCGAGGGGAACAGGCAGACTAGGCGCCATCATCAGCAGTAAGACGAATTCTTCGGGCGGTACTGTTGTTACGGCAACCCGTCGTGTCGTAGGCAGTGATTTCACCGGCGCAGTGAACAGCGGCATGTTGAGAGGCGGGCCTGTGAATATTTTAAGTGGTGCGCATGGTGAACCTTCCGGTCTGATACGAGCCGACCGGAGTTTTTTTCGAGGCCGATAGAGCCGCATTCGGCGAATTGGAGGGGGTGAATGTCCTCGACATCACCCGAATGACGCCGAGCGAAATTAGCGAGCTGCTTCGCGGACCAGGTACAACCATTGGTGCGTTCTGCGACAGCGGCGCGTGTCTTGCTCCTTTCCAGTGAGTACATCATGACGCGATTCAACGACCTCACAAGCTACAGTTATGGAACGGCGGAAAGCACCGAGGTGACCGCTCAAAACATCGGATGGCTTGCTCCAGGAATAGCCTTTCCAACGGCGTCACCTGATCCGCAGTTTGTGGAAAGACTGTGGCACTACTGCAAGATTTCGGTTGGCCAAACGAGAGGTCTTCACCGATATGAATTTTGCCACTCTCGTGATTCGAACATTGCCCGTCGAAATGGAGAGGAGTTATTGCTCGGGTCAGCTGAGATTCGCGTGTTAGCAAGTACGGGCCAGCTTTATGCCGCGCCTAATCTGATCTATCACTACGTCGTCAGTCATAATTATCTTCCTCCAGCAGAGTTTGTGCGCGCGGTATTGAACGCGGCCTGCCCCCCAGAGGATGACTATTTCGTACTGCTCAAGAAGCTAGGACTCACGTGGAACAACACGTTAATACCGGAGAAGGGAAGCAAGCCCTTCAGATTTGTCAATACACCGGAAGGCATCATCAGGGTCGAAGATGAATAGCGGCTCAATGACAGGCAATGTGACAGGACGACGTGAATGTGGAAGCTTGGACCAATTGGCGAGTCGATGTTAAACGCGTGCGGACGATAAGTTGAATAGCACCCGCGACATCTCAACAACAGCCGATTGCCGTTTCGCAGTCATGACGCCCCCTGTCTTGTTGAGGCAACGAGCTACTCAGTTCGAAGGCTGCCCTTCTCCCAACGCCACGTTTGACGCTGATTTGCTCCGAGCTTCAGTTCAGCGTGCTGATTACCGTACGTCAATGCGGCAGGCTCACCCTTCAGACTCGTCACCGTTGCGCGTTCCAGCACACGTCCCGACCAACGAATATCGACGACGAATCCACCGCGTGCTCGAAGGCCCGTAACACTTCCATGTGGCCATGCGCGCGGCAATGCGGGAAGTAAATGAATTCGATTCCCGTAAGACTGCAACAACATTTCAGCGATGCCGGCCGCACCGCCGAAGTTGCCGTCGATTTGGAACGGCGGATGCGCATCGAACATGTTCGGGTACGTTCGATCGGGCGCCAGCAGCATCTTCAACACTGCATGGGCATGATCGCCCTGCGCGAGCCGCGCCCACAGATTGATACGCCAGCCAATGGCCCAACCGGTGGCTTCGTCGCCGCGAATTTCAAGTGAACGTTGGGCCGCTTTCGCAAGCTCAGGCGTGTCCTCGACCGTGATTTGCTGCGAGGGATACAACCCATATAGATGAGACACGTGACGATGCCGCAGCTCTGGTGCATCCATGTCCCAGTCTTCGAGCCACTCCTGTAGCTGACCTGCTTTGCCGATTCGATCAGGCGCCAGCTTGGCGCGTTTCGCTTGGCATTGCTGCTTGAATTCCGTATCGCGCTTCAGAATCTCGGTGGCTTGAGCACAATGATCGAATAGATCGCGCAGCAGTTGCCGATCCATCGCTGGACCTGCGCACAACGAAGATCCGAATGGATGGATATTTTCGGGCGAGAGGGTTGGTACCGTTACAAGCGAACCGTCTTTTGGATCGACGGCCAATGTGTCGAAGAAAAATTCCGCCGCGCCTTTCATGAGCGGATAGATTTCTGCAAGGAACGCTCGATCGCGGGTGAACTCCCAGTGATCCCACAAATTCTGCAGCAGCCATACGCCGCCCATCGGCCACAATCCCCATTGTGCGCCATCGATGGGACCGGCCGCACGCCACACATCGGTATTGTGATGAACGACCCAGCCGCGCGCGCCGTACATATCGCGCGCCATGATCGCGCCCGTCTTCGCGAGATCTTGGGTCATGCGCAGCAGCGGCTCGATGCATTCGGACAAACCTGCAGCATCGACCGGCCAATAATTCATCTCTGTGTTGATGTTGATCGTCCACTTGCTTTCCCACGGCGGACGCGGACGCTCGTTCCAAATGCCTTGCAGGTTCGCAGGCTGCGTGCCGGGACGTGAACTCGAGATCAGCAAGTAACGGCCGTACTGAAAATAAAGCGCGGACAACGCTGGATCTACTCGATACCCCGACTTGCGGATGCGTTCGTCGGTGGGCGCGAAAGCGGCTTCATTTCCCGTCAGATCGAGCGTGACGCGACCAAACAGATTCGCGTAATCATTCACGTGGCGCCGTTTGAGTTCGTCGTACCCGAGCTGCGCTTGCTTGAGCTGCTGGGCGGTGATTGCATCTGGGTCGCCGGACAGATCGTCGAAGCGCTTGTAGTTCGTTGCGATTGCCACATACAGGACGAGTTCGTCGGCACCGGCAATGTTGATGCTCGCATCGCCCAATGACCGCGATCCGCCGCGTTGCACGACTTTGACGCGCGAAGTGAACTTGATTTTCCCCTGCACGCCATTTTCGTCAGGCCCCATGCCCGACATCACCAAGGTGTCGTCGCCCTCATGATGGATCGACGCATTCTGGGGAGTCGTGAAGGACACCGCAGTGTGGATGCGGCGCGGACGATCGGCGCTGAGTCGTATCACGATGAGCTGATCGGGTGCCGATGCAAATACTTCGCGAACGAAGTTCGTCTGCTCTGACGTAAACAACGTTCGTGTTACAGCCGTTTCCAGATCCAACTCGCGAACGTAGTCAGACACGTTCTCCAATCCAAAGGTGTTCAGCAACAGATCACCAATGGGCTGATACGACATCTGCTTCAACGGCCGGCTCATTACATGAGCGTTCGCATAGTCTTGTGCCTCGGCATACTTGCCTTCGAAGATCAGTTTGCGGACTTCTGGCAACGCTCCCTTCGCTTCTGGATTGATCGGGTTGTACGGCCCACCCGCAAAGAACGTGTCTTCGTTCAAGGCCAGCCGCTCGAGCGATAGTCCGCCAAATACCATCGCGCCGAGTCTGCCGTTGCCGATCGGCAGTGCTTCGACCCACTCCTCCGCGGGTTTTCGATACCACAGCGACAGCGGCTTTGGCACGAAACCCGAACTCGAGACGATTGAGTCCGCTTTGGCCGCGAGCGGCAACGCGGTTGCAGTCAGCACGAATGCGCGGCGCGTGAGATCGAACTCTGACATTGCTTACACCTGCGCTTATTGAACTAGCGACCAAACAAAACGCACGCCGTCGGTGGCGTCGGGCAAAGGACCGGGACTATCCGCAAAAATGGTGTGGCTCTGCGGATCGATTCGTAGATATCGATTCGTGACGAGCGACATCAGTACCAGCTCTCCGGTCGGCGTCTCCATCCACTGAAATGCTGATGCTTGAGACTGACTGTGCTCATCAAGCTTTGCGCGACCATCCTGAGCGATCGTGATTGTTTTGCCGCCTGCTCGCAATGCGACTCTACCCAGTCCCAAGTCGACCACTGCGAACGGCGTTGGCGCACCTTCGCTCAAGTCCCCTCCTTCACTCCCAATTCCCCTCTCGCTTCCAAATGAGGTGAGCGTGATCTTCTTTCCGAATGGGATCGGTCGCATCAAGCCATGCGGATCTGGCTGCAGGACCTCGAATGAATCGAAATCGGCCACGCCGCCGGCTTTCGCATCGACGTTGTAGTTGAACAGCGCGTAACGCACGCCTTGGAATGTGGTGAGCTGAAACACCATCGTAAACGGATCCCCCAATTCCTCGAAGCGCTTGCCGTCGGTGGAGAATGAGAATCGTGCTGTCTCGGTAAGGAAATCGCACTCCGCTCGCAACCAAATCCGCGAACCTGCCAATGATTTCCGCTGCTCTTTGCCGGTCTGCTCATCGAACCGAACGACTTCAGCGCCTTGCTTCGTTCGCTTCACACCGATCCACGCATAGGGCCGATTGAACAACGCGAGCCCAGCGAAGTCCCCGTCGATCATTCCCGATGTATCGAGCACTGCAACTGGCGTGGAACGCGGACCGATGGAGCGCTGCGTGAGTGTATTGCGCGCGTCCCAGAGCGATTTCGCAGGCAGTGCATGCAATCGTAGAAAGCCTTTGCGTTCGGAGAGCGACCAGCTGCTGTCGACGGGAACGTGATTCCATTGCCAGATCGGCTTGAGCGTCGCGCCAGCAAAATCATCATCGCGTACATAAGGGGTCTTGATCGGCTGCGGCTGCGGCGTTTTAGGTTTGACCCAAGTGCGTGGTGTGCGGCCCAGATTGCCTGGCAGTCCGAAATAGGGCCATCCATCCTTCCAAGTGATCGGAGATAGCGCCGTGAGCCGGCCGACCGAATTGAAATCCATCATCGAAAATCCCCACCACTCTCCAGCAGGCGTTTCGATCACGCCGCCTTGATGCAGAGACAAAAGTCCCGTGCGATGCGGATTGCCAGGCTTGATGTCGTAAGGCGGCACCGTGCCTTTCATGTCGCTCAATCGATATCCCTGCGCAAGCCCGAAGTCTTCATCGCTGCTGATCGCGAGATTCACTTCGTACGGGCCTTCCGCTCGATCTGCTCGCGCCGCGGGCATGCGCATGCGGTTCTCGTACCACGCGCTGGTGATGAAGTACTTGCCGTTGAACTTGTAGAAGTGCAGCCCCTCGCCCATGCCGGCGTCCTTGGGGATGATTTCTCGCTGCGTGCCGGGGATGATGTCGGTGAGTTCCGCATTCAATTGCGCCATTTGAATGCTGCGATAACCCCACACAATGTAGACCTTGCCATCGTCATCGAATAGCACCGAGAGATCGTGGAATGAGCCGTGCATCTGCGTGTGCTTCCACGGTCCTCGTGGATCGTGCGCCGTGAACAGTTGCGTCGTCTGTTTGTTGACGTTGCTGAAGATATAGAACGTGCCGTCGTGATAGCGAAACGAGGGTGCCCAGAAGCCTTGGCCATAGATATTGGCGCCGTTCTCCAAGCGAAATTGCGGGCCGAGATCGAGCTTCTCAGCCGCGTAGCTGAGGAATTCCCAATTCACCAAGTCTTTCGAATGCAGCACGGGCAGCCCGGGCATCGAATGCATCGTCGTGCCGGTGAGATAAAAGTCATCGCCGACCCGAATCATGTCGGGGTCGGAAAACTCTTCATAGAACAGCGGATTGGTGAACGTGCCGTTGCCGTTATCCGGCGTCCACGTCTCGGCGCATGCACTCCTCACCCAAGCGAGTGCACACAGCGAGCCCAAAAGAAGAAGGAAGACACGCGAGCGCGTGCCTGGAACGGTGTTCGACATTGCTCCCCCTGCGAAACAATGGGAGCAATTACACCGAGGTTTGGGGGATAGGTCGAGTCGGAAAGCTCATATCGCAACCTGCGAAAAAGATATCGGGCAAGCCGCGTCGCCATCGTCGATGAGGGTAGTGATCGCCGCCGGCAGCCCTGGTCAGGACCGCGCACAAGTACATCCCTGTAGCTGCTTCGGCGACCAACATCCATGTTGGATCGACGATCCTGACCAGGGCTACCGACGTCAATCAAAGTGATCCGCACCTCGCCACAAGAAATCTCAAGTCCTCGTGCGTTCAGTCCCTGACTCGTTAAGATCCGAACCCATGAACATCTCCACGAACCGAGCCCGCCAGTACCTTGCATTGATCGCGTGCGCTTTCATCACGTCAGGTGTTGCGGCAGCCGAAACGATTCCCGTCAAGATCGAAGTTGATGCGAGCAAGTCGCTGGGACCGCTGCGTCCGATTTGGCGGTTCTTCGGCGCGGATGAGCCGAACTACGCGACGATGAAGGATGGAGAAAAGCTGCTCAGCGAGTTGGGAAAGCTGCGGCCTCGTGAGGTCTACTTTCGCACCCACAATCTACTGACGAGCGGCGATGGAACACCGGCGCTCAAGTGGGGAAGCACCAATGCGTACACCGAAGATGCGCAGGGCAATCCCGTGTACAACTGGACGATCGTGGATCACATCTTCGATACGTATCTCGCGCGCGGGGTGCGGCCGTATGTCGAGATTGGATTCATGCCACAGGCCCTCTCGGTACAGCCCGAACCTTATCGGCAGGACTGGCGGCCCGGATTCAACTACACCGTGCCGCACGGCTGGGCCTTTCCACCTCGCGACTACTCGAAATGGGGCGAGCTCGTGTATCAATGGACGAAACACTGCGTCGAACGGTACGGCCGCGCCGAAGTGGAACGCTGGTATTTCGAAACGTGGAACGAAGCCAACTACCCCGCCTACTGGTACGGCACTCCAGAAGAGTTCTACAAACTGCACGACTACGCAGTGAACGCGGTGCGTCGAGCCCTACCGACAGCTCGCGTTGGCGGACCCGATGCAGCAGGCAGCGGCGGCAAATTTATGGATGGCTTCCTTGAACACGTGATCAAGGGAAAAACACCGACCGATTTCGTCTCCTTCCACGCCAAAGGCAATGCGACGTTCATCGATGACCACGTGCGTCTGAATATGGGCGCTCATTTAAAAACCATCGATGAGGGGTTCGACAAAATTGCGAACAGCCCGTTGAAAGACAAACCGGTGATCATCGGTGAATCCGATCCCGAAGCCTGCGCCGCCTGCCAAGGTGCGCAACTCGCATATCGCAACAACACGATGTATTCGAGCTACACGGCTGCGAGCTTCGTTCGCAAGCTCGATCTGGCGGATCGCTATCGCGTCAACTTAGAAGGTGCCCTGACGTGGGCCTTCGAATTCGAAGATCAACGCTACTTCGCAGGATTCCGAGCGCTCGCGACCAACGGGATCGATCTGCCGGTCTTGAACGTGTTCCGCATGTTCAATCGTATGCAAGGAAATCGTGTCGCCGCTCGCAGCGATGCCGCAATTCCCTTGGATGAGATCATGCAGCAGAGCGTCCGTGCTCGGCCGGACATCTCCGCCTTCGCCAGCATCGATGGCAACAAACTCTACGTCATGAGCTGGTACTACCACGACGATGACGTGTCCGGACCCGACGCAAACGTTCAATTGAACGTCGCTCACCTGCGAGCCAAGTGTGCGGTAACGACTGAGAGCCGCATCGATCGAACGCACAGCAACGCCTTCACCGCCTGGCAGACGATCGGATCGCCGCTGACTTTGAACGAGGCTCAATATGCCTCGATCGAATCGGCCGGCAAGCTTGCCCAGATGGGATCGCCTCAAACCTTACCGATTCGTTCAGGCAAACTAGCGCTGCAGATCACCCTGCCGCGCCAAGGCGTGTCTTTGCTCGAGTTCGACTTGCGGAACTCACCCTGCCCACGTTGAGGCGAACTGCCGCAAGGCAGTGCTAAAGAGCCGGTTCGACGGTCCGGCCGAATCCGGAAGCGCAAGTACCGCGGCCTTTTCTGGGCCGCTATGATCGACGCGTTGAGTGTTCAAAGTGCGAACTTACGCGAGCGCTCTCCGAGCGCTTTTGGACATATCGCGGCTTTATACGTGAACGATCTGGGCGTGTGAGACACGTAAGGCGAAGCTCGCGTGCTACCATCTGGCCACAGAATTCTTAAAGCAATATGACCAGCTCGAAGCCACGCCGCCCGAAGAAGTCGAGCAATCCTCCTCGGCCTCGCAGACCATCGACAGCGAAAACCCATCCGCGTAAGCACGGCATTATCGCGCAGGATCTCGGCATCGCGATCTTGAGCGGCGAACATGCGCCCGGCTCGTTTCTGCCGAACGAACATGAGGCCAGCGACAGGCTGGGCACCTCCCGCGGGGCCTACCGCGAGGCGATGCGCATTCTGTCCGCCAAGGGCATGGTTGAAAGCCGGCCGAGGGCCGGCACGCGAGTGACCGAGCGCCGCTCCTGGCATTTCTTGGATCCGGATGTCCTGCGTTGGATCTTCCAAAGCGAGCCGGACCGTCAGTTCGTCCGCGGCATTTTCGAGTTGCGTCGAATCGTCGAGCCCCATGCCGCCGAACTAGCGGCTCGCCGCCGCACCTCGAGCCAACTCGCACGCATGGGCCATGCTCTAGAAGAAATGGCGAAGCATGGGCTCACCACGCCCGAAGGCCGTGCGGCCGACCAAATATTCCACGAGGAAATTCTCACTGCGACTGAGAACGAGGCTCTGATGGCCTTGTCCGCGACGATTGGCGCCGCGATCGATCTAACGACGATCTTCAAACAAAAACGCCATCGCGTACTGCGCGACGCACTACCCGAGCATCGCGAGGTATATGCAGCAATCGCGGATGGCGATCCCGAGCGCGCACTCAAAGCGGCTCGTGCCCTGATCGAACTGGCTCACGACGACATTTTCATCTCGGCTTGAACGTTTGACTCGTCAATGCAAGCGGCGGGTGCTTCACCTTTCCACTGGAGCGGGTCCGAGATACGACAGAGGGATGGGCACCGTACTCGCGACCAGCTTCTGCAACACCATGTTGTCGTCCAAGCGCCAAATCTTGATCACGTGCTTGCCGACGCCGATATCGGGGAAGCTCGTTTGAATGACGTGCGCGTTGTCTTCGACAGCTTCATTCCAGTCGCGTTGCTCCTGGAAGACAGTGGCATTGGGCGCGGGAAGAAGTTTTACCACTAACGCCTGCATGGGACGATCATCGATCGAGACGCCAATGCGCTGACTACCTCTTGCCGTGGTGTCGAGTGTCGGCGACAGAAAAAGCTCAACGGTCAGATCGCCCGCCTTTGCCACTGTCACGTCGTACTCCAAACGAACGGCGTCTTGCTCGCTGGTTGGCTCGCGCCCCTGCGGAAACGCTGTAACCGCGCCCGCCGTGCGCCCTAAACGTGGAATGATTCGCCATGTCAGCTCTTTATTGTTCACCGCGCGGCTGAATTGCGGCGCTTCAATGGCGATCATACCTGCCGCGTCCACACGCTGTGCATCTTCGAAAACGATCGGTGGCACGGGTCCGCTTGCGACCACGCGTTTGACGTCCGGCATCACCTCTTGATCCGGCTGCTGCCAGCCGGTGTAACCGAAATGCACCTGAGACATCATGCCGTCCCATTTCCCTTCGTTCACGTTGTGATAGGCCTGTGTCAACTCGCGGTCGCGACGAAACAGCGCTTCGGCCCGATCGGCGAAGAAGTTAGCGCGAGCGTCATTGGCCGCAGCGAGAGCGCGATTCAAAGCCACGCTGTAGTAGAGCTGATACAAATTCGAGAGCGCAGCAATGGGATGCTCGACGAGCTGCAAGTACGCGGCGAGCTCATCCTTAGGAAGCGTTGACTTCACTGCAAGCATGTCGGATTCCAGCTGGCGCCACTCTCCCACCAGCGTGGCGAACTCACCTCCATCGATTTTCTCGCCCTTCACGGAGCCGAGGCGAAAGGTATTGGCATCGATGAGTTCGGGCTTGCGACGTGCCGCATACATACTGTATCGATTGAGTAGCGACGCAATCTTTGCGGCGTGAACAGTGCCAAAATTCGCCGCCGCCCACCTTTCCGGATATCGCGCGACTGCTGCGAGCGTCATCGCTTCGGGGTTCCAGGCGTGATCCATAAAGAAGCTCAGTGGAAATTCCATGGGCTTGATGTCGCCCACATTCACGATCCACAGCGCCCTCGCATGCCGCGCATAGGCAAGATCCATCTGCTGCCACGTTTTCTCAATCTGAACCGTGTCGAGCCACTTGTAATTGCGTGGCACGCCGACGTAGTCAAAGTGGTAGTAAACCCCGAAGCCGCCTTTGCGATCGAGATGATCCGTGGGCAAGCGACGAATCTGGCCCCAGTTGTCATCGGCGAACAATAGCGTCACATCGTCGGGAACTTGCATTCCACGATCGTAGTAATCCTGCACTTCCTTGTAGAGGGCCCACATTTGCGGGGTTTGTTCAGCAGGACGTCCGGTCACCTCTGCGATGATCCGCCGTTGATCCGCCACGATCCTTTCCAACAACCCGATCGCCGTGCCCTGGGCCATGGCTTCATCGCCATCGCCTCGCATTCCGACGGTGACCAGACTTTCATACGGCTCTCCATTGCCTTTGGACATCATTCGTTCGATGCCGCCGCGCCAAAACTTGCGCAGATTGTCTGCGTTCGTTTGGTAGTCCCATGCGCCTCCTGTGATGCCGCTGTCGCGATTGCGATGCCATTCGTCGTGTGCTCGTGTCATCGGCTCATGATGAGAGCTTCCCATCACGACTCCCATCTCGTCCGCCAGCACCTTATTGCGAGGATCATCATCGTTGAACGCACGCGGCGGCCACATGGCGGGCCACAGGTAATTGCCTTTGAGTCGCAACAGCAGCTCAAAGACGTGCTCGTACATCTTCGCGTTAGCGCCGCCAAAATGAATCTGTGCCCACGTACTGAATGCGGGCGCCTCGTCATTGATGAAGAAACCACGGTAGCGCACCTTAGGTGCGTCCTGGCGCGAACCAGCGGTCACGAACACATCCGCGCGTTTGTGTACCGGAACATCCGCGAACCAGTACCACGGCGACACGCCGATGTTATTGGAGACGTCGTAGGTGCCGAACACTGCACCGCGACGATCGCTCCCGACGATGACCAAAGCACGTGCGATATTTGCAAACGGCCGGTCGATCACGACCTGGCGAAAAGCTTCCCACTGCCCCGCAAGGTCACCGGCCGACAATTTTCCGCTGCGAATCAACTCGTCGATGATTCGGCTCTGACCTTGTACGCCGATGATGACGGCATTCGCTGAAGACTTTCGCTCATCGAACACCACACTTGCGCGGTGGCCGCTGACCCGCTCTAGGTCGGCTGCGAAACTCTCCGCTACGTGTCGCACTGCCGGATTCGCAGATTCGTCGACCAGCACTGACGCTGGTTTACCCTTGAGGATGAGGGAAAAGCTGCCCGTTGTTTGGTTCGAGCAAATCGAAGCGGGAGAGTCACATGCGCGAGTCGGAAAGGACGACGCAAGAGAACAAAGCACGAGTACGCCCGCCGCGAGCCTCGAATGAACCATCGATACACCTCGGAATGATTGCCCATGACGGCGGCTCAGCTCGTGTGGATGCCATCGCCAGCCACGCCCGCCACAAAAGATATTCGGTCGCCAACCGCAACTCAAAAAATATGTGTGGGCACCCATCTCTCCTAGCCGAACAGACGAAGTGCCGGCAGTGCCGGCACTTCGTGGTAGCGAGAGACGGGCGGAACCGCTCAGGGAAGCAGTTCCGCCCTACCGGGGGGATTAAAACCGG
Source organism: Pseudomonadota bacterium (assembly GCA_023391335.1). Taxonomy (GTDB): domain Bacteria; phylum Pseudomonadota; class Gammaproteobacteria; order Steroidobacterales; family Steroidobacteraceae; genus Steroidobacter. The sequence goes on along the minus strand of JAEWBG010000112.1, from coordinate 72,812 downwards.
CCTCGCAAACCAACCATCACTGTGCGACCGGAATCGTAGTAGCTAAATGCCGCGTTGGAGAATTGTTGATATGCGCGGCGCTTCTCATCACCGATATTGATCACATCGATGGTCAACTGCGGCACGAAGTTCGACACGCCGAAGAGCTCGGAGAAGTCGAAGCTCGAGGAGAAGTCATACTGCGTGTAGTCATCGCCGAAGAGTTCGGCCCCGATCACACCAGACTGATTGCTGTTCGGTCCGCTAGCCTGCGACCCTTGCGTGTGCGTCACTGACACGCGTGCATTCACTCCGTGTTTGTCGTAGTACAGCGTCGCGTTGTAGCTCTTCGGCGGTACACCGATCGCGATCGCGGGCGCGGCGCCCTCACCCTTCTGATCGATGATCGTGTAGTTGGCCGTGAACCCTAGGCCATCCAAACCGATGCCACTTAGCAAGAAGTCCAGCGGTTGCACCCAATTGAATTCCAGGCCGTTGATCGTGAGCTTGCCGCTCGCATTCACGGTTTGGCGCAATTCAACGAAGGCGCTGTTGCCCCCGCGAGCCAGGACCGCATCGCGCTGCTGCTGGCCGAGGCTATCCAACGTCACGCCATATTGGGCAAGATCCCCGAACGTGATGTTCCGCGACTGACGCTGCGTGAACCCTTCGATGCTCTTTCTAAACGCAGCCACGCCGAAGTAGCCTTCCTGACCGGTGTAGTACTCGAAACCCAAGTCGATGTTGTCCGATAGATAAGGATCGAGATCAGGATTGCCGAGATCGACTTGCGAAACGTCTGCGTTGCGGATCGACAAGCCGAGCAGCATGTCAGTCGGGTTCGCACGCGTCATGGTTCGCGATGCGCCCGCACGCACAATGGCGTTGTCCGTTAGGTTCAATGCGACGTTGGCCGACGGCAGCAGATTCTCGTACGTCGTGTTGAGTTCGACGTGGTTCACCGTATCGGGAAGCTTCTGTCCATCCGGCAGAGCCGCGTTCGCGGAATTCGGCACCGTCAAGCGCGATGTCACCGATTGGTCGGTTTGAACCCAACGAAGTCCCACGTTGTAGCGCAAACGATTGCTGCCGACTTCTGTGTCACCGTTCAGCTGGGCGAAGAGCGCCGAGACGTCCTCTTGGATCGAACCCCAGTTCGCGGTGTTGGGTGTCGCACCGGATTCCGGCGCATTGGCGCGGATCGCGTCGTAGTTGGAATCGCGGCGGAAGTCATTCCAGTTCACCGTCGCAACTCCATAACCAGTCGGACGTAAATAGCTCGGTACGGTTGCGTTCGAAACGATGGAACCCCCATAGGGCGCGGCGTATGCGGGATATCCGTTTACGCCGGGAACGATTTCCGCAGCGGTTTCGCCACGGCATGCCGGCTGCCCGTTCGGACCTGGTTGCAGGTTGGCAGGATTGCCGCCGCATACGGCAGCCTGCCATTGGGCATCGGCACCGTACGGACGAATATCGCGGGAGACTACGTCGTAAGCGCCGCCGAATTTCACATTGAAGCCGGTGTCGCCCCAGGTCAGCGCGAAGCGACCGCCTTTCGTTTCTGTTTCGCGCTTTTCGTCCTGCAGATTCAGGCGGCCCACATCGGTGCCGCCGCGATCCGTGATGAGCCACTGCCAACTGTTGGGATCGTTCAGATCGACGCTGCTGGTGATCTTCGGAATGTCACCACCCTCGTTACTAAAGTCGACTGCGGTGGTATCCGAGATGAACAATACGGTGGACGCTTGGCGAGAGAAGGAGCTCTTGGTGATGTTGCCTTGCACGTCGAGACTCAATTTGTCTGCAATCTGCCAGCTCATTCCGGGATTCGTGCCCCAGAACTTCGTGTCCTCGCTGTAGGGTCGGAACTCCATCATGAACTGACTGTTGAGGAACGTGCCGCCGGTTGCCACGCAGCCGTTGGTGCAGTCGTCGCGATCGACCTGCATTTGCGTCGGAATGGGACGCCCACCTTGGCTGCCTGCACGAATGGCCCACGCAACGGCTTCTCGGTCGAAACGGCTCTCTTGCTTGCCGTACATCGAGTCCAGAAAGAAACGCAGCGTATCGGTCGGACGGAATTCCAAGCTTAGGACCCCGTTGTAACGGTCGCGATTGCCCGTCTCGAACATTTGCCTGCCGAGCCGAGGAATGACGGCGTTGTCGATTTGTTGAATCGAGAGTCCAGGGTTGTTCGCAAGTAGGAATGCTTGATCGATCGGTGCGCCGGGCGTCAAGCCGGCGGCTCGGGTGCTTGCGTTGTCAGGCACAGTCGCAGGCGTGCCCGGTCCATTTCCGGCCGTCGTATTACACGGTGCGCCCGCGCCGCCGCACTGCGCCTGAGTCAGCGCAAGATTCGCCCATCCGATCGATTCGAAGCCCGTGGTCGCAACTTTGCTCCGGACCGCCGTGACCCCGACAAGCGCGCCGAACTTGTCCCAGGTGTTGCTTGCGATGAGTGCGGCGCGTGTACCGTTGCCATCCGCCTTGCTGTTGTCGGTGCCTTGCAGCGAATAGGTGATGTGCTGCCCTTCGGTGTCGAACGGACGCGCCATGCGCATGTTGATCGTGCCTGCCGCGCCGCCTTCGACCATATCAGCCGATGGAGTCTTCGCCACCTCCAGCTTCGAGAACAGTTCCGGCGGAAATAGATCGAGAGGTACTTCGCGATTGGCGGCCGAGCCTTCCTGCGGAGAAGAAGCGACTGCAACGGGTGCATTGTTCAGCAGCACGCGAGTGAAATTCGTATTCAAACCACGGATTGCAACCGTGGTGCCTTCGCCGCTGATCTCGCGGCTAATCTGAATGCCAGGTATGCGCTGGAAAGATTCGGCGATGTTGGTATCTGGGAATTTGCCGATGTCCTCCGCAAAGATCGAGTCGACGAATCCAACCGATTCTTTCTTCGCCTCGGTCGAGCTTGCGAGGCTCGCTCGAAAGCCGGTGACGACAATTTCTTCCAATTGATCTGACTGCGAGACAGAAGTCTCGGCAGCAGAAATCGACGTCGCGGTGAATGCAGCGATAAGACTTGCAGCGGCGACCTGCCCTCGCACGAAGCTGCGCACTTCCGACCTTACCTTCGACATGGATGACTCCCCTAAAGATTTAGTTGCGAACCTGCGAGTGCGTCGCGGCGAGCGCGTAAGACCACAGCCCACCATCTGGTCCGACCAATTTTCTTGGTGGCTGGACCATAAACCATCGCGAATGTGGGTCGCAACATTTGTCCGACTTATGTGACAGCGCTGGACTTCAGTTTTACCGGGGAAATTCTGAAGCAGATACAAGGGATTACTCGCGGAGCTTCGTGCTGGTTTTGTCTAAGTTATGCGCACCTCGCAATGCTGAAATCAGCACGCTTTGATATCGATTGATTTCGATATACAGATTGGTCCTACAACGGTTATCTTTGCGGTGAGGAAGCGCGACGGGGGAAATTGGCTGGACCAACAAGATCGCGAAAAGGTGAGAACAGCAATGGCCGAATCCCAGAGGCTCTACGAACGAATCGAACAACACATAGCGGCGGACATCGAACGAGGAATCTATGCAGTCGGACAACGGCTGCCGTCGGAGCGGGATCTGGCGCAGAAATTCGCCGTGTCGCGTACGACGATCCGCGAAGCCATGATTGCGCTCGAGTTGGACGGAGTGGTTGAGGTCCGAACCGGCTCGGGCGTGTATGTCACTCACAAGTCGCCACCCGAAGGCGGGCACGGCTCTCGCGACATCGGCCCTTTTGAATTGCTCGAGGCGAGACGCGCAATCGAGGGCGAAGCATGCGCGATGGCTGCGATGCGCATCACTGATGAGCAGGTGGCTCAGCTATCGCAGCTCGTCAAGGAAATGCGCGATGAGAACAAGCGCAACGTCGAGTTGAGTGAGGCCGCCGATCGTCGCTTTCACGAATTGATAGCAGCCGCGACGGACAACAGCGGCATGATCAGCGCCGTGCAGATGCTGTGGGATGCACGCCTACGATCGCCGCAAAACCGGTCGATGAGCGCCAAGGTCCGCGCTCTAGGCATCAAACCTCGCATCGATGAGCACATCGCGATCGTGAACGCATTGAAGAAGCGCGACGCAACGGCGGCTCGCGCAGCCATGCGCGATCACCTGACGCGCGTGTTGGAAGCCACCTTCGAAGCTACCGAAACAGAGGAGCTTGAGAAGGCTCGCGCGCAAATCGACGCGAAGCGAAAGCGATTCGCGGGCGTGTAGGTACGGATACGCGGCGAATCGATCCGCTCCCCGCGGTAGATTGACTTCCCACAGTGCGACTTCTATGGTTGCACCCGTAAAAGGCGATTTCGCTAAAGAAAGTATGTAGGGTTGACGCGGCAACGTACGTGGCACTCCCCGTCCGCTGACGCCGCGATCCCGCGTATCGCCATGCTCGCGCGCCACAGAGAAGAATGATGCGTCCACCGAAGTCCTGCCTACGCTCGATTGCATTGCTTTTCGCCGCCACGACTTGTTTCCTATCGCATGACGCCCTCGCTGCCGACGCCGCTGTTCGGGAGATCGTCGTCGACGTGGCCAAAGCAGAGCGTCCCCTGGATCGCTTCTTCGACTTCTCCATCGGGTCCGACTACCCCGGAACGCTAATCCGCGCCGACAGCCAAGCGCAGTTGAAAACTGCGGTCGACGAGCTCGGATTTCGATACATCCGCTTTCACGCCATCTTTCACGATGTGCTGAATACCGTGCAGGTCGTTGATGGACGCACGATCTACGACTGGAGCAACATCGATCGGCTCTATGACGATCTGCTCGCAAAAGGCATTCGCCCCTTCGTCGAACTCGGATTCACTCCGCAAGCCATGGCGACTTCCGAGCAAACCATCTTCTATTGGAAGGGCAACACCTCGCATCCGAAGTTGGAGGCATGGCGCAACCTAATCGATGCGTTCGTGCGCCACCTCCAAGAGCGCTATGGCGTCGCCGAAGTCCGCCATTGGTACTTCGAAGTGTGGAACGAGCCGAACTTGAGCGGATTTTGGGAAAAAGCAGATCAGCAAGCGTACTTTGAGCTCTACGATTTGACGGCGCGTGCGATCAAGGCCATCGATCCCATCCTGCAAGTGGGCGGGCCTTCAACTGCAGGTGCCGCGTGGGTTCCTGAGTTCCTTGATCACGTGAGCAAGAGTGGCGCGCCGGTCGATTTCGTCACCACTCATACCTACGGCGTCGATGGTGGGTTTCTAGACGAGCACGGCAAGAGCGACACGAAGCTTTCGCCGTCGCCGGACGCGATTGTCGGTGACGTTCGCAACGTGCGCGAACAAATCAGCAAGTCAGCCTTCCCGCATCTGCCCTTGTACTTCACGGAATGGAGCACGAGCTACACGCCGCGCGATGCGGTACACGATTCGTACATCAGCGCGCCATACATTCTGAGCAAGCTCAAAGCAACGCAAGGCTTGGTGCAGGGAATGAGCTACTGGACCTACACGGATCTGTTCGAGGAACCTGGGCCACCGCCGACGCCGTTTCATGGCGGTTTCGGCTTGTTGAATCGCGAAGGCGTTCGCAAGCCGGCCTACTTCGCATACAAGTATTTACATGCGCTTCGCGGGAAGGAACTGCCGTCCACGGATGCGCAGGCGTGGATCGCAACAGATGGCGTGAATACTTCGGCGCTGATTTGGGACTGGCAACAACCCGAACAGAAGGTGAGCAATCGGCCGTTTTATACAAAGCTGGTACCGGCGGCTCCGTCACACTCGGTGAAGCTCACATTCGAGCATCTGCCGCAAGGTCAGCACCGGTTACAGATCCATCGCACCGGCTTTCGCGCCAACGACGCGTACTCTGCGTATATTGAAATGGGAGCGCCCTCGTCCCTTCACGCAAAACAATTGAAGCAGTTACAGGATCTGACGCGCGATGTAGCCGAGGTGGATCGCTCGATCGATGTCGGATCCAAGGGCGAGTTCGCTCTCGAAATCGCTATGCGTAGTAATGATGTCGTGCTCGTGTCGCTTACATCGGAACGATGAGCTCACTCGTGCGGTAGCGAGTAGATGCGCTTCATCGCGATCCACTTCTCGCCGGGCTTCGCGCTCGGCAGCGCTTTCTGGAACTGCCACATCAGCTCTTCCCATGCGACCACACGAGGATTGTTCGCGTCGGCATCCGCTTTAGCTTCGGCAGAGAACTCGTCCGACACTTCCATGATCATGAATAGCCGATTTTCCACGCGGAAGATTTCGAGATCGGTGACGCCCGCTGCCTTGATCGCGGCAGTGACCTCGGGCCACACATTCTCGGGCCGGTGCCAACGTTCGTATTCGGCGATGCGCTTGGGGTCATCGACTAGATCCAGTGCGAAACATAGACGCGGCATAACTCGAGCACTCCATAAGAACACGTGCGGATCTGCTGCGCGGACTAGCTACCAGAAGCTTGCACGCAGTACAACGACCAGCCATCGACGAGTTGAGGAGCACACGCATGCGCGATGAACATTTTCGAAGCGGTTTTCGCCTGACGCGGCGATCGTTCGTACAAGCATCTGCAACTTTGGCGGGTGCATTCGCTCTGCGGGGCACGTATGCGGCTGAGCCCGTGTTTGCGGCCAATTGGGCGTCGCTGGTCGACAACTATCGCACCCCGGATTGGTTTCGCGATGCCAAATTCGGGATTTGGGCTCACTGGAGTGCGCAGTGCGTGCCGGAAGCCGGCGACTGGTACGCACGCAACATGTACATCCAAGGCAGTTCGCAATATGACCATCACGTGCGGACGTATGGCCACCCGACGCGCTCGGGTTTTATGGAGATCGAGAATCTCTGGAAAGCGGAGAACTGGGAACCGGAAGCGTTGATGGATCTGTACGTGAAAGCGGGCGCGCGTTACTTCGTCGCACTCGCCAATCATCACGACAACTTCGATGCGTACGACTCGAAGTATCACGCATGGAATTCAGTACGAGTCGGACCGAAGCGCGACATCATCGGGACCTGGGCCAAGATTGCACGCGAACGTGGGCTTCGATTCGGCGTCAGCAATCACAGCGCTCACTCGTGGCATTGGTATCAGACTGCGTACGGCTACGACCCTGAAGGCGCACTCGCGGGTCAGCGCTACGATGCATTCCGTCTCACCAAAGCGGATGGTCGTGGAAAGTGGTGGCAGGGATTGGATCCGCAGGAGCTTTACACCGGCCGCAACATGGTGATGCCAGATGGCTTCACATCGATACGCACCGCGCACGAATGGCACGACAAGAACACGGGTGCATGGGATGAGAAGCCGCCAGTCGGCAATCCTGAATTCACGCGTACCTGGTTTCTGCGCTGCAAGGATCTGATCGATAGCTATCGACCTGATCTGGTCTATTTCGACAATTCCGGTCTGCCGCTGGGGCAAGCGGGACTCGACATCGCGGCCCACTATTACAACGCAAGCATGGAGTGGCACGACGGGAAGCTCGAAGCGGTCGTGAATGCGAAGGTAATGCCGCCCGAGCGTAGAGCCGGGCTGGTCGAAGACGTGGAGCGCGGCTTTCGCGAAGGCATCGAGCCGCTGCCTTGGCAGACCGACACGTGCATCGGCGACTGGCACTACAACCGCTCGCTCTTCGACAACCATCAATACAAATCAGCCGCGACGGTGATCCAACGGTTGTGCGACATTGTCTCGAAGAACGGCAATCTGCTGCTCTCCATTCCAGTTCGCGGCGACGGTTCCATCGACGCGGACGAACGCAAGGTGCTTGCGGATTTGGCCGACTGGATGGGACGCAACAGCGAAGCGATTCACGGCACGCGGCCTTGGCGCACATTTGGCGAAGGCCCCACGCGTGTTACCGGCGGCATGTTTAGCGAACAATCGTCCAAAGCGTTTACCGCTGAGGACATTCGCTTCACGACCAAGAAAGGCGCGCTCTACGCCATCGCAATGGGCTGGCCCCCGAGCGGCACTCTGCGCATCGCAGCGCTCGGTCAGGACTCCGCACTCGCACCGGGTACGATCGAGCGCGTGGAAATTCTCGGTTCGACCGACAGCGTTCCGTTCACGCGAACTCGCAAAGGATTGGAACTGCGCGTGCCTGAAGGCCTGGCAGATGCTCCTGCGATCGCTTTGAAAGTGCGCGGTCCCGGTCTCGTATGACTCGATCGAAACTCCGAGCGCAGGTGCACGCGCGGTTCCTTGCGTGTGCCCTTGTCGTCGGATCGCTGGTGAGCATCGCGCACGCGGATGCTGCAGTCGGCCGCAAGAGCTGGCCCGGTGCTGGTCAACTGTTCGTAGGCACGTGCTATCAACCTGTGGATCGCAGCCGCGAGCAAATCAAACGTGACGTCGCGCTCATGAAGCAGTCCGGCTTCAAAGTGGTTCGCATGGGTGATCTCTCGTGGGACTACTTCGAGCCGAGCGAAGGGAAATTCGAATTCGAGACGTTCGACTGGATCATGGATCAGATGCATGCCGCGGGCATCAAAGTCATCCTCGATATTCCGGGGCAGCCCGCACCGACGTGGCTACATCATCATTATCCCGGCGTCGACATCGTGACGCAGCAGGGCACTCGCTTGCATGCCGCCGAACGCTACATGGATGACATCAGCGATCCAGATTACCAACGTTTGGTCGCGCGTATGGCCGATACGCTGACCAAGCACTACGCCAAGCACCCTGCTCTGTTCGCAATCGGCTTCAACAACGAGATTGGCAACGGCTTCATGTCGTATTCGCCGGCTGATCGCGAACGCTTCATTGCCTGGCTGAAGCAGAAGTACGGCAGCATCGAAGCCCTAAATAGCGCGTGGGCCACCCAGCGCTGGTCTCGCCACATCAATGACTGGGATGAAGTCGAGCTACCGTATGGCGAGGGTCCGGGCCCATTCGAACGACAACTCGACCTGCGACGTTACTGGTCGGACGTGACGATCGGCACACTCAGAGCGCTGGAAGCCATTCGAGAACGGAATACCCCAGATAAACCTGCGATCTCCAATCTGTGGGATAGCGCATCGCGCAAAGGATTCGACTATCTCTCCACGTATCGCGACTACGTCAGTTATGGCGCGATGGGGTTCTACCCGGGCAATCCCATTAGCGCAGGCTTCGAAGCCACAATGATGAAAGCAGGCCTAGACTCACCTATTTGGTTCAATGAATTCACAGCGGGCGGCGGTGGTGACTACGGGACGAAAGGACGTTCGCGCATGTGGGCGTACTTCGGCCTGTTGATCGGCGCACAGGCATCGTTGGCATGGACGTTCAACAGTCACTTGGGTGGCGAGGAGCAAGCGTTTTTCGGACTCATCGATCATGACGATCGGCCGTCATGGAAGCTCAGCGAGTTCGCAGCGATTGCGAATGAGTTCGGCAAACTCGAGAAGCTTGGTTTTCCGCGCATCGTACAACCGAAGGTTGCGATCGCGTATTCATTCGACAACGTGATCGCATCGAATCCTGTTGGTCCGTCCAATACGGTACGACAGTACATCACAACGCCCTACCTCACTCAGGCTCACAACGCCTTCGAACCGCTGCTGAAAGACAACATTGACGTCGCCGTTATCAACATCGCCCACGAGGACTTGAGCCGTTATAAGTTGGTGATCGTTCCCGGCATGTATCTGCTGGACCGACGCAGCGCCGACGCACTCAGACAATTCGTTGCGGAAGGCGGCACGGCGATCATGACCGCCTACTCTGCCAAGGTGAACGCACACGATCAGTGGTACGACACGCCTCTTCCCGGCGGACTCACCGACGTCTTCGGTTTACGAACGAATGAGTTTTACCGGGCTGAGAAGCTCACGATGGAAATGGACGGCGTTGCGATCCAGAGCAACATTGGGTTCTACGAAGTCCTGGAACCATCGACTGCTGAAGTCATAGCGCGGTTCTCGAGTGTTGAAGGCACACCACCAGCGATCACGCTCAATCGCTTCGGCAAAGGTCGCGCGGTTTATGTCGCCACTCCCGCGCAACCGCAACTCATGCGACCGCTGTATCGACACCTCTATGCAAGGCTTGGAATCGAGCCCGGGCCACGAACACCGGACGGCGTCTATGCACGTGAAGTTGATGGCCGAGTGATGTACGTCAACACGACGCAAACCGAGCAGAGTGTCGCGGTTGATCATTCCATGGTGAGTGCTTTGACCGGCAAACGCTGGACGAATGAAATCGAATTGCCACCGTTCGGTGTCGATCTTGTGCAGCCACGGAAATAGAAGGAAAGGACGGACTCACACTTTTTTGCTCCGTGATCTCCGTGTGAAACTTCCATCTTCTTAAGAGCAAGCCGACTTTGTCGGCAGGCGAGCCTAACGGCAAGCGAGCCGTTGGCAGGCAAGCGCTGCGCGCAGGCAATAGCTCACGCGGAGCTCACACCCGACACGTCACACGTCCGCTCGCACTTTTTGCTCCGTGATCTCCGTGTCCTCCGTGTGAAACTTCCGTCTTCTTAAGAGCAAGCCCGACTTTGTCGGCAGGCCAGAAAAGAAGAAGAAGAGGAAGCGCGTTGCGCAAGGTAGCCGCTGGCAAGGAAGCCATTGGCAAGGTAGCGCTTCGCGCAGGCCAGAAGCATGCACAGAAGATGGACACCCGCCTGCGCGGGTGCGACGGATTTCCACGCCGTCTCCGTGTTCTCCGTGTCCTCCGTGGAGATACTTCTTCTCTTCGTCTCCGCCCCCGTTACCGTCAGTCCTCCCCGTTGAGCTTGTTCGCGTCTATGCGCAGCAACCCGGAGGGACACCCGCCTGCGGGGGTGCGACGAATTTTTGCTTCATCTCCGTGCTCTCCGTGTCCTCCGTGTGAAACTTCCGTCTTCTTAAGAGCAAGCCGACTTTGTCGGCAGGCCAGAAAAGATGAAGAGGAAGCGCGTTGCGCAAGGTAGCCGCTGGCAAGGAAGCCATTGGCAAGGTAGCGCTTCGCGCAGGCAAGAGCTCACGCGGAGCTCACACCCGACACGTCACACCTCCGCGCACACTTTTTTGCTCCGTGCTCTCCGTGTCCTCCGTGTGAAACTTCCATCTTCTTAAGAGCAAGCCGACTTTGTCGGCAGGCGAGCCTAACGGCAAGCGAGCCGTTGGCAGGCAAGCGCTGCGCGCAGGCCAGAAGCATGCACAGAAGATGGACACCCGCCTGCGCGCGCCTGCGCGGGTGCGACGAATTTTTGCTTCATCTCCGTGCTCTCCGTGTCCTCCGTGTGAAATCTTCTTGACCGCCCAACATTCACTCCACCTTCACAACCGCCACCGACGCAGGCGGCAGTTCAAGCACGAGTTGATTGCCCTGCTTCTTCGCTTGAATGCGCTTCGGCACCACAGTATTCGGCGCATCGAACGTATTCACACTGTCGATCTTCGGCGCGCTCAGCACTTCGCCGACAGCACGTGTGGACTTGCCGTTATCGAGGGTCAACCGGATCTGCGCCTTCTGCGATGGGTCCACATTCGTGGCAGCGACCCAGAGTTGGCCTTGCTTGTCTTTGGCAGCGATTGCGTCCACGCGGGGCAGCGTGATGTCGCCGTGCTTGTAAGTACCCGCATCGAATTCGACGGGCACGGACGTTGCGTCCTGGAACGGCACGTACATGTGGAAGACATGGTACGTCGGCGTCAGCAACATCTTGTCTTCCTGCGTGAAGATCATGGCCTGCAGCACGTTGACCATCTGCGCGATATTGGCCATGCGAACTCGTGCCGCATGTTTTACGAATGTATTTAGGTTCAGCGCTGCAATGATTGCGTCGCGCTGGCTATTTTGCTGCTCCAAGAAGTCTTTGTTCGTACCGGGCGTTGGCGCAAGCCATGCACCCCACTCGTCCACGACCAACGCAACCTTCTTCTCCGGATCGTACCGATCCATGATCGCGGAATGCGTGCGGACGAGATCTTCCATGCGCAGCGTCTCTTTCACGAGCGATGCATACTCATCTTCGCCGAATCCGGTTGCCTTATACGAAGGCGGCCACTTGCCGACGGTGTACGAGTGCAAGGAAAGGCCATCGATGTTCCAGGCCCAGTTGTGCGCTTGCTGTGCCTTCATCACCGCTTCGGTGTAGCTGGTATCGGCGCCATCCGGACCGACTGCGATCTTCTGCGTCACGACGTCATTGTTGAAGTTGCGTACGTAACGGCTGTAGATCTTCATTTGGCTGACGTAGTAGTCGGGCGTCATGCTGCCGCCACAGCCCCAGCTCTCGTTGCCCAAACCGACGAATGCCACTTTGTACGGAGCGGGATGGCCGTTCTTCGCTCGCTCCTTTGCGAGTGCCGTCGATTGCGGTGTGGTCATGTACTCGAGCCATTCCGATGCTTCTTGCGGCGAGCCTGAACCGACGTTCACCGAGATATACGCATCGCTACCGATCTGCTGTACGAAGTCCATGAACTCGTGGGTACCGAATGTATTCGGCTCGATGACACCGCCCCAATTCGGATTGAGTGTCGCAGGACGCTCGTTTAGAGGACCAACGCCTTTGCGCCAGTGATACTCGTCCGCAAAGCAGCCGCCGGGCCAGCGAACGTTCGGAACGTGCAGCGCTTTCAAAGCCTCCACTACATCGTTGCGAATGCCGCGAGTGTTCGGAATCTTGGAATCGGGTCCCACCCAAATGCCTTCGTAAATGCCACGGCCCAAGTGCTCCGCGAACTGGCCGAAGATGTGACGGCTAATCGTCGGCCCCGTCTGAGCCGTATCGACTTTGACGGTCACCGCATCGGTGCTGTCTCGAGCGCTCGCGGGAGCGCTCATTCCGAGCGTAGCGAGGAGTGCAACGGAGAGTACGGATAGTTTTCGGTATGAGTTGATCATGTGCGATTCGATCATGATGGGTGGTTCGGAGTAACGGAGCTTAACGATCGAATTTCACCTGGGCTTGTGCGCCGTGATATTCGATCGACTGGGTTGTGAGCGAGGATTTTCCATCGACCTCATCAGGCTCGATGAGAACAACATTGAAGCGCCGCTTCGCTGCCAGCGGCGTAAACGAACCCGCTCTGGCGGTAACGGTGAAGATGCGGTGCGTATCGTCCCAAATCAAATCGTAAGTGGAATAGCGGCCGGATTCGTATCCATACGTTTCGCCGTCGTCATCGAACATCGTGAACTGTGCATTGGCGCCCGCATAAATTCGAATCTCCAAGGGTTCATCGCTCGGCTGAGTCGCGTACTGCAGGACCGGACCGAGCGGAAGAATTGAACCTGCTCGCACGTACAGCGGCAAGGTATCCAACGTGAAGGACTGTGAAATCCGCTGCCCTCCCCCATGGTGCACATTGCTCCAGAAGTCGTACCAATTCGCCGATTCAGGAAGATACGTGCTCACTGAATTGTCGAACTTCGGTTTGTGAGCTTGCATCCGCTTCTGATCGCTCGGCGTACGCCACGCAAGCCGCAGACCTCGATTGCCGCTGCCTTGGAAGAACTCCAGGCGCAATCGCACACTGCGTTTGCCCTGCAAATTGACCTTCGCCGCCTTCGGACGCATCGGACCGTTCGACCAGTCGTCGATTACGAGTGCGTCGTCTATCCAGAGTCGATAGCCGTCATCGCCTTCCACGACGAATTCGTATTCGCCATCTTCCGGCACTTGCAGCGATGCCTGCCATCGACCGGAGAAGTTGTTCAGCTCTTTGAGTCCCACCGGCGGATTGGCGAGCGGCGGTCCGGGCCATTTGTAGTCCACTTGTGAATCGACTGTTTTTCCCGCTGAGTGCTGCAAGGTCGTATCGGAGAAGTACTCAACATCGATCCCCTGCTGGCCGTTCGACGTGCGCAAAGCGCTCGATGGGATCGTCGCAGCGGGCGGATCCGCCACGTGATACATCGCGCGAGTGATCGGATGAACCAGCAGCGCCGGACCGAACATGAACTCGTCAGCCGCCTTGCGCACATGCAGATCATCAGGAAAGTCCATGGGCAGACCGCGCATCAGCGTGTAGCCGTCCGCGGTGGTTCGCCATGCAAGACCGTAGATATAAGGCAGCATGCGATATCGAAGCTGCGCGGCGTTCAACAGAGACCGGTAAACCTGCGGATCAAGCGTCTTAAATAGGTACGGCTCACGTTCGATGCTGGTGCCGTGAATGCGATAGATCGGATTGAAAATCCCGAATTGATTCCATCGCGCGAATAGCTCGCGATACTCGGGATTACGCTCACCATCAGGAAAGTTGACGAAAAATCCGCCGGTATCCTGCGTCCAATATGGCAGGCCCGCCATCGCTACATTGAGTCCGCCGGAAATCTGATTGCGCAGCGTGTCCCAACTTGCATTGGTATCGCCGGACCACGGCACTGCCGCGTAACGCTGCTGACCGGCCCAGGCTGATCGTGTCAACGTGAACACGCGCTGGTTGCTCGTCGCGCGTTGACCTTCGTAAGTTCCCTTGGTCGTCAACAACGAATACACATTTAGATAGCGCGTGAAATCGCCCATCGCGTTCGAGCCCAATCCCTTGATGTCGGCCTCCACCTCGGCTGGATCGTGGCACGCACCGCCCACTTCCACTTCGGTGCCATCCATCCACAAGGCATCGACACCTACATCGAGCAATCCTTGTTTGATGTGCTTGAAATAGATCTGCCGCCCTGCTTCGCTGAAAGCGTCGTAAACGCGAGCTTGCTTGGAGATCCAATGTAGCGGAGCGAATCGCAGTCCGTTTGCATCCAACTCCTTCGCCAACGCTGTGTCGTTACCGATGGAAGGCCAAATGGAGTTCATCAGCTTGACGTGCAGATCCTGATGCAACACGCGAGTGAGTTCGCGCGGATTGGGATAGCGCTCCTGGTCCCAAATCATGCCGCTCCAAGTGCCGTCCTTATCGCCGCCCCAGTACTGCCAGTCTTGAACGATGTAGTCCAGCGGGAATTGCTCTTCGCGAAATCGCTGGGTGACATCGATCAATTCCTGCTGCGTTTTGTAACGCTCCTTGCTCATGAAGAGCCCGAATGCCGACTTCGGCGGCAGCGGCGCAGCACCGGTGAGATCGCGATATCCACGAATCACCGCATCGCTGTTCTCGCCTGCTATGAAGTAGTAGTCGATCCCGGTGGGCGCACTCTCCCACCAGAACGACGCGCCGGTCGAGTCATCGGAGAATCTACCCTTCGAATAGGTATCCCAAAGCAACCCATAGCGCCGCGTCGAGATCATGAACGGTACGACGATGCCGATATTCGTCTGCACCAACAGCACCTTTTGTCCGCGGTAATCGAAGTAGGGATCGTTGTACTGTCCCAACCCGTAGAGCGACTCATCGGGCGCCAGCGAGAACGATTGCTGTACTTCGTAGGTGGGCGCATCGGAAATCATCACCTGCTTGAGTTGCGCGCCGTTCGGCTGCTCGCGAGTGATGACGGTACCGTCTGAGCGTTTGAACTCGACTGAGCCAGTACCCTTATCGATCTGCACAACCAGCTCTGGTGAGGCCACTGTCACGGCCGTGTCGCTTTCGTCGATCGCGAGGCTTACGTCCTGCGGGCTTGCCACGATCTCGATGCTCGGATGCGTAGCGTAGTTGCGACCAAGCGTCGCATTGACGTGAACTATCTGCGGACTATAGAAAACGACGGACTTTGAGATCGCACCGACATGAACTTCGATGCCGTGTGCGATTCGCGAATAAGAAAACGCGGACTGTGACGCAGACTTCGTGTCGGCCGCACTCGCCGTTTCAGCGAGGCCAGCAAGCGAACTCACTATCGCGGCGAGGATGGCGACTGTTTTGCGAAGAACCGAACGACTCATTAACTACCCTCGCAGCAACTGCATGATGCGTGCGCGTATCCGCCCGTAGTTGTTCGGCTTCAATGGGCCGAGTATGCCGTGTTGGGTTTCGGGAAGATGCGCTAAGGGATGGCCCTGGGTGCGAAACACATAGTGATCAAAGAATGCCTTCCAGGCCTGGCGCTCCGGCAACGGACGTTCGGCGATTGCGATCATGCTCAACAGCAAACCTGTCGAAGGCGCATCGGGCCCGATACTGAATGCATCCCACCAGTAATTCACGAGCACATTGAAGGAACTCGTCGCCTGCACTTGGTGCCACCACAGTTTCGGAATGTAAATCGCATCGCCCGGCTGTAACTCGGCGACGATCGCTTGATCGCGCACCTCACGGAATCGCGGATACTTTTCGTCATCGTTGGCGGAAGCAGCGAGACTGACAGGCTGGCCCGCCATGGTGTGATCGAGCGGCCCAACATAAAGACGATCGATGGTTTCCGGCGCATACATCGTGAAGCGCCGCGTACCGGCGACGACACACGCGATGTTGTCGAACGTGTCGTAGTGTGCTGAGACGTTCGAGGCATGCCCAATCCAGATGCGCCCTTCGATGTCGGGCCGCAAAACCGACAAGGCATTCTGTGCTGCAAATCCCGGGACGTGAGTTGCGACCGGCAACGAGCCGACGTACATCGAAGGCTGACTCACATCGCTGCACGTGGACGCGATGCGGGGAATGGCCTCATCCAACCGCATGCGCTTGCGTTGGAAATTGAAGCTCTGCAGATCGGCGCTGTAGTAATACTTCCCCTCGATCCTACGCTCACCGAAGAAGACTTCCGCTTCAACACCGCTCGCGAACTTCGCGAGATACTCGCTGATGTGTCGAGGCGACTGTCGACCGGCAGCAACCGCTGGCCATTGAGCGACCAACCCGCGAATCACGACAGGTACGCAAGGCTCCGCCACGTCCCGAATGAACGTAGCCGAGTTGAGTAAATCCGGTGTGATTTCCCGCGGCGCGATCACGATGTTCTCGAACGGTCGCCACGAAACGAGGCCACGCCGTGAGACGGCGGAAATAGCGGCATCATGTTCCCCCAAGCCCTATCGCTCTATTTCCTCAGACCATAACATCATGCCAGCGGCGCGCAAAGTTCCATGCATTGCGTTGTGGGTGACGAATCCCAGTGTTGCTATCGCACCGACGTCGCAAGTGTATTGGTCATAGTATTGATGCCAGACTATGGTGAGCAGTCTGGTTGTTTTCTGAACGCCGCTACGTGGTCTGCGTAGCCACGAGGAGTTGGAGATGATGAATGCAGCGGTTTGTGAAGCGCCGGGCCAGTTGATCCTGGCTCAGCGTCCGGTACCGGTGCGTGCACCCGATGAGGTGCTGTTGCGCGTCCGAAGAGTCGGTGTTTGCGGTACCGACATGCACATCGTCCGCGGTACTCAGCCTTATCTTTCTTATCCGCGTGTGATTGGCCACGAACTTGCGGCCGAGGTCGTGGAAGCATCGGCAGCATCAGGGCTCAAACCCGGAGAAGCGGTCTTTGTGATGCCATACATGGCTTGCCGGTCCTGCGCCGCATGCCGGGCCGGCAAGACGAACTGCTGCCGCAACCTGCAAGTCCTCGGCGTGCACCGCGATGGCGGCTTGGCCGAATATTTATCGGTGCCGAACCACTTCGTGCTAAGGGCCGAGGGACTGACGCTCGATCAAATTGCGATGATCGAGTTTCTTTCGATTGGCGCTCACGCGGTCGATCGCGGCAGCGTTCGGGCTGAGCAGCACGTCTTAGTCATGGGAGCAGGTCCGATCGGAATCGCGGTGCTGCTGTTCGCCTTGGCACGCAATGCGCGAGTCTGCGTTATCGACACGCGCGCAGACCGGCTCGAGTTCTGTCGCAAGGTGCTCAAGGTTCATGACACCGTGCTGGTAACGGACGAAGTCAGCGGCCGATTGAGCGACCTCACCCACGGCGAGATGTTCGATGTCGTATTCGATGCCACCGGCAATCGCCAGTCGATGCAGGCAGGATTTGGTTACGTCGGCCACGGTGGCAACTACGTCCTCGTCTCGATCGTCCAAGGCGACATCACCTTCTCCGATCCCGAGTTTCATCGCCGCGAAACGACGCTGCTGGGAAGCCGCAACGCCACCCTCTTGGATGTCAGCAGAGTGATCGATGCCATGCGCGCAGGTCGAATCCCCACCGCGCAACTCAATACTCATCGCGCCACGTTGGCCGAGGTGCCAGCCGTGTTTCCGACCTGGATGAAACCAGAGACGGGCGTCATCAAGGCAATCGTAGAGTGCTGAGTTGGAAAGACGGGCGAGGCTCGTGCCCTCGCCCGTCGGATTTGAAGATGTCTATTTAGTGACGAACAGCCGCGGCGCGAAATCTTTCAGTGCACGCCGCCAGGTTTGCCACTCGTGATCGGTGCCCTGCGATTCGACGAAGACGTGCTTAATGCCAGCTTCGTCGAATGCGTTGTGCAAACCCAAGATGCCCTGACGCATTCTCTCCGGTTCCGAAGTGCCGACGCCCAACCAGAGCACATGCACCTTCTTCGCGAACGCTGCGGGATCCGCAAATACTCCGTTGAAGTCGGTCTTCGGGTCGAACTTGCGATTGCCCAGCAGGATCGTGCCGCCCGCGCCGCTGAATCCGCCGATGTACGAGAACAAGTCCAAGTGATTTAGCGTGACTTGATACGTCTGCATGCCGCCCATCGAGAGCCCCGCCATGGCGCGATTCTCCCGATTCGCAATCGTGCGGAAGTTCGAGTCGATGTATGGGATCAGCACCTTGGTCACTTCGTCGTCGAATGTGCTGAACATGTCTTGCATTGCCTTCATCACTTCGGGCGAACCGAACGGCTTGCCGGCGAGATTCGGCGGTGTCGTGCCCGCGCGCTGTGCGTAACCGGATGCCATCACGATGATCATCGGTTTGCTTTGGCCCGCAGCGATCAAGTTGTCGAGGATGAAGTTCGCGTGACCTTGGCGAACCCAGCCCGTCTCATCTTCGCCGCCGCCGTGTTGCAGATAAAGAACCGGATAGCGTTGCTTCGAATCTTTGTCGTAGCCCGGCGGTACATAGACCAACGCGTGACGCCACGTACCGGTCACGGAGGAGTGATACCAGACTTCGCGCACCTGACCGTGAGGCACGTCTTGCGCCGAGTAGTACGTTGAGCCTGCTTCAGGAACTTCGACGGCGCTGACGAACCGGCTACCGCCGAAGAACGCCTGACTGCCGGGATCATTCACTTCGGCGCCATCGATGTTGAACACGTAGTAGTGCAAGCCCGGAACGAGCGGCGGCGTCGTGACCGTCCAGAAGCCGTCTGCTTGTTTCTGCATGTCGACCTTCGGACCGCTCCAGAAATTGAGCTTTACGCTGTTTGCCGTCGGCGCCTTGATGCGAAGTTCTACGCGTCCTTGGCTGTCCACGCGCGGATATTCGACGTTCATCACATTGGTCGAAGCCGGCTTGAAGTCCGCCGACTCCTCAGCGTGGCCGACTGAAGAAATTAGAGCCGGCGCTGCCAAGGCGCATGCCAATACGATTTTTCTTAGCATTTCGTGTCCCTCGTTGGTTGTTCGCGTTCTTCCGACTACTGTTTCCTCAACTCGTACACGCTCACGCTATAAGGCGGCAGCGTGAGAGCCGATCCGATGTTGGCGACCGACTTGCGTTGCACCTGCACTTGCGAGTGCTGGCCCATCGGCACGGCATAGTTCACGTCGGGATGGGCCAAGCGATACAGCGTCGCCTTGCGCGCCAAATCCGCACCTTCGATTGCAAGGTGCACTGTCTGTTGCGATTCGGTCGGATTCACGATCGCAATCGATAGCGTGTCGTGCCCCTCGTTCCACGCTGCCGAAACGTCGACCGGGTAGGTATCGCTGCCGGCGTTCACCTTGGGTTGTTCTCCGCCCGGCGGATACTTGGGCGGCGGCGGCGGATTGTTGCCGATCACCTTCACCGGGATCGTGCCGTGATGCTCACGATACAGTTTGAACAACTCGCCGACCGGGCTGAGTTCGGCGGTATTGCGCGTCGAATTCAACATCGCTGTCGCAAACGTGTAAGCAGCGGCACGGAAGAGATCCGAATGTCGAAACATTTCGTGGAAGGCCCACGCGTATGCGGGCACGAGCTTATAAGAGTTCGGCGGGACCCCGATCATCGCCCACTCGTCGATGTTGATCGTGATGTGCTTGTCCTTCAGCTCCGGGATGCGCTGCAAGTAGTCTTCATAGTCTTCGTACGTTGCACGCACGTGATTCGCAGGCTTGCGCATCACATCGATCAACGGTTCGTTGGGATCGTCCGGCACTTGCGCCGCTTGCTTCAGATCGAAATGCGTTCCGGCATAGGCATAGAAGTGTTCGCTCAGTTCATCGAAGTAACCGAGCGAATGTTGGAACAACTGACCGTTCCAATCCGCCGGTGAAAGCGGCTCGGGAATGAGCGAGGTGCCGAAACGTAAAGACTGCTTCGCGGTCGTCATCGTCTTGGGCATTGCACCGCCGGCGATCAAGAAGATCGATGGATCCACTTTGCGCATGCGTTTGGCGAACTCGTTGTTCTTCCACGGATATTGCGTGGACGCCATCGCACCCATCTGCCAGTCGCCCCAGGGCTCGTTGCCGATGCCCCAGTACTTAACGTGGTAAGGCTCCGGATGGCCATTCTCAGCACGCCACTTGCCCATCGGTGTCGTGATGGCGCCATTGCAATATTCGACGAGTTGCGCAGCGGACCACGCATCGCCAAATCCTGCGTTCACAGTGATGTACGGCTCGACGTTCAGAAGGCGGGACAGCGTGAGGAACTCATCGGTGCCGACGTCATTCGGCTGAGCAACCTTCGCCACAGGGTCGAAAGTAGGCGCGCGTTTGTCGCGTGGTCCAACCGCATCGCGCCACTCATGTGCGGAAACGAAATTGCCGCCTGGGAAGCGATACACACCGGAGTTGAGCTGCTTCAGCGTATTGATCACCTCAGCGCGGAAGCCTTCGATGTTATCTGCCGGCATCAGCGACAGCACGCCGACACGAGCTTCGCCGTTTCCAGTCGCGGCGATTTCCAGTCGAGCTTCGTTGGTGGTCACGGGCGAAGTGAACTTCAACGGAAAGTTCGTGTAATCGGAAGCAAGCCGCGGCAGGCTCACGGTCTGGCGATTCTTTGCACCCTCGCCCCAGACCAAGCTCACATTGATCTGCGCATCCGGGCTGCCCGCCGCGAAGATGTGGCCCTCGTATTGCATGCCTTTCAACAAGGGCACGCTCCCCTGCCAAACGCCGACCGTCGCTTGGTCTTGCGGACGCAGCAGCAGTGCGTGTTCGCCGACATAAGGCTTCTGCGTGTCGAGCGAGGCGCCAGCGCCCTCACTGAGTCGAATCCAACTTTGGGTACGGCCGCGCCAAACGCGTCGCGGGTCCGTTTCCGGCGGCGGCTCGCGATCGAGAATCGGGCCGTAAAACTTTCGGTCATCGACCATCTCGGCCCACAGGCCGTGATTCACGATCGGGCCAATGTGCTCGAGAAATTGACCGTAGAGGTACGGCGATATCGGTGTGGACGTGCTAGCTGCATCGATCGTCACGTCGATATTCTGGGCTTTAAGCTTTTGATCGGCGCCGGCAGCGAAGGCGACCGAGGCAATTAGGCAGAGCCATAGCGATGCAAATCCGCGATGCATAGGATTCGTTCTTTTGTCTGAGTTAACTGTCATCGAATCTTACTATCGCACGGCGGGATCGCAGTGCAGAAGTGTCAACTAACCGCGCGCGAAGCTTATATTGCTATCGGTAAAACTTATATTTAAATAGTCCGACAAAACACTTGAAGGGCCGCGCGCCGTTGGCTATCGTTCAACCCCGGTTGGGCATCTCTGCAACTTTTATCGAGCTTGTCACGCGCGTTTGCCTTCCTGGCGATATCCCCCGTGCGTGCCATCACGCCGGCGTCCCTGCGCCGGCGTTTTCTTTTGAAGATTGGGACGCAACACAGAGAGCACAAAAACTACAAATGTGTGCGAGCTGGTGTCGTTGATGCTTATTGTCGCAAGTTAGAGATGAAGAACCGCTTCGCGATCATCACGGATAACCTGAGGATGGAGGCCCCCGCGCTAGGAAGGGCTAGCGTCGATCCGAAGGAGCATAGATCACGTCGACGACACGCGTTGAGCGCGCAAAGCGCAGATTAATTGCTGGTGCGGTTCGCATCGTCTCGTACATCCTCCGTGATCTCCGGGCCTCTGCGTGGAGACTCTCCTCTCGACGTGCGAGCATTCGCACGTGCGCCTCACCTCATGCGCGACACAGGCTCTATGTGATCTTTGTGTTGCGTCCGGATCCGATTCTTATATCCGCCGAACTCTTCGTTCTACTTACGACGCCTCTTGCGAGCGTGATCCGCCCCCTGAGCGCCTTGGCCATCGCTCTTGAGAGACGCGCGAGTGTCCTGCAGTGCGAGTTGCAAGAGTTCCTTCGCAGCCTGCTTGGCCAAATCCGGATCGCCGCTCGCAATGGCCGCATAGACGTTCCGATGTTCCGGCATGGGATCGCGAGCGAGATTCAAAGAACGCTGTTTGAACACCGTCGTCCAATGCACCGCGGCGCCGATCGTCGTCGTGAGGGCCATCAATGTGGTGTTGCCCGTCGCTCTCAGTATCTCTTCGTGAAACGCTTGATCTGCGGCGCGACCGGTTTCGGTGTTCAATCCATGACGCGCCATCTCCTCCAGCGCGTGGCCCATCCTGGATAACTGTTCGACGGTGCGACGGCTCGCAGCAAGTGCTGCAGCTTGCGGCTCCAGGATTGCTCGGAGCTCGAACAGTTCTTGAATGAATTGTTCGCTGGGCTCAGTTTGGAACACCCAACGCAACACATCCGGATCCAGCACATGCCAGTCGTTGCGCTCGGTGACACGCGTGCCGACCTTCGGTTTGCTATCGACCAATCCTTTCGCTGCGAGAAACCGAATGGCTTCTCGATAAGCAGTACGCGAGACCCCCAGCTTTTCGGCGGCCTCCACCTCGGTCGGAAGAATCGAACCCGCGGCATGGTGGCCGCTCAAGATTGCGATACCTAAGTCATCGGCAATCCGGCCATGAATGCGCGGATTGGGCCTCTGGCGCCCCCTCGGTTGTGGAGCAGCAATGCGAACAGATTGCCGCTGCGATCGCACCGATGAGGGCTGATTGATATTGCTTCTTCTTTTCGCCATACCTAAGAGTATATCGGTTGGCGATGCCGAAGCGAGATGGGTCCATAAGATTGGTCGATGGATTTCTGCCCAATCCATCGAAGAGCGAACCGGCTCATTCCATCGAGCCCTTCGTCGCCTTAAAGGGCGATGCGAGCCTGGCCCGCTTGGCTGTTTCGCAGGTGCGCGAGCACTCCGATCTGGCCTAACGACACGTTCATCGTGTAAGCGTGCTGCAGATAGCCGGCTCGGAACAGCTCCAATGCTTCGGCGTCCGGCAGGGCGCGTAGGGAGTCGAGGCTGATCGTATAAAGCCCCTGCAGAGATAGATGCTCGCCGCTGTCGAATCGCAGCGAAACATCGATCGGCTCGATGAGCTTGAATTGCAGCATCGACTGGATGAACTTTTTGGTCGCCTCAACCCCTTGATGAAGATCAAACAGGGCCTTCTGAACTTGCCGTAACCGGACACTCGGCCGCTGCTCCTCATCGAACAAAGGCTCGCCGACCGTTTCGCTGAATCGAGGATTGTCGCGATCGATGGCAATTTGTTCGCCCGAGACGAAGAAGCCATCGCGCACCAAATGCAACGGATCGAAGCCCGCACGATCCGCCGTTGTGACCTTAAGCGGTTCGCCGGGTTTGAATCCCAGCATCGCCCCAGCGTAGAACTCACCCGTGCTGGCGTCTTTAGTCAGCAGCACCGGACAGGAAGCGGCAGCGGCAGAAAATTCGGACAACACGATCTGCACGAAATGCGGCACGGCAATTTGCGTCGGCCGGATTCGCAGCCGAGCGTGATCTTTTGGATTGAGAAGTTCTGCACGCATAACGAGAAACGAGATCGTGTTGTTTAGGCAATGAGGTTAAACCGGCTGCAAACCGTGCTCGACGATTTTGCGTATCAATTCGCGATGGCGCGGCAACCCGCCACGCAGTTTTTCGGTGAGCCCCACATTCTCGCGCATCGCACGCTGTGCCAGATGCGCATTCGCTGCCAGCGTATCGGGCTGGACTTCGGTTCTAAATCCCATTCCATACAACACATATTGATAACTTGCGGCTGGAAACACTTCCTCGATGCGGTCGAATTCGTCGTGATACCAGGGCGATTGGTACTTCCATAGCAGCAACAGATTCTGCAGGCGCTCAGGAATCGTTTCGGGCAGCAGGTTGTCGCGCCAAAATGCGGTATCAGTACGCTTCGTCAGAACGTAGTGCAGTTTTAGAAAATCGACGATTCGGCCCCAGCGATATTCGGTCGCTGCGTTGAACCGTGCAGCGATGACATCCATCACTTCGCGACACGCCGGCATTTGCTCGGCGATGTGCTTTGCCGAAATCTCGATGAGCACAATGGCAGAGGACTCCAACGGCTCTAGAAAGCCCGCGGCAAGTCCGATGGCAACGCAATTACCTTTCCAGAAGGTCGCGCGACATCCGGCACGAATCGGGATCTTGCGGATCGGCAAATCTTTGCCAGCGGGACCGATGTAGGCGCGCAACTCGCGCTCTGCGTCCTCCGCGGTGGAATGGCGACTCGAATACACGTAGCCGACGCCGCGACGCGTGGGTAATCCGATATCCCAAGTCCACCCGGCTTTCTGCGCGGTCGAAATGGTGTGCGACGCAATCGGACTATTTTCGCTTTCATACGGCACTTGCGTGGCAAGCGCCATGTCGCAAAACAAAACGTCGTTGCACGGCTTGAACGGTACGCCGAGCGTCTCGCCGATCAGCAGCGCCTTGAATCCCGTGCAATCGATGAACAAATCGCCTTCGATGTCGCTCGCGCGATCGAGTTCGAGGCTGCGGATATCGCCGTTCTCTGTCAGATTGACGCGGCGTACGTTCGCGAGCACATGCCGCACACCCAATTTTTCGCAGCAGTGCTTCTGCAAGAACGTCGCGAACTTCCCCGCATTCAGATGATAGGAGTAATTCGCCACAGCATCGTACTCGGCATGCGCAATCGTCTTCGGTGCCAAGCCGTCGTCGCAAATCTTTCCTTGCGGGGTCACGGCATCGCAGAAACTGCGGCCGCTGCGTTCGGCGAGCCAATGCGGCACTAAGTTGAGCTGAGAGAAGCTTTGCGGAAGCATCAGCGGGTGATAGTAGGCGTCGTCGTCCGCACCGGTCGTCCACTTCGCGAACTTCGCACCCTGCTTGAAGGCGGCGTCACAATGACGGAAGAACTCCGTCTCCGACACGCCGATGCGAGACAGGGTGGTACGCAAGGTCGGCCACGTCCCCTCGCCCACTCCAATGATCGGCGTATCGGGCGACTCGACCAACGTGACACTGAAGCCGAAGTCCATGCGGCTGCGATGTTTTGCTGCGATCACGGCTGCTGTTAACCAGCCAGCGGTGCCGCCTCCCACGATCACGATTCGTTTAACCGGCTGGACCATCGATCTTTACCTCTGAACAACAGACGGAGGCGCCTCGATCGAAGCGCCTCCGCCGCCCCCCCCTTCCGTCCAATTACATACGGAATCTCACGCCGAGGGCATATCGGCGACCGTACGCAAACACATCAAGCAGCTGATTGTCGTAGCGTCCGTGCGTACTCATCGTTTCGTTCGTGACGTTCAAGGCCTCGAAGTAAACGTTGAGCTGGTCAGTCAACTGATAACTCGTGCTGAGGTCGATCTGCAAGCTCGAGTTGACGAATGTCGGCTCAGCCCCGAACAAGGAGTTGTTCTGGTTCTGACCGAACTGCAGCAAGTATTCGTCGCGCCAGTTTGCAGCTACACGAGCTTCGAATCCATTCTTGTCGTAGAAGCCCACGAAGTTAGCCGAGTTGGCCAAGCCCGTCACGGCGAACCCGCTCTGCGAGATGTCGTTCTTGTCGTAAGGCTTGTCCGTATCGACGAGGGTGACGTTGGCATTGAAGCCAAAGCCGGTATCGCCGAAGACGTGCTGCCATGCGAGTTCGACGCCATCGATGGTCGCTTCCGGCCCGTTCACACGTTGCGAGACGGTGTACACCGCAGGCGCATTCGTCGAGGGGTCCATCAACGTCGGGCTGATCACCTGACGCTGGGTACCACCCACGATGAAGTTCGTTACGTGCTTCACGAACAGATTGACCGCTGCGTACGAGTTGGCTTGGTAGTACCACTCGACGGCTGCGTCGAAGTTGTCGGACAGATAGGGCTTGAGATCCGGATTGCCGCCCGTTGCAGTCAGCGAGCCGATACGCGGCAGCGAACCGACGTTCAACACTGGAGACAGCGTGTTGATGGCTGGACGCGTCAACGTACGGGACGCATCAAAGCGCAGATGCACGGAATCCGTCAGCTCAAGCTTCATGTCCATGCTCGGCAAGAGGAATGAATAGTGACTCTTGGTCGAGATGGGTTGCGTTGGCGAGAACGTCGTCGTTAACAGCGTGGGGTCTCCCGAGCTGAAGTCGAGCCGCACGGGCACGCGTCCGACGCCTGCCGAGGTCACGTCGGTACGCTCTTCACGCACACCCGCACTGAAGTGGAATGGCATCGAGCCTACTTCGGTGTCGAAACCGGCGCGAATGAAGCCTGCCAGCGTCTTCTCGGTGATGTCTTGGATACTGCCTGGATCAAGCATGAGGTCGAGAGATCCATGGTAGTCGCAAAGTGCTGGATGATCGGGAGCCCCAGG
The DNA here is from genome assembly GCA_023391335.1 of Pseudomonadota bacterium. Classification (GTDB taxonomy): domain Bacteria; phylum Pseudomonadota; class Gammaproteobacteria; order Steroidobacterales; family Steroidobacteraceae; genus Steroidobacter. The sequence goes on along the minus strand of JAEWBG010000112.1, from coordinate 46,259 downwards.
TCCGCAGTGCGCGAGTGAATTAGCCAACGTTCCTGGAGGCGTGGGAACGCCTTCGATTGGCACAGGTCCCGGGTAGTTGAAGCCATCCACCTGATGAGTCCACGGATCGCCTAGCCCTTCCAGGAAGGCATAAAGTTCCCTGGAGCTATATCGCTGGAGCGTCGGCGGTAGCGATCCACCCCCAGAAAATCCTGGAATGAATCCCGAGGTACTGATCGTACCGTGGTAAAGGCTCGTCGGGAGCACCACTCCTGAAGTGCGGCCGGACGGAGCACCGTAACCCGAGAACGCCTGCCAGAAGTTGTTCGCGAACGTGTTGCTGTTCTGCAGCTCGAAGTTGTCATGCAGGTACGACAAGCCCATGTCCAAACGCAAGTTGTCTTGCTTGAACGTTGTGGTGAATCGCCCCTGCTTGATCGTATCGCTATTCTCCTGGTGGGTACGGACGAGAACGTGCGAGCCAATCGCAGTTGGGTCTAGATATCGAGACTGGTCCCCTGCCGGACCGTACGTAGTCAGTTGCGGGAACGAACTGCTGCTATCGCCCGTAACACGTACACCTAGGGGCGTACCCAAGGTTCCGCCATAACCGATGTCGCCGCCGTCCGAGCCTTCGCCATTCGGATTCGACTCGCTCTTCGCATAAGAGAGGTCGAGATTGAAGCTGAGGTTTTCGGATGCGTCATACGCCAGATTCAAACCAGTCTGGTTGGTCTTCACCAGGTTGTCGGTCGTGCTGGCATTCAGATCCATAGGCGTGCCAGGTTGAATGAAGTTGACGACGGTGCCGTTGTCGTCAAGTTGCACGCTGCGCAGATCGCCGCGGTTGAACCACAGCGCGAAGCCGTCCACTTCCGTTGTGATCTTTTGCCGCGAGTAGTTGTCGTCCAGCGTCAACAAGAAATTATCGGAAGGACGCCACTGAAATGCGATGCGACCATCGACGCGCTTCTCGGAGGCTTCCGATTGTTCCGCGCCGTATTGCTGCTGCCACCAACCAACAACGGATTCCGCTTCGGTATTGCCGGGAGCGCAGGTGGTAGTCAGTTGACAGGGCTTGAACTTGCCGCCTTCCCAACCTGACACGAACACGCGATTTGTAGTGGTCTTACGATCACTGTAGATCGCATCGACCAAGATGCCCAACGTGTCATTCGCGAACGTATCGCTGAACAGCACGCCGCCGGTCGGGCGTACGTCGGCAGATTCGTCCTGATAGTTGCCAGAGCCGCTCGCGACAAACTTCATGCCCGGATTGTCGAAAGGTTTCGGGTACTGCACGTTAATCGTGGCGCCGATGGAACTCGCCCCCAGCGTCAAGTCCGGCGTCTTCAACACACTGAGCGTGCCGACGAAGTCGGACCCCACGGTGCTGAAGTCGACCGAGCGACCGCCGCTCGCAGTGGAGATTCGTCGGCCGTCATATAACGTTTCGTTGAAATCGCCGCCGAAGCCGCGAACCGTGACCCCGGTCGGTTCGCCGCGTTGGCCGTTGCGCTGAATCGAAATACCCGGCACGCGCTGCAGCGAGGCCGCAACGTTCGAGTCCGGAAACTTACCGATATCCTCAGACGAAATGGCATCGACGACGCCCGCTGCCTCTTTCTTGATATCCAGGCTCCTTTGCAGCGAACCCCGAATACCAGTGACGATAATTTCTTCCAGAGAATCCGAGTCACTCGGCGTACTCGCGCGATCCTGCGCCATGGAAGGCCCTGCGAGCGCTAACAATCCGGAGACTGCGAACGCCCTTTGATAAAACTTCTTCCGCATCTTTACTCCCCCTTGATCACCGTTCGGATGAACGGCATTTTTTGATTACTCGTACTAAAGCACTGTTGCCGGGGAGCGTCAATACTCAGACTATTCCAAAATGGCGAGTAAAAATGACAGCGCTGTTCATGCATGCTCGAGGACTGAGTGGGCTTGCAGAGGCGATTCGACGCCGCATGAGTAAGCGACTCGGCGCAGAAGAAGTCAGGTATGAACAGAGAGTTACGTCAGCAACCGTTGAGACTGGACGAACACCGACTTCAAGTTGACCTCGCATCAATCGCAACGGCACCGGTGCACGGCTGCGAAGTCTCGAGTGTGTTGTGCGTGCAACAGCGGTACACATCTGGGCGCGAGGCGCCCGTGCGACTTGACGGTTCACGCTCGGCGGTCAGCCCGAAACGGATGGCATCGCGAGCATTGATCGAAGTCAACAATGCTTTGCGATCGGGTGAGATCGGTCTTCGGTATACAGTGAACGGATCTTGCTACCCGTCGGTAGCAAGATCGCGCCTTTGCAGGTTTGCCTTAAGGGAATCAGCTGGTTCGTGCTCGTGAACGCCCGAGGCGACACGCTAATGCGTTTATTTCTGCGCGGCCTCGATCACGAATCCGCCGCGTCCTTGAACGTTCAACTTCAGTGGTTGGGTCGGCAAATCAAGCACCGTCCGTCTGAAAGACAAGTTGCCGCCTTCGCCGTCGGAGATCAACGTTGCCGATTTGATCGGACCGAGTAGCGAGAGATCCAAAGTGAAATCCTTGGGCTCTCGCTGTGCATTGATGCCGCCGACGTACCACTTCTTGCCGCTGCGGCGTGCGATCGCGACGTACTCTCCCGGCTCGCCCGCCAATAACCGCACCTCATCCCAAACGCTGGGCACATGCCGCAAAAACTCGCGAACGTAGTCGGGTGCTTTGTGCATTCCTTCCGGAATCTCCGCATAGTGCGTGATGCCCGACGTGAACAGCACTGAGAGCGCCAATTCGAACGCGCTGCTCGTGCGTCGCTCGATATTGTTGATGCGATCGAGCACCACGGGAGTGAAATCCATCGGATCGAACACGTTACGCGTAAACGGCAGCATGGCCGCGTGGGCGGGCTCGTCTTCGGCGTTGCGTTGCTCGAACGTCACGAACTCAAGGCCCCGCACGGCTTCCATCGTCATGAGATTGGGATACGTGCGCTGCCAACCTCGCGGCAGGGTCGCACCGTGGAAGTTCATCGCAAATCCATAAGGCGCGGCGTCTTCGAGAATGTCTTGGTAGTAGTTGATCGTGGATTGACCATCGCCGGCGAAGAAATCGATCTTGAGCCCTGCGACCCCGATTGCCTTTAAGTGATCGAACTCGCGAATGCGGCTCTCGTGCGTGAGCATCCGATTGCGTGGCGTTTGCGGCGCCTCATTCCAATCGCCCGCGGAGTTGTACCAAACCAGAATCTTCACGCCCTTGGAACGTCCGTAGTCCACCAACTCCTTTAGCTTGTCGTAGCCGATCTGCGTATCCCACAGAGCATCGACGAGCGTGTACTGCCAATGCATTTCGGCGGCGTAATCGATGAATCGCTTCTGTGTATCGAACACAGTTTGCCCATCGCCCAGCAGCGGCCAACTCCAGGAGGCTTTACCGGGCATATCTGCATGTGCCACTTGGCCATTCTTCGGCTTGTCAGCCAAGTCGGTGCCGAGGGTCGACTCGACGATCGTCCGCAAATCGCCGATCACGATGACGCGCCACGGAGTTAGCCAAGGCAACGTCGATTGCGGATTGATCGGTCCGTTCTGGACACCTTCAAGCGGACTAGGAAACGCGATCGTGTATTCGAGATTGCGCCACTGCGATTGCAGGCGCGTCCCCGGATACGTTCGGCCCAATGCGACTTCAGTAATCAACAGCCATGTAGCGTCTGATTTGAACAAGGCCGGGTACACCCATCCCGCGCCAGTAGGCGACGGTGTATCGATGGATATATTTCGCTGATACGTTTCTTCGTACGATGGATTCGTGCTGCCCCAGCCCGATTTCGCCACAGCGATCGGCTGCAGGTAGCCGTGTGTTCCCGGCAGGAAGTGAAACGTCGTCGCCTCCGACGTCAATTGGCGCAGCTCTCGGCTTTGATCGGGAAAATAGTAGCGAAACGCCACGCCATCGTTCGAAACCTGAAAGACGATCTGGATGGCCTGCCCTTTGGCATTGCGAAAGTTGAACGTCTTGCGATTCGCCTCGTAACGATTCAAGCGTCGCTTGCTGGTGAGGAGTTCATATTCATCCTTGACGGATTCTGGATTCGATTCGGAAACGAGCCGGAGCGCACGGCTGAAATCTCCATCGTCGCGAACCAAGCCGAGATGCGAGCGATCCAGTACTTGCCTGCCCTCTCGCGCGATCGAGTAGAACGGCGAGCCTTGATCGTCCACGAACACATGCACTTCGATGTTCTTGCCAGGGCTCGAGATCAACCCTGATGAATCAGCGAGCGCGATTTTGGATATAGATACGGCGAATAGCGCGAGTAGCGCGAATTGAAATTGCTTCTTCACGGATCACTCTTATGAGACTGAAGTGAAACCGACTGACGCCGAGCGAACAGCGCCCGTCCCCCACCGAGCATCCTAGTCGGTCAGTCCGTGTATATCGATAAAATCGGCACGGATTTCGATAACGGTCTTGCCATCGCTTTCGGCTCGCGCTGCGTGTATCAACGCGAGTCGTGCTGCACGAACAGATTGCAGCGAGTTGCAGGGGGAATCATGACTCATCGCAAACACCCGCTCCGGGTGAATCGACGCACGTTCATTGGCATCTCAAGTAAAGCCGTCGCCGCATCGCTTGCGATCCCGACGGTACTGCGCACCGCCATCGCGGATGATGTGCAGCCACCAGGATCTTCCGGACAAGGAATGCGCGGCGCCGCAGGTGTCGATCGGATAGTCGTGCAACCTGGGAAAACGTATTTGCGCGGGTGGGCAGGTTACGGCGATCCGCCGAAACATCCCCACCAGGGACCGGAAGGGACGATCAAGACGCGATGGACCAAGGCGTCCGGCCCCGGGCGTGTAACGTTCGAAAATCCCGAAGCCACCATCACCGCGGCGACTTTCAGTTCACCCGGCACCTATCTGCTCAGACTCGCGGCGAGCGATGGGACGAACAGCACGTCTTCGGAGCTAACTGTGAAAGTCGAGTTGCCTCCACCTCAGCAGCAACTCCAAGTGGTCCACACAAGGCGCTACTCGATCGACAGTCCGCTGTGGAACGATCGATTCAAGGCGCTGATCGTCCATTGGATTCCACATTGCGTCGAGCAACTAGAGCGCACCGATATCGAAGTAGGCGGGCTGGACAATTTCATGGAAGCAGGAAAGGCATTGCGCGGCGAACCGCACGGCCCGCACAAGGGCTTCGTGTTCTCGGATGCCTACGTTCACAACACCGTCGAGGCGATGAGCATCGCGCTGATGATCGATCCCAAAGGCGATGGCGAGATCATCAAAGCGCAAGATCGCCTGCGAGCAACACTCAACCGATGGATTCCGATCATCCTCGCAGCACAGGAACCGGATGGCTACATGCAGACGGCATTCACGCTACCCCGCGTCAGTAACGCAGGCGGCGATCAGGCGCCCGGCCCTTTTTTACGGTGGGAACGGCGCAGCGACCATGAGGGTTACACGGGCGGTTACTTTCTCGAGTCTGCAATCGTGCACTACATGATGACCGACAAACGCGACCCACGGCTCTACGAAGCTGCAAAGCGGCTCGCGGATTGTTGGGATCGAAATCTCGGCCCTGCTCCGAAGAAGGCTTGGTACGACGGTCATGAAGAAATGGAACAAGCGCTGGTGCGGTTCGGCCGCTTCGTTAACGATAACGAAGGCGCAGGCAAGGGCGACAAGTACATCAACCTCGCCAAGTTTCTGTTGGACAACCGCTATCGAAGCGCCCGCAGCGAGAAAGAGCGTGGCGAATACGATCAGTGTCATCTGCCCGTGACGGAGCAGTACGAGGCAGTCGGTCATGCGGTGCGTGCAATGTATTGCTACTCGGGAATGGCTGACGTCGTCACCGAGACTCACGACGAAGACTATCGAAGCGCAGTGAAGTCGCTGTGGGACAACCTCGTTCATCGCAAGTACTACGTCACCGGGGGCATCGGAGGCGCAGCTTCGAACGAAGGATTCGGTCCGAACTTTGCGTTGGGTAACGACAGCTACTGCGAGTCCTGCTCGAGCTGCGGAATGATCTTCTTTCAATGGAAGATGGGCCTCGCGTATCACGACGCAAAGTTCGCGGATATCTACGAAGACACCCTGTACAACGCGTTGCTCGGAGGCTTGGCCTTGAATGGCAAGACGTTCTACTACCCGAATCCGCTCGACGCACGCGAACTTAGAGCGTCATGGCATATCGTGCCGTGCTGCGTCGGAAACATTCCGCGTACCCTGCTGCAAATGCCGACGTGGACTTATGCGAAGAGTTCGGACGCCATCTTCGTGAACATGTACATCGGCAGCACCATTCTAGTCGAGAATGTCGGCGGGACCGATGTCGAGATGATCCAGAGGACGCATTATCCGTGGGATGGCAAGGTCGAGATTGTCGTCAATCCGAAACAGGCACGGAAGCGAATGAGCATTCACGTGCGCATTCCGAATCGCGAAGTCAGTGAGCTTTACTCCACCACTCCAAAAGTGAATCACCTTCTTTCGCTTTCGATAAATGGGAAGTCGATCAAGCCAAAGATCGTTAATGGGTATGCGGTGATTGCCCGTACCTGGAAACCGAACGATCAGATTGAGCTGGAATTACCGCTGCCGATTCAGCGCGTGCATGCGAGCGACAAGGTTGAAGCCGATCGCGGTAAAGTGGCCCTGCGACGTGGGCCGCTCCTGTACAACATCGAGAACGTCGATGTGCGCGATGTCGACCGCGCCGTCGGTGCGAATGCAAAGCTCGATTCCATGTGGCAACCGGATCTTCTCAATGGCGTCGTCGCGATTACCGGACAATTTATCGACGGCTCCCCGCTATTGGCCATTCCCAACTTTGCGAGGATGAATCGAGAGCCGGCGCCGCCACCAAGTATCGCCGGATCCGAAGAAACGAGTGCCCACGATCACGCGCATATGCCCGTCGTCTCGAAGGTGTGGATTAACGAGGCCTAATGCGAAACCGAAGTAGCCGGCCCACGCAAAGCCGGCTACTCGCCGAAATCCTCGCGTTTGGGAACGAAAAAGCGTTTCTCGAGAAGAACGAGCTCGCGACGGTGCAAGTCCGCAAGCTTCGCTAGACGCTCCTCACCTTTCTTAGTGAGATGCACGTAGACCCGGCGACGATCGTTGGGATCGGGCCGACGCTCGACGAGCTTCGTCTTTTCGCAACGCGTGACGAGGGCCACCACGCCATGGTGTTTTGCCTGCAAGCGCTCGGCGAGCTCGCTCACCGAGGCCCAGTCCCGGCCCGGATATCCTTTGAGGTGCAATAGCAGTTGGTATTGCAGCGGAGTGACCCCGTACTTTCGGGTGACTTGCTCGCTGTAACGCAGGTAGCGCCGCAATTCATAGCGAAATTTGGAGAGGGTTTCGTACTGGCGTCTGGAGATTCGTACTGAATCGGCGCTCATAGGCTCTCCGGGAGGGGGCACCGGATCGTGATTTCTGGGGTGTTTCCGGCTCATGCAGTCTACTGCCCCGTCCAAATTCCCAAAAGGCATGTCCTCGTTCCAAATGGAATTTTTGTATCACATTGTGAGGTGTTAGGGTTCGCATCCCCAAAATCTATCGCTCTGCTCAATTAGGAGAACACCATGGCACTGCAGCTCGGGGATATCGCACCGGACTTCAACGCGGAAACGACCGCTGGCTCCATTCGCTTCCATGAATGGCTGGGCAATTCCTGGGGCGTTCTATTTTCTCACCCGAAGGATTTCACTCCGGTGTGCACCACTGAACTGGGCTACACCGAGAAACTGCGGCCTGAATTCGAAAAGCGCGGCGTGAAAGTGATCGGACTCTCGGTGGACCCGGTCGGCGACCATGAAAAGTGGGCCGATGACATCGAGGCGACGCAAGGCGCACGTCCGCGCTTTCCGATCATTGCCGATGCGGATCGCAAGGTTGCGACGCTGTACGGCATGCTGCATCCGAAGGCGGATAACACCCACACGGTGCGCTCGGTGTTCATCATCGATGCTGCGAAGAAGATTCGCTTGATGATCACCTACCCTGCCAGCACCGGCCGCAACTTCGATGAGATCCTGCGCGTGATCGATTCCCTGCAGCTCACCGACAAGTTCAAGGTCGCAACGCCGGTGAATTGGAAGCACGGTGAAGACGTGATCATCGTTCCGTCCGTCTCGAACGACGATGCCAAGAAGCTTTTCCCGCAAGGCTTCAAGGAACACCGTCCGTACCTGCGTACCGTCAAGCAGCCTTCCTAATTTCGCGCTTGGCAGATCAAGAGGATCAACGGCACGCGATGACGAGCCTTCCGATGCAGCACGCTGCCGCCTCAACGACGGGAGCTGTGGACCCATGGTCTACAGCTCCTTTTAATGCAGCCACGTCTCAAGCGTTACAACGCTTGATTCAACCGCTCGATGCGCAGCAACGCGCGTGGCTGAGCGGATTCCTAGCCGGCAGTTTGCAGGCATCCGTAAGCACATCCGCCCCGGCTCCCATCAACGACGGTAAGCCCGTCATCACACTTCTGTATGGATCGCAGAGCGGCAATTGCGAGCGTTTGGCCAAGGAAGCCGCGGAAATGCTCGCCGGGCTTCAAGTGCCATTCGTCGTCTTGGACATGCTGGATTGTCAGAAGCGCCACCTGCAAGAGACTCAGGTGCTGCTCGTCATTGTCAGCACGCATGGCGAAGGCGATCCGCCCGATCGTGCTCGGCCATTTCATGAACTGCTGAATGGCCGCAAAGCGCCGCCGCTTGCCCACTTGAAATATTCAGTGCTCGCGCTGGGCGACTCGAGTTACGAGAAGTTCTGCGAAACCGGCCGTCAGTTCGACGCACGTCTCGCGGCGCTGGGAGCCAAGCCCTTTGTCTCGCGCATCGATTGCGACGTCGACTTCGAAGCGCCTGCGAAGCAGTGGATGGAGCAGGTCATCGAGCACTTGGGGCGTGAACTGCAACTCAGCAGCGCACCTGTCGTGCAGGCTGTCGATCGCAGCCATGCAGTCGCAACCGCCTACACTCGAAAGAATCCGTTCCACGCTCCTGTTCTCGTCAATCAACGATTGACGGCGCGTACATCCGGCAAGGACGTGCGCCACATCGAGCTATCGTTGGAGGATTCGGGCATCCACTATGAGCCGGGCGATGCGATTGGCGTCGTGCCGCGTAACGATGCAGGACAAGTCGACGAATTGCTCCAGGCGCTGCCCTACTCAGCAGATTCCGCGGTCTCTGTCGAAGGTAGCAACGTGTCATTGCGCCAAGCGTTGATCGAACGCTTCGACATCGGCCCCGTGAGCCGCACGTTGGTCGAGAAGTACGCCTCGCACACGTCCAACACGACACTCGCCGCACTGCTCGCACCTGAGAATACGGATGCATTGGCCCAGTTCATTCAAGGCCACGATCTCGTCGATCTGATCAAAACCTATCCGCTCGCAAAAACCGACCCGGAACAGTTTCTACGCTTGCTGCGTCCGTTGGCGCCGCGTTTGTACTCAATCGCATCGAGCCAACGAGCGACACCGGATGAGGTCCATCTCACTGTTGGGCTTGCCACATTCGAGGCGCGCGGCAAGTTGCGATTCGGGGTCGTATCGAAGCAGCTCGCGGACGCACAAGGCGACGACGCAACGCTGCCGATCTATCTCCATCGCAACCCGAATTTCCGCTTGCCGGCGAACGCAGATGCACCGGTGATCATGATCGGGCCAGGGACCGGCATTGCGCCCTTTAGAGGGTTCATCGCAGAGCGCGAAACGACCGGTTCACGTGGGCGCAACTGGCTGTTCTTCGGCGAGCGCAGCTTCTTGAGCGACTTTCTGTATCAAACAGAATGGCTCGACTACCGCAAGCGTGGCGTGCTCACCCACATGGACGTTGCCTTCTCGCGCGATCAGGCCGAGAAGATCTACGTCCAACATCGCATGTTGGAGCGTGGGGCAGAGTTATATGACTGGATCCAGAACGACGCCTATATCTACGTGTGCGGCGATGCGTCACGCATGGCTGCCGACGTGCAGCGCGCACTCATCGAGATCATGCAGCAGCACGGCAACCGTTCCGCCGAACAAGCCGAAGAGCAGCTGATGGAATTGCAACGTGCGCGGCGCTATCAAAGAGACGTGTATTGATGAGTGTTGAAGTCACTTTGGATCGCACCGCCGACCTATCCCGACCCTTAAGCGAACTGCACGACAACGAACAACTTAAGTTCGACAGTCGTTATCTGCGCGGCACGCTGCGAGACACATTGATCGATCCCCTCACGGGCGCGATCACCGATGACGACACCAAGCTGCTGAAGTTCTTCGGCATCTATCAGCAAGACGATCGCGACGAGCGCGATGATCGGCGTCGCGCCAAGCTCGAGCCGCATTATCAGTTCATGGTACGCGTGCGATTACCGGGAGGCGTGCTTTCGCCTCAGCAATGGCTCGCGCTCGATGCGGCCGCGTGCGCCACAGCCAATGGCACGCTGCGTCTCACGACTCGTCAGACATTTCAATTTCATGGCGTCCTGAAGCGAAATCTGCGACGTCACGTTCAGAGTCTCGTTGCGGCGGGACTCGACACGATCGCCGCTTGCGGCGATGACAATCGCAACGTGATCTCCACGGCCAATCCGTTGTTCTCTCATGCACATTCTGAAGTCAGCACGCTCGCAAGGAACATCAGCGCGCATTTGATGCCACGTACCGGCGGCTACCGCGAAGTGCTTCTTGAGCAAGGTCCGGCCGTGCCCGAAGGCACCGACGAAGAACCTATGTATGGCCGCACGTACCTGCCTCGCAAGTTCAAGATCGCCATTGCGGTGCCGCCATCGAACGACATCGATGTGTTTGCTCACGACTTGGGGTTTGTTGCGATTGTCGATGCTGGCCGCATCGTTGGTTACAACGTGTTCGTCGGCGGCGGGATGGGCATGACTCACAAAGTGCCGGCGACGTATCCGCGGCTGAGCGAGGCTGCAGGGTTCTGCACGCCGGAAGATGTGATTGCCGTCGCTGAACATACGATGTGCATCCAACGCGACTACGGCAATCGCAAAGATCGCGCCCATGCTCGGTTCAAATACACCATCGAAGATCGAGGCGTGAAATGGCTCCGCGAAGAACTTGCGCGACGACTCGGCAAACCGCTCGAGCCGGCAAGAGAGTACTTCTTTGCAAGCTCAGGCGACCGGCTCGGATGGCATCAGGGAGAAGACGCTCTTTGGCATTACACGCTGTTCGTTGAGAACGGCCGCGTCGCGGATTTTTCGAACCGGAAGATCATGAGCGGATTGCGTGCGATTGCCCAGGTGCACAGCGGTGCGTTCGCGCTCACGACGAATCAGAACGTGATCATCGCCGGCGTCACCGAAGCAGATCGCGCGAAGATCGATGCCCTGCTTGCGCAATACGGCCTGCACAACGATGTGACTGCGACCGGATTGAGGCAGAACTCGATGGCCTGCGTCGCGCTGCCAACGTGCGGTCTTGCGATGGCAGAGAGCGAACGCTACTTACCGGAATTGATCGGCAAGATCGATGAGATCGTTCGTTCGCTCGATCTAGAAAATCAGCCAATCAACATTCGCATGAGCGGCTGCCCCAATGGCTGCTCGCGACCCTTCCTTGCAGAGATCGCGCTGGTCGGAAAAGCACCTGGCAAGTACAACCTGTACCTCGGCGCCAGCGGGAATGGCGATCGCTTGAACGCTCTCTACAAGGAGAACATTGGCGAAGCGGAAATCCTGATTTCGTTGCGCGAATTGCTCACTCGCTATTCGCAAGAGCGCGAAGCCGGCGAACGCTTCGGCGATTTTGTGGTTCGCAAATCCGTCGTGCGTGCGATGCTGCATGGACGCGATTTTCAGCGCTAGGAACGGAGCCGGACGCAACACAGAGAACACAAAGGAAAAATACAAAGATCGCGGGTCAATGCCCTATTTCCGATACTGGTAAGCGTCCCTCGCCACACGTCACGTGTAATTCAAAATCCGCCGTCGATCCTCGCCCCGACTACACCCTCAGGATCTTGTCCATCGGCTTGCCTTTCGCGAGTTCGTCGATCAGCTTGTCGAGATAGCGAATCTTTCGCATCAACGGATCTTCGATGTTTTCGACTCGGATCCCACACACCACTCCTTTGATGAGCGAAGCGTTGGGATGGATCGACGGTGCTTCGGAAAAGAAGGTCTCGAAATCGATTTCTTTTTTCAGTTGTTGACGCAGTTGCGTTTGATCGTAGCCCGTTAGCCAGCAAATGATTTGATCGACCTCTTCCTTCGTGCGGTTCTTGCGCTCCGCTTTTTGTACATAGAGCGGATAAACGCTCGCGAAGGACGTTGTGAAGATGCGGTGCTTGGTCGTGGGTTCACTTCACGCCGATTAGTTTCCCAACTGCAGCAACAGCTCGCGAGCCTCATTCATGGCCGTCTCCTATCTCGCGATTCTTTCGCGTTCCTTCATCTTGTTCGATCTGAGATTGAGGGGGCGGCGGTGGCATGCGACCACTGCTGAGGAAAAGCAATGCCCAAGCGAAGCCGCCGCCAGAAGGTTTTCGCCGGGATTGGCCGCCACTCGATCGTCGCGTTACAAATAGGATCACGGCAGTTAGTCCGATGCCGCCGATTGCGATAAGCACGTTGGACATCACGCTCATGGTGGAGACCTGATTGGGTCGAAGTGGCGATGGAAAGCCGACAGTTCGCATCTACCGGCTCAAGACTCCTATTTCCTTGAGCCAGCTTTGTTTTTGGTGACTTGAGTGTTTGGATCGAGCGAGTTACCGCCGCGGCAGAGATGGCCGGGATACAGGGCGATCGTGAAGTCTGGGCGACTGCTCAGCGTGCGCACAGTCGGCCCTCAGTCAGAAATCGAATTTGCGTGCGCAAAGGCAGAGCGCACTTGGTCTATGAAGCGCTGCCACACTTCATTCGGAATCCAGACCTCGCGCATGGGGAATGTCGCTGCACGCTCTTCCTCACCCAAGACAAGCTTTCGATAGAGATAAATGAACGCCGATACGCGCATGTTTTTCGCGCAATGCACCCACACCTTGCGACCTCGAAATGACTGGAGGACACCCACGAACTGCTGAAACTGCTCAGGCGTGGGATTCTCCCATTCGACCGGAATCTGTACGTAAGCGATCCCCTGCCGCGCAACGAGCTCCGCCTCTCCTGACAGTGCATTGGTAGAAGTGGGCAGCGCAAGATTGATGACGAGTTCTATGCCCAAGCCAGAAAGAGAATCAATGTCTCGTGCAGACAGCTGCCCCGACGACCAAAGCCAATCGAAAACTTGATGAGTATTCTCGGCGTCCATATCGCTTCACCTATTTAACCACCGACGTCGGCACCGCAGTCGATCGAAGCGCTCCAGTTACAGCTCCCCCAGCGCCCGCAGCAAACCCCTTCCCGCATTGGACACCCATCGAATTCTCCCCTGAAATTTTCTCCGCCTGGACACCCATCAATTGCTCTCACGGCCAAGACATTGCAACGGCCAGACATCTGGATCGATGCTCAGGCGTGGTTGGAGATCGACGCAGTAAGTCCTTGGATTCAAAGGAAAGAGTCGACGAAAAAAGAGGCGCAGTCGTTGGGTGTCCAATAGGTGAGAGGCCCAACGTGATCGTTGGGTGTCCAAAGGGAAAGAGGGGCAACGCGTGTTCGACCGAGGGCGTATTCGGTTAGCGCGTACCCAGCGCTGATCCTCCGGGTTAGCTTCCGCTTGCACATATATATGTATGTCTGCCCCTGAACGGTGGAGGTTCGGTGATCTGCAGGCAAGGCGCTCAGAGCACGATTCATGGCGTCCCTTCGCACGCAACGCGGCTTTTGGCGCTGACCCCTTGAAGAGAGGGATCAACTCGGCCGTTATCCCTGACGCAACTTGATCGCGAACGTGTAGCGCCCAATGAAGCAGTTTCGATTGGGTGGGCGGCCCGCATGGCGGATGGCGCCATCGAAGATGACCAATCGCCCAGGTTTCGGTGCAACAGCGACTTGCGCATCATTGGCATCGTCGAAGAACAATGTTTCGCCGCCCCATTCCGGATCCCACTGTTCGCACAGATACCACAGGGCGGTGAGTTCGCGTCGGTCAGGCAACGCATCAACGTGCGTGAGAAGCACATCGCCAAAGGACGCGAAGTTGGTATAGCAGCGATACGGACGATAGGACTCGGTCGGGCGCATCTCTCGAAGTGCAGCCGATGTCGCCGACCACAACGAAAGATTCGGCAAATTATCGAGCGGCATTTCGCACACCCAATGACGCAAGTGCACGGATTCAGGACGTGCCGACTCTGTCTTCGTAAAAGCCGCGTGCGCGAGCGCAACGGCATAGCGGCCGCTCTCTGCAGCGGTAATCAGATCATCGAACACGACCACGTCGCGTCCTTCCACCTGCACGCGACGCGATGTCTTGATCACCTAGCCCACTCCCGGCGCCGCACAGTGCTGACGAATGTACTCATCGTGCGGCGGCAGTGTACTCACGCGTTTCATCACATCCGCGCTGATCAAATCCAAACGTCGCTGCAACTCTTCATCGCTGACTATGTTTGCGAATGGATGATAGCCCGTCGGCTCGACGCCCTGTCCGGCGAATACGGCAAACCAACTGCTCTCTTTGAACAGGTCTTCGAGTGCGACCACGATATTGGCGGTGCGCTGATACATCTCCCACCGTTCGCGCAGCGAATCCGTAAGCTCCATTGAGCGGCAATGACGCCAAAACGGCGTGTCGTCACGCTCGGTGGCCTTGTAGTGAAGCAACAAGAAATCCCGGATCTCCTCCATCTCGAGCCGACACATTTCGTTGTACTTGGCGATGGTCGCAGGATCGATATCGCTGTCCGCCGGAAACATGAACAGCAGCCGCGCGATTCCGGATTGAACGAGATGGATGCTGGTCGATTCCAGCGGTTCGATAAAGCCGCTCGCGAGTCCCAAGGCGACACAGTTGTTCTTCCAAACTTCTCTGCGTCGGCCGGTTGTGAACCGAAGCGGCCTCGGGTCCGCGCGCGCGGCACCATCGAGTCGACTCAATAGCAATCGGGCCGCTTCATCATCATTCAAGTACGCGCTGCAGTAGACGTATCCATTTCCGGTCCGATGTTGCAGTGGAATACGCCACTGCCACCCTGCCTCTGTTGCTGTCGAGCGCGTGAAGGGCGTGGTCGCTTCCGATCGATCGCAAGGCACGGCAACCGCGCGATCACACGGCAGCCAGCGGCTCCAATCCTCGTATCCGGCATGCAGAGCTTGTTCTATCAGCAGTCCACGAAATCCCGAGCAATCGATGAAGAAGTCGCCGACCACTTCGCGCCCATCCGCCAGTACCACGCTCTCGATGTTTCCGTTCTCTGCCGACTGCTTGACTTGAACAATGCGTCCTTCCAGCCTGCGCGCTCCGAGACGTTCCGCAAAGCGGCGAAGGAATTTCCCATAGAGCCCGGCATCGAAGTGATACGCATAGTTGATTGGCGGTAGGGGCGAACGTTCTGCCGGCTGCGGTCGCGCAAAGCGGCCATGCAGCGCCGCCATCGCACACGAATTGAAGCTGTCATGAGATCGATTGCCGCCGCTTGCAATGTGACGCAGCCAGAAATGATGAAAGCCGATGCCCTGCATCTCCACGCCGTACTGTCCGAAGGGATGGAAATAGCGGTGCCCTGGTCGAAACCAATCGACGAACTCGATGCCCAACTTGAAGGTCGCTTGGGTGGCGCGGATAAACTCGTTCTCATCGATTTGCAGCGTTCGGTTGAACGAGACGATCGGCGGAATCGTCGCCTCGCCAACCCCGATGGTGCCGATCTCATCCGATTCAATCAGCTCTATCGTGTAGTCGCTGTGCTGCAGAAATTTCGCGAATGAGGCCGCTGCCATCCATCCTGCGGTCCCGCCGCCAACGATCACGATTCGCCTGATCTTGTTCGTCACTCGGATACTCGCCGCAAGTGCTGCACGTAGTCGCGATGCATCGGCATCGTACTTACGAGCCGCTCGATCGCCGACTTCATCGCATCGAACTGATCAATCTGCTGTGCTTCGCTCAAGCTGGAGCGCGCGTGCAGCTCCATCGTCTCCGGCCAATACTGACTTCCGAGCAGCAGCCACGCCCAATCGACTTCTTCGAATGTCTCATGATCGAAGGTTTCGATGCGCGCATTGGATTTGAACAGGTCGAGCCTCTTGATTAGTCGCTCTGAGATCGCATCAGATCGTCCCATCCCGCATCTGATCGACATGAGATAGTGAGCCAGGGTGAAATCACGCAACGAGTCGAGATGCTCAGACAACACGCGATTGTATTCGCGAGATTCAACATCGCATTCGCTCTTGAGCGGAAACAGCTCGATGAATGTCGAAATGCCAAGCTGAGCAATATGTAGGGGTGAAGCCGCCAAAGGCTCCAACACGGCAGCAGCCGAGCCGATCGCGACGCAGTTGTTCACCCAACCGCTACGGCGCCGCCCAGCATGCATTTTTGTCAGCTCCAATTCGTCGACTGACTCGCCCAGCCAATCCTGCAAGGCCGATTGCGCGACAGTGTCACTTATCCGACCGCTATCGAACACCACACCGACCCGCGAATGCTGTTGCATCGGGACACGCCAGCACCACCCCGCGCCAATCGCTCGTGTCGTCGTAAGCGCATACATTTTCTCATCGACTGTTGCGACACCGCTCAGAATTCGATCGTTTGGTAGCACTGTGCTCCAGTCCTCGAATTCTGCATCGAGACGATCTATCAGAACACCTTCAGGACCTGAACAGTCCAGAAAGAAGTCTCCTGCAACACGCTCACCCGAATTCAACACGATTGCGAGCAAGCGCCCTTCCGCATGGCGCTCGATCCCTGCGATGGCTCCCGATCTCTCCGTGACGCCTAAGCCAAGCGCGTGATGCCTCAGGTACGTCGAATACGCCCTCTCATCCAAATGCAATGCATACGTAAAGCTCGATGTCAGTGCGTTCGTATCCATCGGTTGCGCGAATCGCTGAGCTTTGGCGGCGACGGCTGCCAGCGAGTACGTCTCCGGCCTCACTGAATGCCCGGCCAGCTTCTGCATGACGAGCCATTTGTAGAACGGCACTCCATTGATGCTCGTACCGATCTCACCATGCGCATGAATGAACGAGCTGCCCTCCTCGTGCCACGACATATGTTCCACGCCCAACTTGAAGGTGCCGCCGGTCGTTGCAATGAGATTCGACTCCTTGATGCCGACGAGCGAATGCAACCGTCGCAACGACGGCAGTGTCCAATGTGCACGCAATGCATCTGATGACACCCCCGTATCGACGACGATGATCTCGACGCCTCGATGCGCCAGTGCACGTTTCAGTGCGCAAGCCGCAAGCCAAGCCTGCGAATCGCCACCCACGATCACCACCTGCTTGATCGTGCTCATGCGCTCACCGCGCCTGCGGCTGCCGGACAGTACTTACTTAAGAATTGATCGTGCGTTGGCATTCGAACTGCAGCTTCGGCGATCCGCTCCCGAATCGCTTGAACCTGCTGTTTAAGGTTCGACAGCGAAGCCGCATCGGCCAAGGGCGGATACGCCTCGGGCATCACTCGCTGACCGAAATAGACGGCGAGCCAGCTCGGCTCAAGAAACAAGCCATCCTTGTATGTAACAACGTGCGCGCGACGGCGGAACAACTCCATCTTGTGAATCAGACTGTCCGGTACCTTCATCGTCCGGCAGTAGTTCCAGATCTCCGCATCGCTGCGTTCCGTGGCGTAATAGTGGAGGATCAAGAAATCGCGCACGCGATCGTATTCCATCTCCATCCAACGGTTGTACGCATCGATGGTTCTGGGATCGAGCGTGCGGTCTGTCAAATAGTCGATCAATGTCGTGATCGCAATTTGAATCAGATAGATGCTGGTAGACTCGAGCGGTTCGAGAAAACCGCCGGCCAAACCCAACGCAATACAGTTCTTGTTCCAAGTCTTCTTACGGCGGCCTGTCACAAAGCGCAGGAACTTGGGATCCGCAAGCGCCTTGCCTTCAAGTCGCGATAGCAACCGATCGGCGGCCTCATCATCTTTGATGAACTGGCTGCCGTACACATAACCATTCCCCATGCGATGTTGCAGCGGAATCCGCCATTGCCATCCGGCCTCACGTGCTGTCGCACGCGTGTAAGGCGTGAGCGGCCCGCTGTTTTCGCAGGGCACCGCAACCGCTCGGTCGCACGGCAACCACTGCGTCCACTCTTCATAACCGGTCTTCAGTGCCTGTTCGATAAGAAGCCCGCGAAAGCCTGAGCAGTCGAGGAACAAATCTCCGGCGATCGTGGTGCCATCATCAAGCAATAGAGATTCGATACCGCCGTCCTCTGCTCTCAAGCGCACATCGACCACCTTTCCCTCGGTGCGCTTCACGCCTCGATGCTCCGCGACTTGTCGCAAGTACTTCGCGTAGAGCGCAGCATCGAATTGAAATGCGTAGCCGTAGGTGGAGCGCACTGTGTCGTCGCTCGTCGGTAACGCGAACTTGTTTTGACGAGCCGCAACGATCGCAAGCGAATACTCGTCAATCGGCCCCACATCACTCTGTTGCTGCAGCCGCAACCAGTGCTGATGAAACGGGGTACCGCCCATTCTCTGACCGTAAGCGCCGAACGGATGGATGTAGCGGTCACCGACACGGGCCCAGTCGACGAATTCGATGCCGAGTTTGAACGTCGCCTGAGTTTTGGCCATCAAATCGCGTTCATCGATGCCAATGCGCTGATTGAAGAGACGCAGATGCGGCAGCGTCGCCTCGCCCACACCCACGGTACCGATCTCCGCGGACTCGATGAGATGCACTTCGCGATGCTCGGGTTTCAGAACCGAGATCAGCGCCGTCGCAGCCATCCAGCCTGCTGTTCCCCCGCCGACGACGACGATGCGTTTGGTTGATGATGCGGAAGTCATGGGTACGCGCGCGAGAGTGCTCCAAGGCGGCGATGCCTATTGTGCGTTCGATCTAGCCATGTGAGTAGTGACTTGTATCAGGCTAGGATCGAACGATACGCATCCAATCAGGACAAGGTGGACAGATCAAGCTAGAACCTATCTCAGGATCCCTTGCGAGCCGCGTTGTCGCTCCGATGGTTCGACGAGAAACGATCGTGGCGCAGCTCGAAGCGGGACTTCGGGCAAGACGCGATCGTTTCTCGCCGGCCATCCGAGCGGCAACCCGTGTAGGTTCTTGATCATTGAATGGGACGGGACGGATTTCGCTCATGACGTTGTTGCTCCTCCACTTGAGTACGCAAGGT
Source organism: Pseudomonadota bacterium (assembly GCA_023391335.1). GTDB lineage: Bacteria > Pseudomonadota > Gammaproteobacteria > Steroidobacterales > Steroidobacteraceae > Steroidobacter. The sequence goes on along the minus strand of JAEWBG010000112.1, from coordinate 27,021 downwards.
ACACGGCGGTCGTCGCGCCTAGTCCTGAACGAAATCCGTCTCCGTCGCGGCCACAAGGGATTCTGAGATAGGTTCTACAGTCGGGGGACTGCTCTGGCTGGGAGGCACCCAGGCCTTCAGATACAGCGAACCTGATCTGTCCCCTTGTTCCGGTTGCACGCGAGAACAATGCAATCCAAGGCGCGCGAGCCACAATGACCCGCGCGCCATCGAATTGCCGACTTCGATCAGCGAATGCTGAATCGTACTCCGACTTGGAACCGTCGATCGTTGGTGAACCAAGACCGCGGCAACAACATGCCATCTTGCGTGACCTGCTGTTTGAGCACCGTTTCCGACTTCGTCAAGTTTTGCGACTCGAGGAAAATGTCCACGGTGTCGCTCGGCTTGAAGTGCACCGATCCATCCAACTGACCGTATGCATCCTGCCAAATCGGCAGTTTGATACAGCAGTCAGCTTGCGAGACGAGGTACTTGTCGCGCCAGTTGTAGGCCAAGCGGGCGGAGAACTTGCCCTTGTCGTACATCGCCACGAGGTTGTAGGCCCGTTTCGAATAGCCCTCGAGCGGCAAGTCGGTGAACGTGATCAGCGGATCCTGCACCGTACTGCCGGCCCCCGAAGTGCTGGCTAGGTTCGAGTTCTTCACGCCTTGATTGTCGACATACGTGAAGTTCGCTTGGATGCCGAATCCATCCCACGGGCTCGGCAACATATCGAAGAACGTTTGGTACGCGACTTCGAAGCCCTGAATCTTCCCGCCATCGCCATTCACCGGAGAGGTCACGCCAACGGTGCGCGTGATGCCATTGTTGGTGAACTCCTTGAGGTAGCTCGCAGAGGTCAGATAGTTGTCGAACTTCTTATAGAACAATGCAGCAGTGAACGAACCCGTATCGGAGAAGTACCACTCGTACGAAAGATCCAATTGATCGGCGGTCGTTGGCTTCAGCCGCGGATTGCCGACCTCTGCTGAGTATCTCGGCGTATACGCGACGGGGAAGCTTTGGCAGTTGCCAGGCTCGGCGTACGTCACCGTTCCCGTCGTGCAATCCGCTTTGTCGCGCGAGATCGAGTAGTAGTTCTTGTACAAACCCATGTCGGGCCGCGCCAATGCACGCGAAGCGGCAAAGCGCAGATACATGTCGTCCGTCAGCCCGAAGCGCACGTTCAGGCTCGGCAAGATGTTGTGATTCTTGTCGCCATCGGATGCCTGGTAGGTGCCACCGTTCATAAACGTAATGTCGTCTTGCGGCGTGAACAACAGCGGATCCGGCGGCGAGCCTCCCGATGGCGGACTAGGCTGCGTGAACAGCGGGAACGCGGCGCCACCCGACGCTTCGACTTTCGTGATCACGTAGCGAACGCCGATGTTGCCCTTGACGCTAATCGGCCCGAGCTTCGTGTCATCGCCACCGAACTTCAGCATGACGTAAGCGGCATCGACATCTTCGCTGATGACCTGTTGCTCGACGGGACAGAACACCGTTCCCGGCACCACTGGGCACGTCGTACGTTGCGCGAGCGGCACCCAGCTATTGCTGTTGCCGTTGCCGAACGTATCGATCGTGCGCTGATAGTTTTTGATGACGTCCCTCGAAGGATGCACATAGGTGCCGCCGCCGAAGATGCCGCCACCCACGAGATCGGAGCCGAGATCATGCGTCTCGTATGTGTTCTGCCACGGCGATTGATCCAAGAAGAACCCGACATCGTTTTGCACGCCCCACAGTGGCTGTACCGATCCCCAGTTGTACGTGGACCAGTTGATGTCCTGCTCGCGCTCCGCTCTGCGAACGCCAACCCGCAGGGCATCCATCCAGCCGTCGCCCAGATCGATATCGAAGTCCAGGCGCCCTGCTTTCTCGGTGCCCTCGCTCTCTTCGATGTGCTCCATCTCCCATTCGTGATAGTAGTTTGCCGGATCGGAGAAGCCGCCCGAGGTAAACCCGAATCCGCTTGGGAGACCGAAGGAGAACTTTGGCCGTCTGCCGGTGAGATCCAAGTTCAAGTCCGTGGCAGTCTTGTCGTTGGCGCTGTTGTCGAAGTTGTCGACGTTCGACTTGATGTACTGCAAATCTAAAGCGATGCCCAGGCGATCGTTCGGAGTCCACTTCAGGTTTATCGATGTGTCTTGCGTGCGATCCGTCGTCGTCGCGTAGCGCGTGTCCGCACTCAGGCCGATGCCACGCGTCGATGGACACGTCGCACCACCGGTCAGCGACCACGAATAGCAGTACCAGTTCGGGAAAGTGCCGCCCTGTCCGTTGTCAGTCGTGTAACCGCCGGGATGAGACAGTGCGGGATTGTTGTTAGGTCCCGCCCAACTGTTCGATGAATCCGCGATCACGCCGCGCGTGAAAACACCTCGGCTATCGAACTCGTACGGATCGGTGCCATCCGGCGCGAACGCCAGCGGTGATGTCAGCTCCAAGTCCTGCGCTGTTTGCGAGTTGCCGACGCCGGCCGTCAGCGAAAACTCGTCGAACTTGTTGACGTACTTCGAACGGTTGTACTGCAGGGTGGCCAACAGCGATTCATCGGGGCTGCGCCATTGTGCCGCGAACGCAGCGCCCGTACGGGTGCGCTCGTAAACAGTGTCCCGAATGTCGATGCCGCCTGGAATCCACTTGGTCCCGCCGCCGTAGTCGGCAACGTTCTCGACCCGATAGTAGCGACCCACCTGCACGCCTTGGGATTCGGTGGAAACTTCAGAGTACGCCACGTTACCCATCAACCCGAATTCGCCGATGCCAGTTTGCCAGCGGTCGCTGACCAATGCCGATGCGCCTGGCTTCACGTCTTCGGTGAGATCGCCGTAGCCGAGATTTCCGGAGAATGCCGCGACAAACCCTTCAGAATCGAACGGCACATGCGTGCGCAGATTGACCGTACCGGCGATGCCGCCTTCGATCATGTCGGCGGTGAGGTTCTTGTACGTGTCCACGCCAGCCATCAATTCCGGCGGCACATCGGCGAAGCTCAAGCCGCGTGAGCTGTTCGCGTTGAAGCTATCGCGCCCGTTGAACTCGCTGCGAACTTGCGGCAGGCCGCGGATGACGACACCCGAAGGCTCGGCAGAAAAGTGTGTGGTATCGCTGGCTGCGGCGAAGCGTGTAACCGTAACGCCGGTCACGCGCTGCAGTGCCTCTGCCACACTGTGATCCGGAAAAACGCCAATGTCGGATGCGGTGATCGAATCGACGACGGTATCGGCTTCGCGCTTGATCTCCTGGGAAGTCTTGAGCGCTTGACGCAGCCCCGTCACCACGACCTCCTCGACATCGCCGCCGCTCACTGAAGAGGCGTTCTCGGCCGCCAAGGCAATCGGAGTGAACAAGCTCGTGCTTACCGCCAGTGCCGGAACGCCGTAGCGCCCGATCCAGTCCGCCTTGACCTCGCTTCCCAATAACCTCCGAAGCGTATCTCGCAACATTATTGACCCCCCCTGCTTTGGAATGCTTCTTTTCAGGTAGTGCTCTGGACACTACTCGTACAAATATTGCCATCGGTAGCGCGCGGCAATCAAATCTTATTGCAACTTTCGTTTTTTAAGGCCGCCGTTAAGACAAAATCCAATAGTAAATAGCAATGCGGCCTGACCAAGAGCCTGGATTTCACTGGGGGATCGCGATTTCAACTCATAGTTAAGCGAAATCGCTTGATTGCGCTTATAAACATGCCCTTTACTGGTGAGTGCGATGCTTCTGCCTTGTAGCGAAGTCAACCGATTGAACATGCAACGAGAACAGCGCTATAGACGCAGCCTGGCTTTGCAGAAGGCGGGCCAAAGGCAAGCTGCGATCGCGGAGCTACGTGGTCTGGCCAGTGAAGCGATGGACTCGCCGGCACTCCTCGCGCAGTTGATCCGCGCACTTGTCGCGGAAAGCCAATCGATCGAGGCGGAGCAATGGGCTGAGCGCGGCGTAAGCGCCTGGCCGCTCGATGGGAATTTGCAATTGTTGCTGGCCAAGTTGCGCTGGCAGCGCGGCGATCCCCACTTCGCCGCGGAGCTGGAACGAGCGATTGCATCCTGCCCCGACCAACTCCAATTGCGTCTGGTGGCCGCAAACCTGTGGCGCAATGCCGGCGAAGCGGAGCGCGCACTGAGTCTGGCAATGGAAGGCATGCGTTTCACGCATGCCGAGCCCGCGCTACTCACGTCGATCGGCCTGCTGCTCGAGGACCTCGGCAGGTCCGCAGAGGCTTTGTCGTACCTAAGTCAGGCGGTGGCGTATGCGCCGACACCGCGCTTTAGAACGAATCTGATTCCGACGCTACTGCGCGTCCGTAAAGCGGATGAAGCGCAGCGAATCGTTTCCGATCTCCTGACCGAGGCGCCCGCCGATCCGCAACTCATCGCATATCAGGCCCTGATTCACCGTCAACTTGGACACCGAAGCGCCTATCGAGAACTCTATGATTACGAACGTTTGGTGCGCACCTATCCATTGCATACCGACTCAATCGAGTGCGCTCGCTTCAACAGAGCGTTCGCTCGGGAACTCCTCCAGTTGCATCGTTCGAAACAACACCCTATAGATCAAAGTCTGCGAGGCGGTACCCAAACGGATCGACACCTACCGCTCCAAGACGCCACCGTCGCGGAGTTCTTTCGCCTGATCGATCCGGCAATCCGCGATTACATCGCCACGCTGAACCATGGCCATCACATCTTCGATCGACGCCGCCTCACAGGGTATCGAGTCACTGGCTCTTGGTCGGTCGCGTTGCAATCCGGGGGCTTTCACCTCAATCACATTCATCCGCAAGGCTGGATCAGCTCTGCTTACTACGTTCAAGTGCCGGAACTCCCAGATGAACCCGGCGCTGGCTGGCTCAAGTTCGGCGAGCCAGGGATTCAGCTCGACGGCATGCAGCCCGATCACTTCGTCAAGCCGATGGCCGGTCTGTTGGTGCTGTTTCCATCGTATATGTGGCACGGCACCGTACCGTTCACTGATCAGAGGCTGCGCCTGACTGCCGCATTCGACATCGTCCCGATTTAGACGCTCAGCCCACGACGCCAGCTTTTGACGTCAGACGTCGGATGCATACGCAATCGTGCTGAGTAGCGCCAGCTCGGCCTGTCGCGTGTCCAAACGCGTGTGCTGAACCACAATGGGCACGTTGGATTCGATGAGCATCGAATACTCGGTGGCAGTCGGAATCGGCTCGGGCTCGCGAAGATCGTTCATGCGTATGTGAAGCGTACGGCGCGCCGGCACATCGAATCGATAGGGGCCGGCAGGCTCGCGCTGAGCGAAGAAGACATGCAGATCAACGCTCGCCCCATCTGGACCTGAATTCAATATGCAGACCGCTTCATGACTGACCAGGTCGCGCGAATTGCCGGTGCTTTCGCGTGGGATGTAACCCTCTGCGATGGCCCACCGTCTCTTGCCGATTGCCTTCGTGCTCATTGCTGCGACTCCACCTCTGCCACGTTCAATACTTCTGCCGGATGCAACGCGCGTCGACCGGTCGATTGCCGGATCTGCTCACGGCAGCTGTAGCCCGTTGCCACAATCAAAGTTTCACTTGATGTATCGCGAACCGTGGGCAACAGCACGCGCTCGCCAATCGCCATAGAGAGCGCGTACTTCGATGCGTCGAACCCGAACGATCCGGCCATACCGCAGCACCCCGCATCCAAGAACTCGGCATCGAGTCCCGCGGACTCGAACAATGATTCCATCGCTTGCGATCCGAACAGTGCCTTTTGAATGCAATGGGTGTGAACGATCGCCTTGTGCGCAAGCTGCGGCGGTCGATAACCTTCGTGAGACTTCAGGAACTCGGACAAAAGCATCGTCTGTTTCGATAACTGTCGGGCACGCGGATCCTGCGGAAACAGATTCGTGAGTTCATCACGAAACACACCGGCGCATGCAGGTTCGAGAACCACGATCGGTGTGCCGGCAGCGAGTTCAGACGCCAGCGCATCGAGCACTCTTTCGAGGTAAGCAATCGCGTCCTGCAAAAAGCCGAACTCGTAAAGCGGACGGCCGCAGCACAACCGCTGTTTCGGTACGATGACTTCGCACCCTGCACGCTCGAGCACGTCGGTTGCGGCGAGCAGGATCTCCGGGTGCCAGTAGTTATTGAACGTGTCGATCCACAGCATCACGCGACGTCCGCCGCTGCGCCGCGATCGATTCGCGAACCGCTCGCGAAATGTACGCTGCGCGAAGTGTGGAAGACTGCGCGCTTGTGCGATTCCAGCCAAAGACTTTCCGAGCGCCGCGAACGGCTGTCGACTCATGAAAAAATTGGCGAGTCGCGGCACCTTTGCTGCGATCGGCGCCCAGCGATTCACCATGCCGAATACATACGCCTGCCGCGGCCGCCGATGATGCTCGTAGTAGTGAGCCAAGAACTCGGCCTTCATCGTGGGCATATCCACATGCACCGGGCACTCGCCGCGGCATCCTTTGCAGGAGAGACACAAATCCAGCGCTTCTTTGACGCTCTCATCCGACCATCGATCGCGCAGCACGTCGCCTTGCATCGCTTCGAACAACAAATGCGCGCGCCCGCGCGTTGAATGAATCTCTTCGCGAGTCGCCATGTAGCTGGGACACATCGTGCCGTGATCGTGCTTGCGACATTCGCCTACGCCCACGCAGCGAAGCAGTGCGCGCGAAAACGTGTCTTGATCGTTCGGATAACGAAAGTACGTGGACACCTCTGCAGGTCGATAGCTTGCGCCCAGGCGGAGGTTCTCATCCAGTCGATACGCATCGATCACCTTGCCGGGATTCATGCGATTGCGTGGATCCCAAACGGCCTTGAACTCGCGAAACGCTGCCACGAGCTTCTCGCCGAACATGATCGGTAGCAGTTCGGCTTTCGATTGACCATCACCATGCTCGCCGGAGATCGAGCCGCCTAGACTGACCACCAGCCGTGCGGCTTCATGCGCGAACGACCGGTAGTTTTCGATGCCCTCTTTCGTTTCGAGATCGAAGTTGATGCGCGTGTGAACGCATCCTTGGCCGAAATGGCCGTAGAGATCGCCTTCGTAGCCGTACTTTGCGAAGAGCTCGCGAAGCTTGCGCAGATATTGGCTGAGCTTCGGTGGCGGTACGGAAGAGTCTTCCCAGCCTTCCCACGTGATCGGCTTGTTCGGCACATGGGCCGTCGCGCCGAGACCGGACTTGCGCACTTCCCACACCAGCTGCTCCTGATGCGTGTCATCGTAGAGCTTCATCGTCGGTGGACGATGAACCTTCGCCAACGCATCCATGGCCGAACGAGCGCGGTCGTCCGATTCCTTCTTATTCTGACCGCCGAATTCCACGAGCAGCCATCCCTTGCCCTGCGGCAACAGATCGAGATCTCGCAAGTGCAGATGCACAGCTTTCATGTCGTCGATCAGTCGCTCGTCAATGCCCTCGAGTCCGACCGGTTCGAACTTCAGCACATCCGTCACGTGATCGGCCGCGCTATATACATCCGGATAGCCCAGTACCAAGAGCGATCGTGCAGGCGGGCTATCGACGAGCCGCAGCTTCGCACCCAAGATCACGACGCAGGTACCTTCCGATCCCACTAGCGCCTGCGCGATGTTGAATCCCTTCTCCGGCAACAACGCCGGCAGGTTGTAACCCGATACGCGCCGCGGAATGTTCGGAAAATGCTGCCGAATCTCCGGCGCATAGCGATCGACAAGAGCATGCAGCGCTCGATAGATCTCGGCCTGCCGTCCACTGACCTGAGCATGATCGGGTCCGATTCGCATGCGCGTGCCGTCGTAGGTGAGCACGTCGAGTTCGATCACGTTGTCGACGGTCTCGCCTCCCATCACTGAGTGCACGCCGCACGAGTTGTTGCCGATCATTCCGCCGAGGGTGTTGTGGTTGTGCGTCGATGGGTCCGGCGCAAACGTCAAGTGGTGGCGTTGAGCCGCGTCGCGCAGATCATCCAGCACCACACCCGGCTCCACCCAAGCGGTCTTTGCACTTGGATCGAGATCAAGGATGCGATTGAGATACTTCGAGAAGTCGATCACCACCGCAACATTGCAGCACTGACCGCAGAGGCTCGTGCCGCCGCCTCGACTCAAGATCGGCACGTCGAACTCGCGACACACCTTCACGGTATTGACGACATCATCGATCGTGCGCGGCACGACCACCCCGATTGGAACTTGCCGATAATTAGAGGCATCCGCGGCATAGGCTGCTCGGCTGCCATCATCGAATCGCACCTCTGCGTTCGTCTCCTGTTTGAGCCGCCGCTCGAGCGCATCGCTTTCTTGCAGATCATAAGCCGGCGTCGCGCTGCGTGAACTTACAGGCGATAGCATTGCGCATCCTCCCACTTGAACTCCAAGCCCACGCCCGGCCTTGAACGGTCCGGTGCCACTTGGCCTTGATTCGGCTGCACCGCACCGTCGAACAGCATGCGTTCAATACGCACGTGATCGAAGAAATACTCCATGTGGATGAGAGGTCGGGCTGCGCATGCGACGTGCAAATGCAACGCAGGTGCGCAATGACTCGAGAGCGGCACATTGCGCGCATCGCACAGCGCAGCGGCGGACAAGAACCCGGTGAATCCGCAGCATCGCGTTGCATCCGCCTGCAACACGTCAATGGCCTGCGCGCTGAGCATTTGCTGAAAATAGTCGAGCGAATAGCCGTACTCGCCCGCGCTGATCGCCATGCCGGCGGGCCCGACGTTTCGAATGAGTGCGAGCCCGGCGAGATCATCGGAGCTCACTGGTTCTTCGAACCATGTCACGCGTTGCTCAGCGAAAGCGCCAGCCAACTGCAGCGCCTGCTTAACCGAGTAGCCACCGTTCGCATCGACGAATAGCTGCACGTGGCTGCCAATCGCCTCTCGGGCAACGCGCACACGGTGTTCGTCGCGATCGGCATCACGCGCGACTTTCATTTTGACGGCGTGAAACCCATGCCTCGCCCACCCACCCAATTGAGCTCGCAGTTGCTCATCGGAATAGGAAGTGAATCCGCCGCTACCGTAGAGTTCGACGGCATCGCGAGCTCGACCGAAGAGATCGCAGAGTGCGATGCCAAGTTGTTTCCCCTTCCAATCCCACAACGCGACATCGAGTGCGGAGATTGCCATTGCAGCAATGCCACGCGAGCCAATATTGCGAACTGCGTTTCGCAAGTCCATCCACCGCGCCTGAGTCGCCCACGCGTCTTGGTTCATCAGCACGCGCGTGAGTTCGTCGTGGATGAGAACTGCCGTCGCCTGGTCTGCGTACGTGTATCCCATTCCGGTGGATCTGCCGGCATCGACCTCGACCAGCACCAACGTCGTGGCATTCCAAGCGAAGGTGCCATCCGATTCAGGTGTTTCAGTGGGGATTCGAAATGCGGCCACGCGTACGTCGCGAATCGGCGTCGCTTCGCCCGCGTTGCAGTCGGCGGAACGCATGGTCACGCACTCGGAAATTGAGTCGCCCACCACTCCTTCGCGGTTGCTTTGATGACGGCCAACGCATCCGGATCGCGACGCCACAGCGCGGCGAAATACTTGCGCGCGTTTTGCATCGAAACGTGGGGTGGCAACGGCGGGACATTCGGATCGGTGATCATCTCGAGGACCACGGGACGATCCGCTGCGAATGCCTGACGCCACGCATCGCCCACCGCTTCCGGACGATCGACCCGCAAGCCGATGAGACCGAGCATGCGTGCGTACTCGGCATACGCAAATCTCGGCACATCTTGAGAAGGCGAGTACTTTGGATCGCCTTCCATGACCCGCTGTTCCCAGGTGACCTGATTGAGATCTCCATTGCTGAGCACCATGACAACGAGCCTTGGATCGCGCCACCGCCGCCAGAGGTTTGCAATCGTGATGAGGCCGTTGATGCCATTCATCAACATCGCCCCATCGCCCACCGTGGCGATCACAGGTCGATGCGGGTGTGCCAGCTTCGCAGCGATTGCATATGGCACACCCGGCCCCATCGTCGCGAGACCTCCGCTGAGCGAAGCCATCATGCCGCGTCTGAGTTTCACATCTCTCGCATACCAGTCCGCTGACGAACCGGAATCCGCGGCGATGATCGCCTCGTTGGGCAGCTGCGCGGACAACTCCCAGAACACGCGCTGCGGATTGATCGGATGCGCTTCGTTCATTGCGCGCGACTCCATCACGCGCCACCAACGCGCGACGTTCTTTTCGATCTGCTGCCGCCAACTTCGATCCTGTTTGCGCCGAAGCAGAGGCAGCAGCGCTGCGAGTGTCTCTTTGCTATCGCCGACGAGATTGAGTTCCATCGGATAGCGCAGACTCAACATGCGCCCATCAATGTCGATCTGAATGCCCCGCGCCTGCCCCTCTTCGGGAAGAAATTCCGAGTACGGGAAAGCGGAGCCCACCATCAGCAACGTGTCGCATTCGGTCATGAGGTCCCAACTCGGTTGGGTACCCAATAAACCGATCGACCCGGTGACGAACGGCAAATCGTCCGGTACCGCAGCTTTGCCAAGCAACGCTTTGGCAAGACCCGCGCCCGTCAACTCTGCGACTTCGATCAGTTCGTGCGTCGCATGCAATGCGCCCGCGCCGGCGAGAATCGCCACCTTGCTCCCTGCGTTGAGAATGTCTGCCGCACGCTGCAAGTCTTGCTGTGGCGGAATACTGCGCTTTGCTGTCCTACCGATTCCGCTGTGGACCGTGCCGTGCTTACGCGGCGGTTCCGGCACCGCATCCAATTCCTGCAAATCGTTTGGAAAAATCAGACAGGTGACCGTGCGCTGATCGAGCGCGATGCGCACCGCGCGATCCACGAGGTGCCTCACCTGCGCCGGAACCATCGCGGTGTGCACAAACTCATGCGCGACATCTTCGAACAACGATTCCAAATCGACTTCCTGCTGATAGTCGCCACCGATCGCGGCGCGAGCTTGCTGCCCGACGATCGCCAGCACGGGCTGGTGGTCCATCTTTGCGTCATACAGACCATTCAAAAGATGAATAGCACCGGGCCCCGATGTGGCGAGGCACACACCGAGCTCACCGGTAAACTTCGCATGAGCGCTCGCCATGAACGCGGCGAGCTCCTCGTGACGGGTTTGTACGTAGTCGATTTCACCGTCCTTCAATCGCCCCAGTGCACCGATGATGCCGTTGATGCCATCGCCCGGATAACCAAAGATCCTGCGGACGCCCCACTGCCGCAAACGTGCGAGTAAAAAGTCGCTGACAGTCTGTCCCATGACATCTCCTCGGTTGGATACGCCTTGCCGATACGCACGCGTTCATCAGTGCAATCCGCGATGCCGACCCATGTTCCTCTCGACGCAATTACGTGTGCGTCATCCGGGGTGACACGAGCGGATTCTTTGGGCGGATTTTTCAGATACGTGTCAGCGAGAACCATCTGGCCAAGCAGATCGCAGGCTCGCCCACGCACCAACGCAGTCGGATCCGCCGCTTCTCCATAGATCGGCGCCCTGCGCGCTTCATTACAATGGTATCCATGTAGTTACGCACATTACATTTCGTCCTGTGTACGTGTTCTTGTAGTTTTCATGGCACGTTTATCGCCGCTCATGCGTTAGCCGATACTTACGACGCAGCGAGCTCCGCCATGAATCAAGACTCTGTTTCGCGCCGCCGCTTCCTCCTTGGCGCTACCGCGGGAACGGTATTCGTCGGAACCCTCGCGCAGACGGAGGCGAAGGAAATCCAAGGCGAAGTGCCGTGGGCACCACGGCGAGCGGATGTGCCACGAGTGGAATCCTCTCCCGATTATTCGTTCTTCACCGCCGCAGAAGCCGAATTCATCGATGCCGCCACTGAACGTCTGTTCCCTCACGATGAGTTGGGACCCGGCGCGAACGAACTGGGCGTGACGCTATTCATCGATCATCAATTGGCGAGTGCGTTCGGCCGCGGAGAACGGATGTACATGCTGGGACCGTGGGCGAAGGGCGAGAGCACGCAAGGTTTTCAATCGCGAATGTCGCCGGCCCCTTTATATCGCACTGCGATAGACGCAATTGAGAAGAAGGTGCAATCCGACCACGGGAAGCGATTCGCTGAACTATCACCAAACGAGCAGGACCAGGTCCTGAAGTCGCTCGAGAGCGGCGAGATGCACCTCGAGAATGTCGATGCGAAGACGTTCTTCAACTTGTTGCTGCAGAACACCAAAGAAGGTGCGTTCGCCGATCCCATGTATGGCGGCAATAAGGACATGGCGGCTTGGAAGATGATCGGCTTCTTAGGGGCGCGATACGACTATTTGGATTGGGTCGATAAGCATAACGTGCGCTGCACGCTGCCGCCGGTATCGATCATGGGGCGCGCCGAATGGCGCAAAGCGGATTGACGCCATGGCAAAGAAGCTTCCCAGTGTCGATGCGTTGTTGATTGGATTCGGTTGGACCGGCGCGATCATCGGGCAGGAACTCACCGACGCGGGTCTGAATGTTCTCGCATTAGAGCGCGGCAATTGGCGCGACACACCGACCGACTTCTCGCCGGCCTTCATTCAAGATGAGCTGCGCTATCGCTATCGCATGCACCTCTTCGAGGAGCCGCATCGAGAGACGCTGACGTTTCGCAACTCGCAAAGCGAAACCGCGCTGCCGATGCGGGAGCTAGGTTCGTTTCTACCCGGTGTTGGCGTCGGTGGCTCGGGCATTCATTGGAACGGTCAAACGTTTCGATTTCTTCCCTACGACTTCGAGATTCGCAGCAAGACGCTGCAGCGCTACGGCAAGAAGGCCGTCTCCGACAATGTCCCATTGCAGGACTGGGGCGTGACCTACGACGAATTGGAGCCGTACTACGACCGCTTCGAATATCTCTGCGGGATCGCAGGGCAAGCCGGCAATTTACGCGGCCGGATACAGCCGGGCGGAAATCCGTTTGAAGGACCGCGTTCGCGCCCCTATCCCACACCACCCATGAAGCAAACCTACGGGCCGCTGCTGTTTGCGAAGGCAGCGGAGGATCTGGGGATGCATCCGTTCCCCTGCCCGTCCGCGAACATGTCGCAGAAGTATCGCAATCCCTTAGGCGTCGAACTTGCTCCGTGCACCTACTGCGGCTTCTGCGAAAAGTTTGCGTGCGGCAATTATTCAAAGGCCACGGCCCAGACTACGGTGTTGCCAGTTCTGATGCGCAAGCAGAACTTCAAGCTGCGAACGCAGTGTGACGTCGTCAAGATCAACCTGGATAACACCGGCAAGCGCGCCGTGAGCGTCACGTACATCGATGCACAAGGCGACGAATACGAACAACCTGCCGACTTGATCGTGCTGAGCGCGTACATCTTGCACAACGTGCATCTGCTGTTCACCTCCAACATCGGCACACCCTACGATCCGGCAACCGGAAAAGGCACGTTAGGCAAGAACTACGCGTACCAAATCACGCCCAGCGTCGATGCGTTCTTCGACGGCAAGGTATTCAACCCATTCGTCGGTGCCGGCGCGCTCGGCATGATCGTCGATGATTGGAACGGCGATGCATTCGATCATGGCCCGCTCGGATTTCTGCATGGCGGGTACATCGCGAACTACGTAACCACGGGACGACCCATCGAGACGAACTTCACTCCCGAGGGCACGCCGAAGTGGGGTGCGAAATGGAAACAGGCGTATGTGAAGAACTATCTCAGCTCCCTCAGCATTAGCTTGATGGGGGCCGTGATGCCGCATCGAGAGAACTACCTGGATCTGGATCCCACCTATCGCGATGTCTATGGACGACCGCTATTGCGCATGACGTACGACTTCAAAGACAACGAGCTCAAGATGCAGGACTTCGTCATGAACAAGATGGAGCAACTGGCTCGCGCAATGAACCCGCGAGAGATTCGCAAGAATCCTCGCGGCCCCAAGTACGATATCGCACCGTATCAGTCCACGCACAACACGGGCGGCGCGATCATGGGCAGCAATCCGAAAGAAAGCGTGGTCAACCGATATCTGCAGCACTGGGACGTGCCGAACCTGTTTGTCATCGGAGCAAGCGCCTTTGCGCACAACAGCGGCTACAACCCGACCGACACTGTGTGTGCACTCACGTACTGGGCGACCGATGCAATTCGGCGCGACTACTTGCGATCACCTGGCCCTCTGGTGCATGCATGAGTGGTGCTCGCATGAACGCGATTCGGATGCTGTATGCGTTGATTATTGCGTTGAGCGCATTTTCGTGTGCAACGGCGCAGGCGGCCCAAGGCTCCTACGCTCAATTGGAGCGCGGCCGGTATCTCACACGGGTGGGCGATTGCGAGGCCTGCCACACGGCTCCCAACGGTCAGCCGTTTGCAGGCGGCAGAGCGATGCAGACCCCTTTCGGCACGATCTACACACCCAACATCACCTCGGATGTCGCGACCGGCATCGGCGCGTGGACCGATCAGCAGTTCTATCGAGCGATGCACGACGGCATCGATGCCGAGGGCGAGAAGCTCTATCCCGCGTTTCCGTATCCCTGGTTCACCCATGCAACACGCGAGGACGTCGACGCAATTCGTGCCTACCTGCGCTCGCTGCCAGCCGTAGAAGCTTCGAGACCCGCCAACGATCTGATGTGGCCGCTCGGCCATCGCGGCTTGATGACGGCGTGGAACGGCCTGTATTTCGATCCGGGCGCATTGAAATCCGATCCGAAGAAGGGCGAGCAATGGAATCGCGGCGCGTATCTGGTAGATGGACTGGGACACTGCGGCGCGTGCCATACGCCCACGAATTTTTTAGGCGCCTCGAAGACGGATGATCGCTTCGAAGGCGGCGAGCTTGCGAATTGGTACTCGCCCAATCTCAAGAACGATGCGCGACAAGGGCTCGGTAGTTGGAGCGAAGACGACATTGTCGCGTTCTTGAAGACGGGGCGCACCGCGCGAGCCGTCGCCTATGGCCCCATGTCGGATGTCATCGAGCACTCAACTCGCTACTGGACTGAATCCGATCTGCGCGCCGCTGCGGTTTATCTGAAATCGCTCGGCGGTTCGAGCGACCGCGATTCCGGCAACAAGCTGGCTGCCGACGTCGCAACCACCGGCGAGGCAATCTACATGGACACCTGCTCTGCATGCCATCACAAGGATGGTCAGGGCGTGCCGCACATGTTTCCGGCGCTCGCACGCGATCCCATCGTGCAATCGGAGTCGCCGACCACGATTGTCCGACTGATTCTGAATGGCGGCCGTGGTGTTGCCACTCAAGAGCATCCGACGCCGGTCTCGATGCCGTCATACGGTTGGAAGCTGAGCGATGCACAGGTCGCAGCAGTTGCGAGCTACGTTCGCAATGCATGGGGCAATCACGCGCCGGCCGTTTCTGCATCCGACGTCGGCAAGTTGCGGGAAGCGACGCAAGCAGACAACGGTGAATATTAAGTAAGCGGCTCCATGGCGCAGATCTTCGACCGCGGCTTGGTGCTCGCACTCAAAGTAGGTGCACTTGTTTGCCTAGCGCTCATCGTGACGCTGATTTTGGTGTGGCGCTGGCGCATCGATGATCCGCACGCAATGAACTCCCCGCCGCACCAGCCGCTTCCCTTCAGCCACGAACATCACGTGCGCGATGACGGGATCGACTGCCGCTATTGCCATCGAGCGGTTGAGGAATCCTCCTTCGCGGGGCTTCCCTCCACCCAAGTGTGCATGACCTGCCATTCGCAACTGTTTCGCGACGTCGATCTGTTCACGCCGTTGCACGCGAGCTTCCGCTCGAACAAGCGCCTGCAATGGACTCGCGTGAACGATCTGCCTGATTTCGTCTTCTTCAACCACAGCGCGCACGTCACGCATGGCGTCCCTTGCAAGGAATGTCATGGCCGCATCGATCACATGCCGCTGACCGCGCGAGTGCGTTCGCTTGACATGCAGTGGTGCTTGTCGTGTCACCGCGATCCGACGGCGCACCTCGTGAAGGCCAACCAGGTGTTCGACATGAACGCACAGCCTCCCGCAAGCAAACTCGAACGCGAGGCTCTGCGTGTGCATTACGGGATTCTCGGCAGCCAATCTCTCACCGAATGTTCAACGTGCCATCGATGAATCGCATGAACCAAGAGCCGCAAGATTGGGATGCGATGAGCGACTTCGCCTTAGAACGCAGGCGCGTGTTGAAGCTCATGGCCGCATCGGCTGCATTGGCCTCCGGCGCGTGCAGTGGGCCGCCCGCAGAGAAGATCGTGCCCTTCGTCAAAGCACCCGAAGATGAGCTGCCGGGAAAACCTCTGTTTTATGCAACTGCAATCGAGATGAATGGCTACGGCATGGGCGTGCTCGTGGAAAACAACGAGGGGCGGCCCACCAAAGTCGAAGGTAATCCGGCACACCCTGCCAGCCTCGGTGCCACCGACACCTTCGCACAGGCACAGGTGTTGGATTTGTGGGATCCGGCGCGATCCAAGATGCCCCTGCATCGCGGCCAGTTCGCAACGTGGTTGGACTTCGTCGAATCGATGCAGCGAGAACTGGATCCCATCGCGAAGGCGGAAGGCAATGGGCTGTATCTGCTGACGCGCGATGTGACCTCGCCCACGATGCAAGCGCAATTGATCGCTCTGCGTCGGCGATTCCCCCAGATGAAGTGGCACCGCTACGATCCGCTGCATCGAGACAACGCCCTGCTCGGCGCACAGCTCGCTTTCTCGCGTCCGGTGGATACGATCTATCACTTCGATCGAGCGAGGACGATCGTCTCGTTCGACGCGGATTTCATGTTCGGCCGAGCTTCGAGCGTACGTTACGCACGCGATTGGGTGCAATTGCGCAATCCCGATGCGGGGCCGATGAGCCGCATGTACGTTTTGGAATCGATGCCCACGATTACCGGCGCGAAAGCCGATCATCGTCGTGCGGCGACACCGATCGAGATCGAGCAATCCCTTCTGCGTATCGCCCGCGCGTTCGGGCTTGGACCGGGAGCCGAACCGCAAGAGTCGTTCGCGCCATTCGAGGCCGCGATCGTCGATGATCTTCGAGCGAATGCCGGCTCCGCTGTAGTTCTTCCGGGGGAGAGCCTCCCGCCCGCACTGCATGCGCTCGCTCATGCGTTGAATCATCGGCTTGACGGCGCCGGCCGCACGTTCAATCACATCGAGCCGGTCGCCTTCGAACCCACGCCACACATCGCGTCCATTCGAGCCCTAGCCGGCGACATCAAGGCTGGGCGGGTTCGCACGCTCGTGATTCTAGACGGCAATCCCGCCTACGACGCACCGGCGGATTTGGATTTCGCCCGCCTCATCAAAGCGGTTCCGAGTTCAGTGCACTTGGGACTCTATGAAGACGAAACCTCTGCCGTGTGCTCGTGGCATGTACCGAGGACGCATGACTTCGAGGAGTGGAGCGACTCGCGCGCGTTCGACGGAACGGCCAGCATCGTCCAGCCGCTGATTGCACCGTTGTATGACGGCGTCTCGCCACATCAATTGCTGAATGTGCTGCTCGGCGAACCCAATCGATCTGCGCATGAGACGGTGCGGGCGAACTGGCAGGCGACGGCTTCTATGGACGACGCGCAGTGGCGAAAAGTACTGCGCGAAGGGCTCGTGACTGGCACTGCATCGCGCCCGCTTGAACTGACGCCCTCGTTGCCGACCGACTACGGTGTGCGCAGCGAACCTCCAAACTACCTCACAGTGTGTTTTAGCGCCGATCAATCTGTCTTGGATGGACGCTTCGCACCGAACGCTTGGCTGCAAGAAATCCCGCGCACCTTCAGCAAGATCACATGGGATAACGCCGCCTACCTTTCGCGAAAGACAGCGCATGAACTGAGCGTAGCCACCGGCGACGTGATTGAAATCGAGCGGGGCGCCATTCGCGTCCGAGCTGGCGTGTTCATTCTTCCGACGCATGCAGATCGCTGCATCACGCTGCCGCTCGGATATGGGAGAACGCATGCGGGCGCAATCGGCACTCGCGTCGGCTTCAACGCGTACGCGCTTCGCACGAGCGATTCGCCATGGTCAGCGCCGGCGCACGTTCGCAAGGTATCCGGACACTGGCCATTCGCGACCACGCAAAACCATGCTCGCATGGAAGGTCGCAATCTCATTCGACGCGCCTCCTATGACGAGTTCGCGCGCAATCCGCATTTCGCTAACGATACAGAAGAAGAACGCGTACCCGAGCAAAGCTTGTATCCGGAGTATCGGTACGACGGATACAAATGGGGGATGGCAATCGACTTGAACGCCTGCATCGGCTGCAACGCCTGCACCATCGCATGCCAAGCCGAGAACAACATCGCCGTGGTCGGCAAGGATCAAGTGCAGCGTGGACGCGAGATGCATTGGATCCGCATCGATCGCTATTTCATCGACACCCCTCAAGGTTCGGATACAGCATTCCAGCCGGTGCCGTGCATGCATTGCGAACATGCGCCGTGCGAAGAAGTCTGCCCGGTCGGCGCCACAGTGCACGACTCGCAGGGATTGAACCTGCAGGTCTACAACCGTTGTGTGGGCACTCGCTTCTGTTCCAACAATTGCCCCTATAAGGTTCGTCGCTTCAACTTTTTGCAGTACTCGAATCAACGCGAGGAGAGTCTCAAAGCCGTACAGAACCCCGAAGTCACGGTTCGCGAGCGCGGGGTGATGGAAAAGTGCACGTACTGCATTCAGCGCATCCAACGCGGACGCATCGAAGCGCAGAAACTGGAACGGCCATTGCATGATGGCGAAGTCGTGACCGCGTGCCAGGCGGCCTGTCCGACGAATGCCATCACCTTTGGCGATTTGAATGACCGGGACGCGCAAGTCACGCGCGCAAAGAGTTCACCACGCAACTACGCCTTGCTCGCGGAACTCAACACGCGCCCGCGCACGACGTACTTGGCCGAAGTCGTCAATCGCAAGGCAGGGCTGGACGCAAACGATCAGGATGAGTCGTGATGTCCGAGCGACCGACGCTGACGACGACCCCACCGCATGCAGTCTCGCTGCCGCCGGGTTATACGTACGCCACGATCAACGACAAGATCGCGAACATCGTTCTCGAGCGCAAATCGCGCTGGCCCTATTTCATCGGCTTGTCACTCGCTCTACTCCTCACGCTCGCGTTCTTTGTCGCATGCGGTGTGTTGTTCCGATACGGTCCCGGCATTTGGGGCGTCGATATCCCAGTTGCGTGGGGATATGCGATTGGCAATTTCGTGTGGTGGATCGGAATCGGACACGCCGGCACAT
Source organism: Pseudomonadota bacterium (assembly GCA_023391335.1). Taxonomy (GTDB): domain Bacteria; phylum Pseudomonadota; class Gammaproteobacteria; order Steroidobacterales; family Steroidobacteraceae; genus Steroidobacter. The sequence continues at coordinate 7,871 of JAEWBG010000112.1, read as the reverse complement.
TCATCTCTGCCATCTTGCTGCTGCTGCGCCAGCAATGGCGAACGTCCATCAATCGCTTCGCTGAAGCGATGACGCTATTCGCTGCCGGCATGGCGGGGCTGTTCCCGATTCTGCATTTGGGCCGGCCATGGTTCTTCTACTGGCTCGTGCCGTATCCGAACCGCATGAATTATTGGCCGCAATGGCGCAGCCCGCTGGTGTGGGACTTCTTTGCCATCGCGACCTATCTGATTGTCTCGCTGCTGTTCTGGTACATCGGCATGATTCCCGATCTCGCGACACTACGGGATCGTGCCCAGACGCGCACCCGACAAATTCTCTACGGGCTGTTCGCGCTCGGATGGCGCGGCGAATCGCGACATTGGGCTCGACATCAAAGTGCCTATTGGCTGCTCGGTGGACTTGCAACACCGCTCGTCGTCTCGGTTCATAGCGTGGTGTCGCTCGACTTCGCCATCGGCAATACACCCGGCTATCACTCGACGATCTTTCCGCCGTATTTCGTTGCCGGCGCATTGTTCTCCGGCTTTGCAATGGTGCTCACGCTGGGCATTCCGCTGCGCCATTTCTTCAAGCTGCAAGACCTCATCACGATTCGGCATCTGGAGAACGCTGCGAAGGTGATCCTCGCAACCGGTGGACTCGTCGCCTACGGCTACGCCATCGAGACATTCATGGCGTACTACAGCGGCGATCGCTACGAGATCTACATGATCGAAAACCGCATGACCGGCCCCTATGCGCCGATCTATTGGGCGTTGATCTTCTGCAATGTCGTCGCACCGCAGATACTTTGGTTCCGGCGTGCGCGGCAATCGGTCTGGCTGTTGTTCGCGATGAGCATCGTGATTCAACTCGGCATGTGGATGGAGCGATTCCTGATCGTGGTCTCGAGTCTCCATCGCGATTTCTTGCCGTCGTCTTGGGGCATGTTCTACCCGACCGGCTGGGACTGGACGCATCTATTCGGCTCGATTGGCTTCTTCTTCCTGTTGTTCTTGTTGTTCGTTCGCTTCTTACCGGCGATATCGATCTCCGAGGTTCGCGAGCAATTGCATGAACAGCAACAGGGGGCCCAATGAGCGTCTACGGATTGCTCGCGGAATTTCGCACTGCCGAGGAACTCATCGCAGCGGCAAAGCAATCTCGGGAGCGTGGGTATCGCGCCATCGATGCCTATTCGCCGTTTCCGCTGGAGGGCCTCGTCGAAGAGACGGGAGGCTTCAAAGACCGCGTGCCGCTCATCACGCTGATCGGCGGGATCATCGGCGGCGTGGGTGGATTCTTCCTACAGTGGTACGCCGCAGTGATCGACTATCCGATCAATGTGGGTGGCCGGCCGCTCAACAGCTGGCCGTCTTTCATCCCAGCAACGTTCGAACTCACCGTCCTCGGTGCAGCGCTGTTCGCCGTGTTCGGTACGTTGGCCATGAATCGACTGCCGAAACTCTATCACCCGCTCTTCAACGTGCCGGAATTCGAGCTCGCATCGCGTTCGCGGTTCTTTCTGTGTTTACGCTGCGAGGATCCGCAGTTCGAGGTCGACCGCTCGCGCGAGTTTCTGCAGTCCCTGCAGCCCATCGCAATCAGCGAGGTACCCCAATGAAGTGGGTGGTCGTTGTTGTGCTGTCCGTGATCTGCAGTGGTTGCGAGAAGGGCATGCACGACATGTACGATCAAGCGCGCTACAAGCCGCTCGCAGAGAGCGAGATGTTTGCCGATGGCGGTGCCTCACGCCCGCCCGTTGCAGGCACAGAGCCGCATGCACGTGGGTCGTTTGTCGATACCTCATCGGGCCGCATCGGCTTGGAGGATCAAGAGCAATGGGATCGGGACGAACACGCCACGTCCAATCCGTATCCGATCACGCTCGAACTGCTCCGTCGAGGACAACAACGCTTCGATATCTACTGCTCGCCATGCCATAGCGTACTAGGCGATGGCGACGGCTTTATTGTCCGCCGCGGCTTTCCTTCACCGCCCTCCTATCACATCGAGCGATTGCGCAACGCACCGGATCGGCACTTCTTCGATGTGATGACGCATGGGTACGGAATCATGTATCCGTACGGCGATCGAGTGAATCCTGCGGATCGCTGGGCAATCGTCGCGTATATTCGCGCGCTGCAGCTCAGCCAGGACGTCCCTGCGGAACGACTCTCGAGTAACGAGCGTTCGCGCCTCGGTGGCCAACCATGAAACGCATGCAGCGAATGATCCTCATCGTTGCGAGCATCGCCGCCGCGCTGACGATTGCGGGATTCTTCGTTGACCCGCGCAACTTCTACCGCTCGTATCTGTATGCCTTCATATTCGTCGTGGGCCTATCGCTCGGTGCGCTCGCGAATCTCATGTTGCACGCAGTGACGGGTGGACAGTGGGGTCTGCCCTTGCGTCGCCCCCTGCTTGCCGCTGCGCGCGTGACGCCACTCGCTTTGGTGCTGTTTGTGCCAATCGTATTCGGCCTCACTGCGTTGGGCATTCACCCGGCCGACAGCGGTCTCAAGCATTGGTGGTTCCACCCGGTGTTCTTCTTGATTCGCGCAGCGGTGTACTTCGCGATCTGGATAGTGCTCGCCTGGCGGTGGACGCGGATTGCCACTCGTGCGGACGAGGCGCGTCCCGTTGCCCTGCGACGCTTGAGTGCAGGCGGCTTAATCGCCTACGGCCTCACTGTCTCACTCGCAGCAATCGATTGGATCATGGCGCTGCTGCCGCAATGGTATTCGACTGCCTTTGGCCTGTTGATCGGTGTGGCTCAGATGCTGTCAGCAATGGCTCTGGGAGTGTTCGCGTGCGCATTCATGCAAGACCGTACGGCACGCGATGCCACTCCATTCAATGATCTCGGCAATCTGCTGCTCATGTACGTGATGAGTTGGGCGTATATCGCCTACACACAATTCCTCATCATCTGGGCCGAAGACTTGCCGCATGAGATTGCGTGGTATCTGCCGCGAATGCAGAGCAGTTGGCGTTGGCTCTCCATCGCGTTGATCGTGTTTCAGTTTGCGATTCCCTTCGCCCTGCTGCTCTCACGCGTCGCGAAACGAACGCCTCGGTTCATCGGCCCGCTTTCAGCTGCCCTCCTCGCTGGCCAGTTGTTGTATTCCTTCTACCTCGTGACGCCCACGCTGCAACCGCATGGTTTATATCTCGCATGGAGCGATCCAATTGCAGTGGTTGCTGTCGTGGGGTTGTGGTGTGCGGCCTGGTTGAACCGACTGCAGAAGACCACCGCGTTGGTGTGGAGAACATGAGCGACACTTTTCGTACCGAACGACCGGCGCAAGAACGCAAGGATATTCACGTTCAACCGATCCTATGGGTGATGGGAGCACTCGTCGTCACCGTGATCGCGTCGGCATGGATCTCCGCATCATTCCCAGCGCCGTCCAAGCCATCCGTTGCAAGAGAGTCGCGCGACATTCGAACGGTCACTCACTACCTGACATCGAAGCCGGAATCCGACATCGCAAAGTACCAGCAAGAAAAGCTGCGCGAATTGACCACGTACGGCTGGACGGACGCGACGCATTCATCCGCGCATGTCCCCGTCGAGCGCGCGATGCAGATGCTTGCAGATCAAGCATCGACGCAGGAGCAGCCTCGATGAAGTGGGTGGGCGCCTTGTTGCTGATGATGCTGGCGCTGCATGCGAACGCCTACATCGACAAGTCCAAGGTCGGTTGGGACCAGCACGTCGGCGCCCAATTGCCGCTCGATTTCAGTTTCACGAACAGCGATGGCCAGTCGGTGCCGCTCGGCACGATCTTCAACGACAAGCCCGTCGTGCTGGCGTTCGTGTATTTCTCCTGTCCCGAGCTGTGTCCTGAAGTGCTCGCGGGAATTCAGCAGGGCTTGCGCAACGCTGGTCTACGTGTCGGCGCAGATTACGATTTGATCGGCATCAGCATCGACCCGCGCGACACCCCGACAAACGCCGCCACGCGACTAAGTCACTTCCCGCCGGCAGTTCGAGCGCATGCGCAACTGCTTACAACCGACGATGACCACGCTGCACGGCTCGCGCGTGCCGTCGGATTTCGCTACGTGTACGACGCGAAGCATCAGCAGTTTGCCCATCCAGCCGGATTCCTCATCGCGACACCAAGCGGCAAGATCAGCCGCTACTTCTTCGGAGTGCGCTACGACCCGGCCGAACTTCGCTCCGCCATCGCCACTGCTCAGCAAGGCAGCGTTTCGAGTGCTGTGCGTCAGCTGCTGCTCGTCTGCTTTCACTTCGATCCGACTCAAGGACCCTACAGCGCGGCCATCATGGGAGGCCTGCGGATCGTCTCACTCGCCATGCTGGCACTGGTCGGCCTATGGGCCGCATTGCGTACTTATGGTCGCGGACGAGTATGAGTGCATTCAGCCTACTCGCAACGCACGCGGTATCGACGCTGGGTCATCGAGTCGATGTGCTGTTTTTGATCATGACCCTCGTTACCGGCATCGTCGCACTCGGCATCGCCGCATTGCTGCTGATCTTCTCGATTCGTTATCGCCGCGGCTCGAAAGCGGACCGCCGCAATCCTCCGTCTGGAGTGCGCTGGCTAGAAATCACCTGGATCGCGGTTCCGCTCGCGATCTTCCTCGGCTTGTTTGCTTGGTCCAGCGTGGTGTTCTCGCAGTTCTATCGCCCGCCAGCGGATGCCGCACATATATATGTGGTGGCTAAACAGTGGATGTGGAAACTCGAGCATCTGAACGGAAAGCGCGAAATCGATCAATTGCACGTGCCCTTGGGCCGACCGGTTGAATTGGTGATGACCTCGCAAGATGTCATCCACAGCTTCTACTTGCCTGATTTCCGAGTGAAGCAGGACGTGCTGCCGGGCCGCTTTACGAGCTTGTGGTTCACGCCAACACAGCTCGGCACGTTTCATTTGTTCTGCGCGGAGTACTGCGGCACCGATCACGCGCGAATGGGAGGCGGAATCGTGGTGATGCCGCCTGACGAATTCGCGAACTGGCTTGCCGAAGGAAACCATGCGCCGGACCTGGCCTCCCGAGGCTTTGCGCTATATCGAGAACTGGGCTGCAGCGGCTGTCACGAGCCGACGAGCACCGTTCATGCACCGGACTTAAGAGGTCTCTACGGCCGCACGGTGCATTTGAGCGATGGCAGCGCCGTGCTTGCGGACGAGAACTACATCCGCGATTCGATTCTCGAACCGAAGAAGCAAGTGGCCGTCGGATTCGCACCGGTCATGCCGTCCTTCCACGATCAAGTGACAGAGGATCAAGTGATTGCATTGATCGCGTTCATCAAGTCGCGGCCATCGAGTTAGTACATGGAATCACGAGCCTTTCACCCGACCAGCTATTTGCGCGAAGGCTTTACGCTGCGCTCCTGGCTGTTCACGCACGATCACAAGCGGATCGCGCTCTTGTACATGATCTCGATCACGGGATTCTTCTTTCTCGGCGGCGCGGCGGCGACGTTGATTCGCTTGGAGTTGATGACCCCGGCCGGCGATCTCGTCGATGCTCACACCTACAACGAGCTGTTCACGGTGCATGGCGTCGTGATGGTGTGGTTCTTCTTGATTCCATCGATCCCCGCGACACTAGGGAATTTTCTAATCCCACTGATGATCGGAGCACGCGAAGTTGCATTTCCCCGATTGAATCTGTTGAGCTGGTACATCTATACGCTCGGCGGAGTGTTCGTCATTGCGACGTTGATCGTGGGCGGCGTGGATACAGGCTGGACGTTCTACACGCCGTTCTCGACGCTGTTCTCGAACTCGCACGTCGTGCTCGCAGTCATGGGCGTGTTCGTCGTGGGTTTCTCATCGATTCTCACCGGGCTCAATTTCATCGTCACCGTGCATCGCCTGCGTGCCCCTGGCATGACGTGGTTCAAATTGCCCCTGTTCGTGTGGGCAAACTATGCAACCAGCGTGATCTTGGTGCTGGCTACGCCGGTACTGGCGATGACACTCGTGCTGTTGGGATTCGAGCGCATCACCCACATCGGCATCTTCGATCCCTCGCTGGGCGGCGATCCGTTGCTATTCCAGCATCTGTTCTGGTTCTACTCGCACCCTGCCGTCTACATCATGGTCCTGCCCGCGATGGGCGTCGCAAGCGAAATCATTCCTTGCTTTGCACGCAAGCACATCTTCGGCTATCGATTCATGGCGTATGCGATCTTGGCCATCGCAGTCATCGGCTTTTTGGTGTGGGGCCATCACATGTTCGTCTCAGGGCAGAGCATGTATGCCAGCGTTGCATTTTCATTGTTGAGTTTTCTGGTGGCGATTCCCTCGGCCATCAAAGTCTTCAATTGGACCGCGACACTCTACAAAGGCTCAATCACGTTCGACGCGCCCATGCTCTATGCGCTCGGATTCGTAGGCTTATTCACGATCGGCGGATTGACGGGCCTGTTCCTCGCCGCAACCGCGCTCGATGTGCACCTCACAGACACCTACTTCGTCGTCGCACACTTTCACTACATCATGGTGGGCGGCACCGTGATGGCGTATCTCGGCGCGCTGCATTTTTGGTGGCCGAAATTCGTCGGTCGCATGTACCCGGAGACCTGGGGACGCATTGCTGCGGTGACGATCTTCATCGGCTTCAATCTCACGTTCTTTCCGCAGTATCTGCTCGGCGCGATGGGAATGCCGCGGCGCTATCACGAATACGCGCCTGAGTTTCAAGTGCTGAATCAATTCTCATCCACCGGCGCGGTCGTTCTCGCAGTGGGCTATTTGTTGCCGCTCGTTTATCTCACGTGGGCCATGCTGAAAGGCAAGCCGGCTCCAGCGAACCCCTGGCACGCGACCGGCTTGGAATGGCAGACCCCTTCACCGCCGCCGAAGGAAAACTTCGAAGAAACCCCGCGCATCATTCACGAGCCCTATCGCTATTCGCCATCGGAGACCGCATCGTGAGCGCGCACGCTGCTCATTTCGACAGCGATGCTCGCCGCCATGTGTCGGCCTTGCTCGGCATGTGGGTATTCCTCGCGACGGAGCTCATGTTCTTCGGTCCGTTGTTTCTCTCGTATGCATACGGCCGAGTGGAATTCAGCGAGGGGTTCGCGGCTGCAAGTCGCCACACGCACTTTTGGATCGGCACGATCAACACCGCCGTCCTGCTCACCAGCAGTGTGTTCATGGCGGCGGCAGTTCGAGCCGTGAAGATCGACAGACGAAAGTCTGCGCCTGTCTTGCTGTGGATCACCGCCGGGTTAGGAGCCGTGTTCCTTGCAATGAAAGGCGTTGAGTATTGGAAGGAATGGCACGAGCACTTGGTGCCCTGGCTCGAGTTCCGCTTCGCTGCTCAGCACGTGCAGGCCGCGAAGTTGTTCTACTTCATTTATTTCGCAATGACTGGCTTGCACGCGGTGCATCTCACGATTGGCATCGCTCTCGCGATCATTTTCGCGGTCAGACTTCAGCTGCGCCAGAAACTGCCGCAATCGAGCGTCGAAATCGTCGGCCTCTATTGGCACTTCGTCGATGCGATCTGGGTGTTCCTATATCCGCTGATCTATTTATTGGAGCGCCACGGATGAACAATATTTTTGTCTGGCGTCCGCTTGGCTTCGTGTGGCTTGCCTTGATGACCTTGCTCGCGCTCACCGCGGGCACTGCTTACATCAATTTGGGCGCTGCCAATTCGCTCATCAATCTCGCGATTGCTGCTGCAAAAGTAGCGCTCATCGCGGTCTTTTTTATGCACTTGAGAGAAGCCGACAATGCCATGCGACTGACCTTCGGCACTGCACTGCTGTTGCTGTTCGTGCTGGCGTTCCTGAGCTTCAATGATTTTTTGTCGCGATAGGTTAGCGGTTAGCGGTTAGCGGTTAGCGGTTAGCGGTTAGCGGTTAGCCAAGGATGATGCTCTCC
>JAEWBG010000050.1 GCA_023391335.1 Pseudomonadota bacterium | reverse complement strand
ATCCACGATCCACGATCCACGATCCACGATCCGCGATCCACGATCCACGATCCACGATCCACGATCCCAATGAAATCTTTCCTGTCGGAGAACTTCCGTATGCTCTCGCGAGTTACTGGCGGACACTCGCCGGTGCCGGCGGGCCCGAACTATAAGTGTCGGAGCTGATGAAAATCCTATTCTGCAATTACGAATATCCCCCGCTCGGCGGCGGAGGCGGTGTGGTGATGGCGGCGCTGGCGCGGCAACTTGCGCGGCGTCACGAAGTGACGGTGATCACGTCGCGAGCAGGCGAGCTGCCAGAGATTAGCGACGATCAAGGCGTCCGCGTCATGCGGGTCCCTGTGTTCTTCCGCAAGCAACTTGCTGTTGCGAACTTCCCCTCGATGTTGGCCTATCTGCCGACCGGATTCTTACGCGGCTGGTCCCTGTCGCGTCGGCAGCAATTCGACGTGATCAATACACACTTCGTCGTTCCGACCGGCCCCTTGGGTCACGCGTTGTCGCGATGGCGCGGCATTCCGAACGTGCTGTCGGTCCACGGCGGCGACTTGTTCGATCCCAGCAAAGCCAGCTCGCCGCATCGTCATGCACCGCTGCGTGCTGCTGTTCGTTCTATGTTGCTTGCGGCCGATGAAGTCATAGGTCAATCGCGCGATACCGTTCGCCATGTGCGAGACATTTACGGTGTCGCACGCCGCGTTGGCCTTATTCCGCTGGGAATCGAACGCCCCCCTCAGCAGACCCGAGGAATACGTGCGCAATGGGATCTGCCGGAAGATGCCTTCGTCATGTCCACGGTGGGCCGTTTGGTTGCACGCAAATCGACGGTACAGCTTATCGAGGTCATGGCGGCACTGAAGAATCCGCAGAGCTATCTGCTCGTTGTGGGTGACGGTCCGGACGCAGACGCCATTCGAACCAAAGCAGCGCAACTGGGCGTTGCGGATCGCTTGCGGATGCTCGGAATGTGCTCCGACACAGACAAGTACGCTGCGCTGAGTGTGAGCGATCTGTTCGTGTCCGCGAGCCAGCATGAAGGCTTCGGCTTGGTGTTCCTCGAAGCCATGGCCTTCGGCTTGCCGGTCGTGTGCTACGACCGCGGCGGTCAAACCGATTTTCTTAAGACGGGCGACACCGGCGCAGTCATCAAACTGAATGACCAACAAGCCATGATTGCAGCCATCGATCGACTCGCCGCGGATCAAGACTCACGCGCGCGAATCTCGAAGCACAATTTGCGGCTGGTGGAGGACTACTTCATCGACACATGTGCAGCACGCTACGAGGCGGTGTTCAACGAAGTCATCGAGCGCCGAGCCACTGCTCAATCGCGCAACCGCGCCGTGTCCGCGTCTTGATCCGAGCTTGACGATCAATGTGCGGGCTTGTCGCCATTCTTAGCTCGGATCCAGCGCAGCATGATGCAATGCGCTTGATGCTCGATCGTTTGCAACATCGCGGACCGGATGGTGCGGGCCTCTGGCATGAAGGCGACGTGACATTGGGACATCGCCGCTTGTCGATCGTCGATCTCGACGGCGGAGCGCAACCGTTACGAAATGCAGCCGGAACTGTTGGGCTCGTGTGCAACGGCGAGATCTACAACTATCCACAGCTACGCCGCGAGTTCGAAGCCGAGGGCTACCCGTTCCGCACTCATAGCGACTGCGAAATCATCATCGCGCTCTACGAAAAATACGGCGATGACTGCGTGCGGCATCTGCGCGGCATGTTCGCTTTCGCCCTTTGGGATCAAAGGCATCAAAAACTCCTAGTCGCGCGCGATCACCTGGGTCAGAAGCCGCTTTACTACGCACATGACGAGCGCGGCTTCGTGTGTGCTTCGGAGATCAAGTCGTTGCTGGCGCGGCCGGGATTCACGCCGCGCATGAACTTTGCGGCGCTCGACCAATATCTCGCACTGCGCTTCATCGACGCCCCGCACTCGATGTTCGAGGGAATCTACAAGCTAGCGCCGGCGCATTTGCTGACCGTGGAAGCCGGACGTAAACCTGTCATCCGTCGCTATTGGACTTTGTCGCATGAACCTAAACTCGCGGCGTCGGAGGACGAACTGCTCGATGAACTCGAAGGCAAAATTCAAAACTCGCTCGCTGCTCATTTGCTGAGCGATGTGCCGGTGGGAGCATTCTTGAGCGGCGGCATGGATTCAAGCCTGCTGGTCGCCATGCTGACACGCAAGCTCGGCATTCGGTCGTTACCCACCTTCACCATGGGTTTGGATTACGAAGGGTTCGACGAAGCACCGGCTGCGCGGTCAATCGCAGAAATGTTCGGCACTGACCATCATGAATCGCGAGTTCACCCGCACATCACGGCACTTCTGCCCGATCTGGTCGCGGCGTTGGATGAACCCTCCGATCCGCTGAGCCTGTGTACGTGGCTGCTTGCAAAGTTCACTCGCCAACACGTGAAGGTGGTGATCGGCGGCGATGGCGGCGACGAATTGTTCGGCGGCTACGATCGCTACTACGGCACGCTCTACGCTGCACACTACGGCCGCGTGCCCGCGACCCTACGCCGCATGGTACTAGCCCCTGCGTTTTCGTTGATCCCGGAATCCGGCTGGTACAAGAGCATGGGTCATCAGCTGCGATGGCTGCATCATCTCTCGTTTCACAAAGGCAGCGGTCGCTACGCTGCGAGCTTGTCTTATTTCTATTTCGACCGCTCGCTGCGCGCCGAACTCTATGCACCGGAAATGCGCGAACGGCATGCGAGCCTCGACGCCGAGGCCGCGATTCGTATTCCTTACGAAGAGGCACAGGGCGGCGACATCGATCGCATGCTCTACGCGGACAGCATGACGCGCCTTCCCAACCATCCGGTGATGATCACCGACAGAATCTGCATGGCTCACGGCTTGGAGGCACGCAGTCCGTTCATGGATCACGAATTGGTCGAGTTCGCTGCGCGCCTTCCGGCAACGCTGAAAGTTCGGCGCGGCAACTTGCGATATATGCAACGCAAGCTTGCCGCGCGCTATCTGCCGGCCAGTGTGCTCAGTCGTCCCAAGCAGGGGTTCTCGTCGGCGCTGCCGTATCTGCTCAAGGACGAGTACGCGCAACTGTATGCGTCGTGCCTGAGCCGTTCCGAACTCGCCAGAGCGCATGTATTGAATCCAGCCATGATCAAACGCTTGGTAGAGGAGCATTCGAGCCGGCGAGCCGATCACGGCAATCGCCTGTGGCTGCTCATCAACGCGGAAGTTTGGTATCGAATGGCGATTCTCGGACACTCGAAGGCGGACGTTCACGCCGAATTGAGTGAAGGCGAAGTGGCGTTGCGCTCGGCCTGAACGGACTCGCTTACGCTTGAGCGCAAATAGAAAAGCCGCGGCATGCCGCGGCTTTCGCGTCTAAATCCGATCCAAACGTTTACTTCGGCTTGTTGTACGAGTAGTAGTCTTTGTCATTGCCGTCCGCTGAACGGTTCAGCACGACGCCCAATAGGTTCATCTCCGCGAGCACTTCCTTTGCGCGCTTGAGCGAGTCGCGGCTCGTAAAGCCCTCTCCAACCACTAACAGGGCGCAATCCAACTGCGGTGCGAATGCGAGCACATCGTCCGATGCCAGCACCGGCGGCATGTCGACGACCAAGATACGGCGCGGGGCTTCTGCTTCCAACGAGTGCATCAAATCAAGCATCTTGGAAGAACCCAATAGCTCGGACGAATGCGCTATCGCCTCGAAGTTTGGAATGACGGACAACCGTTCCATGCTCATCGGCGTGTAGGTGATGCTCTCGAAACTTGCATCGCCCAGCAGATAGTCGCTGAGGCCTTTGCCTCCATTCGCGCCGTGCAGACCGAGATATTCGGCAACGCGCGGACGCTGCAAGTCCAAGTCGACCAAGAACACCCACGTATTGACGTCCTGAGCCAGCGCCATCGCGAGATTAATTGCGGTGAGTGTCTTACCTTCTCCTGCCGTCACTCCCGTGATCGCCATCGAACGCCACTGATGCGCATCGAGCCTGCGCAGAACGCGGGTTCGCAATATCTTGTACGCGCGCAGCGCACCGCCGTCGGCCACCTGCGGCAACACATGGTTTTGCTCCAGCGTCTGTGCGTCCAGCCCAAAGGGCTGAAAGCGCCGGCCCGTCGCCAGCTCGGGGCTGCTTGCAACGCGGCGCATTTTCACGCGCGCGGAAACGGGCTCGACGACACCGTGCCGGTGATGCTGCTCCGCAGTTTTGCGCACTGCTTCTTCGATGATGCTCATTGACTAACCTCGATTGCTAACTCGTTGCGTACGCAAAGCTAAGAGAGAAACAGGTGCAACAGGAAATAGGCTGCCGCGACGAACCCAGCGGTCGCAGTGACCACGACGGTCATATGGCGTTTGCGCGCAGCTGCCGAGTTCGCACTTTCGATCACAGGAACCGCGATGAGCGGGGATACATCGAGAACCGCTTCGACATCGCGTGCACCACGAACATTCGGATCGAATATCTGCGCCGCGATCGCCCCGCTGAGCGCTGCGATGATCGCAAACACGAACCCGACGATGAGAATGGCGATCCGCTTTGGCTTGGCCGGATCGTCAGGAACCTTCGGCGAAGAAATAACTTTGAACTTGTCCGATGTTCCTCCAGCGATTGCGGCTTCGCTCACCTCCGCGTCCATCTGGCGCTTGACGAGCTCCTCATATTTGGTGCGCGCACTGGACAAATCCCGTGTCACGTCCTGGTATTCCCGCTCCACCTGCGGAGCTACGGACATTTTGCTTTCCAAGTCGGACATCTTGGCGCGCAGTTCGGCATTGCGAGCCTCCAGTGCGGCAATCTGCGTGTCGGTCGCATTGAGCTGCGTCTGCAACTGCACCGCCACCGGCGAATCGGCGGCGGCGCTGCGATCCGCTGTTTCGCCCGATGCAATGCGTGCCTCCAAAGACTTGATATTGCGTTCGATGCGCTTCACATCCGGATGATTTTCACTGTAGCGCTGGCGAACTTCCGCCAAAATCGAGCGCTGGTTCTGCAGTTGCTGCTGCAGCGACATGCCGCTCGCGGAGCCACCCGCACGCATCTGTTCGATCTGCCGGCGCAGTGCCACTAGGTCGGGATGGTTCTCGGAATAGATCGCCCGCTTGCGATCGTATTCGGCCTGCAGCTGAGCGACAGATGCAGTCTCTGGTCCCGCGCTTTTGGCTTGATTGAGCTGGGCAACCAGGAAGACGCGCTCCCTGCGCAACGCCTGCACCTGCGTTTCGATGTCTTGGATATCGCGCTCGGTGCGATCCATCACGTTCAAGTTGGTGCCGGTGAGCTCCGGCAGCTGGCCCGCGTTTTTCGCTTTGAACTCAGCGAGACGCGCCTCCAGCTTGTTCACGTGCTCGCGCATGCGCTGCGCTTCGCTGCCGAAGAACTTCGCAGCCGATGCGGCCTGGGTTTGTCGATCGAGGCGGTTTTGATCCAAGAATGAGCGGACCAACCATTTCGCGCCCTGCTGTGCGATCTCGGGATTGCGATTGTCCAGCGCAACGCTGAACGCATTGACGATCTCGCGAGTGCGACCGGTATTCGGATCCAGAATCGGCATGGTGACGATGTCGACGTTGATATCTTGGTGCAGTCGCTGCAACGTCGTCGCCAAATCGTCATCCTGGTTCGGATAGAGCTTCATGCTTTCCAGCATCCCAACCAGATTCTTGTCGCTCAGCACGCGCGTGCTGAGCGTCTGCACGTACTGATCGGCATATCGGGAGTCCTGATTGTCGCGGTCGACGACGTTCTTCAGATTCTCCTCCTCTTCGATCTGAATCACGCCGGTAGAGCGATATACGTCCGGCAAAGTCAGCGCGAGCAGCGCAGCGATGAGCACAATCGGCACCGCCACCATCAGCATCAGCCGCCTACGCTTTCTCAGGACGGCGAAATACTCGCCGAACCCCATGCCTTCATCGCGCAACGGGGCGCCGCTCGCCATCGAATCAACCGCTACACTCATCAGACTGCCCTTCAATAATCTCGTTTAGGTTGGTAAAGCACGCCGATCAAAAAGCCGTTCGCACTCACGTCAGTGGGGAATCGGTCGTCGTCTTGCCATCGATACGTGTACGTGGCTGTGAACGCGAGGGCACGCTGCGCACGCCATTCGAGTCCAGCTTGACCGGTCACGTAGTTCCGCTGCGGATAGGCCGTGCCGTCGATACCCTCGTCGCGGATGCCGCGTGCGCCCAGCAACATCGTGATTCGCTCGGAGATGTCGTGATTGACGCGAAAGCGCAGCTCCGTTCGTTCGACGATCGAACCCGCCGCAACTGCGTTAACGGAACGCGTGAGATCGAGAAACAAATGGTTGCGTTCGCTCATCCAATCTCCGCCGATGCCGGCCAGCACATTCGTACTAGAGTTGCGGTTCTCCGGCTTGGTGTTCTGAGCGCCGATGCGAACGTACATGCGCGAGGTCGGCGATAGCTGTGTGCCCCACTCGGCCTGAGCACCATACGCCTCCGCGGTATCGACGGTATCGTAGTGCGCAGCGATCCCACGCAAGGTAAAGGAGTTGCGCTGCGATGCGACGAACGTCCAACCCACTCCGAGGTTTGCTTGCGTGAAGTCCACCTGTGCCCCGTCGTAGTTATTATCGAAGCTCGCATGCGTGTATTGACCATCGACGGCGATACGTTGACGCTGACTCATGTCATAGGAGAACGATGGCGCGACCTGATACAGATCGCGCTGATTGCGCAGAAACGTCGTGTTGGTCGCCACATCGGGACTGCCTAATGGCCCCTGCGGCTCCGTCGAGAATTCCGTTCTCACCACATCTTCGTGCGCAAAGCTCGCATTCACACCCATCGCGCGCCTGGGTGTCCGGTCCTCGAAGGAACCGCGCAGAAAGTAATCCGTCGAGTCCTCGTCGCTTTCATCCGGGAAATAGGTCGCCCGCACACGTGGCGCGATCTCGACTTTGGTTCTCGGGTCGAGGGTGCGAAACAGCATCGTCGCGTCGACTTCTGCGCCGGAGACTTCGATCTCATCGCCCGGCTGACTCAAACGATAGTTGTCGTCGTATCGATAACCGCCGAGCACGGCGGGGGCAAACTCCCAGTTTGCTGCCTCGACGGCGCTACTTCCTGCGAGCGCCGCGACCGCAACAATCAGTGGAGCACTGTTAACTCGATTGCGCATAGGCAACTCTCCATCGCGCACGTCTAGGGCACCACGACGATGTCGCCGGCGATGAGTTCGATGTTCGTGTCCAGGCTACGACCGCGCACGACATCGTTGTAGCGAAAAGCCATGGCCTGCTGCGCCTTGCCTTGGCCACGCAGCACGATGATGTCGTTGGTGGCTGCAAACGGTGTCATGCCACCGGCCATACTCAGAGCCTGCATAATGTTCACGCTTGGGTTCACGATGAACTCGCCGGGCTTGTTAACCTGGCCGAGTACATAGACCTTGTTGCCCTTGATCTCTTTGACCGAGATCGTCACCACCGCATCGGAGATGTAACGAGCAATTCGTTCGCTGACCAATTTGTTCAATTCTTGTACGGTTTTTCCGCGCGCATCGACTTCACCGACCAGCGGGAATGAGAACGCGCCATCCGGCCGCACGAGCACTTCGCGTTGCAGATCCGGCTCCTTCCACACCGAAATCTCCAGGACATCGCCCGGCTTCACCGCGTACGAAGCTTGCTGCGCGTGCACCGACTGCAGCGAAAGCAACATCAAACAAGCAGCTAGAAAAGAACGCACGAACATCCAATCTCTCCTGGTTCTTACGGTTGACAGTTGACGGTCACGAGTCCGAACGCCTTCGCTTCGGTCTGCCCAGTCACTAATCAGTAGTCACTGGTTACTGCGTTTGCCGTGTTGGCCTGTCCTTTGCAGGTCACGTGCCAACCCTGATGGATGTCGTAATCCAACAGCGGGACAAGACTTAAGAGCGCATGCGGCTTGGCGGGCAGCATCTGCAGGTTAGTTGCGCTTCGAAGTCGCTTGACAGGTTGTAATAACGTCGGGAAATGCAGGATGGGCGGTGCAAAAGTTACAACTGGACTCTT
Organism: Pseudomonadota bacterium; assembly: GCA_023391335.1. Classification (GTDB taxonomy): domain Bacteria; phylum Pseudomonadota; class Gammaproteobacteria; order Steroidobacterales; family Steroidobacteraceae; genus Steroidobacter. The sequence goes on along the minus strand of JAEWBG010000050.1, from coordinate 14,960 downwards.
CGGATTCCAGAGTCGCAGCCTTGAGCGGAATCGCAGCGCAGAGACCTACGCGGATCTGCACATCGGTAGCGGTGCGCGACCCAAGGTTTCGGTCATCGTTCCGCTCTATAACGAGCAGGAGAGCATCCGGCCGCTCTACGCGGCGATCGTGCAAGCGATGGGCGAGCTCGGCTGCACGTACGAAATGGTATTCGTCGACGACGGGAGCCGCGACGATACCGTTGCTATCGCAACGCAACTCGCACGCATCGATTCTCGACTGAGAATCGTGAAATTCCGTCGCAACTATGGGCAGACGCCGGCGATGGCTGCCGGCATCGAGCATGCTCGCGGCGAAATCCTCATCACCATGGATGGGGATCTGCAGAACGATCCCGCGGATATCGGCTTGTTTCTAGAAAAGATCGAAGAGGGCTACGACATCGTCGTCGGCTGGCGGCATAACCGTCAGGACAAAATGGTGTCTCGCAAAATCCCCTCTCGCATCGCGAACTGGCTCATCGGCAAAGTGACCGGCGTGCCGATCAAAGACAACGGCTGCTCGCTGAAGGCATTCCGCGCCAAACTCATCAAGCACATCCCGTTGTACTCAGAGATGCATCGCTTCATTCCGGCGATGGCGTCCATTGCCGGCCCTCGCATTGCCGAGATCAAGGTCCGCCACCATCCGCGACGCTTCGGGGAATCTAAGTATGGTTTGTCGCGCATCTACAAAGTGCTGCTCGACCTAATGGTCATCAAGACGATTGCAACGTTTGCTTCGCGGCCGATGCGGTGGTTTGCGATCTTGTCGATGCCGCTCCTCGTCGGCTCGATCGCCCTATTTACTCAGACGTTCTTGGATCTCACCGCCCACGATGGGCATTTTTCTTTGCCGATCGCGGGAACCGGAGTGATCTTTATGGCTTCTGCAATCATTCTGCTGTGCAGCGGTGCTCTTGCCGAATTGATCTACTCGCACGGCGACATGCGCGATCGCGAATTTCTGCGGCTAACTCAGTCGGTGCGCGAGCGCCGCAACGATCATTGATGGAAAATCGAAATGAGCAATTCCGTAATCACTCAAACACAACTGAATCTTCTGTCGGTCATTGTGCCGATCGGCGCTAGGCGCGCTCCAGACCTAAAACAGCTCTACGCCGAGTACAAGGAGGGCGTCTCCACGCTCGGCGTCCCATACGAATTCGTGTTCGTTCTGGACGGTCCGCGCGCCGATGCATCCAAGGCTTTGGATGAGCTGCTACAACGAGGCGAGGACTTCACGGTCGTTAAACTGACGCGCACTTTCGGCGAGGCCGCAGCGCTGATGGCGGGATTCGAGAAGTGCAGCGGCAACACGATTCTCACACTACCCGCCTATCACCAAATCGAGGCAGGAGACATTCGTAAACTGCTCGCTGCGCTCACTACGAGCGATGTCGCGATCGGTTATCGCCATCCGCGCTTCGGCAATGCGCTCGACCGCGCTCGCCGGGCTGCTTTCCACGGGCTCGTGCGATCGGTCACGAGCTTGCGATTCCATGACTTGGGCTGCGGGGCGCGCGCGCTGCGCCGACGTGTGCTTGAAGAAATGGATCTGTACGGCGATCAGCATCGCTTCATCGCGATCCTGGCTACGCGACTGGGATTTCGCGTGACGGAAGTGCCGGTACGTCAATCGCCATTGGATCGCTTCGAGAAGATCTATCGCCCGAAGATCTATGCGCATCACGCGCTGGATCTATTCAGCATTTTCTTCTTGGTCCGGTTCACGAAACGGCCATTGCGATTTTTCGGCATGGTCGGCGCCAGCACCTTCGGCATCGGAGCGGTGTTGCTGGCTTATCTCACCATCGCCCGATTGGTCTTCAATCATCAACTCGGTGACCGCCCAGCACTGCTCTTAGCAGGCTTGCTGGTCGTGTTGGGGTTGCAGGTCTTTGCGCTCGGCCTGCTCGGCGAGCTCATCATCTTCACGCATGCACGCGGGCTCAAGGACTATCGCGTGGAAGAAGTGATTCAGTATCCGGAAGCTGCGGATTCGGTGACTTCCAAGGAAGCACAGGATGCAGCCGAAGCTCGGCCACCGATCATTGCCTGAGGCGGTCCCACCGCGGCGGCCCGCGATAACCACTTCGCGGGCAAGTCCGGCAAATCGCTCAACGTGAACGGAACGGCGCGCGCAAATTCCCGGCTCGGCTTGCTGCGCGCATCGCCCACCTCAATGACATTTCGGAATCCCGCCAACACGCCGCTAGGCAGCATCTCCACTGACGTAGTCGTGTAGATCAGCGTCGTCTCCGATAGCCTGCCGGTCGCTTCAGGCACCGCACCCAAAGGAAACTGCGCGTGAGCATCCAATACGAAGATGACATGCGGACGTCCGGCGCGATCGTGAAGGGCCTGCAGCTGCAACAGCAGCGCTTCGGTGAACGCAAGGCGACCCTCGACGCTTAGCCCCGCCACGTTGACGAATACGCCAACATCCGGCTGTTCCATCACCTGCATCACGTCGGTCAGTCGCGGCACTTCATGGGAAGCTCCGCACGACACCAATCCCCGTCTCAACGTCGACTGCTCATTCATCTCGGCTGCGATTACACAACACTGATAATGCACCGTACTGAGACGATCCAACAGCGCGCGGCAGAGTGCTCGTTTGCCGCTGCCGACGGGCCCGACGATAAGCAGCGAATCTTGGAACGGGCGCAGAATCAGCTCCTCGCCTGCCCCATCCCGTCCCAATAAAAGTCGATGCCGAGGCGCTGCCGACATGAGATCGTCTTTCATGATCTGATCCGCGATCTCGACAAAACCGTCACAGTACGCTGCCTGCGTAATCCGGCTCGCGAGCGCTTTCAGGCTTGGATCGGCGTTCGCCACTGCAACCCCATGCTCAGCGAGCCTGAACAGCGCCAGATCGTTAGGTGCATCGCCGACGGCGACAAGATTGTGAGCCGACAAACCCAGCTCTCGTAATGCAGCGGCAACCCCCGACGCTTTGTCCACATCGGGAGGCAGAATCATCAACGTACTATCGTTGGCGAATACCTGATGTTCTAAACGCAGACGCCGCAGTACTTCACGTACCGTGTCCTCGCAATCGCGGGACATAGTGACGATCGAACTGCCCACGCCAAGCGGTCTCACAGAACGCGCACGCAGTTCGCGCAACAGAGTCTCAGAAGGCGCTTCGGCCAGAATCGAGGAAACTCGCTCGGCGGGTCTATGCATCACTGCGCCGTTCTCGGCGATGACATAGTCGAAGATACGTGCTTCAGGAAAGATCTCGAGCAACTCGCGCAGTGCTCGCGCCGTCACCAAGATGAGCTTGCGTCCTGTCGCCGCAAGCATGCGCAATGCTTCGATGCAACGCTGATCGCAACGACCATCCTTCGCGAGCGTTCCATCAAAGCCTGCAGCGACAGCTACATATCGCATGTGCGGTTAGCTCCACCGGAGCGGCCACCAGGGATCCTAAGATAGGTTCTAACTAAAGAGCGCTTCATAAGCAGCCAGCAATTTCGGCGCTTCATGCTCCCAAGACAGCGTCGTACGCACTCGTTCCAATCCAATCGCACCCATGCGCTCGCGCAGCGGCTCGTTATCCAACAGCTCAATGATCTTGTTGGCAAAGTCGATCGGATTGTTCGGATCGGCATATAACGATGCTTCCTGCGCGGAGAACCGACCTTCGGTGAGGTCGTATTGCACGATGGGTTTTCCCAGCGCCATGTATTCCATGATCTTGTTCATCGTGGATTTATCGTTCATCTCGTTCGCGACATCAGGATTCACACACACATCGGCGGTGTTGAGCATGGCCAGCAACTCACCGTCCGGTACTCTGCCTGTGAACGTCACGTACTGACTCACACCCATTTGCTGCGCAAGCGAGCGCATCGCCTCCAGTTCCGTGCCTCCCCCGACCAACCCAAAGTGGACATCCTCGCGTTTCAGCGTGTGCACAATGTATTGAACCGACTTGAGCAGACCATCGATGCCCTCCTGCCGACCCATTACCCCAACATATCCGACCAAGAAACGCCGGCCGCTCTTTAGAGCCGGCGTCGGCGGGACGATCTTTAGGCGCCGCAAATCTGGACCGCTTCGCACGACGAACACTTTTGACGGCGAGCGTTTGCCGCGCTCGAGAGCGATCTTTCGATATGACTCGTTGGTAGCAATGGAGACGTCGGACGTGCGGAAAGTCCAGCGCTCCAGGGCCACCATCAACCGATAGAAGAAATCGCGACGTTGAAACTTCGCTTCGTAGAGCTCCGGATTGATGTCGTGATGGTCGAAAAGGAACTTCTTGCCAAACAGTTTGTAGAAACCGCCGATCAAGAAAATCATGTCCGGTGGATTGCAGGCGTGGATCGCATCGAAGCCACGCTCGAACAGCACGCGCAAGGAAAGGAAGAATTCCGCGAGTAGAGCCCAGGTGTACTCGGCAAAATAACCGAGCGCACCGTTGGCCTCGAACGGCATCGAGTGTCGATAGATCGCAATTCCGTCGATCTCTTCAAAGCTCTTTTCGTATCCCTTCCCTTTCGGGCAAATGATCGAGACGCCATAGCCGGCCCCAGTAAGCGTTCTCGCCTCCTGCCATACGCGTCGGTCGAACGGACATGGAAGATTCTCGACGATGATGAGCACGCGGCGCGATGCGCTAGCGCTCGTCGCCAACGACTGCACGGTTTCGTCTTCGATTTGACTCACGATCGCCCCGCCTTACCAACAAACGCCTTGATACTGCGCGCGGAACGCCGAGCGGTCTGGCAACACCGCAATGTCGAGCAAGATCTGATCTGCACGCGTGTGCTTCTGTAGCGCGGCGAGGACCTCGGGCGTCTTCATCGCGACCACCAGCACGTCCGACTTCTGCACAAGCTCCTCCAGGTTCTCAGTCATCAACGAGGCGATGTGCGGAATACTCTCTTGAATGAATCGGCGATTGGCTCCAATCAGGCGCGCGACATTCACGGAAGGATCGAAGATGCACAGCGGCAGTCCTTTGCCGATGAAACGCTCCGCCATGATCACCAAAGGACTTTCGCGCAGATCGTCCGTGCCGGATTTGAAGCTCAACCCGATCATGCCAACCGAGCGGCGGCCGCTCGCCAACACGGATTCGACCGCATGTTCAATGTGCGCCGCGTTGCTGGGCAGGATATTCGACAACATCGGCAATTCGACGTCGCGCGTTTTCGCCAGATATAGCAGCGCCTTTAAATCCTTGGGCAAGCAAGAGCCGCCAAACGCGAAGCCTGGCCGCAAGTACGCAGGCGAGATGTTCAACTGCCGATCCAAGCACAATAAGCGCATGACTTCGTGCGGATCGACGCCCGCCGCTTGCGAAATGCGTCCGATCTCGTTTGCGAACGTCACCTTCACGGCGTGGAAGGTATTGCAGGCGTACTTGAGCATCTCGGCTGTACGAATCGAAGTACGCACAAACTCGCAAGGCAAATGGCCGAACACTGAGCGAAGCATTTCCTCCGCGTAATCGTCGTCGGTACCGATCACAGTCATCGGTGGATGGTCGTAGTCGTTGATGGACGTGCCCTCGCGCAGGAACTCCGGTTGGAAGCAAAGGCTGAAGTCGCGCCCGGCTTTCAATCCAGATGCCTCTTCGATCGTGGGCTTGATGACGTCTTCGACGGTGCCAGGCTTGACGGTCGAGCGAATCACAATCACATGTCGCGAGGACTTCTCCGGTAGCACGGCCCCGATTTGCTGCGCGATACGAATGATCGCGCCCAGATCTTGATTGCCATTCGAACTTGCGGGCGTGCCCACGCAGACGAACGACAAGTCCGTCGTCAGAATGGCATCGCGAACCGAATCGGTGATGTTGACAGTGCCGCCCTCGATGACGGATCGCGTCAACTCTTGAATCCCTGTCTCCACGATCGGCGCCTGACCGGAGCGTAATAGCGAGAGCTTCCCCGGATCGATATCCACGCCCGTCATCTCGTGACCGTCACGGGCCAAACATGCGAGCGACACCGCACCTACGTAGCCCAGACCGAAGATGCTGATCTTTTGCGGCGTACCTGCCGCTAGGAATTCTTGGTTCTCATCGCGAACCCAAGCGGCACGCGCGCGCGCGCTTTCGGCGGAAACTGTTTCGAGTTGTACCGACATCGTGACTCCAGTGAGGGCAGCATGGGATCAGCTGCGCATTTCGTGGAGTGAAGGGGCAAGTTCTATGCCACGATATTTTTCGAATGCGCGCGACTAACCGCGCACGCAGTTTCAAGTCCACGCCCTATGGCTGTAGCGGAGCGGCGACGCAATTGCAGGAATTCGTCGAATCATGCTGTAGAAATTTCACTGATCGTAGTGCCCGCAAAAAATAATTTATTACAAAGGAACCGCTCTGCCAGTTGAAGAATTTGCATCTCGCTTTCGCGAGATATCGGAGTAATCAAACAGTGGACTCAAACAACTTCCTGCATGACAACGGCCTTAGAAATCTTATCGGACGTTCGCATGCGATGAAGCAGGTCTTCACGTTGATCCAGCGTGTTGCGCCGACGGAAGCCACCGTAATGATCATGGGAGAGAGCGGAGTCGGCAAAGAGCTCGTTGCAGATTGCATTCACTCCTTGAGCCATCGCTCTCAGGGTCCTCTCGTTGCAATCAACTGCGGATCGATTCCCGCCTCACTGATCGAAGCTGAATTATTCGGCTACGAAAAAGGCAGCTTCACCGGCGCATCGAGATCGCATGCTGGGGTGTTCGAACGTGCCACCGGCGGAACGCTGTTCCTCGATGAAGTCACGGAGATGCCGCTGGAGATGCAGACGCGTTTGCTGCGCGTGCTGGAGACGGGCCGCTTCTATCGAGTCGGCGGAACTCAGGAAATCAAGACGGATATTCGCGTGGTAGCCGCCACGAATCGCAACATCACCGAAGCAGTGGCCAACAAACAGCTGCGAGAGGACTTGATGTATCGCCTCGCTGTTTTCCCGCTGCATGTGCCTCCGCTTCGTGAGCGAACCGGAGATGTCAGCTTGATCGCACAATCGTTGTTGGACACTCTCAATCGCGCCAACAGTACGGAAAAGCGTTTTTCGCCGGCGTTCTCGGAAGCGCTCAAGACCCATCGCTGGCCAGGCAACGTTCGTGAACTGAAGAACACCATTGAACGGGCTTACATTCTGGCTGACGACGTATTGGATGACGTGCTGCCGATTTGCATGCCGACAGCGCGAGCCGTCGAAGCAGAGGAAGTGCGCCCTCCAGGACTTCACGTGCCCTTAGGTTCGCGACTTGATGAAGCGGAACGTTCACTCATCGAAGTCACGTTGGATTACTGCGAAGGCGACAAGCGCAAAGCGGCGGCCGTGTTGGGCTGCAGTCTGAAAACGCTCTACAACAAACTGAATAGTTACGCTCGCCTGAGATCAGAGCACCGTCCGCAGAGCATCTCTCACCCGTTGGGTGGGGCTGCGCTCGGCGAGGCTTCTATTTAGACAGCGTCACGTAGGTGATCTCACTAGTCGGGCCTTCAGCAGACACGATTTCCGACTTGCCAGGCCCCTTGAACGCTCTTAAAGTGGGTACCAGACATACGTCTGGTACCCACTTATGCCTGCGCCCGCGTCATCTCCCTCTTCCCCGCTAAGTCCTAAGCAATTGGAAGTGCTCGATTTCATTCGAGCCTTTATCCGCGAACATCATAGCCCTCCCACTCGTGGTGAAATTGCGGAAGGCCTTGGTCTAAAAAATCGACAAGGCATCGATCAGCACCTGCGCGCTCTAGAAACCAAGGGTGCGATCGAACTGATTTCAGGAATCTCACGCGGCATTCGTCTGCGCGAGCCGGCGTTACAAAGCAGCTCGAATGCTGAAGATGACACTCTGCCGCTGCTAGGCCGGATTGCTGCCGGCTCTCCCATGCTCGCGACCGGCAATATCGAAGAGCGAGTCCGCATCGATCCGAGCTTGTTCAAACCTCGCGCCGATTTCTTATTGAGAGTGCGTGGCGACAGCATGAGAGATGCCGACATTCTCGATCGCGACTTACTTGCCGTTCATCGCACCACTCAAGTACGAAATGGTCAAATCGTCGTAGCTCGTCTAGGCGATGAAGCAACGGTGAAGTACTACCGGCGCGAAGGCTCGACAGTCCGGCTTGAGCCCGCCAATCCGGAATTCAAACCTATCGAGGTCGATCTACATTCGAAGGAACTCACTATCGAAGGACTGGCAGTGGGCGTGGTTCGTAGGGAGCTTGCGCGGATCCGATGAAATCCTGTTTGGTGATGCGCTATGAATCGTGCGGACATGCTGCAGCAATTGACACAACTGTGTCGCTCCGGCATCGAGCACACGCCGAGGGAAATCACTCCTACCGGCTGCTCCCCATTAGATGCCGCACTCCCGGGCGGAGGATGGCATAGCGGCACAATTATCGAATTAATGCCGAATCAAACAGGCATTGGCGAGCTGAGTTTGCTGATGCCGACGCTCGCGCGCATCTCACAAAGCGAACGGAACATCGCGTTTATTTCTCCTCCCTTCATCCCGTTTGCACCTGCATTAAGCCAGCAGGGGGTTCGCTTAGAACGCTTATGGGTTATCAACGCACAGAATTCGAAAGATGTTTTGTGGTGCGTCGAGCAAACGCTTCGTTGCAAATCGTTCGGTGCGGTTCTCGCCTGGCCTACTGCTCTGGTGGATCGTGAAATTCGCCGTCTGCAACTTGCCGCTGAAACTGGCGCAAGCATCGGGTTCGTTTATCGATCGCCACATGCAGCTCGCGAAACATCCCCCGCTGCAGTACGGCTGTGTCTGCAGAAGACGGCTCAACATTCACTAGAAATCCATCTTTTGAAGTGCCGGGGCACACGCGCGGGGATGAAGATTGAGATTGAAGAGAAGAAATGCATCGATAGCGACAACTCAGTGAGCACCGTTTTTCAAACTCAGGCGACCAAGAACAAAACAACAGTTAATGAATGTTCTGACTATTCGCTATCCGTGCCGCACATGGATGTGCCAATGCTGCGGGAGGCAGGGAGCCGTGAGCGGCCTATTCGCTAGTCATTATGTTGTGGCTTTGTATCACGCTACCTCAGTTGCCTTTGGAGGCCTTATGCCCCGAAAACGATACGCAACCGATCGTTGTCACCGAATGTGAAGGCAATACGCGTTGGGTACTCTGTTGCAACTCCGCAGCACAAGAAGTCGGACTTAAATCAGGGATGAACTACACCACTGCGCTTGCGATGTTGCCGCAGGTCCGCATGCTCGAACGCAAACGAGCATCTGAATACGCTGCATTGTTGCGTTTATCTGGCTGGGCCTACCAATTCAGTAGCCAAGTTATTTGCGGCGAGATTTCTCAAGAGCTCAGACATGCGCAGTCTGCGTGCATATGGCTTGAGATTGGCGCCAGCCTCAAGTTGTTTGGCGGCTTTCGCAAACTCTTGGAGCACTTTGAATATGAATTACGGCAATTGCAGTACACGTATTTATTGGGAATCGGGCCCACCCTCGAAGGCGCCGCCTTGCTTGCCCGCTCCGAAATCCGCATAGCGATCACAACGCCACATGCGCTCTTGATGCGCATTCGACACCTACCGCTGCCGAAGCTGCTACTCGCGCCGCAAATCACGAGGTACTTGCATGCTTCTGGTGTTCGCACAATCGGGCTGCTGTTCGAATTGCCACACGATGGGTTGGCGAGGCGATTTGGACCTGCTCTTCCAGAATTTTTGAATCGTTTGAAAGGCGATCGACCCGACCCTCGTCCTACGTTTAGATTGCCAGACAAATACCATGCGAAATTGGAATTTGATTTCGAGATTCGCAGCACGGAAAGTTTATTGTTCCCGTTGCGACGCATGCTTCGAGAATTCGTGGGATTTATGCGTGCTCGCGATACCAGCGTTCAGCAATTCACGATCATTCTATTGCATCGCGACCAGCCCCCCACTGAGATGCGTGTAGGACTCTCAGTGCCTGATCGCAATGTAGATCGGTTCTTTGCGCTGGTGCGCGAGCAATTGGAAAGAACTGCGCTTGCATCACCCACTACAGAAGTACATCTGCTTGCGGAGCACTTTTCCACTCCCACTGGATTGCAAACCGATCTATTGAGCAGTGCGGTTCAACAAGCCGAAGAGTTCTCTCATACCCTTGATCGCATCGTAGCGAGACTTGGACAAGAACATGTCCATCGATTGAAAGTCGTCGCAGATCATCGACCCGAAGCTAGCTGGGCTGTGCATCCTGGAAGTGAAGGTAAAGTTCCGGAGAACTCCTTTCACTTTGCTGATCGGCCATTGTGGTTACTGCCGGAACCCAAGCCTCTGCATTTTTCCGCTATCCCTCAAATTGCATCTGGCCCAGAACGCATCGAAGGTGGCTGGTGGGACAGCGGCGACATTCAACGCGATTACTACATCGTGCGCACAGCCCAGGGGAGCGATTGGTGGGTCTACCGCGATCTATCGAATGAAGACGGCTGGTTTTTGCATGGATTTTGGTCGTGAGCTACGCAGAGCTTCATTGCGTCAGTAATTTCACATTCCTGCGCGGGGCTTCGCACCCAGGAGAGTTGATCTATCGCGCCAAAGAGCTTGGCTATTCGGCACTAGCGCTTACGGATGAATGTTCGATGGCCGGAGTCGTACGTGCCCACGATGCTGCCAAAGAATGCGGCATGAAGTTAATTGTCGGCGCAGAATTCAAAACAACCGACGATCTGCACATCGTGCTGCTGGCGCCGACTCAGAAAGCGTATGCACAGATTTGCCGACTGATTACCACAGGTAGGCGCAGATCCCCCAAAGGCGAATATCAATTGTCACGCGCGGACTTCATGGATGTGGACGAGTGTCTTGCGTTATGGATTCCCCCCAAAGATCCGCGGATATCGATCGCCCGATGGGTAGGCAATCTATTTCCGCATCGCAGTTGGATTGCTCTTGAGTTACATCGTGGCGCAAACGATGCCGCGCGGTTAAATCAATTGAATCGCCTTTCCGATCAAACGGGTCTTCCGCTGGTCGCTACCGGCGATGTTCACATGCATATCCGCGAGCGTCGCGCGATTCAAGATACGATGACGGCTATCCGTCATCGATGCACGCTCGCACAAGCCGGGCATCGCTTATTTCCCAATGGCGAACGGCATCTTCGTACTTATGAAGAGCTTTATGCGATTTATCCAAAGCAGTCGCTGGAAGAAACCATTCGCATCGCGGAGCGGTGCGAGTTCTCGCTTGGAAGTTTGAAATATCACTATCCAAGAGAGCTAGTGCCAGAAGGCAAAAGTGCGACTCAGCATTTGCGAGAACTTGTGGAACAAGGCCTCAGCAAGCGCTGGCCGCTAGGAACACCGCAGAAGGTTCGCGATACCGTCGAGAAAGAGCTCGCTTTAGTCGCCAAGCTGAAATACGAGCACTTCTTCCTCACCGTTCAAGACATCGTCAACTGGGCTCGCACGCGAGACAAGCCGATCCTCTGTCAGGGCCGAGGCTCGGCCGCCAATTCCGTAATTTGTTATGCGCTTGAGATCACGGAGGTGAGCCCGGAAAAGATTGAAGTGTTATTTGAACGCTTCTTGAGTGAAGAGAGAAACGAACCGCCGGATATCGACGTGGACTTCGAACACGAGCGTCGAGAGGAGGTAATTCAATACGTATATACGAAGTACGGTCGCAATCGGGCCGCAATTGCCGCGACGGTTATCACGTACCGTCCAAAGAGCGCTATTCGCGATGTTGGAAAAGCTCTCGGACTGGGGGTCGATGTCATAGATCGTCTAGCGAAGTCCCAAGCATATTGGGACAACTGGGTAGTATTCCGAGAGAGTCTCAGCAATCAGGGACTGCAGTTAGAGGGGGATGTCGTTCAGAAACTCTGCGCTCTAGTTAAAGAGTTGCAGGATTTTCCTCGTCACCTTTCGCAACATGTAGGCGGTTTTGTAATTGCAGAGGAGCCGATCAGCGAGCTAGTACCGACTGAAAATGCAGCAATGCCGAACCGCACGATCATTCAATGGGACAAGAATGATCTCGAGTCTTTAGGGCTTCTCAAGGTAGATATCTTGGCTCTTGGCATGTTGACGGCCTTGCGACGTACTTTCGACTTACTAGCGACAGCAGGATGCGACCCGATCCGAATGGATCAAATTCCGGAAGAGGATCCGGAGACTTACGAGATGATTTGTCATGCGGATACGATCGGCGTGTTTCAGATCGAATCGCGCGCACAAATGAGCATGCTGCCGCGCCTTCAGCCAAGAAAGTACTACGACTTGGTGATTGAAATCGCAATCGTACGTCCAGGTCCGATCGCAGGTGGCATGGTTCATCCCTACCTCGCGCGACGCAATATGAAAGAGGAAGACATCAAGTATCCGAGCGAGGCCCTGAAGCCTGTACTCAGGCGCACACGAGGCGTAGCGATCTTCCAAGAACAGGTGATGCAGATTGCCATTGTTGCTGCCGGATTTTCTCCCGGTGAAGCCGATGCGTTACGACGTGCGATGGGCGCATGGCATCGCAGTGGGAAAATGAATCTTTATCGCGAGAAGCTATTGAAAGGCATGCTGAAGCAAGGCTACACAGAGGAGTTTGCACAACAGATCTACAAACAAATCGAAGGATTCGGCGAATATGGTTTCCCCGAGTCACACTCAGCGTCCTTCGCCAATCTTGCCTACATGTCAGCATGGTTGAAGCGGCACCGCGCTGCCGCTTTTTTTGCGGCGATGATCAACAGCCAACCCATGGGCTTCTATCAGCCAGCGCAGTTGCTCGAGCAGGCCAAGCGGCAAGAGGTCAACGTTTTACCAGTCGATGTGCTCGCCAGCGAATATGACTGCACACTTGAACTCGATACAAAAGGACAACACGCAATTCGATTGGGAATGCGTTTGGTGAAGAACTTACGTGAGCAGGAAGCACGGAGAGTCGTTGCGGCTCGCAAACAAACATCCTTTAGTTCAATTCTAGATTTGGCCCAAAGAAGCGCTTTGTCTCAGCGTGCAATGCAAGCTTTGGCGACCTGCGGCGCATTGAGAAGCTTAGAAGCCAATCGCAATCTGGCATTCTGGAATGCGATTGGCGTAGAGCAACTTCCGAACATGCTCAAATCGGCTGCGCCAAGAGAAAGAGAGCAACCGGAGCTACCGAAACCTTCGGAATGGGAAGAAGTATTGCGCGATTATCAGCAGCTACGGCTCAGCACCGGCCTGCATCCGCTGGCGTTGTTGAGAAACCGGCTTCGCGAACTAGGCGCGGTGAGACGAAAAGATTTGGATAAAGCCAAAAATGGGAGTGTGGTGTGCGTGGCGGGTTTAGTCACACATCTTCAGCATCCGCAAACCGCCAAAGGCGTGATCTTCGGATCCTTGGAAGACGAGACAGGTATCAACAATATCATCTTCTGGCCGGCGATCTTCGATGCTTATCGACGCAAAATCTTAGGTACAACGCTGATGTTAGTGATCGGCGAACTTCAGAATCAAGAAGGCATCATCCACATCGTCGCAAAACAGGTAGAAGACTATTCGCACTTGGCGCGATCGATTCCCCGCAACTCTCGCGATTTTCATTGATGACGCTCGTACAAATCGCGCCCCACCTTCATCGGAGTAGCCAAGATGCTGCTCGTCTTGTTCCGGCTCCGGTACTCAGCACCCGCCAGACGAAAACAATAAAGGGGTTGCTGCCGACCAACCGGCAGAATGGACTAGCCAACTCTCAAGAAAGACGCTCGCAACAGCTAATCCAGATCTCTCTTGGACGCCAAGTGTCGAAGTGCACTCAGAACAGTCGCGCCAAGTGCAATGACCTTTGGGTGGCAACTACTCACGAGCCACCGTACAGACGCACGGATTCAATCGCGAAATAGAGAGATGACGATTTGCTCAACCTAGAGCGTGACGTGAGTAGGAAACGACGTCTGCGGCTCTATTGGAAAACTGAAGAGCGGCAAGCTCCTTTCGAAGCTTCATGGCCGCCTCATTGCGACGACGACGTGACTCATTAACGGTCGTCTTTGCGACAGACACATCAATGACTCGGGCTTTGACTAGTTGGCGCCTTGCAACGTTATTCATCGAAGCACCTCGACGAGGACTTCCAATTCCAAACGGAAAAAGCCCCACTGGATATTCTCCAGCGGGGCTTCGTCTTTATTTAAGAGCCTGGCAGTGACCTACTCTTGCATGCCCGAAGGGCACACTACCATCGGCGCAGAGCGTTTTCACTTCCGAGTTCGAAAAGGGATCGGGTGGTTCCCACTCGCTTTGGCCGCCAGGCAAACTGGCTCACGTAGCAGCCGATGACTTCTCATCAGCTGCACCTGAATTCGGAGTTGTTTCGACAACATTTCGATTCAACGAATATCGATTGAATCAATGTCACATTGAGTTTCAACACTTCAAAGCCGTGCATCGGCTTCGAAGCACACCCAAGCTGATTGGGTGTTATATGGTCAAGCCTCACGGGCAATTAGTACTGGTTAGCTCAATGCATTGCTGCACGTACACACCCAGCCTATCAACGTCGTAGTCTGCGACGGCCCTTTAGGGGAATCGAGTTCCCAGGGAAACCTAATCTTGGGGGGGGCTTCGCGCTTAGATGCTTTCAGCGCTTATCCCGTCCGTATATAGCTACCCGGCAGTGCCACTGGCGTGACAACCGGAACACCAGAGATACGTCCATCCCGGTCCTCTCGTACTAAGGACAGCTCACCCTCAAGTTTCCAACGCCCACGGCAGATAGGGACCGAACTGTCTCACGACGTTCTGAACCCAGCTCGCGTACCACTTTAAATGGCGAACAGCCATACCCTTGGGACCTGCTACAGCCCCAGGATGTGATGAGCCGACATCGAGGTGCCAAACTCCTCCGTCGATGTGGACTCTTGGGAGGAATAAGCCTGTTATCCCCGGAGTACCTTTTATCCGTTGAGCGATGGCCCTTCCATACAGAACCACCGGATCACTA
>JAEWBG010000031.1 GCA_023391335.1 Pseudomonadota bacterium | reverse complement strand
CTAACACCTATGAGGCCTCCTCGAGTCAATAGGCGCTCTTCACTCTGCGTCTGTCTTTTCGACATCGCATGAAGAAGAGCACTGCACGGCTCATCGAGTTGTTCACTGACTT
The DNA here is from genome assembly GCA_023391335.1 of Pseudomonadota bacterium. Classification (GTDB taxonomy): domain Bacteria; phylum Pseudomonadota; class Gammaproteobacteria; order Steroidobacterales; family Steroidobacteraceae; genus Steroidobacter. Next base: position 24,825 of record JAEWBG010000031.1, on the reverse strand, counting down.
CAATTCCGGTTGCTGGATGCAACAACGCTGTGCGTTGCTGCACCAAACACCTATTGAGGCTCTGACGATCAAACTGATTGATCGTGTCAGTGCATGAGGCACTGACGTCCTAGAAACTCATCAGTACCCTGGAGCCGGCGTACTCAAAAGATCGGGCTCGATGCTTAAGCATCGTCCAGTTAGTGCCACGCACGGGTCAGGGGCAGCGAACGGATCAACTCATCTCGATGGACTCACGAAGTGCTGGCGGGCGAGACGCATCGTCCTAATCAAACGCGACAGGTTCTGGCCAAGTGATCGATGGCGCTGTTCGTGGTTGAACCACACACGTGTTAAGTGCATTACAAGCGCCCTGTCGATTCGGGCCGTGCTGTCCAGTTAGGCCTTCAGGATCGATGCGTCGGCCCATGGTTTAGGTCGAGGCAAAAAATCGATTTGCATCGAAGGGCTGACCTCGCTTCAACATGTAGTAGACGGCACGTGCTAAGCGGTGCGCGAGAATCGAGAGCGCCTTGCCCTTGCCGTGTTTGCGCGCCAAGCGGTTGACCAGTTCTTGTGCCGGCGGATTGCCGCGCAAGAACAGCACAGCGGCTTCCGAGAAGGCCCACTTCAAGAAGGCGTTGCCGATCTTCTGACCTGAGAAGCCGTAGTGCTTACCTGCCGACTCTTTGGCGCACTTGACTAAGCGTGCGTAGGAGACGAAGTCCTGCACACGCGGGAAGCGGCGGATGTCATGGATCTCGTACAGGATCACTAGACTTAAGATCTTGCCGATGCCCGGCACCGATCGAAGCAGAAAGAACGTGTGGTGATCGTGCTCTTTGGCCAAGCGCGTGATCGTGAGCTCCAGATCGTTGAGTGTTTTATCCAGATACTCGATGAGCGCCAGATCCACGGAGATACTTTTCTGAACCGACGCGTCCTCGAAGCGCTCGGCCACGCCGGCTCGATGGCTCTTGTAAGCGATCTTCTTGCCGATCTCGGGTAAATTGTATTGCGAGTTGGTGTTCTGCACGTGCGCCAACAGATCCGCGCGTTGACGCATCAAATACATGCGCCTGCGCAGTAGATCCCGGGTAGCACGCATCTGACTCGGATACACATAGGCCAGAGGAAACATCCCGCCACGTAGCAGCCCTGCAATCTTCTGTGAATCGATCTTGTCGTTTTTGGCTTTACCGCCGTGAATCGCCTTCATGTACAGGGCATGTCCGAGCACGAAGGCAATCTGCTCGCGTGCACATAGATCGGCCACCCAGTACCAGCAGAAAATGCACTCCACCCCAATGACCAGGTTGCCGCGATACGGCGCGATGGCCGCCAACAACAGCTCCGGCCGACAATCCATGTTCCGATGCAAAACGATCTGTCCCGCTGCATTCAGGATGCACAGGTACATCGATCGCGCGTGCAGGTCGACTCCGCAGTAAAACTCATGTTGCTGGGTGTAGAATCTCATCGAGGTCTCCTCCTTCGTACGTTGTGATCAACACACACACCACAACTGGATGGTAGCTTCGCCTACCAAGCCCGAAAATCGCGGGAGGAGGCCTCAATGAATATCAAGCCGTTCAACCGGATCGCCGCGAAGACGCGGCTCCGGGTTAACGGATGCGTTATCTGCCATGAAGAAGATTCCGTCTCTCGTCTTGCTCATCACGGCTCTGCTCTTGCTGATCAGTGCAATTGGAATGGCGGAGTTTGCGTTGCGAGCTTCGGTCGAGATTCCGAAGGCTTTGTTCTTCGGAATTCCTGTTGCAGGAGTGGTGATCTCTTTCATTTCAATAGCGCGCGCTAGGCCACTGCAGGATGGACGAGCAACCCTCGCCGTTGGCGTCGCGCTTGTGGTGGCAATTGCTCCGATGATTTTCTTGAGAGATCGTTACGAAGGAAATTTCGACCCACTCGCTGGACGACTCGCGCCCGATGGCTCGCAAGTTACAAGCGTGAGTTGGAACGAGGAAAACGGAAAATATATCGAACGCATCAACAGGCGCTTCGAGAGGGAATTAACCGAATCGGAATTCCACGAGATTGCGGTTAATCAACAACGCATGTTGCTCATTGTCTTGATAGCCTTTTCGAGTCTTGCATTCTGTACGTCATTGGCGAACGTAGTCCTTGAGAGGCGCTGAGCAATGGCAGATAACAAGTGCGTCAACACCGCGCGCGCCGCGTGCTCGACTCGCAAACGGCTTCGCCATTTGCTCGCGTGTTACGCACGGCGTTGGGGACCAGATCCTTTGGAGGCGACGTGAAAGAGAGCGACTGGAAGGTGTTCCGTGGTTTGAAGGACACGCTGCTCGAGCGCTTCTGCCAGCTTACCCTCGCATCTGCCGAGCAGATAATCCACGATCGAGGGAAGAGCGCACATGCGCGTTATCTAGCGCTCTTCTCACTGATCGAGAAGAATGATAAGGCGCTGAGCTTGGCATTTGATGGCGTAAGTAGATCCAATGCACTTGGCCGGCTCGCGTTCATGCGGGCCGGTGGCCTGTTTACGGACGAGGAGTTTTCCCGGTTCAGTTCCGAGACCCAGGAGCAGATCGATCGAATTGCCAAGAGTGTTGAGGATGAGTAGCTTGCGCGCGGAACCCAACAAGCGAATCGAGTTCGCGCGCGTTGCGCGCCCGACTCGCAAAAGCGAGGCGCCTTTGCTCGCGGTTCATTCACGGCGTTAGAGTGCTATGGAAGACACCAATTGGGGTGATGACGCGAATGTCGAACGCTGGTGCTCCGAGCAGCGTCAGAACGCACTTCGTTATCTGAACGACCAGCCGGTGACTTTCGGTGCGCTCGCTGAGCGGCCAGCCTGGCACGTCGCGCCGTACGTGTCGGTTTGGGCGATAGAGAGCGTAAAAGTACCGAGAAATATTGGCTGGTGGGTTATATCTGGCGATCTACCGACTGACTACACGTCTGCTGACGCAAAACCGGATCCGAGAAGCGCGCTGGCCGCCTTTGCGAAACTCTGGAAGTTGGCAGCTGCACGAATGGAACGCGGCGAGCAATTGGACGGCTTTACGGTTGGTAGTACCGAGTGTTCTGTCGAGCTTGCGCCCCTGCTTAAGTCCAGAGCGATGTTGCTGCAGGAGTGGGTCAATGACGACTCATGCTGGGATCGCTAAGCACTCTAACGACAGCTTCGAGAGCGCCCCGCGGAACTCGCTCGCGTCTCAAGCTGGACGTTAGCTCATGAGTCTGAAGGTTAAGCGCTTTAATGCGACCGATTCGTGTCCGCACTCGTGCGAGGTTTCCGTTCAACTTCCGTCTGCCTCCATCATTCTCTGGCACATGTCTCGCCTACCTGGCGCACGAGTAGTTGCTAAGAAGTCTTGGGCTATGACTGATGACTTCGAAGGATACTTTCTCTACAAAGGGCGTTTGTTCCTCCTAGACACTCCGTTCGTGAATATCGAACTCAGCATGCTCGGGCAACCCGCAGATGAGGCGCTCTTTGCGGAGGTTGAGGGTCATCTGACCCGATTCAACCATTTGCTAAGCATCTTCTTTCCGATCGCATTCCTCCGATACTTCTTCACGCCGTTCAATCCTCCAAAGGCGCTACTTCAGGCGCATGGGCAAACCGCTAGGTAGCAAATGAGCTCTAACAAGTGCGCCAACACCGCACCCTGCGCGTGCTCGACTCGCAAACGGCTTCGCCATTTCCTCGCGCGTTACGCACAGCGTTTTCCGGTGAGAAGACGCTAGCAGAGATGCCGGCGTATACTCGGTCTTTGAGGTGACATATGCGCAAACTGGAAGATATTGAGGAGCAGATTCGGAATCTGACCGGTACCGAACTTGTGGAGTTTCGGAAGTGGTACGCGGAATTCGATGCACAAGCTTGGGATGTTCAGTTTGAGGCCGATGTGAAGGCCGGAAAATTGGATAAGCTCGCCGAAGCTGCGCGCAAGTCTCATGGGGAAGGAAAGAGCACAGAGTTTTGAAGCACTTCGCTTCACCAGACTTCTGGTATCACTATCGCGCGTTGCCCGCCGACGTGCAGCAGCTTGCGGATCGCTGCTTTGATCTCATCAAATCAAATCCGCGTCACCCCTCACTTCATCTCAAGCACGTCGGTCAGTTCTGGTCTGCGCGCGTCGGTCTTCACTGGCGCGCCGTAGGCACGGACGTAGAAGATGGCATCTCTTGGTTCTGGATAGGAAGCCATGCCGAGTATGACAAGCTCATCGGATAACAAGCGCTTGCAAACGGCGCGTGCAAAGCCACGCGCGTGTGAAGTGCGACGTTAGGTTCAGACGAATGGATTCGACCAGATGACAGTTCACTGGCTGACGCTAGTTATAGGCACCGCGATTTCGAGCCTTCCGCCGCTCCTGGTGTGCGTTGTCGGTATGGCGGCTGCGTTAAGGTCTCGGTCCCTGCCTTCTTCGGCGGTCAAATTGACCGTGATCGGTTTTGGCTGCATCGTCGCAACGTCGCCGTATCTGCCGCTGGGCACTATGCCACCATCATCTTGCGCGCAAAATCACAACCGGTTTCGGTTGTTGGGCTACAGCTTGTATCTATAGGCATGCTCCAGGTGGCGCTTTTAACGGTTGGTGCTGCACTTATAGGTCGCGCCATTCTCTTAGGGCCCAAGATTGAAGCCTAAAGTGCGTGAACATCGCACGCATCGCGTGCTCGACTCGCAAACGGCTTCGCCATTTCCTCGCGTGTTTCGCACGAAGCTAGCTGATCACCACGGGAGTTGGCAGAACGGGCAGACGTTGATTCCATGCGCTGCTCGGAATCGAGATCTGCGCGATGAACGTCTTGCCGCCATCTGCAACGGTCAACTGAGAACCGAGAAGCAGGACGGGGCGAGCCGATGTGAAGCCACTGCTTTGCTGTCAACCGTCAACTCTCAACTGAAGACCGTCCCCACCTCGTCAATCAATATTGACGAGGTGGGGAGGGCGTCCTCAAAGATCCGTCGAGCCGCGATCCTTTAGTTGGAATGTGATCGGTACTTCTTTCCACATCACCACCGGCACGCCGTCGCGAGTGCCTGGCTTCATGCGCCAGCGCCGTGCTTCGCGAATAGCGGCTTCATCAAGTCGTGCAAACCCACTCGATTGCACGAGTTCCACGTTGCCGATGTGTCCGTTTTCCAGCACTTCCACGCGAAGAATCACCGTACCGGCGTGATTCGCGCGTATTTCTGGGGCAGGGTAGGCGGGAGCGCTGAGCGGATGATGCTGGTCTTCTTCAGGAGCCTGGACGATGGGTTCGCGAATGACCTCTCCTCTTCCTGTGTCCGGAGGGCCGCTAATGATCGGCTCGCCGGGAGGTGCGTCGATGTGCGGAGGAGCTGCATCAACTTCCACCGGCGGAACAAACAGATTCTGATGTTCTATCTGGCTCCGCTCGGCACCCGGAAGTGGAATTTGATGCACTGGCTGCTCAATCGGCTTCACCGGCAGAGTGTTCACGACGGTGATGTCCGGGCCCGGCACGTGGACAAGTTGCTTGCCCAAACCCGAACTCAACACGAAAAAGAAAGCTGCGTGCAATAAGACAATGAACGCCAGCGCGACTCCTCGTGGCGAATTGAAGGAGTGCATCGCTGGAAAGGAATTGACCGTCGTCGCATTCATCCGTTGTTCTCCTTTTTGAAATTGCCCATCGCATGACTGTTGAACAGTCCACGCGCTACGTAGGAGAAAGACCGGGCGGACGCAAAGAAGTTCTGTGACCGGCTGCCCAGAAAGTCGCATCCGTTGCGGGAGCAACGGCGGCGTCGAACCACGACCGATGCGATTGCAATAAGTTCCTTAGACGAAGGTCGGGGCTGCAGCTCGGCGAGAGGTTGGTTAGGGCTCTGGATCCAATTCTTCGGTCAAGCTGAACGAAGAGGCAGCGCTGGCGCGCAAGGTAGCCGTCGGCAGGGAAGCCCTTGGCAAGGGAGCGTTGCGCGCAGGCAAGAAGTCGGAAGTGAAAGAAGAAGGTCGAATCGTCTATTCAACCTCTACAGTCTCTTTGCGCTGGTGTCGCGCGAGGCAACGCTCGGCATCGCAGATCACTATCGTGACGCATTCTTTGCGTCTGACTCTCCGTGTCCTCCGTGCTCTCCGTGTGAAATTCTGTTCCCGTGCGAAGCACACACAAGAAGATGGCCACCCGCGTACGCGGGTGCGACGGATCCAGAGGCTCTGTGTGCTCTGTGTACTTGTGTGAGCTGCCCTTCTTAGCCCAGCGAATAGCCTTCCTTGCTAAACGGCATCGAGCGCACGCGATGACCCGTCGCGGCGAAGATGGCGTTTGCAATCGCGGGAGCCGTCGGCGGCAACGCGGGCTCGCCCACACCAGTCGGCGAAAATTCGCTTTGAATGAAGTGGACGTCGACCTCGGGCGCATGCGCAATGCGCAGAATCGGATAGCGGTCGAAGTTCGTCGGTTGAATGCGGCCGTTTTCGATTCCCATCTCCAAGCCCATCGCGGTACTAAAGCCATCGATGACTGCGCCCTGGACCTGATTTTCGGCGCCGCTCATGTTGATGATCGGGCCGATATCGGCGGCGACCGTCACGCGATGCACTTTCAGTTGCTTCTTATTGCTCACGCTGACTTCTGCAACGTGTGCGACGTGCCCGGCGTGACTGAAGTGAAACGCGAGGCCGAGCCCTCGCCCCTGCGGCATTTTCTTGCGGCCCCATCCAGCCTTTTCAGCAGCAAGCCGAATCACGTTCGCGGCCCGGCCGGTGTTGAGCGCGAATTCGTTGTTGGGTTGAAGCCAACGCGGCTCGCCCATGATGTCGAGCAGGAATTGCAGATGATCCTTGCCAGCGGCGACTGCGCATTCATGGATGAAGCTCTGAATCGCGAACGCGACCGAGCATGAGCGCGGTGCGCGCCATGGTCCCGTCGGCGTCATCAGCTTCAGTTTCGTTTGCGTGAGTTGTGCGTTGGGAACGAGCTGGAGCGGGAATTCATCGGGCGAAAGATCGCCACCGCTCGTCGGCTTCTCGCCGTCCGCAGTGAAGGTGATGAAGTGATCTGTCCACGCCGTCAGCTTGCCGCTGTCATCGACAGCAGCTTTGAACGAGTGAAATCCCCCGACGCGGAAAAAGTCATGCTGCATGTCGTCTTCGCGGCTCCATTGCAGCTTCACCGGAATGCCCGCCTGCTTGGAGATTTGCGCGGCCTCGCACATGTAGTCGTTCATGAGGCGACGGCCGAATCCGCCGCCCGCGCGCGTCTGATGCACGGTGACCTTCTCGACGGGAATGCCGAGCACCGTGGCTACGGACTTCAGTCCTGCTTCCGGCGTCTGGGTCGGTGCCCAAACTTCTACGGCGCCATTCTGATAGGAGGCCGTGCAGTTCTGAGGTTCAAGCGGCGCGTGCGCGACGAAAGGATAGCTGTAGAACGCGCTGACGGTTTTGCCGGCCTTGAATGCTTCGTCGACATTGCCGGAATTGCGCAACGACTCGGCACCGCGCTGCTTTGCAAGCTGCTGAGCTTGTTTCACGGATGCGTTCCAATCGTCTTTAGATGCGCTCGACTCATCCCACTCGACCTTGAGTTGCTTGCGCGCGTTGAATGCGGCCCACGTACTGTTCGCAACGATGGCGACACCTGGCATCACCTCTGTAGGCTTGCCTGTGCCCTCGAGGATGAACGCGTGCGTCACACCAGGCAGTTTGCGAATGTCATCGAGATTTGCCGAACGAACCTTGCCGCCCACCGCCGGACATTTCGCAAACACTGCGTAACCCATGTTCGGCACAACTTGATCGATACCGAAGAGCGGCTTACCCGTGACGATGCTCGGATTGTCGACGCCAGTGACGCGAGTGCCGAGGAGCCGATAGTCTTTGCGTTCTTTCAGCTTGAGAGACTTCTCATCGGGAACCGGAAGGTTCGCTGCCTTTGCGGCCAACGTCCCGTAACTCAAGCGACGGCTGCTTTGCGCGTGCACCACGGCGCTGGGTTCGGTGAAGCATTCGCTCTCGCCCACGCCCCATTCCTTCGCTGCGGCGCTCAACAACATCGCTCGCGCGGTCGCGCCGGCCTTGCGCAATTGATCCCAGCTCGCCGGAATCGAGCGCGAACCGCCAGCGCTCTGGCGCCCATAGACGGCTGGATTGATCGGCGCTTGTGCGACTTGGACGTGCGACCAGTCGGCATCCAGTTCTTCCGCGATGATCAATGGAAATGCTGTCTTGATGCCCTGGCCGATTTCCGGCCCTTTCGAATAGATGAGAATCGACCCGTCCGGTGAGATGCGCAGAAAAGCGTTGGGGGCAAATTCGCTTGCGTCCGATGCGTCCGCGTTGCTGTCGTGGAAATAGAAGCCAAGCGCAAATCCGCCGCCTGCAATCCCAACCAATTTCAAAAAGGAACGCCGATCCCACCGTTCAAGCTTCGCTCGCGATTCGGCGATCTGCATCAGTGCGCGAACTTCATCATCGCCGCTCACGATTTCGTTTTCCATCGCGCTCATGGTGATCTCCTCAAGCCTGATCAGCGGCGGCGTGGATGGCTTTGCGAATGCGCAGATAGGTTCCGCACCGGCACAAGTTGCCCGCCATCGCCGCATCGATGTCTGCATCGGTCGGCTTCGGTGTTCGTTGCAAGAGCGCGGCTGCGGACATGAGTTGCCCAGCTTGGCAGTAACCGCACTGTGCTACGTCGTGATCGATCCAGGCTTTCTGCAGTGCATGCAGTTGACCAGAAGGACCGGCGAGTCCTTCGATCGTCGTGATGCTTTGATCGGCGACCGCAGAGATCGGCATCGAGCACGACCGCACGGGATTGCCATTCAAATGCACAGTGCAAGCGCCGCATTGGGCGATACCACATCCGTACTTGGTGCCGACGAGTTTCAAGTGATCGCGCAACACCCACAGCAAGGGTGTTGACGGGTCCACGTTATCGAGCACGTGTTCTTCACCGTTCACTTTGACGCGCATGACTGGCTCGCTTGAAAGAGTGGAGGATCTACATACTAGGCCGTCCGATTATGCGGAACAGCGCTTAGGATCGCTGCATTTCTACTACGTCGAAACCGTGGAGAAATGTTATGCGACCGTTTTTGATCACCGTAGGCATTTTGGCGTGGGCATTCGGCATGGCGGTCTTGTTCATCTTCAGCCAAAGCGGCGGCGTGATGACGGCTATCGCTGCCGGCGTATTTGCGGGTGTCGGCCTGATTGCGCTCGGGTGCGAGCGAATTCTGAAGACGTTGGAGGAGATACGCGATGGCACACGGCCGCTGCGCCGCACGGTCGTTACGCGGGAAGAAACGCCGCGCACCGCTGCAGCGGGAATCTGATAGCGCGCAAGTGAGGGAGTGAAAAGGTGAAGACGCTTCGCGCGTGAAGCTTGCAGCACCGTAGCTACAACCCTTCACCGGCGAAGCCACTCACGCAAGCGTGCTTGCCCTCACGTTCTCGCCGCTCTTTCTCTAGAATCGCCTCTTGAACCTCAGGAGGCGATTCGTGACCGAAAGCACAGCAAGCAAGACCGCAGGCGCAATTCAGACCGACACCGTGATCGTCGGTGCCGGGCCATGCGGCATTTTTCAGATTTTCGAATTGGGGCTGCTGGGCATTCACGCCCACATCATCGATTCGTTGAAGCACCCCGGCGGGCAGTGCAGCGAGCTGTATCCTGAGAAGCCCATCTACGACATTCCCGCGCTGCCGGTGTGCGGCGCGCAAGAGTTGATCGACCGGTTGATCGAACAGACCAAGCCGTTCAACGCGCAGTACCACTTGGGGCAAGAAGTTACTCACCTCGAAGTGTTGGAGGACCACACGTTTCTCCTGCGAACTTCTCAGGACACGCGCTTTCACACCAAGACCGTGATCATCGCGGGCGGCCTCGGTTCGTTTCAGCCGCGTCGCCTCGGCGCCGAAGGCAGCGAGCCGTTCGAAGGGCGTCACATCCATTACAAAGTGAAGAGTGCGGCTGACTTCGTCGGCAAGCGTCTCGTCATTTTTGGCGGCGGCGATTCGGCGCTGGACTGGACGCTGGAGTTCGCAGGCAAAGCACGCAGCCTCACGCTCGTGCATCGTCGTGCGGAATTTCGCGCGGCACCGGCCTCAGTCGCAAAGATGCGAGATCTCGTCAGCACCGGCAGCATGCAGCACATCGAAGGCACGGCGCATTCGATCTTGAGCAGTGGCGATGAGTTCGTCGGCGTGCGCGTGAAAGGTACAGACGGTTCGCATCACGATTTGGAAGCCGATCATGTGCTCGCATTCTTCGGTCTGAGTCCGAAGCTCGGGCCGATTGCGGAATGGGGACTCGCGATCGATAAGCGCGCGATCCAAGTCGATACCGAAAAATTTCAGACGAACATTCCCGGCGTTTTTGCCGTCGGCGACGTGAATACCTATCCGGGCAAGAAGAAGTTGATTCTCTCGGGGTTCCATGAGGCGGCTCTTGCAGCCTTTGCTGTGGCCGCGCACATCAATCCCGCGAAAAAGATCCCGCTGCAGTACACGACGACGAGCCCGATCATGCACAAGCGCTTGGGTGTCGCTCCGCCTGCCGAGTCGCAATGAATCCGCTCGTTGCGGATCTACTGCAGATCTTGGAGTTGAAGCAGGTCGAGGAGAACTGCTTCGAAGGCGAGGGGCGCGATCCGGGACATCATCGTCTCTATGGGGGCCATGTCCTCGCACAGGCCTTGGCTGCTGCGTACGGGACGATCGAAGATCGGCACGTGCATTCGCTCCACGCCTACTTTCTGCGCGCGGGCGACCCATCCGATCGCATTCTCTATCGCGTGGATCGAGCGCGTGACGGGATCAGTTTCGCCTCTAGACGCGTGTCGGCCAAGCAAGCGGATGCCGAGCTGTTGCATCTTGCCGCGTCATTTCAGGTCGCCGAGGATGGCATCGATCGCCAAGCGACGATGCCGGATGTCGCTGCACCGGAGTCGTGCCCGGATATGGCAACGGCTCTTGAGGAGTTTCGCCAGCGCGCCCCGGACCGACCTCGGCCCTTTCTAATTCGGCGGCGCCCATTCGAGTTTCGCCCCGCGGGGCTTCCCGATCCTCAAGCTGAACTGCCGCAAGTGCCAAACCTGAAGATTTGGTTTCGGACCCTTGATGCGCTCCCCGATGATGAGCGGCTGCACCGCTGCGTGCTCACCTACGCCTCGGACTACTACTTGCTCTCGACCGCGGCGCTGGACGTTCGCTTGAGTGTAGATCCTTCACGATTGCAGCTCGCCAGCATCGATCACGCCATGTGGTTTCACCGTCCGGTGCGCGTGGACGATTGGCTTCTCTATGTATTGGAGAGCCCCTCGGCCAATGGCTCGCGGGGGTTCGCCCAAGGGAATATCTTCAACCGCGCCGGACACTTAGTCGCGTCCGTGGCGCAGGAGGGGGTAGTCCGCAAGAAGCGTTGAGCGCGCCGCCGAGTGCGGGCGCTGAATGTTCCATTTTGGTCATCGACACCAGTCATCTACACATACCCAAAGCGAATTTGAGTGGTGCAGGCGCGCGGCTACAGTCGCGACCATGTATCAGTACGACCAACTCGACCAGCGCCTCGTCGACGAGCGCGTCGCGCAGTTTCGCGACCAAACCCGCCGATTTCTCGCAGGTCAGCTTTCCGAAGACGATTTCCGGTCGCTGCGGCTAAGGAATGGGCTCTATATTCAACGTCACGCACCGATGCTTCGCATCTCGGTGCCGTACGGTTTGTTGGCGAGCAGGCAATTTCGCATGCTGGCTCGCATCGCGCGCGAATACGATCGCGGTTACGGTCACTTCAGCACGCGGCAAAACATCCAATTCAACTGGCCCAAGCTCGAGTCCGTCCCGGACATTCTGGCGTTGCTTGCGACCGTGCAGATGCACTCGATCCAAACGAGCGGCAACTGCATCCGGAATGTCACGGCCGATCACTTGGCGGGTATTGCGCCCGATGAACTCGAAGATCCCCGTCCTTGGTGCGAATACATCCGTCAATGGGCGACGCTGCATCCCGAATTCTCGTATCTGCCCCGCAAGTTCAAGATCGCGGTGACAGGTTCGCCGCAAGATCGCGCGGCATCCAAGGTTCACGACATCGGCTTGCACTTGGTGCGCAATGCCGCCGGTGAGATTGGTTTCGAAGTCATCGTGGGTGGTGGCTTGGGTCGCACGCCCATCATCGGCCATGTGATTCGCGAGTTCTTGCCAAAGCAGGAGCTGTTCGCATATCTCGAAGCGATCTTGCGCGTGTACAACATGGAAGGTCGTCGCGACAACATTCACAAGGCTCGCATCAAGATCCTAGTGAAGGCAGTCGGTCCGGCAAAATTCGCCGAGATGGTCGAAGCCGAGTATCAAGCGTCACGCGATACGGCGCCGAAGTTCGAGCCTGCGGAGTTCGAGCGCATCAAAGCGTTCTTTGCACCGCCCAGGTACGAATCGCTGACCGATGAGGATGTGCTCTCGGGACGCCCGACAGAATTCCGCAACTGGTATCAGCGCAATACGCGGCGGCACAAAGTCGCCGGCTATCGCGCGGCCTTCATTTCACTCAAGGCGCCGGACTCGCCGCCGGGCGACATTACCGCTGAGCAGCTCGATCATCTCGCGGATATGGCGGATCGCTACTCGTTCGGTTTGATTCGCTCGACGCACGATCAAAACCTGCTGTTCGCCGATGTGCGCCAGAAGGATCTGTTCGAAGTGTGGCAGAAGCTCAAGTTGTTGAACCTTGCGACGCCGAACATCGGCACGCTGACCGACATGATTTGCTGTCCCGGGCTCGACTTCTGCGCGCTCGCAAATGCGACGTCGATTCCCATCGCGAAGCAAATCAACGAGCGGTTCGATGATCTCGATTACGTTTATGACTTGGGCGACATCGAGTTGAAGATGTCGGGTTGCATGAATGGATGCGGCCATCATTCGATCGGTCACATCGGCATTCTTGGCGTCGATAAGAGCGGTGAGGAGTGGTATCAGATCACCCTTGGCGGCTCATCGCGCGGCGCGGATGCGGCGCTCGGCCAAGTCATCGGACCTTCTGTTCCCCACGCCGAAGTTGCGGAAGTCGTCGACCGCATCCTGAGCGTCTATCTTGCCGAACGCGACGAAGGCGAACGTTTCATCGATACCTTCCGCCGCATCGGGATTGCACCTTTCAAGGCACGTGTATATGCGCCGTCTCATCAAGCAGCGTGAAATCGTCGTCGACTCGTGGCGCTACGCGGATGAAGATCCGCTGGGCCGCGAGCGCGCACTGATCCTCCCATTCGCTCGGTGGAAAGAGGAGCGATCCCGCTGGTGGTTGTGGGATGGCAAGCTCGGCGTGCGCATGGGCCCGACCGATCCGGTCACGGAACTCGAGCATGATTTTTTGCGCATCGGTTTGGTTGCGATCGAATTCAGCGGCATCGCGGAAGGACGCGGCTATACCCAGGCTCAGCTACTACGCAAACGCTATAACTTCACTGGCGAGCTGCGTGCCGTGGGCAAGATTCAACGCGATCAGGTGTTCTACATGGCTCGCTGCGGGTTCGACTCGTTCGAGTTCCCGGAAGGGACGGATCTCGATGTTGCGATGACCGCGTTCAAAGACTTTTCAGTCGCGTATCAAACCGCTTCCGATCTTCTCGTGCATCCGCTGCGTCGCGCTGTTGCTTAATCCGAGGATCGGACGCAACACAAAGCGCACAAAGGAAGCGCTAGGTCAGAACAGAGAACAAGTCGAAACACAAAGCGCACAGAGATAGACAAAGAACACAAAGAAGAAATTGAGTTCCGCGCCTCGCCATTGGTGATCTCTTAGTCCGGTCCCCCGCATCTCCGCATTTCACGCGGAATGCTCTCACGCGAGCACCGCTCGCTCTCACTTACTCACGTGCTTTCTTGTGGGCTTTGTGTTTCGTCCGGCTCCTCTCAGGAAACAACGCCCGCGCCAAACTGAAGCGCCGCTAACCGCGCATACAGCGGATTACTTTCCAGTAGCTCGGCGTGGGTGCCGATGGCCACGATCTTGCCGTGGTCGAGCACCACAATGCGATCGGCTTTGAGAATCGTCGCCAGGCGGTGCGCGATGATGATCGTCGTGCGGTTTTGCATCAGGCGTTCCAACGCTTGTTGGACGTAGCGTTCGCTTTCCGCATCGAGTGAACTCGTCGCTTCATCGAGCAACAGAATCGGCGGATCTTTCAGCAACGCACGGGCGATTGCGATGCGTTGCCGCTGACCGCCGGATAAACGAGTGCCGCGTTCTCCCAAGAAGGTGTCGTAGCCATCCGGCAGTTGCCTGATGAACGCGTCCGCACCTGCAGCTTGCGCGGCAGCTTCGATCTCGATGTCCGTTGCCGTGGGACGTCCAAACCGGATGTTCTCGCGCGCAGTGGTTCCGAACAGCACGGTTTCTTGCGGAACCAGTCCGATGCGAGTGCGAATATCTTCGGGGCGTGTCTTTGCGATATCGACGCCATCGATCAATACGCGACCGCTGAGCGGATCGTAGAAGCGCAATAGCAGTTGGAACGTGGTGCTCTTGCCAGCGCCGGACGGGCCGACGAAAGCGATGTTTTCACCAGGCGTGATCTTCAAATCGAAGCCGTCCAGCGCCAGCGAGTCGGGTCGCGACGGATAGCGAAATGTAACCTGCTGGAATTCGATGCGGCCTTCGGAACGTGACGGAAATTCCAGAGGCTGCGCCGGCGCCACGATGGCCGGTTGCGCGTTCTTCAATTCGACCAAGCGTTCCATTGCGCCGGCCGCGCGTTGCACTTCACCCCACATTTCACTTAGGGCTGCGGCAGAAATCCCCACGTACACGGCATACATCAAGAACTGGCTGAGTTGTCCGCCGCTCATTTCCTTCGCAAGTACGCGGTGCGCGCCTTGCCAAAGCACGAACGTGACCGCGCCGAAAATCATCGCGGTGCCGACGGCCGTCATGATGGCGCGCATCTTGGTGCGCTGAATCGAAACCAGGAACGATTCTTCGACGGCTTTGCTGTAGCGCTGGCTGTTGAGTTTCTCGAGCGTGAACGCCTGAATCGTTTGAATCGCGTTGAGCGTTTCGCCTGCGAGACCGCTCGTCTCTGCGATGCGATCCTGGGACTTACGCGAGAGCGCGCGTAGCTTTCGTCCGACGGCGATCAGCGGGACGATCACGAGCGGAATCAACAGCAGGATCATTCCCGCGAGTGACGGGCTCGTTGCGACGAGCAATACCAGCGCGCCGACGAGTTGGATCGCCGAGCGCAGCGTGATGGAAAGATTTACGCCGGCGATGGATTGGACGAGGGTGGTGTCTGTTGTGAGACGCGAGAGTACTTCGCCGGTGCGAGTCACTTCGAAGAAGGTCGGGTCCATGCGAACGACGCTTGCGTACACATCGTTGCGAACGTCAGCGACAACGCGTTCACCTAGCCAGCTCACCAGATAGAAACGCAGTGCGGCGAATAGACCAAAGATTGCGCCAGCGGCAAGGAATGCGCCGAAGTACCAATCAAGCGTGCTGCGATCCTGCGCGGCCATGCCTTTGTCGATGACGTTCTTGAACGCAATCGGCACGACGAGCATTGCGCCGGATGCGATTAGCAGCGCCACCATCGCGAGCAGCAATGTGCCTCGATACTTGATGATGTACGGCCACAGCGCTCGGAGCGGCTTGACGGATTTGGCTTTGGGGCGATCGGAAGCTTGTTCGGGCATCTGCGTAGGAGATCAATTCGGGAGTAAGACGCACACAAAGATCACAAAGAAAGCACAAGGATCACAAAGAGGACCTTCGATACGAGTTCTGCGGAATCTTCCTTTTTGTGATCTCTGTGTATCCCTGTGCTCTTTGTGTTGCTCCGGTTCGTCACTTGTAAACCGGCAGCTCCACATCCGAAAACAGCGCATCAACATCGGCGGGAGTGGGCGCGTTCCCGGCGCGATCGACGAGGCGGCGGGTGAGATGCGGTGCGACGACTTGCAAGAAGTCGTACATGTACCCGCGGAGCAGGGCGCCTTGCTGGAACCCAATCCATGTCGAGTGGGCTGGGAACAGATGTGATGCATCAATGGAGACGAGGTCCGAGTCTTCGCGCGGATCGATCGCCATACTCGCTACGATGCCCACGCCCAGTCCGAGCCTCACGTACGTTTTGATCACGTCCGCATCGCGCGCGGTGAGCGCGAGATGCGGCGTGACGCCATGACGCGAGAAGATCTGTTGTAACGAAGAAGGGCCATGGAAGCCGAAGACGTACGTGACGATCGGGTACTTCGAGAGAATTTCGATGGTGATCTTGTTCTCATGTGCCAACGGATGGCCTTGCGGCACGACGATGCGTCGATGCCATCGGTAACAAGGCAGTAACACCAAATTCGTGAAGAGTTCTTGCGAGCCGGTGTTCATCGCGAAATCGATCCGATCGCGTGCGGCCATGTCCGCGATCTGTTCGGACGTGCCTTGGTGCAAGTGCAGTTCGACTTCGGGGTAACGCTCGCGGAATTTGCGAATCACGGGCGGCAAAACATAACGCGCTTGCGTGTGTGTGGTGCCGATCGAGAGCGATCCGCGACCATCGCCTTTCTGCTCTTCGGCGAGGCGCTTGATGCTTTGCACCTCTTTCAAAATCTTCATCGCGCGATCGATGACCCGTTTTCCGGCCGGCGTGACGCGCGTCAACGTGCGGCCTTGGCGCAGAAATATCGGGAAGCCGAGTTCATCTTCGAGCTGTTTGAGCTGTTTGCTGACGCCGGGTTGTGAGGTGTGCAGTCTCTCCGCAGCGGCGGTGATGTTCAGATCGTTTTCGACGATCGCAGCGAGGTAGCGTAATTGCTGTAGTTTCATGGAGTTATGAGCGACCTGGAGATCCTACAAAAGTCATAACGACCCCGCATCATGACAGAACAAATGGGTCTTTCCCTGGTTATAAGCCGGTTAGATACAGTCCTCGTCAGTCCTACGGATAGAGCTGGAATTTCCTTCGCAATTTGCTCATTCACGTGGCCCCGTCGTCGCCGATAGGAGCCCTCGAATAGCCTCCACTTCAGAACAATCTCAGAAGCCCCACATGTCGGTTGAGCCATTATCGCCTCGGTTGGAATCACTCGTGCAGCAGACCCGAGCGCTGCTCGAACAAGCAGTGCGCGATTATCAGGACGTCGTCTACTCGAATAGTCTCGGCGCGGAAGCGATGGTGCTCACGGACATCCTGTGCACCTTTGCGCCCGAGATCGAGATGTTCACGCTCGACACGGGCCGCTTGCACGATGAGACGTTGGCGTTGTTGGATCGCATCGAGCGTCGCTATCAGCGCCGCATCGCAGTCTATTATCCAGACGCCAAGCAGATCGAACAGTACGTCCGCGACAACGGCATCAACGGTTTTTATCTCGGCGTCGAAGAACGCCAATCGTGCTGCGCGATTCGCAAGATCGAACCCTTCAAGCGTGCAGTGGCCGGTCACAAGGCTTGGGTCACGGGCGTACGCCGTGAACAATCGGCGGAGCGTGCGCTTGGCGAGCCGATCGCTTGGGATGATCGTTACGGACTGTGGAAAGTGAGCCCCATGCTCGACTGGACCGAGCAAGATGTGTGGGCATACATCCACGCGCGCAATCTCCCGTACAACGCGCTGCATGACAAAGGCTATCCAAGCATCGGCTGCGCACCGTGCACGCGTGCTGTGGAGCCGGGCGCGGATCCGCGCTCGGGCCGTTGGTGGTGGGAGAATCCAGAGTCGCGCGAGTGTGGTCTGCAACCGCGTCGTCGCGTCATTCCGTTGAAGGTCGAGCCACGTCGCGCTGCTACGGCGACTTAAGCGAACGATGGACTACTTCCCGATTTTTCTGCGCTTGAAAGGCGAACGTGCCGTCGTTGTTGGCGGCGGCGAGGTCGCTGCGCGGAAGGTCGATTTGTTGCTGCGTGCAGGAGCGCACGTTGTCGTCGTCTCTCCTGAGCTGATCGACGAACTGCAGCAACTCGCGAATCAGCATCGCATCGAACATGTCGCCGGAGAATTTCACCCGGACCATCTGAACGGCGCTCGCATTGCCATCTCTGCCACGAACAAGCAGTCGGTGAATGCGTGGGTCGCACATCAAGCGGAGACACGCCAGATTCCTGTGAACGTTGTCGATGATCGCGAGCTGTCACGCTTCATCGTGCCGGCGATTGTGGATCGTTCTCCTGTGGTCGTTGCGGTCGGAAGCAGCGGCGATGCACCCGTGCTCACGCGACGTCTGCGCGAGAAACTCGAAGCGTTTTTGCCTGAACGGCTCGGTGCGTTGGCGAACTTCGCCGGTTCGCTTCGCGCGAAGGTCAAAGCACGAATCGAGCAGCCCGCTCGTCGGCGCCGCTTTTGGGAAAACTTCTTCGACGGTCCGCTCGCATCCGACATTCTGGCGGGGCGCGTTGAGGCCGGCAGTGAGGAGGCGCAGGAGCGTACAGAGCAAGCGATTACGCAAACAGCCAAACCTGCCCATTCACTTGGTGAGGTCGCTCTGGTGGGTGCCGGTCCTGGCGATCCCGGCTTGATGACGCTGCGCGGAATGCGCGCGTTGCAGAACGCAGATGTCGTGCTCTATGACCGCTTAGTCTCGGACGAAATTCTGGATCTCGCGCGGCGCGACGCACATCGGATCTATGTCGGCAAAGCGGCCGGCAAGGCCCACGTGCCCCAAGAAGGGATTAACGATTTGCTGGTGAGGCTCGCCCAAGAGGGCAAGCGCGTGTGCCGCTTGAAAGGCGGCGATCCATTTATTTTTGGACGCGGCGGTGAGGAACTCGAGGCGCTGGCTGCGGCCGGCATTCGCTTTGAAGTGGTTCCTGGCATCACGGCCGCGGCTGGTTGCGCTGCATATTCAGGCATCCCGCTGACGCATCGCGATCACGCTCAGGCACTCACACTCGTCACGGGTCACTGTAAGGGTGAAACCGACAAGGTGGATTGGGCGTTGTTGTCCCGTCCTGGCCAGACCGTGGTCTTCTATATGGGGCTCGGTCACCTCGAGAACATCGTTGCGAACCTGCGTGCTCACGGCGTGCCGGCCACGCGCAGCGCAGCCGTCATCGAACAAGGTACTCGCGCGACGCAGCGCGTCGTCGTGGCTGAGCTGCACGAGTTGGCTGAGAAAGTGCAGGCCGAACAGATTCAAACGCCTGCTTTGTTGATCGTCGGCGAGGTCACTCGCTTGCACGAGACTCTGCAATGGTTCAATTCAACGCCTGAGTATCGCGGCAGCGCTCACGAGCTTGCGTCATCAGGTGCGAGTGCATGGGTGTTCGTCGAAAACACCGAAGGAAGGTTGCGCGCATGAGCATCCAGCCCAGAATTATCCGCAACGGCTTTGCCGATGCGATCGGAAATACTCCGCTCATTCGTCTGCAGAAGTTCAGCGACGAGACCGGATGCGAAATCCTCGGCAAAGCCGAATTCATGAACCCAGGCGGTTCGGTGAAGGATCGCGCCGCGCGCGGCATCGTCGAGGATGCCGAGCGCAGCGGCCGACTGAAGCCGGGCGGCACGATTGTCGAAGGCACTGCGGGCAATACCGGTATCGGTTTGGCGCATGTCGCCAACTCACGCGGTTATCGCTGCGTGATCGTGATGCCGGACAATCAATCGCCCGAGAAGTATCAGATGATCGAAGCGCTCGGTGCCGATGTGCTCCGAGTCAAGACTGTGCCGTACAGCGATCCGAATCACTATCAAAAGATCGCGCGTCGATTGGCTGATGAAATCCCGGATGCGGTGTGGGCCAATCAATTCGACAACACGGCGAATCGCGACGCGCACGAGCGTACGACTGGCCCTGAGATTTGGGAGCAAACCGGCGGCCGCATCGACGCATTCGTTGCAGCGACTGGCACCGGCGGCACGCTGGGCGGCATCTCGCGCTTCTTGAAGAAGCAGAATCCCAACGTGCTCGTCACGCTGGCTGATCCGCAGGGCAGCTCGCTCTATCATTGGCTTCGTCATGGCGAGCTCAAGGCGACCGGTCCTGGCTCGATCACTGAAGGCATCGGTATCGGTCGAGTGACAGCGAACCTCGAAGGCTCGCCCATCGACGATGCCTTGCATGTCACGGACGTCGATTGCGTCCGCACCGTTTATCGGTTGCTGCGCGAAGAGGGTTTGTTCCTCGGCAGCACCAGTGGCGTCAACGTCGCGGCTGCAGTTCAAGTCGCGCGTCGGCTCGGGCCCGGTCACACCATCGTGACCATCCTGTGCGATACGGGCGCGAAGTATCAGTCGCGCTTGTTCAATCGCAAGTGGCTCGCCGATAAAGGTCTGCTCGATGCAGCCGGCCTCGCCCAACACGTTCAACCCGCTTCAATTACGGAGACTCCTCGTGTCGACGGCTTCCAACAACGACTCAGCGCTTAAGTTCGAGCGTCCACCGATTCATACCGACGTCGTCATCGTCGGAGCGGGCCCGTGCGGCTTGTTCCAGGTCTTCGAGTTGGGCCTGCTGGGATTGAAGGCGCACTTGGTCGACTCGCTCAAAGCGCCCGGCGGTCAATGCGTCGAGCTGTATCCGGACAAACCGATTTACGACATCCCTGCCGTGCCCGTGTGCACGGGGCAGGAGCTCACCGATCGACTGCTCGAGCAGATCAAGCCGTTCGATGCCGGTTTTCATCTCGGTCAAGAAGTCACGCAGGTTGAGCGTCAGGAAAACGGCCGCTTCAAAGTCGTGACGAGTGCGGCAACGGTGTTCGATGCCGGCGCAGTCGTGATCGCTGGCGGTGTGGGGTCGTTCCAGCCTCGCAAACTCGATGTGCCGGGTGCGGCCGACATCGAAGGCAAGTATTTGCACTATCGAGTGAAGGATCCACGCGCGTTCGCAGGCCAAGACGTCGTGATTTGCGGCGGTGGCGACTCGGCCCTCGATTGGGCGCTCACGCTCGTCGATCACGCCAACAGCGTCGTGGTGGTGCACCGTCGTCCGGAGTTCCGCGGCGCGCCAGCGTCGGTCGCGAAGCTCTATGCCCTGCGCGATGAATATCGTGCGGACGTGTTGATCGGCCAGGTGAAGGAAGTGAACAACGAAGACGGCGTACTCAAGTCCGTCAGCGTGCTCGGTGGCGACAGCGTACTGCGTCGAGTCGATGCCAGTCAGTTGCTGGTGTTCTTCGGCCTACATCCGAAGCTTGGCCCGATTGCCGAGTGGGGCTTGGAGATCAACAAGAAGCAGCTATCGGTCGATACCGAGAAATTCCAGACCAACGTGCCTGGTGTTTACGCGGTCGGCGACATCAACACCTATCCGGGCAAGAAGAAGCTGATCCTCTCAGGCTTCCACGAAGCGGCCCTTGCGGCGTTCTCGATCAAGGAATACCTGGAGCCGGGCAAGAAGGTGCACCTGCAATACACGACGACCAGCCCGCTCATGCACAAGCGTCTGGGAGTGGCGGGCGAAAGCGCGCCGGGCGAATTGAAGGCGGCAAATAGCTAGCGCGTCGGAATCCGACGCAACACAAAGAACGCACGAGAAGGCTGTCGAAATCGACGAGAGGTCTCTCGCGGGGGCCTACTACCATTTTGAGCTTTTCTTTGTGCGCTTTGTGTTTCGTCCTTTCCGGCTCCGGTCCGTCAGGCAACCCCCGCTTGTTTGCGATTGCAGCGGGAGTCATCGTAGCGGCATCGTGGTCTTTCGAGCCGATGCCATGTTGCGCAAAACAGTTCCCGTTTTAGTTCTCGCGCTGGTCGCGGGCTGCCAAACCGCACCGCAGCGGCAAGTCCCCGATCCACCTCTGCGGCCACAGTTGCTCTCGGCTGGCAATCTACAGATCGCACCTGATTGTGCGGCCAACACTTCCGTCGATATCGACTACTCCGTCCAGCCCGACGGTTCCGTGGCCGATCTGTCGCTTTCCGACGCACCGGCCTGCGTGCGCGATGCACTTACGGCTTGGGTGAATTCGTACCGCTACGCGCCGCAGCCGGCGCCGGTAGCGACCGGGTTCGCGTGGATGAGAGTGATGGGAGAGAGGGGATCCTAAGAGCGAAGAGGTGAGCGCTGACGCGCAAGGTAAGCCGCTGGCAGGGAAGCCCGTTGGGCAGGGAAGCGCTATCGCGCAGGCCAGAAAAGATTGGAGTAAGAGGCAAGCGCTGACGCGCAAGGTAAGCCTTCGGCAGGGAAGCCCGTTGGGCAGGGAAGCCTGTCGGCAGGCCAGAGTAAGAGCGGAGCGAAGAGGTAAGCGCTGTCGCGCAGGCCAGAAAGAAGACAAAGAAGCAAGCGCTGTCGCGCAGGCAAGAATTTTGATTCGACGCCGAGTGCTGGCGCTCCGACTCCTTCCCTCGCTTCGCGGGGGAAGGTTGGGATGGGGGCGTTCTGATGGTGTTGTTGAGCGTTGAAGGTTGCCAGCAAGAAGTTTCGTGTCGCTCTCACGAAAGGTATCTGCTCTCCAAATGCGGTGAGCGTTGCTTCCGCTTCTTCTCTGCCCTGCCCAACGGGCTTGCCTGCCCGCAGGGCTCGCTTGCCGTTAGTCTCGCCTGCGCGATAGCGCTTGCTTCCGTGTCCGGATCATTTCGCTCCCGGCATATACGCAATCCCAAGCTGCGCGCCGATGTCCGGCGTGTTGCCGAAGTTCGAAATGTTTTCGGTGAGCGCGAGACTCACGAGCACGTTCTTGCGTCGAGATTGCACGCCCAAGCTCGCCTGGTACTTATTCGCAGACAGCTCATCGATGCTGGTGTCCTGCACGACGCTCTTGCTCACATAGCCCTGCAGAATCACGCTCGTACGGTGCGTGAGTCCGTAGCTGTAGCCCAAGATCAACGTCGGAATGAATTGTGATTTGCGACCTGGAATTTCCGGTCCGCCGGCGTAGTAAACACCGCTAGTGCTGACGTACGTTGCCTGGCGCCCAGTGCGACCGAAGCGTCGCTGCATGGTCACTTGCACTCCGTAGTCGTTTCGCCCGGTTGAGAGCAGCGTGCGTTCGCCATCGACCGCGAACTTAGCGGCGAATTCTGCGACCACATCCCATCCGAAGCGCGGCTGTGGCAGCGAATACCGTACGCCGATCACCGGATCGCCGAGACCGCCTTTGGTCTGCCGATCGAGTTGCACGAACTGCGCATCGCCGACGCCGTACACGATTTGAAACTCATTGCGGGCAACGAGGTCGCGTCCTTGTTGGCTGAATCCGAATGCGCTGTGAAAGGACTCGACGGTGCTGTCCCACACACCTTCTCCATACCGAATGTAAGGGACGGTCACATAGGCGCTCCAGTAAGCGCTCAACCTTCGCAGTACGATGAGATCTGCGAGCCCAACTTCGCCGTCGATGTAGTACGCATCTCCTGGGAGCGCCAGAATCGCTGCCGCATCTTGCGGACGCAGGGGAATTCGTCCCGTGTCGCGCTGCTCAAGGTAGTTGCGCACGTTGTCGCTCATGACGAACGTGTTTTGATATGCGTACTGAATTTCGAAGGTCCACGTGCCGGCCTTCGCGTCGGCGGTGTGCGCAGGCAGCATGTCGAGGCGCAGCAAACCGAAGGGCGTCAAATCGCGCCCGCGCAATAGCCCAGTGTGACTCCAACCGTTGAGTTTGGTTGATTCCGCAGCAGAGGATGCGGGAGGTGAGGTGGTTGGGGCGGGTTCCTGAGCAAACGCGACGCAATGCTTTGCAAGGGCGATCAGGACGATCAGCCCGGTCCTAAGTTTCAACGCCATGAGCAGGAATCGCGCAGGATGATGCTGACAAACGCCGGATCGACCTGCGAGTTCCGGTTGCCTACAGCACTTTGCCTGGATTCATGATCCCGTGCGGATCGAGGGTGTTCTTGATTGCTCGCATCACTGCAAGCGCGACGGGATTCTTGTAGCGCGCGAGTTCGTCTCGCTTCAGTTGCCCAATGCCATGCTCCGCGCTGATGCTGCCGCCGAAGCGTGCAATGAGATCGTGCACGGCGCGATGGATCGGTGCGGCCAACTGCATGAATTGCGCTGCCGGGCCGGTGAAGCCCTCGTGTGGGCTCACATTGAAATGCAAATTCCCATCGCCCATGTGTCCGTAGGGCACGATTCTGCCGTCAGGCACGATCTCTAAGATCAGAGCGCTTGCTTCCTCGATGAAGCGCGGCAACTCGGTCGTGGTCACTGAAATGTCGTGCTTGATGCTCGGGCCGTCTTGACGCTGTCCTTCGGGAATCGTCTCTCTAATTCGCCACAGCATGTCGCGTTGCGCGTCGCTCTCAGCGATCACTGCAGTAATGAGTTCACCCGCGTCCATTGCAGCGGCGAGTTCTTCCTGCACTTGCTCGCGCAAATCGCGAGCGAGTTTGCCGGTACCGATCTCCAGCAACACGTACCACTGGTACCTTTCGTCCAGCGGATCGCGGACATTGCTGATGTGTTTGAGCACCAGGTCCAGTCCGATGCGCGGGATCAGCTCGAAGGTGCTCACGGCATCGCTCGTTGCTTCTCGCAGGCGCGCCAACAGTCGCACCGCGGCCTGAGGGTCGGGTACGGCGATGAATGCTGTCGTCACGAAAGCGGGTCTGGAAAAGAGCTTGCAGGTCGCGGCGGTGATGATGCCGAGTGTGCCTTCCGCGCCGATGAAAAGATCGCGCAGATCGTAGCCGGTGTTGTCCTTGCGCAGTCCGCGCAGGCCGTCCCAGATTTCGCCTTGCGGCGTGACGACTTCGAGGCCGAGACACAGCTCCCGCGTGTTGCCATAGCGCAGCACGCCGGTGCCGCCCGCGTTCGTCGACAGATTGCCGCCGATCGTGCAACTGCCTTCGGCGGCAAGACTCAACGGAAACAGGCGCTGCTCGCTTTCGGCGCGCGCCTGAATCTCGGCTAGCACGACGCCCGCTTCGGCGGTGATGGTGTTGTTGTGCGGATCGATGCCGCGAATGCGGTTCAGCCGTCGCAGGCTCACGAC
>JAEWBG010000013.1 GCA_023391335.1 Pseudomonadota bacterium | reverse complement strand
CCTGCCTTAGATGCGAATAGTCGGACCCGGATCGTGGTGTACGGAATGGGACGACAGAGTAGTGACTGGTGACTAGGGGCTGGTGAATGGGAAAGAGGGGAGAGGGGAGAGGGGAGAGGGGAACGGTGGATCGTGGATCGTGGATCTAAGAAGGATCTCCTGCTAGACCTCCGAACCCCCGAACCCTGCCGCACATGGATGTGCTAATGCCGCGAAGGCAGGACGCCGAGAGCGGCCGAACCCCATCCTTGCGGAACCTTCCCGCCGCGTCAGGTATTTACCTGCGATCTTCTGCCTCTGAGTCTTACCGCAGGTCACAGCCATGAGTGCGCAACCCCTCTTGAACGATCGTGCTCCGCAATCGGCATCGAGGTCGGATACGCTGGCGGCGCGATTGGAGCCCTTCGATTCGTATTGGCAGGCGCCGAAAGACGTAGAGTCGGGTTACAAATCGTTCGCCGCATACTATCGAGCCAATTACTTGCCGCATCTGCCTGACGATCGCAACGCGCGCATCTTGGTCGTCAGTTGTGGGCCGGGTTATTTGCTCGAAGTGTTGAAGCAGGCTGGTTACAAGTCCGTCATCGGCATCGATTCCGATCCGGCCAAAGTCGAATACGGCCGTCGCCGAGGATTGTCGTGCGAAACTGCGCGTGCTTTCGAATACCTCGAAGCACGGCGAGGGGAATTCGATGTGATCATCCCGGAGCAGGAATTGAATCACCTCACGCACGCTGAAACGATCGAGTTCTTGCGCCTGTGTCATACCTCTTTGCGTCCGAACGGTCGCGTAATCGTTTATGCGATGAACGCTGCGAATCCTCTGGTGGGCTCTGAGAATCTGTCGCACAACATCGACCACTTCTATCTCGTCACCGAATACAGCTTGACCCAACTGCTCGAACTCGGCGGCTTCAAGAACATCCGACCGTTCGCCTTGAAGCTATACGTGTTTTGGAAGAATCCGCTGAACTACATCGGCCTTGCCGTCACCGGCTTTCTGGAAGCCTGCATGCGCGTGATCTTCATGCTGTACGGCAAGAAGGTGAAGGTGTTGAGCAAGAAAGTTGCTGCAGTAGCCGCGCGCACGTAGTGCGGTGAGAGAGTGTGATGAACTGGTCAAGTGATGGGGTGATGAGGTGATGAGGTGAACGGCGCAGTTTTGCTGTGTCTCCAGGTGCAGGGGTGAGGTGAACCCCGTGCTCCGCTTAGAGCGATGAACATGGAAAATTGCGGTTTGGCGGGTGCTCTGGTGAGCTGCATCGTTCACGCGCAAAGCGCTTTCACTCCATCACCTCATCACCGCTTCCTTCAGTCATCATCCCGAATCGTCGCCTCGACCTTCTGGATTTCGCCGAGCTTCGCGCGCTGAGCCGAAGCAATCCGCACGGTAAAGGTTTCGTCGCCTTCGACTTTGGTGTCGTTTCGCAGCGGAACATAGATCACGCGTTGCGATTGACCGGGGGCGAATTCGACCGTGCCCCCATTGCCTGCGATGAAATCCTCGTCATTCTCTGCGCTTCCCGACGCCGCACTCCAGCGCACGCTTGCACGGTCTCTGAGCGAGCCCGAGCGCTTCAGCAAAAAGACGGCCGCAATCGAACTTTCGCTCGTGACGATGTTGTTCGACGCGAACCCGACTTCGCTTGCGTAGCCGGTCCTGGCGGCCTTCTTCGTGTCGGCACTCACGGGCGCCGTCGCGGAAGGGTCTGCAGCGCCTGCTGCTTCTGTTTGCGATGCGGGCGACATTGCATTCGCCCCGGCACGCCGTTCAAGGTCATTCTCTATGACGGCAGATTTTTTTTTCGCTTCAGCTGCAGGTTGTGCGGCTGAGCTGGGCGTTGGATTCGCAATGTTCGGCGATAGCGGAGGTGCGCTCACTTGCGTCGACTCGTGCGATGTGGGCGCGACCGGGTTTTCGTGCTGGTCACCCTTACCGCTGCGCTGGGCCGCAATGAACAGGAGCACGATGGCCACTGCCACGAATAGAAAAAAGCCCCAACTGCGCTGCGGCGGCAGAATGTCATCGGGCAGTGGAGGTGAGGCCGGCACCAGGGACGCCTCGGGTTTGACCAAAGATTCCTCCGGTGCAATCTGCGGCTCCTTGTGCAGCATCTCCGCGAGCGCGCGAACGTCTGAAGGGCGTTGTTCGCGATCTAGAGAGAGCGCCTGCAACAGACTGAGCCACTGATTAGCGGAGAGATTCCAAGCGCGGGGCGGTACGCTCCCGGCTTCGCGAGCCTCCAACGAAGAGCGGCGCTCGTAGGGGTGTCGACCCGTGAGCATTTCGTATGCGACACACGCAAAGCTGAAGACGTCGTCGCGAGGTTCCGGATCTAAGCCGCTCAACACTTCAGGGCTCGCATACGCCGGTGTGCCTGCCGGAATCCGCGCATCCGATGCAGTCGGGGAGAACGCCGCGCCGAAATCAATCACTTTCACAGCGTTGCTGCGAGCGATGAAGACGTTCGCGGGTTTGAAATCACCGTGAACCACTCCGCGCTCGTGCGCATGGGCGAGCGCATCGGCGCAAGAAGTGAGTACTTGCTGGGTGACGGCCTTCGTCAGTGTGCTGCCGTCGCGCAGCAACGCCGAAAGAGGTTTGCCTTCGATCAACTCCATTGTCATGAACCAATTATCGTCGTCGTGTTGGATGTCGAACACCTTCACCACGTTGGGATGGTCGAGCCGGTGCGTGCATTTGAATTCGTGCTGCAATCGCGCGATCGCCCGCTCGCGATCGACGAAGTCCGGGCGCGGCATCTTAATTGCGACCTGCGCATTCGGTGCGGCGTTGGCGCTCGAATGCATGTCGCGAGCACGCAAGACGATTGCTGTACCGCCGGTGCCGATGACTTGTTCCAGTAGATATCGGTCGGCTAATACGTTCCCGGGTCTGCAAGCTGCGCCAGGTTCGCGGTCTGCTATCTCTGTCGCTCCTGCGGCGGAGTTCGGTATTGGGGCTAGATCCACCGTCGGAGGTTGACTAGGGGTATGGCGAGTAATGCTTCGCGAAGTCTGCAGAATCGGGTCCACCACGAAGTCATGCGTGATGAGCGATTTCAAGTCGCTGGTTGTGGCGCTGTCGGCATCGAAATCTGCTGTGCTCTCGAGATCCACAGTTCTCAAGGACCAGGCGCGATTGCGAACGGTGCGTCGATGGCCGGTTTCGAGGGATCGTGCTGACATGTTCAAGCAGACTCGGTTCGAGCAACTTCACTGGGCTCTCGAGCGGACAACAGACCCCGCGAGCGATACCACGCAGCCGTATCTGCGGCACCGGCGTGAAAGGTGATCTCAGGCTGAAACCCCAGTACATGCTTCGCCTTGACCGTCGAGAACACGAAAGACTTGCGGAAGAAATCCAGCCGCCGCTCGTGAATTGGCGGTTGGAGATTGAAGCGCGGCAGCGTGGCTTCGAAGATCTTGGCCGCCGCCACGAATGGCCAAAGAGGGACGCGCAACTTCGGTGGCGAGCGCTCCAAAACTTGGGCGATCGTTGCCACGGTCTGATTGGTCGTGAGCACTTCTTGACCCGCGACGACGAACGTCTCGCCGACTGCGCGTTCGTGCTGCGCTGCCAGGAGTAGCGCGCGAATTAGATCATTCACGTGCATCATTTGCCGGCAGTTAGTGCCCGGCCCGATCATCATGAAATGTCCGCGGTCGATTGCTTTGAATAACTTCAACAGTCGCTGATCGCCTGGGCCATATGTTTCCGAAATGCGAATGACACACGTGCCGAGACGGCCGATGTATCGCTTCACTAACCCTTCCGCTTCGACTTTGGTTCGGGTGTAAGCGTTTTGCGGCCGCAATGGGCTGTTCTCGTCGAGCAATGCGGAACCGGATTCGCCGTACACGCCGATCGAGCTTCCGTATACGAAACGTTTCACGCCGGCGGCGACGCACCGGTCGAGCAGTGCGCGGGTCGTCTCGACGTTGACGGCTCGGAAATAGCTCTCTGGCTTCTCCGATTCATGTTGGGCGGCGGCGAGATGAATCACACAGTCGCGCCCCTGAAGAATTCTCTCGGCCAAGTCCGCGTCTTGCAGGACACCTGTTTCAACGCGCACATTTGCCGCACGCAACTCATTGAGCCGTTCGATCTCGATTGGCAGCTCAGCGCGGCCCGTCGCGATGACATCCATGCCGAGACGGTGTGTATGAAGTGCGAGACGCGATCCGATGAAGCCAGTGGCCCCGGTCACCAGCAATCGCGGAAAAGCATTCGGTGTGGTCATCAGGCGGGTACCGTTGCAAGCGTCGGCCCAGTGGAAACTGAAGTGTTGGGCAGCGTGGTTGGTTCCCTGTCGCTGTAAGTCGTCACCTTGGCGCGATGTAGATCAAGGACCGACCGCGTGCGTTTGATTTCGTCACTCAGGCGCTGGGGACTCCACGCAAGGATCTTGGCCATTTCCCCCGCGACGAATCCGACCGCCGCTTCGCCGGGGTGGCGTCCAGCGCCAAGGTCCGTGCGTCGCATGATGACGTCTTCCAAACGCGCGGCCATTTCCTGCTCAACCGCGTGCCGGATTTCCGCGACTAACGTATCGCTCTGGGGAACGAGCGACGTGTCCCCATTCGCGCACTCGAGCACTTCCGCATAACGCGTGCCGTGATTGCGTAAGAGCGAACGCATTGCGGATGCGGTTACCAATCGAGAGGAGTGACGTTGCGCGCGGCGTTCGAATTCCGAGAAGTTTTCGATATCGCCGCCGGGCAGGGGCATGCGCGTGGACAGCGATGCGTCGATCTGACGGTAAGCGCCTTTGAACTGCTGCAGTAACAATTCCAGCGCTTCCGCGCTATCGATTCGCGCGGTGGTGTAACGAATCCCGGCCAAGCTGACGAGCCCACCAACGCCATCCGCTCGGTGGTCGGTGACGCGCGACTTCTTGCCGAAGGAGAGTTCCGTTTCAGTGGCTGTCTCGCCGAACGGCACGAGCCCGCAATGGGCGAAGCACACTTCCGAATTTTTCAGGTGGAGTGTGGGATAGACGGTGTTCAGTTCGTGGACCCAGGTCTCAATCTCTTCCTCGGTGACGTGTGCTGTATCGGGCGCATCGGACCACAGTCGGTGCCAAACGCCGATCAATGTTTTGTCGTGCCAAGGCACCGCAAAAAGGTGGCGTGTCGCACGTGCAAACAGAGCATCTTTGTCGCGACTCAATGCCTGCACCGCCACGGCGAATTCCGAGGTCGGTTTGCGATCGACGACGAAGTAAGCGTCGCGCGAGAACGGCAAGCGACGGTGAGCGGGGAAGTGCTCAGGGTCCTTCAGCAGGTAATCGGCCCAGGGACCCGCTGCATTGAGCGTGACCCGCGCGCGTATGTCGAACGTATCGCCAGTGATCGCGTCGCGTGCCCTCACGCCTCTCACCGTGGAGCCTTCCCACAAGAATCGTTCGGCTGCGACATAGTTGGCGGCGGCGGCGCCGAGATCGACGGCCGCACGTACGAATGCAAGCACCAGCCGCGCGGGGTTGTACATCTGCCCGTCTTCGAAGACGACGGCGCCGGTCAGATCGGGCGAGTCGAGATGCGGAAACAGCGACAACACATCGGCGCGCGAAAGTCGCTGTGATCGATGGATCTGTCGGCGTGGATCGCTGATGCCGCGATTGCGATCGATGGTGCACAGGTCGTACACGCGCGCACCGGCGCCGAGGAAAGCCTTGCCTTTGCGCCCATACCCAAAGGTCGGAATTGCGATAGGAAGTGGATTGACCAGATGCGGCGCAATTCGCAAAAAAGCGCTGCGCTCGTGAGCCGACGCGCGCAGGCGCGGGAAGTCCAAGTGCTGCAGATAGCGGATCCCGCCGTGGACCATCTTGAAGCACTCCGAGGATGCGCCCGCGCCGAAGTCCTCGCGTTCGATGAGCGCGGTGTTCAAACCGCGTAGTGCGGCCTCGCGTGCGGCCGCCGCGCCGAACGCTCCACCGCCGATCACCAGAACGTCAAACTCTGCCGCCGTCAGTGCGGCTACCTTTCGATCCATAGACCCCTCTCAAGCTTTGTCGGCATCAATGCACAATCGATGCCGGGTAAAAGTTGTTGCGAGAGCTGGAGTTTTCGCAGTTCACACGGGCGGCGGGGGCCGAATGACGTTCGCGGATGTAAGCGTTGCAATGCTGCTTGTAACCTTTGCTCCTCAGCGGTGCGCTGAGCGAGTCGCCCACCCGAATCTGTCGACGCGCGCCGCCGGACGCACAGCCGCCGCAGTAGTCACGGTCTGAGGTGCACTTTCGGTCGCATTCACGGCAATGCGCATCGCGAGTCCCACGTAGGCAAAGTAGTACAACCACGGAACGACGACATCGACGAAGAACAAGGAGGTGGCAAATGCGACGGTGGCGATCGAGAAGGCAATCAGCACGATGCGACCATTGGGCGAGGCGCGCTCGATTGCTGCACGTGCGGCTCTAACCGGCGCCGCAAGTAGATAGATGCCGCTGCCCAGACCGATCAGGCCGAGATTGAACCAATAGTTCAGATAAAAGTTGTGGGGCGCGTAACGGAAATGCATGGAGTAGTACGCCATCCATCCGTGTCCGGTTAGAAAGGAGATCGGATGCTCCGACATCACCTCCAGCAGCTTCGACCAAATCTCCACACGGCCGGACGACGTGGATGTCATGTTCGCGGTGTCGGTCTCGCCCACGAGCCGCGAGTACAACAGATCGCCGTACCCAAGAACGCTCACCATCACGAGAGCAAAGATCACCATGCCGACAGCGGCCGCGCTCCAAATGAATATCTTGCGTCCAGGTATGTAGCGCCTGAACAGCAGCACACCCGCGATACAACCGATCGTCATGCCCACATATGCGCCGCGCGAGACGGTCAGGAGCAATGTCACCGCGCTGATGAGGCTCACCGCCGTCCAAAACAACCGCCGCGCACCTTTCGTGATTGCCGCTGCCGCAATCATCCCGGGCAGCGATAGTGCGACGAACGCACCGTATTGATTGCTTTCTCCGACCGCACCGTTCACGCGGCCATCGCTGCGCTGTTCCAAGTCGCCGATGTGAACGATGCCGCTGGCATCGAGCACTGCGACGACATGCGAGAGAGCCCAACAGGCCAGCAGGAAGTGCAGCACCGATATCGCTTCCTCCTCGTCGCGAACTCCATAGAAGAACACGACGAAGAACAGCATCTCATCGACAAGATTTTTCAACAGCAGTGCGTTTGGAAGGGGCTTATAGGCCGGATAGAAATGCATCGAGACGATCACGATGAAGGTGAGAATCGCGTAGCTGATCAGCAACGTGAAAACGCCGTGAATCATCGGCATCTGCAGTTTGAATTGACCCTGGCGTGCGATCTTCATGACGACGCCGATGCACAATAGATAGAGAATCGCGTTCTTGATCTTGACCCCCGGAGCGGGACCCGGATCCCAATCGAACACGCTGCTCAGGGTCATGAAACTTGCAAGAATGAGTAGCAGGGCTTTCATCTTCACTTACAGATCTGGACACGCATTTGAGACTAGGCAGAGCAAGTTGCGTACCAGGAACGAGAGGCGCGCGATTCTGCGGTGCGCATCGAGACGCGAACGTCCATATCAAGTCGTGCCCGCTCCAGCGGCCAACTTCGAATCGGTGTGTGTAGGTAAAAAAACCACGCGCGCTGCTTTATTGATGCTGCCTCACGAACCGACGAGCGCAACAGCTCACGAGGTTGTGAGATCAACGCTTGATTAATGGCGTCTCGGCGCGGCATGACTCTCATTGCGTATCCGGCGGGCGCCTTCGTCGATACCGCGTGGAACGCCGTCCGGGTGTTCAGGGGACGGCCGATGTTGACGGAAGTGCGTGACTTGTAACGTTCTTATGTCGTCATTGCCGTTTGTTGCACCGGTGACCAACGGGACGGCACCTGTTTCATCGCTCTGAGGAATTCTGCATGTCTGCTAGAAGTCATCGGGCGCAAGGCGGGCGAGTGCGTTCACACATCCATGCACTCTTGTGCGTGGCACTTACCGCGATTGCTCCCTCAGTTTTCAATGTCGCGCAAGCGCTGCCGGTCATTCCGAATCTGATCGGATATGGTTCCGATACGCCTGCCGGTCGAGGCGGCAAAGTCATTCGCGTGACCAACCTAAATGACTCCGGCACAGGTTCGCTCAAAGCGTGTACGGATGCGAGCGGACCGCGCGTCTGTGTCTTCGAGATTTCCGGAATCATCCGCGCGCATGCCGACCTGATTATCAGAAATCCCTATTTGACGATCGCCGGTCAAACGGCGCCGTCGCCAGGTATCAGTATCGTGGGCGGCGCGATTTGGATTGCAACGCACGACGTGCTCATCCAACACATGCGCGTGCGAGTGGGTGACGATCCGGACGGTCCGTCATATGAAAATCGCGATGCGATGAAGTTCTCGTCCGATGCGACGAATCGGGTCGTGGTGGATCACTGCTCCGTGGCCTTGGCCGTCGATGAAAACATCGACATGTATTCGGGCTGGGACAACGTCACCATCAGTAACAGCATCATCGCGTACGGACTGCATGAGTCTTTCAATCCGCTTGGCCATGCTGGATACGGGCTGATCATCGGCCCGCGCAAAGGTGGACATGCAACGGTGGTGGGTAATCTGTTCGCGAACAACGAAGCGCGTAACCCCCTCAGCCGCGCGGAGAATGTCGTCATCGTCAACAACGTCGTTTACAACCGCGGTCAGGCAGACGTCGACTTGCAGGGCGAAAATGGCGTGGTTACGAATACCACGGTAATGGGAAACGTGTTCTTGCGCGGACCTGATTACAAGAAGGGCTATCGCCCAGTGCACATCTTCGTGACCGGAAAACTCGTGCCGACGCCCGGCAGCAAAATCTATGTCGCCGACAATGACTCGATCGAAACCACAAGCGATCCGTGGTCTGTGACGTCGACGAATCTCGGCGACACGATCGGCAGCGATTTACGATCGGGTGTGTTGCCGGCATGGCCGGCGGGAATGACCCGGTTGTCCACCAGTGGCAAAACCGTGTTGAACAGCGTGCTCAAGTTCGCGGGTGCGCGACCGGCGGATCGCGATGCCCTCGATAAGAAGGCGGTCAGCTCAGTGCAAAATAACACCGGGCAGATCATCAACTGCGTTGCCAGCGACGGCTCGACGCGCTGCCAACGCAACGCTGGAGGTTGGCCAACCGCTACGAGCAAGACGCGTGCTCTGACCTTGCCGAGCAACCCGAACACGGTGACTCCAAGCGGCTACACGAATCTCGAGCTCTGGCTGCAAAAGATGAGTGCAGATGTCGAAGGCGTTCCACAGACCTTGCCGCCAGCGCCGGTGCTTGCGATCAAGTAACGGACGTCTTTTCACAACCGAACGTAAGTTCTACACAACGGCCGCTCATCGAGCGGCCGTTGTGTTTTTTGGCGCGCGAAAAAATCTATAAGAGTCACGCCGCGCTGAGCCGTCGTGCAATGGCCCGGCAACCTGGTACGCATCTTGCTCCCCTACCCATGCTCGCATCGCGAGCGATTGCCCGTGGCGAATATCGATTGGCCCACGGTTGACGCTTGCTGAGCATCGCAAGCTTCGAGTGGAGGAGGACAGCCGCTTTGATCCGAGACAGCGCTAGCGTCGGCACGCTACCCAGTGCCGCCACAGGCGGACCGTTGGGCCAACTGGTCGATTCCTTCGGAAATTTGTTCCGAGTCACCGCGCCACTCGAGCGAGACGCGCTGGTGGATCGACTGGTGCTGCTCGCCATCATGGTCGTGGCTGCCTACGTGCGCTTCGCAACGCTTGGCGCAGTCGGCTTTCATGGCGATGAAGAAACGATGGGTCTGGCGGTTAGGCACATCCTGCAAGATGGCCGTCCCATCCTGCCGGGCGGTATGTTGTACCCGCGCGGGATCAGCGAACTCTACTTGATGGCCGCGAGCGCGAAGGTATTCGGCGAATCCGAATGGGCCCTGCGGCTTCCTTCGGCGGTATTCGGGGTCATGTTGATTCCGCTCGCGTACTTGGCGGGCAAGCGCTTCCTGCGTCCCCGATGGCGCCTTGCATTCGCCGCGAGTGTGGCGCTCCTGCCGGAGATCGTCGAGTACTCGCAAACGGCCCGCATGTACATCTTCTTGTTGGTGTGCATCACGCTTGCCATGCTGTGCGTGATGGAGTGGGAGCGCACCGGTCGAACCCGCTGGCTGGTCGCCTCTGTTTGTGCGTTTGTTCTCGGCCTCGATTATCAAGCGTTGGCCGTTACCGTCGTATTGTTGTTTGCCTTCCCGGGTTTGATCCAGCGCGATCTTCGCAAGCTCGTCATGGGTGGCGCTGCAGCACTGGTCGTGTGCGCGTGCTACTTGCTGATAGAGCACCTGGTTACTTCTCAGTATCCACCGTCCGCCGGACACATGGTGCGCGAGCTTGCGCAAGAAAATAAAGGCTTGAATCTGCAAATGGCGCTGCATCATCAGTGGGCGACGATTGCAGCAGCGGCGGCAGCATTGCTCGGCGTCTCCCTAAGTTTGTTCGTCGCACGCGCCACGCGGGGGCGAATCGCAAAGATCTGCGTGACGTTGCTCTTCAGCGCAGCGCTGCTGGCGCAGTCGATCTTGTTCTATCACATCGCTGCGATTCTCTATGTTGCCGCAACCATCGTCGCGTTGCGATTTGCTGAACGCCCGATCCTGGCGAGGATCCTGTTGCTAGTCGCGTTGGCGGCAGCGCTCTGCATCGTGCACATAGCGGTGCTCGCACCGCAGACAGGTACTGTCATCAAGCTCGTTGGCGCGATGATCGGCCGTCCCAGCGTGTGGCCGTATGTCCGCACGTTTCATCTATCGGAGATGGCCGGCTTGTTGTTGTTGGGCGGTCTGCTGCAGGGGTTGTGGCAATTTGCTCGGCAACAACGTGTGGCAGATGTGTGGTTGCTATCGCTGTTGACGGTGTGGATTCCCATCTTTGCGTTGGGACTCTTCACTTGGAACATGCCGTCGCGATATGCGGCCGCATCGCTCATGCCCCTATTGCTATGTGCTGTTGCATTCGCTCAACTGTCGGTCGATAAGCTGCGCTCGCGATTTGTATCCCCGAGTTCCGCGGGATTGTTGGAATGGACGGCACCGGCTGTCGTGGCTGTGTTGATCGCCGGACCGAACGCGATCGCGAATCCGGGTGCGAGTTACGCCAAGTTTCCCGATCACAAAGGTGCCGCCGAGTTCCTGCGTTCGCAGCATGTCTCGTCGGACGATTTCGTCTTGGCCGAAGATATTCTCGAACAGCAATACTATCTGGGCCTCGTCGACTACTGGCTGATCGGTCCGCGTCCGGGTACGACGTACTCCACCGACACGCCGCAGGGACTGCGCGACATCTATACCGGTACGCCGGTGCTGACCTCTGCTTCCGAACTCGTTCGCCTCATCAAGCAGCAACAAGCGGCGGGCAAGCGCGTGTTCATCATCGGAAGCGGCGAGGAGCAGGCCGATGGGCGCAAGTTTGCGAGAGGCGAGGAGTTATATGACTTGCTCGAGTCCGGCGCCTTCAGAACGATCTATGTGGGCCGCGATCGACTCACCCGCGTGTTGGTGCCGGCTGCGGATTCCAGCGTGTTTGCACCAGGGCAGGCTCACTAGGCGGTGTTCAACAGCACTCTGTCTGGCTAGGTTTCCATTAGAGAGATTCGACATTGAGTGTAGGTAGGCGAGCAGCGCTGATCTCGATGGTCCGCCTGATGAATCAGGCGATCGTCCTAGTCAGTCCCATGGTGTTGGTGCGCTTCATGACCGTCCACGAGTTCGGACGGTATCGACAATTCCTGCTCTACGCGAGCGTGCTCATGACGTTCGCAGCATTGAACTTCCGCGTAAGCCTGCTCCGATTCGCTGCCCAGCAACCGCAGTTCCGTTGGCGCTACGTCGATCAGGTCCTCATCCTGACGCTGGCATCGAGTGTCATTGCCGTCGGTTGTTTCGCGGGACTGAATCAACTCTTTCCCGGTGCCTTCGGCGGCGAGTTCATGCTGCCGATTGCTCTGTACGTCTTGTTCTTCGTCAATTTCGATTTTTGGGAACAGCTCTGGTTGACGGAAGGGCGCACCGGTGCGGTGTTCGCCATGAGTACCGGTCGCTTGATCGCGCGTGTCAGCGTGGTGACCGTCAGTGCAGCGCTGACCTCGGATGCCGACACGGTGATCTGGGCGCTCGTGGCATTCGAAGGGCTTCGTGTCGCCACGTCGGGTGTGTGCTGGTTTAGAGGCCGCGACGCCACGGTGCCGAAGGTACCGGGGTCATGGGGCGAGCAATTGAAATTCTCGATGCCGGTCGCAGGCGCTTCGATCGTGATGACGCTGAACCGCAGCATGGGAGGCTTGTACGTCTCGCACTATCTCGGCCCCGTAGGGCTGGCGCAGTACGCCATCGGCACCTATGTGCAGCCGTTCGTAACGATTCTGCGCAATTCCATGTCGGACGTGCTGTTGCCGGACATGTCGGCCGATATGGCGAAGCAGCAAAACGCACCGCTTCACAAATGGAAGGCCATGACGGTGATGGCGGCCATCTTGCTCGTGCCGGTCGCAGTGGGGCTCGGTCGATTCGCCGAGACGTTCGTGACGACGTTCTTTTCCGAGCAGTACCGTGCTGCGATCGTCGTGTTCCAAATCTATTTGCTGACCTTGATCCGCGAGATCATCGACTTTCCCGTCGTGCTGCGCGTGCTCAATCGCACATCGCCGGTGATGGAGAGCAACTTGATCTCGATGGTGCTCAATGCGTTGCTGCTGATGCTGCTCTTGCCGAAGTTCGGCATCGTGGGTTCCGCAATCGCATTTGTGCTGGCCCAAACGATCGAAGGCATCTACTTGGGTTGGCGCACACTGCGAATTGCAAATCTATCGCTTAGAGAGATGGCACGGTGGTCGGACCTGGGAAAGGTGTTTCTCGCCGCCGCGTTGTCCACGATCGTGATCCTTCCATCGTTTTGGACCGACACGCTTGGCTTTGGGGGTGCAGTGCTCGGCGGCGTTGCGTTCATGATCGTCTACGGTGCCATCTTGGTCGCATTGCGCGTGCCCGAAGCAGTTTCGATCTTCAGCCAAGTACGTCGGGTGCCGGGCATTCTCCTTGCGCGCGCTCGCTGAGCGAGTAGCAATGATTACAACGCCTCGAAAAAATTACCACGGCGCACGATCCACCGAGTGAATGCGAGCATCGCTCGCGTGAGTACCCAGCGCCCGTCGTGCCGCGTAAGCAGCCATGTCTCATGCGCGCGGCGCATTCACGCGTTACTTCATCACTTGCATTGCGGTGGTATGCAACTTGCTTTCTTGCAGTGCGGGTACAGCCAAGCCTTGCGATTGGTGTAGGCGCGATCGAGCCGTCAGGAACTTTCCCAGCCCGAGCCCGTTGGTGCGTGCGGGACTTGCGTGTCGGCAATTCCTGCACCGAACGAAGGCGATGGCGGAGCGCTACAGCTGCCGTCAGGCCGCAGTTAAAGAGTTGAGGTTTGAAAATGAATGCAACCGGCGGGACGTTGACTAATTCGGAAATCAGTTTCAGCTTCGGACAGAACTGGAAGGATTTCTTGGATCGATCGTTGGATGCGGACCAAATTCGTTTCGCCATGGACCGCACCAAGTACTTACTGCGGCTGGATTCCCTTGAAGGGCTCACGTTTCTAGATATCGGCTGCGGCAGCGGGTTGTTTTCCTATGTCGCACACAAACTCGGCGCCGAACGCATCGTCAGTCTCGATATCGATCCCAAATCGGTCGAGTGCGCTCGCTACATGAAAAAGCAAGCAGGCAATCCGAGTAACTGGGAGATTCTCCATGGATCGATTCTCGACCAAACCTTCGTTCGTTCGCTGCCGGTGTCCGACATCGTCTACTCATGGGGCGTGCTGCATCACACCGGCAACATGTGGCAGGCGATTCGCAACGCGGCTTCACTCGTGAAGCCGGGCGGGCGCTTCGCGATCGCGATCTACAACAAAGTGGAGTCAGACACGCTGCGGCAATGGCGCGGCTCTTATCGCTGGCTCCGCATCAAGCGTGCTTACAACCGAGGGGGTGCCGTCAGAAAACGTTTGATGGAACTCGCGTTCGCTTCCAAGGACGTGGCCGCGATGATGGTGCGCTTGAAGAATCCGGTGAAAGAAATCCGCGAGTACAAGCACAAGCGCGGCATGAGCTGGTGGCATGACCATATCGATTGGCTCGGCGGCTATCCGTACGAGTTTGCAACTACTGGGGAGCTCTTCAATTTTTGCCATGACGAATTCGGGATGCAGCTGGAACGTCTCTACGCAGCACGCTCGATCGGCTGCCATGAACTCATGTTCACGCTTCCAGCCGCCACGAATTCGATGCAGGCCAGGGATTCGATACAGGAAAGCAGCGCAGGTACGTCCAAACCCATCGCGGCGGCATGAGGGGGCGGCGCGTGCAGATCGAACCGGCGGAGCAACGATTCAACGCTAACGAACGTCAGCCGACCCAATTCGAGTACTCCAACGTCGCCGACCGACACGTCGCGAAGTCGAGTTCGACCGTGACGCATTCGCGCCGCAAAACGCGCGTGTGCCTCATCGGCCTGAACAATCTATCGGTGCTTGCGCCTCACTACGACAAGACAGGTGCGGCCGGCGAACCGGTCCAGCACACGCTTCTCGCCAGGGCGCTTATCAAGCGGGGTTATGAGGTTTCCATGATCACCGCGGATCATGGGCAGGCAGACGGTGAGGTGTGCGAGGGCATTCGCGTCTTTGCGGCCTACTCGCTCAACGCAGGGCTGCCCGTGTTGAGATTTTTTCATCCGCGATGGAGCGGATTGTGGGCTGCGATGAAGCGTGCGAATGCGGACGTGTACTACATCAGCTGCGCGGGCGCGATCGTCGGGCAGGTCGGTCTGTTTTGCCGAATGCACGGCAAACCGTACGTTTTCAGAATCGCCAGCGATGCAGACTGCGCGCCCGATACTCTGGTGCTGAAGAAGTGGCAGTGGCGCGATAGCCGCTTGTACGCGTATGGATTGCGCCATGCGAGCACGGTGCTGGCGCAAAGCGAGCATCAACGCAAGTTGCTACGGAAAAACTACGCCGTGGAAAGCACGATCGCATCGCTGTTGGTCGATGCTCCAGAACAGCTGCGTCCGTTTTCACAACGCGACATCGACGTGCTTTGGGTCAACAATCTGCGTGCACTGAAGCGCCCGGATGTCTTTCTGCGTCTCGCCGACGATTTGCCGAGCTTGCGGTTCCACGTTGTGGGCGGTCCGGTGCCGGGCGACCAAGCGTTCTACGATGCCACCAAACAGCAGATGCAGAGGCGTGCGAACCTCACGTTCCACGGCCCCGTGCCATACGGTGCCGTGAACGAGTTCTACGCGCGCGCACGGGTGCTCGTGAACGTGTCCGATATCGAAGGGTTTCCCAACTCTTATTTGCAGGCTTGGGTTCGCGGCACTCCTGTGGCGGCGTATTTCGATCCTGACGCGATGATTGCTCGGCATCGGCTAGGCACTGCTGCGAAGGCTTATGAAGAGCTGCTTGGCTCGGTCCGGATGTTGGCCTCTGACCAAGACGCATGGGAGCGAGCGAGTGCGCGCTCGCGGGACTTTATGCGGGAGCGATTCGGTGAAGATACAACCGTCGATCCCTATGTATCCGCATTGGAAATTCGCGCCACCAATCGGGTGACAGTGTGAGTAACGTGTTGAACGTTGCTGCACGGCAAGCGGCAAATCGCATGGCAGTCGAGCCTGCAAGGAACGCAGTGCAGACGACGACAGAAACGAGTCACTCGCTGCCAGCCGGTGCGATCAATGTGGTGATGCTCGGCCCGGCCCTCGATGTCATGGGTGGGATTGCGAGCGTAGAGCGCCTGATCTGTACGGGCGTACCTGACCATATTCGCGTGCAGCACATTCCGACCATGCGCGATGGAGGCGGTTTGACGAAGGCATGGGTCTTTGCCGCGTCCGTGCTTCGCTTCAACCGTCAGTTGCGTCGAACGCCCGACGTCGTCCACCTTCATTTCGCGAGCGGTGCAAGTAGCAAACGCAAGATGATCTTGGCGGCGCTTGCGCAGCGCCGCGGCGCGCGCGTCGTGCTTCATGCTCACGGCGGCTACTACCGAAATTACTGGGAACGGATCGGTGCGCGTGAGAAGGCGCTGGCCAGCCAAGTGTTTCGCAACGTCAGTGCATTGATCGTGCTTGGTGAAAGCTGGCGCGATTTTTTTGCGTCCATCGGCGTCCCGCGCTCCAGAATCGTTGTGCTGCCCAACCCCGTGTCTCTGCCCTCAAAGATCCCAGTACGTGGGGGGGACGCAAAAGTTCGGGCCGTCTATTTGGGTCTGATGACTAGAACCAAGGGCACCTTCGATTTGGTCGACGCGGTCGGCCGTCTGCCGCGCTCGATTCGAGATCGGCTGCACTTGGTCATCGCCGGCAACGGCGAGATCGCCGCCATCCGAAAGATGGTTGAGGAGCGGGGCCTGCGCTCGTGTATCGAAGTGCGCGGATGGCAAACCGCGCAGCAGCGCGATGAGCTGTTGGCGCAGTCGGAAGTATTCGTGCTGCCTTCGTACTTCGAGGGCTTGCCCATGGCGATGTTGGAGGCGATGGCCTGGGGGCTCGTCCCGGTTTGCACTCCCGTCGGCAGCGTGGGCGATGTGATCGCCTCAGAAGAGAACGGCTTGCTCGTTAGACCTGGAGAGATTGACGCACTTGCGGTGGCGCTAAGTCGCTTGGTCGAAGATGCAACGACTCGAGCGCGTCTTGCTGAGAGAGCGAGGCTGAGCGTTGAGCCGCTTTCGTTGGACCGTTACATAGCCAAATTGACGGATGTGTATGCGGCCGTGGCCGCGAATCGACCGGTTGCCGAGATTCTTTAGATGCAAAGCTTGGCGAAGGCGCTGAAGCGTTTGTCGGTAGGCGATGCAGTTGTGCGTCGCAATCCGCTTTTCTATACGGATGCGCGCGCGACACTCGAGCGATTGTTGGACAGCGATATCGTTGCACGCGAGAAGTGGACGCGCGAAACGTTGGCAAAGACATTGTGGGTGGCGCGTCGTACGGGATATGGCCGGAGGGTGCCTGGTGGCGAGAACATCGAGAGCTGGCCACTGCTGCAGAAAGAACAGGTCCGCAACAATCCGAGCGCATTCCAATCTAGAAATTCGTGGCTGATTGCCAAAGCAAGCACGGGGGGGACTTCGGGAGCACCCTTGCAGCTCACTCGATCGCTCCGTGCGATCGTGTTCGAACAGGCTTGCATCGATCAAATGATCTCATTGCTCGGAGCCGACCCGCGTAGCGCCCGGTGTGCAGTGCTACGAACCGATGCCATCAAGGATCCGAACGATTTCAATCCGCCATTTTGGATCGAGGCGGGCGGGGGAAAGCGCCTGATTTTTTCGTGCAGTCATCTCAACTCGAAAACCGTGGGGGCGTACATCGCAGCGCTCGAGAAGTTCGCGCCCGATGTCATGTGGGCGTATCCCACATCGCTGGAGGCGCTTTGCTTACTGCTTGAGCACTCCGGTTCGAAACTGCGCGTTCCACGTGTGATGTCATCTTCCGAAGTGTTGCATTCGCCCGTGTGGGACCTGGCCAAAAGCACGCTCGGGTGCTCGTTGCTCGATTATTACGGGCAAGCGGAGCGGGTGGCATTTGCGTATGCGACCGCTCCGGGCGAGTACCGATTTCTGCCGGGCTATGCCCACGTCGAGTTTCGCAAAGTGGCCTGCGAAGGCGATCTAGCCACTTACGAAATCATCGGTACTTCGCTGTGGAATTTGGCGATGCCGTTGGTGCGCTATGCGACCGGCGATTTGATTCGCCTGCCGAAAACCTGGGGTACACGCGAGCTTCACGAATTGGCCTTAGGGACGCGGGCATTCGGAGGTGTGCTTGGTAGAGACAGTGACATCTTGCTTACGCCGGAGGGCGTGAAGGTGACGGGCATCAGTCACTTTCAGCGCGATGTGAAAAACATTATGCGCATCCAGGTGGTGCAAGAGACCCAGCACGCGGTGACCGTGCGCGTGCTCGCCAAACCTGAGTTCAATTCGCGGGATCACGATGCGTTGCTGCACAACGTGCATGCCAAGCTGCCGAGCACGATGCAAGTGCGCATCGAAGTAGCGGACAAATTGGAGCGAACGGCGCTTGGCAAGACACCATTCGTCATCCATCGCCCTGAAGTAAAGCAGCGGCTCCGCGAGATGCAGACCCAGCGAGGTACAGCATGAACCTCGCGTGGGCGGTGCGTCGTCTGAGCGCGATGAGTGCGCCGGAAGTAGGCTATCGAATCAAGCAGAAACTTCAGGCCAGCATCGAGAAGGTCGGACTGGTCGCGGACACGCCAGCGCCACGCTTGAGCGAAGTCGGCCGTGCGTGGGTTGAGGATTTGCCCAAGCAGTTCGAAGTGCGCAAATACTCGCAGGCTGCCGACATGATTTTGGCCGGGCACTTCTCGGTGTTCGCAATGCGCGCAGCTCCGCTCGGATTCCCGCCTCAGTGGAATCGGGACCCGAAAACCGGTCGCATCGCACCTCTGGTATTCGGCAAGACATTGGACTACCGCGACGAGCAGCTCGTCGGCGACATCAAGTACTTATGGGAACCGAGCCGTCACGCGCAGCTGGTCACGCTGTCGCAGGCGTGGCATCTCACCCGGGACGAGAAGTATGCACACGGTTGCCAAACGCTTCTTGAATCGTGGTTCGCTCAATGCCCACATCGGTTGGGGGTCCACTGGACGAGCAGTCTCGAGCACGCGATTCGACTGTTGAACTGGTCGTTCGCATGGCAGCTGCTGGGCGGACTTGAGTCGCCACTGTTTCGAGGCGCGACGGGTCAGACGTTTCAGAAGCGCTGGCTTGCGAGTATCCACCAGCACTGCGCGTTCATCGCGAGTCATTTGTCGCGATTCTCGTCAGCGAACAATCACCTATTAGGGGAGCTATGCGGATTGTTCGTCGCTGCGACGACGTGGCCGTTCTGGAAACGCAGCCTTCAATGGCAACGGCAGTCGCACGCCGAGTTTGAAGAGCAGGCCTTGCTCCAAAACTATCCGGACGGTGTCAATCGCGAGCAGGCGAATTGGTACCACTACGAAGTTGCAGAGATGCTGCTGATGGCCGGGCTCATAGCTCGCAAGAACCACGCCGAGTTCAGTGCGCAATACTGGCAGCGTTTGCGAAGCATGCTGGACTACATCGCGAGCATCATGGACGTGGGCGGACACGTACCGAATTTCGGCGATGCGGACGATGCAATCATCGCTCCGCTAGACCCCGCGCCGAGCCTCGATGTGTACCGCTCGTTGCTCGCAACGGGTGCCGTCTTGTTCGATTGCACAGAGTACAAGTTCAAAGCGGGCGCCTACTTCGACGATAAGAGCCGGTGGTTCTTGGGCGATGCAGCCGCAGATGCATATACAAGCCTTGATGCGAGTCCATCACAGTTGCCCATCAAGACTCGCTTCCCGGATGCTGGGTATTACATTCTTGGGGCGAAGTTCGAGACAGTGCGCGAGATCAAGATCGTTGCGGACGCCGGCCCGCTAGGGTTTCTGTCGATCGCCGCTCACGGTCACGCGGATGCGCTGTCGTTTACGTTAAGCGCAGGCGGACGTGAGTTGCTCATCGATTCGGGAACGTTCGCGTATCACACTCAGAAGCAGTGGCGCGACTACTTCCGTGGCACGTCCGCACACAACACGTTGCGGATCGATGAACAGGACCAATCCGTGAGCGGCGGAAACTTTCTATGGACGCGACACGCGCGCACGCGGCTGGTCGAATTCGATGAGTCCGGTGCAATTCAGCGCTGGCGTGCGGAGCACGACGGTTACAAGCGGTTGAGCGACCCGGTTCTGCATTGCCGCGAGCTCTCGTTCGATAGGGCGGCGGGGATACTCA
The DNA here is from genome assembly GCA_023391335.1 of Pseudomonadota bacterium. Lineage (GTDB taxonomy): Bacteria > Pseudomonadota > Gammaproteobacteria > Steroidobacterales > Steroidobacteraceae > Steroidobacter. The sequence continues at coordinate 6,022 of JAEWBG010000013.1, read as the reverse complement.
CTGTCATCGATGAAATCCAGTGTCGAGGCTCGCATAAGGCGGAGCTGTTTTGGCACTTTGCGGAGTCATGCGAGGTGACTGTCTCGGGTAGGGCGTTGGCCGCCACGGTCGATGACATCGCGATGACGGGTGAGTTGCCGAAAGAACTCGAGCTCGAGCTGCATCGCGGCTCTGAATCGCCGCCGCTCGGATGGATCTCGCGTGCTTTCGATACGCGCACAGCAACAACAACCGTGCGTGCACACGGAGTCATCAATGGTCCGGTGCGTCTCGTTACTCAATTCAAGATCCAATTTGCACGGACTGAGCGCGAGAAGGTCGCGAAGGACGATGCAATGGAGGTTTCTTAGATGTGCGGTCTCGCTGGGTTTTTGAGTCGCGATCCAGTCAGCGACTTTGAAAATGCAACGGTGCTTCCCGCGATGGCTGCGGCGATTGCGCATCGGGGGCCGGACGACGAGGGAGTATGGAGCGATCCCGGCGCCGGCATCGCATTGTGTCATCGTCGCCTGTCCATTCTCGATTTGTCGCCGTTGGGCCATCAGCCGATGTTTTCCGCGAGCGACCGCTACGTCATCGTGTTCAATGGCGAGATCTACAACTATCGGGATCTGCGTCACGAGTTGATGGCGTTGGGAAGCCGTTTCAAAGGTGGATCGGATACCGAGGTGTTGCTCGCTGCGGTGGAGCAATGGGGTCTGGAGCGAACGCTCGAGCGCAGTGCCGGCATGTTCGCGTTCGCATTGTGGGACCGGCAGGAGAGAACGCTCGTGCTCGCCCGAGATCGCTTCGGCGAGAAGCCGCTTTACTTCGGCGTGATGGGTCGCACGTTGTTGTTCGGATCCGAACTCAAAGCGCTGCGCATGCATCCGGCGTGGACCAATGAAATCGATCGCGACGCATTGGCTCTCATGATGCAGCAGGACTACATCCCTGCGCCGTTCAGCATCTTCAAGGGCATTCGCAAGCTTTTGGCCGGCGCCTTTGTGCGAGTGCAAGTTCGCAACGACGGCTTTCGAATCGACGAACAGCGTTACTGGCGTCCGGAACGGCTATTCGAGTCGGGGGCTGAGTCTTCGATGAGCGCGGAAGACGCACTCGCTCGCGTTGAACGTGCGCTTACGGCGTCGGTCGGGCGCCAAATGATTGCAGACGTGCCGCTCGGCGCGTTTCTTTCGGGCGGCACCGATTCGTCGCTTGTCGTCGCATTGATGCAGAAGGCGGCTTCACAGCCCGTGCGCACCTTTTCCATCGGATTCACTGAAACCGAGTACGACGAGTCGCCGTTCGCCCGTGCGGTCGCGAAGCACTTGGGGACGCACCACACCGAATATACGGTGACGCCGCGCGATTGCCTGGACGTGATCCCGCTGTTGCCGCAGATCTATGACGAGCCTTTCGCGGACCAGTCGCAAATTCCTACGTATCTCGTAAGTAAACTGGCGCGGCGAGATGTCACGGTGGCGCTATCGGGCGATGGTGGCGATGAGCTGTTCGGCGGATACGGGCGTTATCGCATCGCAATGAACAAATGGCAGAGTTTGAGTCGAGTGCCGCATGCACTGCGGGCCGGAGGTCGCGCGATCGTCGAGAGAATTCCGCTCGGCGCGCTGCAATTGGCGACGAGTCCGGCGAACATCTTGGCGCGCGGCCAGGCCCACGGCATCGCAGATCGTTTGCACGAGCGTTCTTCGCGATGGGCAGCCGCCACTCTGCGCGATTTCTACCGTGTGGGACTGAAACGTTGGCAATTGCCGCATCAGCCGGTTCTTGGCGTCAGTGCACTCGATTTGGAAATGCCGGATGCAATTCGGCTGCAGCATGCGGATGGCCTGAAGCAGATGATGCACTTCGATACGTGCTGCTATCTGCCCGACGATATATTGGTGAAGGTCGATCGCGCCGCAATGGCTGTCTCGCTCGAAACGCGCGTACCGATTTTGGACGTCGATGTTGCCAAGGCAGCATGGCAAATCCCATCGTCAATTCTCATGAAAGATGGGCGCGGCAAATGGGTGTTGCGCGAACTGCTGTCGCGACACATTCCGAGAGATCTGATCGATCGGCCGAAAAAAGGGTTTGCCGTGCCGATCGCCCGATGGTTGCGCACCGATCTGCGCGCATGGGCCTCGAGTCTGATCGATTCGTATCGGTTACGTCAGGAAGGCTATTTGGACGCGACGATGGTGCAGCGCCGCTGGCGGCAGCACCTTTCCGGACAGGCCAATTGGCATTCGCATTTATGGAATGTGCTGATGTTCCAGGCATGGTTGGAAAAGTGGCAGGGCGAGCGAGTCGCTCTGACGAGTCATGCTCGAGCAAGCTGATTCTGCTGCGGTTGGCGCGATCGCCGAACGTCCGCGGTCAATTGCGGCAGACCGCGTCGTGACTCGCGGTGAGCGTGTGTTGTTCTTGCTAAGTACGCTCAGCATCGGCGGATCGGAGCGCAAGGTCGTCAAACTCTCCAATGCATTGGTGCGAGAAGAACGGCATGTCACGGTGGCCTACCTCAATGGGCCCGATCCATTGAAAGAGCAGTTCGATTCGAAAGTTGAACTGCTTAACTTGGAGCGGCGCGGGAAGTTCTCGGCCTCCGCGCTGCGACGGCTCGCAGAGGTCGTCGCAAGCAAGCACATCGATACGATCGTTGCCGTCAATCTGTACGCGATGCTGTATGCGGCGCTCCTCAAAAGAATCATGCGCCGAGCGGGCAGTGTCCGTTTTCTCGCCTCTCTGAATACGACTGATTTCAACACCCGCAAGGCCAAGATTCAGCTCGTGCTGTATCGACCTCTGTTGCGAACGATGGACTGGCTCATCTTCGGAGCCGAATATCAGCGGGGTTTGTGGCGCTCGCAGCATTTGCGGCGCCGAGCGCCGTCCAGCTCCGTGCTGTACAACGGCGTGGACACCGAGCATTTCTCGCGCAATCAAGTCGAGCCGTTTCGAGTTCCTGAATGGCCGGCACAACGCATAGTGATCGGCACAGTGGGTGTGTTGCGGCCAGAAAAGTCGCACGATCTTTTGCTCAGGGCCGCCGCAGCCTTGGTCCAACGTGGCCACGACATAGGTGTACTCCTCGTTGGCGACGGGCCGCAGAAATCTGCTTTGCGACGCCTCGGTGCCGATCTGAAGCTCGATGAACGGATTTGCTTCTGTGGGGCCGCTTCCGACGTGCGACCGTATCTCGCTGCAATGGACGTTTTCGTGCTGACCTCGACGGCGGTGGAGACGTTCTCGAACGCGGCACTTGAAGCATTGGCAATGGAATGCCCGGTTGTGTGCAGTGCTATCGGCGGCATGCCCGAGATGGTGCGCGATGGCGGTGGGCGGACATTCCGCATCGGTGATCTAAACGAACTGATAGTTCAGCTTGAAAGTATGGTCGTATCGAAATCATCTCGCGCGTTGCTTGCGCAACACGGTAGGGCCACCGTGCTGCAACGTTTCAGTCTCGATGCGATGGTGTCGGAATTTCGAGCGTTGATACAGTCGGACCTGCGGTCTTAGCTTTCCGCGTCGCCGGAACTCGCGAGACGATCTGGGCATTGCAGCCCGACTGTGTGGCAAAGAGGCCGCAACCATGGGAATTCGACAATGACGATGCAGCAATCTGTGCCGATCCCACTGCTTTGGACCGGCGGATGGGATTCGACTTTTCGCTTACTCCAGGCTGTGCTCGTGCAAAGGCAATCGGTACAGCCGTACTACTTGATTGATCGACTGCACTACCGCCCAGGCGTTCCCGAAGAACAGAAGGCGATGCAAAAGATTCGGGCGTTACTAACGTCGAAGGATCGCGAAGCGGCGGCGCGGCTACTGCCCACGATCACGGCTGCCGTTGCCGAGATCAAATTGGATCCGCAACTCAACGCGGCTTACGAAAACTGCCTGAAGATCGGCTTCATCGGCGGCCAGTACGAGTGGCTCGCGAATTACTGTTTGCACCATGGCATCGACGGCATGGAGCTCTCGATCCACAAGGACGACAAGGCGCGCAATCTGCTCGAGCCGCTCGTGGATGCATCGCGATCGCGCCTCGATGCTCGTCACGCGGGCGACGGTCGGTACGAGCTGTTCAAACGATTTCGCTTTCCGATCTTCGACAAGACGAAGCAGGAAATGCGAGAGGAAGCGCGATTGCATGGTTTCGAAGACTTGATGCTGCTCACTTGGTTCTGTCACCGGCCTCGTCGCGGACAACCGTGCGGGACCTGCAATCCGTGCATCTACACCATCGATGAAGGGTTGGCAGATCGCATTCCGCCGCTTAGCCGATTGAGGTATCACGTGCGGGTCGTGCCCCGAGTGCGTCACTGGTTGACGCGACATCCGCATTTCTATGGTCAGGTGCGTGCGTTGTATCGACGCGTGAGAGGGCGCTCACGGGCGAGTGCGACGGTAGCGACGCAGTCGTAAGAGTGTCAGTCGTTGGCGATTCAGACGGCCGCTACCGGTTCTGTCGCGGCCGCAACATAAGAGCGCGGCTCGCCGAAAGCGACGGCAAGCGATCGATGAGGTAAGGTAAGCGGCCTTGCGAGAGCAGCCACGATGACTGACGAACCGCAATCAACCTCGCACGTGCTGATGATTCGACCCGTGCGTTTTATTGGCAATCCGCAGACGAGCGAATCTAATCGTTTTCAGAGCGCAACATCGCATGAAGACGACGAACGCGTACAGCAAGCCGCGCTCGTTGAGTTCAATGGGCTAGCGTCTGCGTTGCGTGATGCTGGTGCCAACGTCATTGAGTTCGAAGACACGCCAGCTCCCCACACGCCCGATTCCATCTTTCCGAACAACTGGGTCAGTTTTCATGCGGATGGCACTGCCGTCTTGTATCCGATGCTCGCTGAGAACCGACGTGCCGAGCGTCGCATGGATTTGTTGGAGGCGTTGAGTCATCAGCACGGGTTTCGGATCGGCCGTGTGATCGATCTGACGCATTACGAAGTGAGCGGCAAAGCGCTGGAAGGGACCGGCAGTCTGGTTTTGGATCGTCCGAATCGAATTGCGTATGCGTGCGTTTCCCCGCGTACCGATATGGATGTACTCGGTGATTTCGCGCAACAACTGGACTACGAATTGGTCGTGTTCGAAGCGAACGATCGCAGCGGCGCGGCGATCTATCACACCAACGTATTGATGTGCGTTGGCGAGAACTTTGCGGCGATCTGCACCGAGTGTATTCGTGAAGGCGAGAGGGCGGGAGTGCTGAGTTCTCTGCAGCGTAGCGGTCACGAGCTCGTGCACTTGAGCTTCGAGCAGATGGAGCACTTCGCCGGCAATATGCTCGAAGTTCGTACGAACGCGGGCGAGAAGCGCCTTGCCATGTCTCGAAGCGCAGAACAATCGCTATCGGCCGAACAACGCAATTACCTGGTTCAGCTTTGCGGCCCCATCGTCAGCGCATCAATACCGACGATCGAGCGCCATGGTGGCGGCAGCGTCCGATGCATGTTGGCCGAGGTACATCTGCCCTCGCGGCGCTAACAGCGCGGTTCAGTAAGCCCGACTCGCGGCATGCGCGATCTTCTTCTCCCCTTGGACACCCAACAATCGATCTTCTTCCCCCTTGGACACCCAACGATCTCTCGTGTAGCGCGCCCAACGACCGAGCACGAGATTCTTTTTCTCTCTGGACATCCATCGTGTGGACCACGAACTCCGAGTGCTTCCTTCTAAGAACTCGTGCCCCTGGACACCCAACAAATCAGAGAGTCCCTTCTTTCCCGGACACCCACCGAATTAGTCCGCAGACGTCGAGATAATCGCGATCCACAAACATTCACGGTGCGTACGCTTCACCCATGGGCTACGCACGCAAGCACCTGATCTCCCTTCAAGATACCCCGTACTACCACGTCGTCTCCCGTTGCGTGCGACGGGCATGGCTGTGGGGACAGGATGAGTTCGCTGGCCGCGATTACTCTCACCGCAAGCAATGGGTCATCGATCGAATAGCAGAGTTATCGAGCATCTTTGCCATCGAGATCTGCGCCTATGCCGTGATGTCCAACCA
>JAEWBG010000083.1 GCA_023391335.1 Pseudomonadota bacterium | reverse complement strand
TGTGGGAACGCGGCTGCTAAATAGGCCCGCGCCGATGCGGCGTTCGTGCGCTTGGCTCCAGCGCGGATGGTCTACGTTGGGATTCACGTTCGCATAGAAGCCGTATTCATTCGACGCTGCGATATTCCAAGACGTCGGTGGCTGTTTCTCGGAGAAGCGGATTTCGACGATGGACTTAATACCTTTGAAACCATACTTCCAGGGCGTTACGAGGCGCAGGGGCGCGCCGTTCTGATTCGGCAGCGACTTGCCGTACAAGCCAACCGCCAAAAACGCGAGCGGATGCATCGCTTCATCGATGCGTAGGCCTTCGACATAAGGCCAGTCCAACACGGCATACCGCTGTCCTGGCATTTCAGAGGGACGCAAAACGGTCTTGAATGCGACGTACTTGGCTTTCGAGGTCGGCTTGAAGCGTTTGAGTACATCGCCGAGCGCAACGCCTGTCCAAGGAATCACCATCGACCACGCTTCCACGCAGCGTAGGCGATAGATGCGTTCTTCCAGCGCGTGCGGCTTGAGCAAATCTTCGAGTGCGAACTTGCCCGTGACTTCGGCTTCGCCCGCGATCGTCACGCTCCAGGGCTCGGGTTTGAAGCGCGAGGAGTTGCTGGAGGGATCGGACTTGTCGGTCCCGAATTCATAGAAGTTGTTGTAGGTCGTGATGTCTTCGTAGGAGTTGGGTTCTTCCTGCACGACGTAGTTGGGATTGCGCCGGTACTTCAGCTGAGCGGGCGCGGCAAACGCGGGTGCAAAGCTAGACAGCCCCAGTGCGACCGCGCCTTGCAGCAGCGTCCGTCGATTGAAGTAGTGCGATTCGGAGGTGATTTCCGACGCGCAGATGCGAGCTGTATCTCCGGGGCGCGGACGACGAATAAACATAGCTAGAACTCCTCGCTTCTCTGCCTCAACTAGACCGGCCGCGGCCGCTCTATATTGCAAACGTGAAAGCGCGGCACAGGTTGCAACTCTGCCGCGATACAGAATGCGTCCGCAGCGGGCGGATGGCATCGATGCTCTTCGGCATATAGAGTTGGATTCGGGGTTCTTGTCCCAAACTTGCGTTGTCTCTCACTCCAATTTGTCTTGAACATGCACGACCGCGATTGCCTACATCGATTCCTATTTGAGCATTACCCGATCCGCGGGTACCTGGTTCACTTGGACGCGTCGTGGCGGGCGCTGCTGGAACATCGAACGTATCCGGAATCCATTCGCGATACGTTGGGTGAAGCAGTTGCCGCCTCGGTCTTGCTCGCCTCTACGCTCAAGTTCGACGGCACGCTGAGTCTGCAACTGAAGGGGCAGGGGCCCATGCACCTGATGATCGCCCAATGTTCGAGCCAATTGGGCGTGCGCGCTGTCGCACGCTACCGAGAGGCTGTCGACGAGCGCGATCTCGTTGCCCTGTCGGGTGACGGCAATCTCACCGTGACGCTGGAGAACGACGACCTCACTCAACGCTATCAAGGCATCGTGCCACTGGCTGGCGAGCGGCTCTCCGAATGTTTGCGCGAGTATTTCGAGAATTCCGAGCAGCTTCCGACGCGTCTTTGGTTGCATGCGGACGAGCAAGGTGCGTCAGGTCTGCTCCTACAGCGCCTGTCTGATGACACGGTGGCGGGTCGCCAAGGCACCCAAACTGTCCCGAACAAGGCCGAGATTGCTGATGCGTGGAATCGTGTTCAGCTGTTGGGCGACACGCTCAAGCCGTCTGAATTGAAGGGACTGAGCGACCAGGCGATTCTGCGGCGGCTGTTCGCTGAGGATGACGTTCGACTGTTCGAGTCCGCGCCCGTGTTCTTCCGGTGCCGCTGCTCTCGCGAGCGGGTGGAGGGGATGCTCCGCGCCCTCGGTGCTGAAGAGGTCCGGTCGATCATCGAAGAGCGGGGCAACGTGGAGGTCCATTGCGACTTCTGCAACCGCGGATACGTCTTCGATCCGGTGGACGCGGAGCAACTGCTGGCTGCCCCAAGTCCGCCCGACGCCTCCACTTCCGTTCATTAATCAATAGCTTAAACATCATCCTTGCCTGGTCCGTGACGACGGGCGCCGCACACTCCTAACGTGCGCTTCCCATTGGCGCCTCAACCGCGTAAGCTGCATCCGCGTATATAAGGACATCTTTATATCCTTAAGCATGCCGGATTCGTTCCTCAGTACCGTTTCAATCCTCCGCGCGGCCGGTGAGCCGACGCGTTTGCGGCTGCTCATGCTGCTCGCTCGGGCGGAGCTCACGGTGGGCGAGCTGTGTTTGATCGTGGGTCAGAGCCAGCCGCGTGTCTCACGGCATCTGAAGCTCCTAGCTAGCGCTGGGCTGGTCGATCGCTTTCGTGAGGAGCACTGGGTGTACTACCGCGTCCCGGCGTCGGGATCGGTTCGCGATCACGTTCAACAACTGCTCGCACTCGTTGCGCCGGAAGACGACGTATTTCGCCGCGATCGCCGGCGGTTGGAAGAAGTCATCGCAGAGCGAGCGCAAGCCGCCTCGCAGCAGCTTCCGGCTCATGCGTTGGATAGCGCATCGAACGAAGTCGATTCCATCCTGCTGCGAGAGCTGAGTGCAGAACCCGTCGGCGCGCTGCTCGACATCGGCACCGGCAATGGTCATCTGCTGGAGTTGCTCGGGCGCGCCGCGAAACGTGCGGTGGGCGTCGATATTTCGCGGGAGGCGCTGCAGCTGGCTCGCACGAATGTGCACAGCGCAGGCTTGAGTCATTGCGAGTTGCAACAAGGCTCGATGTACGACTTGCCGTTCGAGTCGGACACATTCGACACGGTAACGGTCGATCGAGCGCTGGCCAGATCGGAACGTCCGATCGCGGCCTTGAATGAAATTGCGCGAGCAATTCGCGCAGAGGGCCGACTGGTGATCATCGAAGACTTCGATCAGCTCAGCGAATCGGCCGGCGCGAACCCCATCGCGATCCTGCGCGGATGGCTGTCGAAAGCGGGCTTTCAGTGCTCGCGCATTCAGCCGGCGGACACATCAAGCGGTCATTTGCTGATTGCCTTCGCACGCAGGCTTGCACAAACAACTGCCGCGGCATAAGCGGCAAAGCAACAAGAACTTGGAGGTCTCATGTCGGTGGAGCAACTCAAAGATCGGATCGGCAACGCGCTCACGCGCTTGCGATCGCGACCCACCGTGTCGTTCGAGTTTTTCCCTCCGAAAGACGAGCTGATGGAGCAAACGTTGTGGCAATCCGTGGAGCGGTTGACTCCACTGCAGCCGCGTTTTGTTTCCGTGACGTATGGCGCCGATGGCTCGACACGTGCGCGTACGCACAACATCGTTACGAAGATACAGAGCTCGACGTCGTTAACAGCCGCGCCGCATCTGACGTGCGTCGGCGCACCGCGCGAAGAGATTCTGGATATCGCGCGAAATTATTGGGCGCACGGCATCCGTCACATCGTTGCATTGCGTGGCGATCCTCCGCAGGGGAGCGAGGGCAAATACGTGCCGCATCCCGGTGGTTTTGCCTATGCGTTGGATTTGGTGAGAGGGTTGAAGGACGTGGGTGACTTCGAAATCTCAGTCGCGACCTATCCCGAAAAACATCCGGAAGCACCGAGCGAGGCATTTGAGATCGAGAATCTCAAAGCCAAGATCGATGCCGGCGCCGATCGGGCCATCACGCAGTTCTTCTTCGATCCGCATGTCTTTTTACGATTCCGCGATCAGTGCGCAGCCGCGGGGATCAAAGCGAGCGTCGTGCCGGGCATTCTGCCGATCACTCGATTCCCGCAAATGTTGCGCATGGCGCAGCGGTGCGGGGCGAGCGTTCCCGATTGGCTCGTGCATCGATTCGACGGTCTTGATGACGATGCGGAAACGCGCCGCCTCATTGCTGCTGCCGTCGCAATCGAGCAAGTGCAAGAACTCGAGAAGCATGGCGTGTCGGAGTTCCACTTCTACACGCTGAATCGTTCCGAGCTGACGTACGCAATTTGTCACGCGCTCGGAGTGAGACCCACGCCGGCGCAAGCAGCCGCTGCAGTCTGAATCAGTGAATTAAGCAGAAGGAGTGTCTTGCGGAAGACATTCCCAGCACTTCGTTACATAGGACGACCACATGTCGAACGTTTCTCGCGCCGATAAATTCCGTCAGCTGCTTACCGAGCGCATTCTCGTGCTGGACGGCGGCATGGGAACGATGATTCAGGGATACAAGCTCACCGAGGCGGACTACCGCGGCGAGCAGTTCAAGGACTGGCCCTGCGATGTGAAAGGCAACAGCGACATCCTGGTGCTCACGCGCCCCGATGTCATCGGCGCGATTCATCGTGCGTATTTCGAAGCGGGCGCGGACATCATCGAGACGAATACGTTTACGGCGAATTACTCGTCGCAGGCGGACTATCGAATGCAGGACCTCGTACGCGAGATCAATCTCGCCGGTGCCAAAGTCGCGCGCAAGGCTGCGGATGACTTCGAACGCGAGACAGGGCAGATGAAGTTCGTAGCCGGCGCGCTCGGGCCGACGAATCGAACGGCATCGCTGTCGCCGAACGTCAACGATCCTGCGTTCCGGAATATCGATTTCGATCAGTTGGCGGCGACGTACAAGATTGGCGCGCAAGCGCTGCTCGAAGGCGGCGTCGATCTGTTCTTGATCGAAACCATCTTCGATACATTGAACGCAAAGGCGGCGATCTTCGCAGTGCGCCAGGTGATGGATGAGGCGGGTGTCGACCTGCCGATCGTCATTTCCGGCACGATCACAGATGCATCGGGCCGCACGCTCTCCGGACAAACGACGGAAGCGTTCTGGAATTCGGTACGTCACGCGCGTCCAACTGCTGTCGGTTTGAATTGCGCTCTCGGCGCGAAGCAATTGCGGCCGTATATCGAAGAGCTTTCACGCATCGCGGACTGCTACATCAGCGCGTATCCGAATGCCGGATTGCCGAATGCGTTCGGTGAATACGATGAAGAGCCGTGTCAGACCGCGGACCTCGTGAAAGAGTTTGCGACCAGCGGATTCGTGAACATCGTTGGCGGCTGCTGCGGCACGAACCCGCATCACATCAAGCACATTCGCGAAGCAGTGGAAGGCATCGCGCCCCGCAAACCGCCGAAGATCGAGCCGCGCTGCAGGCTTTCGGGCCTCGAGCCCCTCAACATCGGTCCTGACAGTCTCTTTGTGAATGTGGGCGAGCGCACGAACGTCACCGGTTCTGCGAAGTTTCGCAAGCTGATCGAAGCCGACGACTACAACGCGGCGCTCGATATCGCTCGCCAGCAGGTGACGAGCGGCGCTCAAGTCATCGACATCAACATGGACGAAGGCATGCTCGATTCGGAAGCGGCGATGGTTCGCTTCTTGAATTTGATTGCTGCTGAGCCGGACATCGCGCGCGTGCCGATCATGATCGATTCATCGAAATGGTCGGTAATCGAGGCTGGCCTCAAGCGCATTCAAGGCAAGGGCATCGTCAATTCGATCAGCTTGAAAGAGGGCGAAGACGCGTTCTTGGTACAGGCGGCCAAGGTGCGAGCCTACGGCGCAGCAGTTGTCGTGATGGCGTTCGACGAGAAAGGCCAAGCCGATACCGTGCAACGGAAAGTCGAAATCTGCAAACGCTCCTACGACTTGTTGACTCAGAAGGCGGGATTGCCGGCCGAAGACATCATCTTCGATCCGAACATCTTCGCGGTCGCAACCGGTATCGAAGAGCACAACAACTACTCCGTCGACTTCATCGAGGCGACGCGCCTGATCCGTGAAGCCTGTCCGCACGCTCACATCAGCGGCGGCGTGAGCAACGTGTCGTTCTCGTTCCGCGGCAACGATCCGGTGCGTGAAGCGATGCACTCGGTATTTCTATATCACGCAATCAAGGCCGGTATGACGATGGGTATCGTGAACGCGGGTCAGCTCGCGATTTACGAAGACATCAATCCCGAACTGCGCGAGCGTGTGGAAGATGTGATCTTGAACCGACGCGTGGATGCCACAGAGCGTTTGCTTGAAATCGCGGGCCGCTTCAAGGGCGAAGCAGGCGCGAAGAAGGCGGAAGATCTGGCGTGGCGGACTTGGCCAGTCACGAAGCGATTGGAGCATGCTCTGGTCAAGGGCATCGACGAGTTTGTCGTCGAGGACACCGAAGAAGCGCGCCTACAATTCGAGCGGCCCCTGCAAGTGATCGAGGGTCCTCTGATGGACGGCATGAACGTCGTCGGCGATCTCTTCGGTGCCGGCAAGATGTTCTTACCCCAAGTGGTGAAGTCCGCGCGCGTGATGAAGAAGGCCGTCGCGCACTTGATTCCTTATATCGAAGCACAAAAGGCTGCGGGCGGCGGTTCGCGCTCCAACGGCAAGATCGTGCTTGCGACAGTGAAGGGCGACGTGCACGACATCGGTAAAAACATCGTCGGCGTCGTGCTCCAGTGCAACAACTTCGAAGTCATCGATCTCGGCGTGATGGTTCCTTGCGAGCGCATCCTCGAAACAGCGCGCCGCGAAGGTGCCGACATGATCGGTCTGTCGGGCCTGATCACGCCTTCGTTGGACGAGATGGTTCACGTGGCCAAGGAAATGCAGCGTCAGGGCTTCGACGAGCCGTTGTTGATCGGCGGGGCGACCACCTCTCCGGCGCATACGTCGGTGAAGATCGATCCGCAGTACGAAGGACCGGTGGTCTATGTCAAAGATGCTTCGCGTTCCGTGAACATCTGTCAGCAACTCGTGACGGAAGCAATTCGCAAAGACTTCGTCGCGCAAGTCAAGGCGGATCACGCGACACGGCGCGAGCAGCATCACGGCAAGAAGATTAAAGGTCCGCAACTCACGATCGCGCAAGCTCGTGCGAACAAGTTCAACGGCGATTGGGCGAACTACGAGCCGCCGGTCCCGCGCTTCTTGGGAACGCGTGTGTTCGATGACTATTCGCTCGAGGATCTGACGCGCTACATCGATTGGATGCCGTTCTTCAACGCCTGGGAGTTCGGCGGCAAGTTCCCGGACATTCTCACGGATCCAAACGTGGGCGAGCAGGCGAGCAACTTGTACGCCGATGCGCGTCGCATGCTCAAACAGATTATTCGCGAGCGCTGGCTGACGGCGAAAGGCGTCGTGGCGTTGTTCCCGGCGAATAGCGTCGATGACGACGATGTTGAAGTGTATGCAGACGAGTCGCGCTCCAAAGTCATCGCACGGCTGCACTTCTTGCGGCAACAGAAGGGCAAGCCTGCCGGTCAGTCGCATGACTGTTTGGCTGACTACGTGGCGCCGAAGTCTTCAGGACGACGCGACTACGTCGGTGCATTCGCCGTCACGGCGGGATTGGGAATCGAACCGCATTTGGAACGCTTTCACCAAGCCCACGATGATTACTCCAGCATCACGCTCAAAGCCTTGGCGGATCGCTTGGCCGAAGCGTTCGCCGAACGTCTGCACGAACGAGTTCGTCGCGAGATCTGGGGCTACGCGCCCGATGAGCGCTTCACGAATGATGATTTGATCAAGGAGAGTTATCGCGGCATTCGTCCGGCACCGGGCTATCCCGCCTGCCCGGATCACACTGAGAAGGCAACGCTCTGGCAGTTGATCGATCCGACGACCAATGCAGGGATCCAACTCACTGAATCGTTCGCGATGTATCCAACGGCTGCGGTGAGCGGCTGGTACTTCTCGCATCCTGGGTCTCGATACTATGCGGTCGGCAAGATCGGTCTGGACCAAGTGAAGAACTATGCGGCTCGCAAGAAGATCTCGTTGGAAGAAGCGGAGCGCTGGCTGTCGCCGAATCTGGGATATGACCCTGATGCGGATGCGGATGCTGCTTAGGAAAGACTAAGAGAGGTTCCACGGAGGGCACGGAGATCACGGAGATTTCCAAGACACATGAAGTCCGCGCTCGAGCGTGCGCGGACGTTCTTTTTGAAGGCAGGTTCCGACGTTCCGAGTCACGCTTTTCGATCCGCTGGCACACTCGAGTAATGCCGCATCGAATTGGTATGTTTCTCCGTGTGCTCTGTGCTCTCCGTGGAGTATTTCTTTGCTCTTCGGATTTCCCGCAACGCCCAACGCATCAATGTGAGTAGAATCGCAGCATCTCGCTCGAGGGGCTCACATGACGCAGGCGACGAAGGTATACGCAGACGCGCGCGCAGCCTTGGAAGGGATTCTTCGCGATGGCATGACCATCATGTCTGGAGGTTTCGGTCTTTGCGGCATTCCCGAGAATCTCATCATCGCGCTCCGGGACAGCGGAGTGCGCGGGCTTACGGTCATTTCGAACAACGCCGGTGTCGATGAGTGGGGACTGGGACTGCTGCTGAAATCCAAGCAGATCGCGAAGATGATTTCTTCATACGTCGGCGAGAACAAGGAGTTCGAGCGGCAATATCTTTCGGGCGAGCTCAAGCTCGAATTCAATCCTCAAGGCACCTTGGCGGAACGCATACGCGCTGGCGGTGCCGGAATCTTCGGCTTCTACACGCGAACCGGTGCGGGCACGCTCGTAGCGGAAGGTAAAGAGCAGCGCGTCGTCAATGGTGACACCTACATTCTCGAAACGGGCCTTACCGCTGACGTTGCGCTCGTGAAAGCATGGAAGGGCGACACGGAAGGCAATCTCATCTATCGCAAGACCGCACGTAACTTCAATCCGATGATGGCGACCGCGGGGCGCATTACCATTGCGGAAGTCGAACATCTCGTGCAGCCGGGAGCACTCGATCCGGATCATATCCATACGCCTGGAATTTTCGTGCAGCGGATCATTCAAGGATCGAACTACGTGAAAGCGATCGAGCAACGCACGGTTCGCAAGCGCGTCACCGCATAGTTGTTCTTCTTCATCCTACAGCCTAGAGGCTTGCCATGCCCTGGACCCGCGATCAACTTGCACAACGCGCCGCTCGGGAATTGCGCGATGGGTTCTACGTCAACCTCGGCATCGGAATTCCGACGCTGGTGGCGAACTACATTCCATCCAACTTGAAAGTCGTATTGCAGTCGGAGAACGGCATGCTCGGCATGGGGCCGTTTCCGTTCGAAGGTGATGAGGATCCCGACCTCATCAACGCGGGCAAGCAAACCATTACTGAGCTGCCGATCTCGTCTTATTTTTCTTCGTCGGACAGTTTCGGAATGATCCGCGGCGGGCACATCGATCTATCGGTGCTCGGCGCCATGGAAGTCTCGGAAAACGGCGACCTCGCCAATTGGATGGTTCCGGGCAAAATGGTGAAGGGAATGGGCGGCGCGATGGATTTGGTCGCCGGCGTCAAACGCGTCGTGGTGGTGATGGAGCACACCTCTAAGGACGGCAGTCCGAAATTCAAAAAGCGGTGCGACTTGCCGCTCACGGGCGCCAATGTCGTGGACCTGCTCATCACCGATCTCGCCGTGTTTTCGCGGCCTGACCGCAAATCTCCATTCAGATTGATAGAACTGGCGCCAGGCGCCAGCGCCGATGAAGTCCGCAGCAAGACACTCGCCGCATACCTAGATCCCTAGCTGCTTCAACTCGGAACTTTTTACACTCTGCCGCATTGTCCCCCTCGGCCGCGCTCGACGAATAAACACAACGAGTCGCTCGCCACACAATGCAAAGCAAATCCGCGGCGCGGCTAGTGCCCGCCCGCGGCCAAAAAACGAGGGGTCGAGAGTGGAAGCGGCACAGAAACGAAATGGCTTCGGGCGAAGCCGTGGGTTCGTTGCGATCATCGTCTTGACGGTAGCAAACCATGCGGTGGGCCAGTCGGTGAAGGACCTCGACCGGCTATCGATCGAACAGCTCAGCCAGGTTGAAGTGACTTCCGTCTTCAAACGGCCTGAGCCCATCAACCGCACGCCGGCTTCCGTTTACGTCATCACTCAAGAAGAGATTCGTCGCTCAGGCGCAGTGACCTTAGCCGAAGCGCTGCGCCTTGCCCCCAACCTTGAGGTCGCTCGCCTGGATGCAGCGTCATACGCAATTTCCGCGCGCGGCTTCAATACCTATCAGGCTTCTAACAAACTGCTCGTGCTCATCGACGGCCGCAGCGTCTATACGCCGTTGCATGCGGGTGTTTATTGGGATCAACAGCAGCTGCTGCTTCAGGATGTCGAGCGCATCGAAGTTATCAGCGGGCCGGGCGGAACCTTGTGGGGTGCGAATGCGGTGAACGGCGTGATCAACATCATCACGCGCAGCGCCTGGCACTCTGAGGGTGGCGCGGCAAGTGCGCAGGCTGGAACGTCGGATAGCAGTATCAGCGGTCGCTATAGCGGTCGTGTCGGCGACAGCGGAGCATTCAGGGTGTATGCGATGGGCTTCGAGCGTGGCGAATCGAAAACGGCATCGGGTGAAGGTGCGCACGATGATTGGGATGGAGTGCAAGGCGGCTTCCGCTCGGATTGGCAATCAGACGCGGACTCGCTCGTCATGCAGGGCGATGTGTTTCGCAATTCGCCGCAACGCGGTCACATTCGCGGCAGCAACTTGCTTTCACGATGGACTCGGCATCTACAGAGCGCCTCGGAACTGGAAGTCCAGGCGTATTACGACGAGGTCGAGCGCAACGTCGATCAAGTCCTGGACTCCCTCGAAACCTTCGACCTTTCATTGCAACATGCCTTCGGTTGGAACAGTCACCAAGTCGTATGGGGCGCAGGTCATCGCGTGACCCGCGACAACTTCGTCAACGGACTGAACATGTTTGTCCTCGAACCCGAAAGCGATACGGTTCAACTCAGCAATGCATTCGTCCAGGACACTATCGGGATCGGTGCCGCGACGCTCACCATCGGCTCGAAGTTCGAGTACAGCAGTTACACGGGATTCGAGTTTCTGCCGAGCGCTCGACTCGGCTGGCAAGCTTCGGATACGACGTTGGTCTGGGGAGCGGTCTCACGTGCGGTGAGAACGCCGGCGCGATTGGATCGAGAGCTCACGGCGCCCGGTTTGCTCGATCCTGCCAACCAATTCGAATCGGAAACGTTACTCGCGTATGAACTCGGTTATCGCGGACAGGTTGCCACCTCCGCGAGCGTGTCTGTTTCGCTGTTCTACAACGATTACGACGACTTACGAATGTTGACGATTACGCCGCAGGGGCGCTTTCAACTTGCCAATGCCATGCATGGATTTACCTATGGCGCGGAGGTCTGGGCCGACTGGCAGGTTCTCGATTGGTGGCGGCTCAGTCCGGGTTTTAGCCTGTTGCAGAAGCACCTTGAGCCAGATTCCAATACCTTCGCGCCAGTGTTGTACCAGCACGCAGGTGACGATCCGAAGCATCAAATCTTTTTGCGCTCGAGCATGAATCTAACGCCTCGTGTCGAATTCGATGTCTCGTTGCGAGCGATCGGTGAGTTGCCCGAGCCGGAGGTCAGTAGCTACGTGGGCCTCGACGCACGGCTAGGTTGGCATGTCTCAGATCATCTCGATTTAGCACTCGCAGGATTCAATTTGCTCGATGATCGACACGCTGAGACGGGCACTTTGGCGGAACGCAAGGAACTGCGACGCACCGCCTATCTGCGCGCCGATTGGAAGTTCTAAGGCGCATTCGGCGTGTCACGCGTAGTGCACAGTTGGTTTTCGAAGTGTGTTTGGATGGCGTTCTTCGTCGCCATGATTCCCGCGCGAAGTGCTGATCTGTATCAGGAGACCGCCGTTAAGGCCGCCTTTCTGTATCGATTTACCGGCTATGTGGAATGGCCACGAGACAGCGCCGACGGTCGCTTCTTCACGATCGCCATTTTGGGATCAAAGTCTGTCGCAAGCGAGTTGCTGCACGCCGTCGATGGACGAACGATCAAAGATCGCCAGGTGCGGGTAGAAACGGTGAGATCTGCGGATCAAGCCCTCAACGCCCAGCTGGTGTACATCGGCCCAGAGTTCGATGGCGACCTGTACGCCATCACGCGCGCCTTGGAAGGTAAGCCGATCCTCGTCGTCACGGACGATTCCCACGGCTTGGATGTCGGCGCAACGATAAGCTTCGTCCTCATCGATCGTCGCGTGCGCTTCGATGTCTCCTTACCCGCAGCTCAGGAAGCAGGTTTGAAGATCAGCTCGGAGTTGCTTGGTGTGGCAGCAAGCGTTCGCGGCGCGCCTATGCCAGCTGAGGCGTCCACGGCCAAGTAGGTGTTCACGGGTGGGTGACAACTGACTACTGACTAGGCACAAGCAAGACTCGATCCCTTACTGTCGTGTTCCCGGCGCCCGCCGTGAGCTCACACTTCACACCTCATACGCGTAGCGGGGGCACACACTGATTCGAACTCCGTGTTCGTGTCCTCCGTGTGAAACTCTGATCTCGTTCTCTTTCTCGGTCTCTCGTGCGCGTCGACGTCAGCCGGCATGCTCGCGAGCGAGATATTCCTGAGACTGCATCTCGATCAACCGACTCTGAGTACGTTCGAACTCGAACTTGAGCTTGTTGCCCTTGTAGATCTCGGTCGGCGTACTCGCGGCCGATACGATCAAGTTCACGGCTCGGTCGTAGAACTCATCGACCAGGGAGATGAACCGGCGCGCCTGATTTTCTTTTTGCGCGTCCAGAACGGGAACGTCGGTAAGGAACACGGTGTGATAGCAGCGCGCGAGTTCAATGTAGTCCGCTTGTCCGCGTGGCCCATCGCACAATTCTGCAAACGTAAACCAGATCACGTCTTCCGCTTGGCGCTTCGCATGGAGACGCCGATGATTCAACGTCAGCGTTTTGTCCGGCTCGCCCACTTCGCTTGCAACTTCAGTAAATAGCGATTCGAGTTGCGCGTGCGTCGCTGGATTCTTGGCATCAAACCACGTGGCGGCACGTTGTAACGTGCGGAATCGATAATCCGTCGGGCTGTCAAGGTGCACTACCGCGGTGTGCTCCTTGAGCAGTTTGATCGCGGGCAGGAAGCGAGCGCGTTGCAGGCCATCTTTGTAGAGTAGATCGGGCGGCACATTGGATGTCGCGACCAAGCTCACGCCGCGATCGAACAGCCCACGAAATAAGTTGCCGAGCAGCATCGCATCAGCGATGTCGGATACGAAGAGCTCATCGAAGCACAGCACGCGCGCACGTTTGGCGACTTTGTCGGCTACGAGTTCCAACGGATCCGCGCGGTCTGCATGCTTTTTCAATTCGTCGTGCACGAACTGCATGAACCGATGGAAGTGGCTGCGCTGCTTATCCTTGAACGGCAGGCTCTGAAAAAAAAGATCGGTGATCCAGGTCTTGCCGCGGCCGACTCCACCCCAGATGTAAACGCCGCGCTCGAGATCCCGATAGGGCTTGCGTGCAAGCAAACCTTGCAGCAATCGCCTCGGCGCAGGCTTGCACAAGCGAGTGCGCAGATCCTCGAGCAGTCCCACGACGTGCAGTTGTGCCGGATCGGGCTGATAGCCCAATCGAGCGCATTCGGCGTTGTACAGCTCGAGTAATGAAGAAGCGGTCGGCAGCGTCAAGCGGTGGATTCTTAAAGGTTCTGGTAGTTAGGGCCGGATCCGCCTTCGGGCGTCGTCCAAGTGATGATTTCGTACGGATCTTTGATGTCGCACGCTTTGCAATGCACGCAGTTGGCGGCGTTGATCTGCAGTCGCTTGCCGCCGGCGCCATCTTCAACCATTTCGTAGACGCCCGCCGGGCAAAATCTCTCGCAAGGGTTGCCGTATTCGACCGTGCATCGATTGATGCAGATCGAGGTGTCATGCACTTTGAGATGCACGGGCTGCGATTCGTCGTGAACATTGCCGGCGAAGAAAACCGATGCCACACGATCGCGAGGCGGCAACGTGCGCTCGACCCAATGGCGATCGGGCGACTCGTATTCGTCTAGTTTTCTCAGCGCGGACCAGTCCGCGTGATTGCGCAAAGTCCAGGGAGTCCGACCTTTGAGTAGTGATTCCAGTCCCGCGTTGGCCATGGCGAAATACAAACCTTGCTTGAAAGCAGGTTTGAAGTTGCGAACCATGCGCAGCTCGTCGTGCCCTTCGGATGCGCGCCAACGAGCATCGAAGCCTTTGGCTTCGCCTTTCTCGGCAATGTGCTCGGCAGCGAGCACCCCACTGCGAATCGCTTGGTGAATGCCTTTGATCTTGAATACGTTCAGCGTACCTGCAGTATCTCCGATCAACATTGCTCCGGGCATGTCGAGCTTCGGTAAAGATTGATACCCGCCTGCGTTGATCGTGCGCGCGCCCGCAGAAAGAATTTCGCCACCCTCGAGCAGTGCTTTCACTCGAGGATGATGTTTGAACTGTTGAAACACTTCGAACAACTTCAGCCGCGGATCCTCGTAATTCAAACCGACCACATAACCGACGTACACACGGTCGTTGTCGAGGTGATAGAGGAAACTGCCGCCGTAGGTGTGGGTGTCGAGAGGCCAGCCGAATGCGTGTTCGATCCGGCCAGGCTGCACACGGCCGGGTGGTAATTGCCAAAGTTCTTTGAAGCCCAGTCCGAACGTCGGCGGATCGACTCCATCGCGCAGATTGAACTTGTTGGTGAGTTGTTTGGTGACGGAGCCTCGCGAACCTTCGGCGAGGATCGTGATTGGAGCATGAATTTCCACGCCTGCCGTGTAGTTCGGACCCGGCGTGCCGTCCTTGTTCAAGCCCATGTCGCCGGTTCGCACACCTTTGACCGCGCCTGCTTCATCGAACACCGCCTCCGCGGCTGCGAAGCCGGGAAACACCTCTACACCAAGCTGCTCAGCTTGTTGCGCCAACCAGGGCGTGAGTTGACCGAGCGAGATGATGAAGTTGCCATGGTTGTTCATGGGCGACAGACGTACCGCCCAATCCGGCAACTTGAAGGAGCCGGTCGGTGTCATCAGGCGCACATCGTCAGATGCCGCCGGCACTTTCATTCCCGTGTATTCCGTTCGCCAGTTCGGCAGCAGCTTCTCGAGCGGGCCGGGTTCTAGCACGGCTCCCGAGAGGGAATGCGCGCCGATTGCCGAGCCTTTCTCCAAAACGCAGATATTCATGTCGCTGCGCAGTTGCTTGAGCCGAATGGCGCATGCCAATCCGGCCGGACCGCCGCCGACGATCACGGCGTCGTATTGCATGATTTCGCGGTCAGTCATGTCTTAAGACGAAACAAAGAATTTCCACGGAGTACACAGAGTACACGGAGTTAGGAATGCATATTGTGGACGGAGCACGGCCATAGCACGAGAGAAAATCTGATGACCCTATTCTGGATCAGCGTCGTTTCCAGATTTCTAGCTCCGTGGTCTCCGTGGAGATTTTTCGCTCCTATCTCGGTGCCATGCGAATCGCACCATCCAACCGAATGCATTCGCCATTGAGCATCGAGTTCTCACAGATGTGAGCAACGAGCGCGGCATATTCTTCCGGGCGGCCAAGCCGAGGAGGGAAGGGCACTTGTTTGCCCAAGGAATCCTGTGCCTCTTGCGGAAGCGAGGCCATCATGGGCGTTTTGAAGATGCCCGGCGCGATCGTCATCACTCGAATGCCGCTCGATGCGAGATCGCGTGCCATGGGCAACGTCATTCCGACGACGCCGCCTTTGGAGGCAGAGTAGGCGACTTGTCCGATCTGCCCGTCGAATGCGGCGACTGACGCAGTCATCACGATCACACCGCGTTCGCCCTCGGCATTGGGCGCATTCTTCTGCATCGCTTCGACGGCAGCTTTGGTGACCAGCAAGGTGCCGATCAAGTTGATTTCGATCACTTTGCGAAAGAAGTCGCCCGGCATCGGCCCTTCTTTATTGATGAGGCGCCGCGGCCAAGCGACGCCAGCGCAATTCACGGCGAGGTTGATGCCACCCATCATTTGGGCAGCTTCACTAACGGCCGCATTGACCGCGCCCTCATCGGTCACATCGACACGCACGAAATGAGCAAAGCGCCCGAGTTCGCGCGCCGCCGCTTCGCCGTGCTCTTCATTCACATCCAGTAGGGCGACCTGCGCGCCGTGTTCTACGAGTTTTTGCGCGACAGCGTGACCCAACCCTGAAGCGCCGCCTGTAATCACCGCTTTGATGTCGCTGAGTTGCATAGCTCCTCCTCACAAGCGTTGAGCGCCGTCCACTTCGATGATGCGACCGGAAAAGTAGTCGTTCTCCGCGATGAAGATGGCAGCCTGCGCAATCTCAGCGGGCTCGGCCATCCGCTTCAGCGGGGCTGCTGCGAGCGCGCGTTCGATCATCTCCGGCTTCATTGCATCGAGAATCTCGGTCCGCGTGAAGCCAGGCGCGATGGCGCCTGTGCGAATGCCGTAACGAGCGAGTTCTTTTGCCCATACGACAGTCATGGCATCCACTCCGGCTTTCGCAGCCGAATAGTTGGTTTGTCCTGCATTGCCTGCGCGCGAGATGCTAGATACGTTGATGATGACCCCACCGTTTCCAGCTTGGATCATGCGCGTCGCGGCTTCGCGGCCGCCCAGAAATACACCGGTGAGATTGACGTCAATCACGCTGCGCCATTGGTCGAGGGTCATACGGTCCAACACCGTGCTGTCTTTCGCTTTGACGAGAAGCGCATCGCGGGTGATGCCGGCATTGTTGATCATCACATCCAGCCGTTCGAACTCTTCGATGGCGGTATCGACCGCGGCTGCGATTGAGTGCTCTTCCGCTACGTTGCAGTGCGCCGTCAAGACGCGCACGCCGAAGTCCTCGCATTCCGATTGCGTGCGCTCGAGATCCTGTGTGTTCAGGTCGACCAGCATCAAATTGCATTTCTTGGCTGCGAAGGCGAGGGCCATCGCGCGCCCAATTCCGCGCCCGCTACCGGTGATGACCGCGAGTTTGTCTTGGAGCTGCATGGTGTGAGCTTTAAAGCGAGCGGCGGATGTTAGCGGCTTCGAATCCGGTGGACAAAGCTAGCGCTCATGCCAGGATGGTTTGCGGCGTTCCAAAAAGGCGCTAACGCCTTCCTGTCCTTCTTGGCTCACGCGCAGCCGGGCAAGAAGTTCCGCAGTACTCGCCACCATGGCGTCGAAATCGACGTTTCCTTGGACGGTGCGCACCAGACGCTTCGCTTCCTTCGCCGCGGTCGGTCCAGCGCGCAGGATCAATTGGATCTGTTGTTCCAAGGTCTGATCCAGTTGGGCGGGCGCGGACACAATGTGGACCAGGCCGATCGCGCGAGCAGTATGGGCATCGAAGCTCTCCCCGGTGACGAACCATCTACGCGATTGCCTTGCACCCATCGCGGCGACGACGTAAGGGGAAATGGTCGCGGGCACAAGACCCAAGCGGACTTCGCTGAGCGCGAACTGGGCGGTATCGACGGCGATGGCGACGTCTGCACATGAGATCAATCCAATGCCACCCCCGAAGGTGTTGCCGTTCACCTTTGCGATGACAGGCCGGTCAAATTCATTGAGCAGTCGCAAGCATTCCGCCAACGCACGCGCATCTTCTCGATTCTCGGCTTCGGACGCACTGAGCATGGATCGCATGTGCACAAGATCCGCGCCCGCACAAAAACTCTGGCCGGCGCCGGTCACAACAAGGGCTCGAAGATCGGCTCGCTGTCGAAGTGACTGCAGCGCATCGTGCAGTTCGGTGATGGTTTGCCCATCAAGTGCATTGTGCTTCTCGGGTCGATTGAGCGTCAGTGTCGCAATCCCGCGAGCGTCGATGCTTTGGGTGAGCATGTTTTCTCTCTACATCCGGAACACGCCGTAACGCTCGTCGCCAGGCTCTGGGCCGTTCATCGCAGCCGCAATCGCTTGCGATAACACGCGTCGCGTATCGATGGGATCGATAACGCCGTCATCCCATAAGCGCGCGGTCGCGTAGTAAGGATTCCCTTGAGCCTCGTACTGCCCGCGGATCTCCTCGATGAAACTCTGCTTGTCAGCCTCGACCCATGACTCGCCGCGCGCTTTGTATCCATCGCTGCGCACGGTCGCGAGCACTTGCGCTGCTTGTTCGCCACCCATCACTGAGATGCGCGCATTCGGCCAAGTCCACATGAATCTTGGTGAATAGGCTCGTCCACACATCGCGTAATTGCCCGCACCGAATGAGCCGCCGATGATCACCGTGTACTTCGGCACCCGCGAACACGCGACCGCATTGACCATCTTTGCGCCGTCCTTCGCAATGCCGCCGTGCTCGAACTTCTTTCCGACCATGAAGCCGGTGATGTTCTGTAGAAAGACGAGCGGTACGCCGCGTCGATTCGCAAGTTGGATGAAGTGAGCACCCTTGACTGCGGACTCTGAAAACAGGATGCCGTTGTTCGCGACGATTGCGATTGGATAGCCATCCAAGTGTGCGAACCCGCATACCAACGTTTTGCCGTACAGCGCTTTGAATTCGTGAAATTCCGAGCCATCGACGAGCCGCGCGATGATTTCGCGAACGTCATAGGGGTAGCGGGTGTCGCGGGGAATGATCCCGTAGAGTTCTTGCGGATCGTAGGCGGGTGGGCGGGGCTCAACTCGTTGCAGCCACGGCGCTCGGGGTGCTGCGAATTGACGCACGGCCTCGCGAGCAATGGCCAAGGCATCGGCATCGTTCTCGGCGAGATGATCGGCGACACCCGAGATGCGCGTGTGGACATCGCCTCCGCCAAGCGATTCCGCATCGACTACTTCACCCGTTGCCGCGCGGACCAGCGGCGGTCCGCCGAGAAAAATCGTGCCTTGCTTCTTGACGATGATGGCTTCGTCGCACATCGCGGGCACATAAGCGCCTCCCGCGGTGCACGAACCCATTACGACTGCGAGCTGCGTGATTCCAGCCGCTGAGAGCCGCGCTTGATTGAAGAAGATGCGGCCGAAGTGATCGCGATCGGGAAACACTTCGTCTTGCAGCGGCAAGAATGCGCCGCCGGAGTCGACGAGATAGATGCACGGCAGGCAATTCTCTGTCGCGACTTCCTGCGCTCTGAGATGCTTCTTGACCGTCATTGGAAAATACGTGCCGCCCTTAACGGTGGCATCGTTCGCGACGACCACGACGTCCCGGCCGTGAATGCGGCCGATGCCGGTGAGGATGCCGGCGCCAGGTGCACCGCCGTCGTACATTCCGTCCGCCGCAAGCGGCGAAAGCTCCAAGAACGGACTGCCTGGATCCAGTAACGTCGCGATGCGATCGCGCGGCAGCAACTTACCGCGAGAAGCGTGCTTCTTGCGGGCGTCCTCGCCTCCGCCGAGCGCTGCGATTTCAAGGCGCTGTTTGAGTTCGTCCGCCAACGCTCGCATGTACGATGCGTTCGTGTGGAAGCTTTCGGAGTTCGGATCGATACGCGATTCGATCATGCGGTCGCCTCGAAGATTTCCCTGCCGATCAACATGCGGCGAATTTCGCTAGTGCCGGCGCCGATCTCATAGAGTTTCGCATCGCGCAGCAAGCGTCCCGTCGCATATTCATTGATGTAGCCGTTGCCGCCCAATGACTGAATTGCCTGGAGGGCCATCCATGTTGCACGCTCGGACGCCTGCAAAATGCAGCCCGCCGCATCGAATCGCGTGATGCGTCCGCGATCGCATGCATGCGCTACTGAGTACACGTAGGCGCGGCAGGCATTCATGCCGGTGTACATATCGGCAACCTTCGCCTGCATGAGCTGGAATGTGCCGATCGGTCTGCCGAATTGTTTGCGTTCGTGTAAGTAGGGCAGAACCGTGTCCATGCAAGCGCGCATGATTCCCAGGGGACCACCGGCAAGTACGACTCGCTCGTAGTCCAAACCGCTCATCAAGACTTCCGCACCCATGCCTTCGTGATGGAGCACTTGGCTTGCCGGTACGCGGCAGTTCTCGAACACCAACTCGCACGTGTCGGATCCGCGCATGCCCAACTTGTCTAACTTCTGTGCAGTGCTGAAGCCCGCCATGCCGCGCTCGATGATGAATGCAGTAATACCGCGGGCGCTGAGTTGCGGATCGATCGTGGCGTAGACCACGAGAACATCGGCCTCAGGGCCATTCGTGATCCACATTTTGTTGCCATTGAGAATGTACGCATCGTCTTGCCGATCCGCGCGAGTGCGCATTCCGACAACGTCCGAGCCCGCGCCGGGCTCGCTCATCGCTAAGGCGCCAACGTGCTCGCCCGAAATCAACTTGGGCAGGTAACGTGCCTTCTGTTCGGCAGTTCCCCAGCGACGCAGTTGATTGACGCAAAGATTGGAATGCGCGCCATAAGAAAGACCGACCGACGCGGACGCGCGGCTGATTTCCTCCATCGCCACCACGTGGGCGAGATAGCCCATGCCGGACCCGCCCAATGATTCGTCCACGGTGATGCCTAGCAGCCCAAGCTCGCCCATCTTCGGCCACAACTCGCGCGGAAAGCGATTGTCGCGATCGATCTGTGCGGCCATGGGTGCGATGCGCTCCTGCGCAAACGCGGCGACGGTGGCGCGCAGTGTGTCGATGTCTTCGCCCAATCCGAAATCGAAGTCTTCCATGCGGCTCACCCGTACGGGGTTGAGAAAGTTGTCCTATTGTCCGACAATCCGACCGAGAGTCAAATGCGCGCCAAATCTGTATCCAAATCGCCTACGTCGTTGCAGCGCCGCACGGCCACGCGAACGAGTGCGCCGCCGCTGTTCGAGGCAGCGCCGCGGTTGTTCGAGCCGGTCGAGCGCGAGCCCGCGTATACGCGCGTGTCGAGCGCGATCGAGGCCAAGATATTGGCGCGCGAGTTACGGGACGGAGATTTGCTGCCGCCCGAGAACGATCTCGCCGAGCAATTCCAAGTACATCGTTCGACGGTCCGCGAAGCATTGCGTCAGCTCGAGAGTGCCGGACTGGTCGCTCGCCGGCGCGGATCGAAGCGCTTGGTCGTCAGTCGACCCGAGCTAGAGAAGTTCGGCTCCGGTATGCGCCACGCCTTGGTTCTGCATGACGTGCGCTTCGTGGACGTGTGGGAGGCGATGATGGTGATCGAGCCTGAAGTCGCCGCGTTGGCGGCTGCGAGAAGGACGGCAGGCGATCTTGAAGCGTTACAGAAGGCGAGCGATGCGTTCGTCAATTCACCGCACGGCGATCCCAATGCCGTGGAATTGGTGGCCGCATTCTTCGAGGCGATGGGCGCCGCAGCTCGCAACCAAGTGTTAGTGTTGGCGAAGCACTCTCTGACGCAGGCGCTCGGCACGTCGCTCGCGCGCATGATCGACATGGTGCCGCAGGCGCGAACTCGCATCGCCGATGCGCAACGCAAAATCATTGCGTCGGTTCGCGATCGCAATGCCGAAGAAGCGCGGCGTTGGATGTCGAAACACGTCCGCGATTTCAAGCGTGGCTATGAAGTGGCGGGTATTTCTCCTGATACGCCGATTTCTGTTTAAGCGGAAAACAGAGAGACGGACACAGAGAGCACAAAGAGCCACAAAGATCACATAACGGAAAAGTCTCGGGGGATCGTCCGATTGAAATCCTGTGCTCTCTGTCTTTCTTTGTGCTCCTTGTGTTGCTCTTCTATTAAAGGACTTCGAGCGCCAGCGCCGTGGCTTCGCCGCCGCCGATGCATAGCGCGGCAACACCGCGTTTACCGCCCGTGCGCTTCAGCGAGTGAATCAACGTGGTCACGATGCGCGCGCCTGTCGCGCCGATCGGATGACCTAAGGCGCATGCTCCGCCGTTGATGTTTACCTTCGCGGGATCGAGCCGCAGGTCGTGAATCGCCGCCATCGCGACGCACGCGAATGCTTCATTCACTTCGAACAGATCGACTTGATCGAGTTTCCAGCCGGTCTTTTCGATCACGCTCTTGATCGCGCCGACGGGAGCCGTCGTGAACCACTCCGGCGCTTGAGCGAAAGATGCATAGCCCACGATGCGTGCGATGGGCTTTGACTCATGAGCTCGAACTGCATCGGAACCGGCGAGCACAAGTGCCGCGGCACCGTCCGAAATCGAAGAAGAACTTGCTGCAGTCACCGTTCCGTCCTTGTTGAACGCCGGCTTCAACGTGGAGATCTTGGCGATGTCGCAGGTGAAGGGAGTTTCATCCTTACTAATCACACGCTCGCCCTTGCGATCTTTGACGGTTGCGGCGGCGATCTCCTGTTCGAATGCTCCAGCTTCAACTGCAGCCAACGCGCGACGAACCGATTCGGCGGCATAGGCATCCTGCTGCTCTCGAGTGAATTCGTATTTCTTCGCTGTGGCGTCGGCGAAATAACCCATGAGTTGCTTGTCGTAGGGATTCTGCAGTCCATCGAAGAACATGTGATCGAGCAGCTCCGCATGTCCCATGCGCAGTCCCGCGCGAGCTTTCGGTAGCAAGTAAGGTGCATTCGTCATCGATTCCAGGCCGCCCGCGAGTACCAATTGCGCCGACCCGGCACGAATTTGGTCGCTGCCTAACATGATGGCCTTCATTCCCGACCCGCACATTTTGTTGATCGTGGTGGCCGGCACGCGCTGCGGTACTCGGGCAGCCAGTGCAGCTTGGCGGGCAGGCGCCTGACCGAGTCCCGCACTCAGCACGCAGCCAAAAATGGTTTCATCGAGTGAGTCGCCGCTCACGTTGGCGTCATTCATTGCAGCCTGCGCTGCGATGGCTCCGAGCTGCGGAGCTGAGAGAGGGGCGAGCGCGCCTTGGAATGCTCCGATGGGGGTGCGACGTGCCGAAAGAATGAAAACGTCTTGCATCATGATGTGTCCTGCTGGTGCTTGCGAGCGTTATCGGGCTCGTCATCGATCGACTTGCCTTCGTCAGAACGGCGGCTCGCTCCCGCCGAAATGGGGCGAGCCAAGAGCATATTCAATGCGTGTGGGCCAGGACACTGGTTTTCGCAGGTCCCACGAAAATGTATGCAGCTAGCCTTTTCGAACCGCGAGGGCCGCGATGTTGTCGGCGTCTTCGCGATCCGGTTCGTTGAGTGCCGACAGAATCTCCCGGCGTGCTTGGTCGCGTAAATGGGCAACGGCGCTTGGGCTCGTGTCATCCGTCGCAGCGATGGGCGCCGTTACGTGAATGTGAATCGAGCCGAAGCGCGGCAGCAGGCGACCGCACGGCAACATGTGCCGAGTGCCAACGATCGCCATCGGGACCACCGGAAGCTGCGTACGGGCGGCGATTGCAAACGCTCCGGTATGAAATTTCCCGAGTCCGGGTTCGGCGACGAAGGTACCTTCAGGGAAGAAAGCAAGCGCCTGGCCCGATTCTGCCGCTTTCATCAGCCGTCGCGCGGCCATTCCGCCAGCGTGTCGATTGAAGCGGTCGACAAATTCCGATCCGATGCGGCGCAGAAGCAGGGCAGCAATCGGCACCTTAGACATCTCGCTCTTGATGACGAAGCTAAAGCGTGCAGGCAGGGCCGCTTTCATCACGACGCCGTCCAGATAGCTGGCGTGATTTGCCACGACCACGCATGCACCCTGAGGCAGCCTCTCCGCGTTGTGTAGAACGACCCGCACACCGCAGAGGACAAAGAATGTGCGCGCGGTGAAGTGAGCTACCTGGCGTCGTGCTGCGAGCCCGATGGGCAGCATGACGAGAACGACGGCGAGGGTGCCCAGGATGGCGAATAGCAGGGTGGCATAGGTGCCGAAAGCGGCATCGATGAGGGTTCGAGAAGTGCGCTGAATGGAGGCGGGCATGGACAAGTGCGAGTCAGAATCCGTGTGTTGCGAGCACTAGAAACGGCATTTTCTGTGAACTGGTTCTCTTTATGTAAACCCTGCCGGGGTTCTGTGAGCACAATCACGCCTGCTCTCAGACCCCCTACGCATACTGCCCCCATCGCACGAGTTCGGGCGCGCTGACGCGTTCGCACTTGGCACAACTGCAAAGAGCGATGAGCACCGTTACCAAAGCGACAGTTTACTCGAGGACCGCAGAAGACTCGTCCGCCCCGCCGTCGATCGCGGCGATTGACCGGTTTCTAGATGCGGTATGGATGGAGCGTGGGCTTTCGCCCAACACGTTGTCCGCCTATCGCGCCGATCTGACCGCGTTGGACCGTTGGTTGCAGGCTCGCGGTACATCCAGTGTGGATGCAACGCGCGCCGATGTGCTCGCGTTCATCGCGTGGCGCGTCGAAGCGGGCGCACGTCCCCGTTCGACTGCTCGACAACTCTCAAGTTTCCGCCGCTTCTTTCGCTACCTCGTGCGCGATGGCGCTATCAAAGAAGATCCGACCTCGCAGATCGCCATGCCGAAAATCGGCCGATCGCTGCCGAAGTCATTGACAGAGGAAGAGGTCGAAGCGCTGCTGAATGCACCGGAAAGCTCAGATCCTCTGGGTCATCGCGATCGCACCATGCTCGAGGTGTTGTACGCAACAGGACTGCGCGTTTCCGAGCTGGTGAATCTGAAATCCAGCCAGGTCAATATGAACCAAGGCGTGTTGCGCATCGTCGGCAAGGGCGATCGCGAACGACTCATCCCGCTTGGCGAAGAAGCGGTCACTTGGTTGCAAAGATTCATGAACGGCGCGCGGCTCGAAATTCTTTTGGAGCGGCAGACCGATTATCTCTTCCCGACGCGCCGTGGCGATCGCATGACGCGCCAGGCCTTCTGGCACATCATCAAGCGCTACGCTCAAAAGGCTGGCGTGCAGAAAGCGCTCTCGCCGCACACATTGCGGCACGCGTTTGCTACCCACCTGCTGAATCACGGCGCTGACTTGCGCGTGGTGCAGATGCTCTTGGGTCACAGCGATCTGTCGACGACCCAGATTTACACGCACGTCGCCCGCGAGCGAATGAAGGAACTGCACGCGCAGCATCATCCGCGCGGATGATGGCGCATTAAAACTGGCCCATTGGACTCCTGTCGCAAGTGCCAGGAAGCAGCCGAGCGAAAAGCGTGGTTTTCACTCGGCGCTCGCCACGTTCCGCGGCGGGTACATCCATGTACCTTTGTGAGTGGCGTCGTTATCCGACGCGAGTCACGGCACATCGGGCTCCTGTCGCAAGTGCCAGGAAGCAGCCGAGCGAAAAGCGTGGTTTTCACTCGGCGCTCGCCACGTTCCGCGACCGATTTCCCTCCGATCGGGCTCTGCTAGACTTGGCCGCCCAATTGGGCGAACGATTTCGTGCCTTTCACGTCCAAGCCAGCACCCATCGGGTTTCGAGGATTTTCCATGAGAGCTTTTGTTTTCTCCGCGCTGCTGGCCCTAGCCGGTGCGGCCAGTGCGGCAGATCAGGCTGCTGCAGCGCCCGATCCGCGAGCAGCCATTGCTAAGAAGTTTCCGGGCGTGAAACCCGCGGACGTGAAGCCATCGCCCATCCCCGGTATGTACGAAGTTTCGATTGGTGCCGACACGGCCTACGTCAGTGCAGATGCGAAGTACGTCATCAGCGGCGATCTTTACGACATCGACACTCGTACCAATCTCACCGAGGCGGGCCGTTCGGTCGCTCGGAGCAAGGCGCTCGCTAAACTCGATGAGAGAGACATGATCGTGTTTGCGCCCGAGACGACGAAGTACACGATCACGGTGTTCACAGACGTCGAATGCGGTTATTGCCGTAAGTTGCACAGCCAGATTGCTGAGCTGAATCAGTTGGGTGTGCGCGTGCGCTATGCCGCGTATCCCCGGCAAGGTCCGGGAACATCGGATTGGCACAAGATGGAAGCGGTTTGGTGCGCCAAAGACCGCAAAGCGGCAATCACTCAGGCCAAGCAGGGCCAGGAAATCAAAAGCGCGCCGTGTTCCGATCCAGTGGAGAAACAGTATCAGCTCGGCGAAGAGCTAGGGATTCGCGGAACCCCGGCCATCTTTACGCCTGAGGGTGATTACATCGGTGGCTATCTGCCGCCTGCCAAGCTCGTTGAACAGCTACAAGCCATGAAGGCCGCGAGCGTGGGCAAGAAGGGCAAGTAGTGACTGGGCACTAGGGAATAGCGGATAGGAAGATCGGACGAAGAAACGGCGAGCTTTGCTCGCCGTTTTTTATTGGGGATTACTTTTCCAGCAGATCCAATTTGTTTGGCTTGCCTTCCCATTCCTTGGCGTCGGCGGGTGCAGGCTTTTTCTCGGTGATCACCGGCCACGCTTTCGCAAGGTCCGCATTGATCTGCTTGAACTGCTCTTGGCCTGCCGGCAGTTCCTCTTCAGAGAAAATCGCCTCGGCTGGGCATTCCGGCTCGCAGAGCGTGCAGTCGATGCATTCATCCGGGTCGATCACCAGAAAATTCGGGCCTTCGTGGAAGCAATCCACTGGGCACACTTCAACGCAGTCGGTGTATTTGCACTTGATGCAGTTTTCAGTGACGACAAAGGTCATCGAGGAAACTCCGGGAATGTGAGCGGTCGAGCTGCCGCTTGCGAGCGCGCATTGTGCCAAAGCAGCTGCGTGGAAGCGAGTTGACAACCGAGAATCCAGCGCTCGGTCCAGAGCATACCCACTCGCAATCAGCGCACGCGATGATCTATGTCATGAAGATGCACGCGCTCAACGCCTTCAGCTCGATCTTCCAAGTATCGGCGCAGCGCGAACTCAACGCTGCGGAAGGCTATTTCGCTCCACGGAATCTCGGTCTCATCGTAAAGAGCGGTTTCAAGACTCTCCGGCCCGATGCCGAAATGCGGATCGGCGAGTTGCGCCCTAAACATGATGTGAACTTGATGGGCGTGTAGGACGTTGACGATGGCGAGGAGCGATCCGATGCGGACGTGGGCGAGCGCTTCTTCCATTGCCTCGCGTGCCGCACCGTCTTGCACCGATTCGCCGTTTTCCATGAAGCCGGCCGGAATCGTCCAAAAGCCGAGCCTGGGCTCGATGGCGCGTTTGCACAGCAAGATCTTGCCACCTACATCGACGACGCAGCCGGCAATGATGCGAGGATTCTCGTAGTGAATCGTGCCGCAGCTTACGCAAACATAGCGCGGCAGGTGATCGCCCTCGGGCACCTTATGGATGACCGATTGACCGCAGACGGAGCAGAAGTTCATGGAGTGGTGACTGGCGGATAGTGACTAGCAGAGAAAGATAAGCGCGAATGCGACACTATCCTCTAGTCACAATCCTCAAGTCACTATCGATGGTGCCGGTGGAGGGAATCGAACCCACACTCTGTTGCCAGAATCGGATTTTGAGTCCGACGCGTCTACCAGTTCCGCCACACCGGCGCGGGGGCGCAAGTATAGGGGCAGGATTCGAAACGCGGAAGCGGTTTAGTATCGGTCGCGACTCGCAGGCGTTGTGCTCGCATCCAACATCGAGGTCACCATGGATTTCACACTGTCCGAAGAGCAGCAACTGATCCAAAGCGCCGCCCGGGAGTTTGCACAGAACGAAGTGGCACCGATTGCTGCTCAGTTCGATGCAAGCGGCGAGTTTCCTTTCGAGACCATCCGCAAGGCCGGCGAACTCGGCTTCATGGGCGTGGAGGTTCCCACCGAGTTCGGCGGGGCCGGCCTCGATGCCATCAGTTATGTGCTCGTGATGGAAGAGATCGCCGCCGCCGATGCCGCGCACTCGACGATCGTTTCCGTCAACAACAGTTTGTACTGCGCGGGCATTCTTGCTTACGGCTCTGACGAGCAGCGCAAGCGATTCGTCACACCGGTCGCATCCGGGCAGGCGATCGCAGCGTACGGACTGACCGAGCCGCAGTCGGGCTCGGATGCGGCGAACATGCGTACTCGCGCGGTGCTGGCACCGGACGGATCGCACTACGTGATCAATGGAAAGAAATCGTGGATCACTTCAGGGCCCGTGGCGGACTTCATGGTCCTGTTCGCCATGACGCAGCCGGAGAAGAAGTCGCATGGCGTCACTGCCTTCCTCATCGACTGCAATCAACCCGGCTTCATACGCGGCAAGAGCGAACCGAAGCTTGGTATCCGTGCCTCGGCTACCTGCGAGATCGAGTTTCAGGATTATCGCTGCCCGGTCGAGAATCGGATGGGTGCGGAGGGTCAGGGATTCAGCATTGCGATGAGCGTGCTCGACTCGGGTCGTATCGGCATCGCGGCTCAAGCAGTCGGTATCGCACGTGCCGCTTACGAAGCCTCTTTGCAATATGCCCGCGAACGTCGAGCGTTCGGTAGCCCAATCGGATCGTTTCAAATGATTCAGCAGAAGCTCGCGGACATGAAGTGTCGCTTGGATGCGGCTCATCTGCTCACCATGCGAGCGGCATGGAATAAGAACGAAGCGAAGGCCAAGGGATTGCGAAACACGCTGGAAGGGTCCGTGGCGAAACTGTTCGCGTCGGAGACGGCCATGTTCTGCGCGCATGCCGCCGTGCAGATCCATGCCGGGATGGGCTATTCGAAAGAGCTACCGGTCGAGCGCTATTTCCGCGATGCCAAGATTACGGAAATTTATGAAGGCACCAGCGAGATTCAACGCATGGTGATTGCGCGGCAAGAGACGGGTCTGCGCTAAAGATCGGAATAATCTCCACGGAGGACACAGAGAACACGGAGAAGCGAGCGCTACTCGTGTTTTCTATCGATTTCAAATCCCAATCTGCGCCTCCGTGCGCTCCGTGAGCTCCGTGGAAATTTTCTTTTCTTCTGCTTGCGACGATCTTGCTGGATGCCGCATCTAAGCAGGCATGTCCTACTTCCAGGCCGAAGACATCCCGCCGGAAACGATCCGCGCCGCCATCGCAGGGGATCGGCAAGCGCACGCTGCAATCTATAAAGCGTATCAACGCCCCCTATACAACCTGATTCGGCGTTTGATTTCGCGCGCGGCGGTCGCGGACGAACTCTTTCAAGACACCTTCGTCGAGATCCTTCGCAACATCCACTCGTACTCGGGCGAAGGCTCGTTCGCAGGGTGGGTTCGCAGTGTCGCGGTGAACAAATGTTTGATGTATCTGCGCTCTCCCTGGCATCGCGCCTTGCTTCAATTTGAGGGGCGCGAAGACGAGTCTTCACTGCGTTCGCTGTTCGACACCCGGGCAAGCGACCCCACTTATGAAACGCAGCAAGCACTCCAGCAAGCGCTTTCCGTCTTGCCGACGCTCTCGCGCGCGGTCGTTTGGCTGCACGATGTGGAAGGTTACACGCACGGCGAAATCGGCCGGATGCTGAATCGAACCCCGAGTTTTTCAAAGTCGCAGCTCGCACGTGCGCACGCGCGTTTGCGCGAGATGCTCGATCCACAAGCTGAGTCAGTCCCATGCACGCCCGTATCGACCAATTGCTGAGCTTGCGTGACGGCGAGCCCGTCGACGCATCGATATCCGAGCACGTTGCAGCGTGCTCGTCATGTGCCGCCAAGTTGGCGCAGATCGCGACGACTCGTGAGCACCTGCTGTCGCTTCCGATGTTGGATCCGCCGCAAGAGCTCTGGGCGGAAATATCGCAACGAATTTCGCACGACGGTGCGCGTCACTCGAAGGTGCGTCCGGTCTGGATTGCAGCGAGCGCGGCGGCGGTCGCGTTGTTGGTTGCAATCACCTTCTTTCATTCGCCGCGATCAGCCTCGATCGCATTGCAGCCTACTAACAACGCATCGGGATCGGAACTCACTGCATTGGTGGAGCGGTCTCAGCAACTCGAGGCAGCACTGGAGTTGCTGCCGCAGCGACCCAGCGTGGAACGTGTTGCGACCGCTGCAAACATCGATGGAATCGAGCAGCGCATTCAGTGGCTCGATTTTCATCTCACTGCCGCGAATGATTCTTTGGATCAAGCGCAAACGCAGCAGCTTTGGCAAGAGCGCGTCAATTTGATGGATTCGCTCGTCAAGCTTCGGTACGCCGAAGCACGCACCGCACAGCTTTAGATCGATCGGAGATGCAAATGTTTAGAAGCATGTTGTCACGGCTATTTGTCGGCATCGGTGCATGTGCGCTTGTCGCTCAACTCACACTCGCCGCCGAATCTGCACCGGCTAAGAACGAGCCGACTCGCGAGGAGATGCAACGAAACTTGGAGGCCGCGCAGAAACGTCTCGATGCCGCTGCGCGGGAAGTGGCGCAGCTCAGTCAATCCTTGTCGGAGGGGATGATGCCAGATGTCATGCGACTACAAGGATTGCAGCATCGCGCCATGTTGGGCATCAACTTAGGTCCGCAGCGCGCGTCGAACCGGCAAGACGGTGTTGAGGTTGTCAGCGTCAGTCCAGGCGGTCCGGCCGACCAGGCAGGAATCAAGGCCGGCGATGTGTTAACGAAGATCAACGGGCAATCGCTGGCGGGCGCGGAGAGCCAAAACGGCCGCGATAGATTGTTGCAGCAGATGCACGAAGTCGAACCGGGGCAAAGCGTCAATCTGGAATATCGTCGGGCCGGGAAAGTCGCGACCGCGAACGTGAAAGCAGAACCAGTGCGGGACCTGCTGGTTGGCCGGGCACCTGCGATGCCAATGCCGCCGCTGCCGCCAGGCGCCGGAACGTTCCATTTCTTCACGCATCGGATGGGGCCGTTCGGCGAAGTGGAAATGGTTTCGCTTACGCCGAAGTTGGGGAAGTACTTCGGAGTCGATCAAGGGCTGCTCGTCGTACGCGTTCCACAAGAATCGAAGCTGCAGATCGAAGAAGGCGATGTGCTGCTCGACATCGATGGGCGCAAACCCAGCTCACCGTCGCATGCAATGCGGATCCTCGGTTCCTACCAGCCCGGCGAGAAGATCAAGCTCGGCATCCTGCGCGACCACAAGCGTCTGAATGTCGAAACTGCAGCGCCCGAAGGAGGCGACGACATGATGTTCGAGCAAGCGATGCCAGGCGCACCCCCACCGCCGGGGTTGCACGCTCAGCCAGGATTGGAAGGAGCGACCTTTGAGTTCGAAATTCCCGATCCTGAGATGTGGATCGGCTAGTTCGGTGTCGAAGACATTTCCACTTAAGTACACGGCCGTTGCCAACGAATTCTGCGTTCCAGTCGTCACGATCATTTCGTCCGGGGCGTCACGGTGATACCGTGCGCGCCCGATGAAACGCAGCGATTTCCATTACGACCTGCCTGAAGCACTGATTGCGCAGCGGCCCACGCCGGAGCGCAGCGGCAGCCGGTTGTTGCACCTGTCAGAGAACGCCCTCGAGGATTTGCGCTTTGCTGATTTCCCGTCCTTGCTGCAGAGGGACGACTTGCTCGTATTCAACGACACGCGCGTGATTCCCGCGCGCGTCATCGGTACCAAACCTACGGGCGGTCAAGTTGAGATTTTGCTCGAGCGTGTGCTTCAGGATCGCCGCATTCTTGCGCACGTGCACGCGAGCAAGCCGTTGCGATCCGGAATTCCGATCGAACTGCCCGGCAATGTCCAAGCACATTTCATTGGGCGTCACGAAGATCTGTTCGAACTCGAACTCACGGCGGATCCGCTCGACTATTTCGAACAGCACGGCGCGATGCCCTTGCCGCCGTACATCGAACGGCAATCAGAAGATGAAGACCGCTCGCGATATCAGACGGTCTATGCGCGGACGCCAGGCGCCGTCGCTGCACCCACAGCCGGACTGCATTTCGATGAGCGCACCTTGCAGCGCTGCCGCGAACTCGGCGTGAATCTCGCTCACGTGACCCTTCATGTCGGCGCGGGCACGTTCCAGAACATTCGTGTCGACGACTTGAATCAACATCGAATGCATTCGGAGCGAGTGATCGTCGATGAGTCCGCATGTCGAGCCATTCGCGAGACTAAAGCGCGTGGCGGTCGCATCGTTGCGGTCGGAACGACAGTCGTGCGCAGTTTGGAGTCGGCAGCGCAATCCGGTGCAATCCAACCCTTCGATGGTGAAACGCGTTTATTCATCCGGCCTGGATATCAGTTCAACGTCATTGACGCATTACTTACGAATTTTCATCTCCCCGAATCGACGTTGCTGATGCTTGTGTGTGCGTTCGGCGGCTACGAACCCGTCATGAACGCGTACGCACACGCCGTTGCGTCCGGATACCGGTTTTTCAGCTATGGCGATGCGATGTTTCTAGAGCGCGCCCGCACTGATCATTAAATATGGCGCTTCAATTCGATTTGTTAACCACCCACGATCGCGCACGACGCGGTCGGATGACGTTTGCGCGCGGTGTTGTCGAAACGCCGGCATTCATGCCCGTCGGAACCTACGGCACGGTGAAGGCGATGACGCCCGAAGAACTCACGAGTTCGGGCGCGCAGATCATTCTGGGTAATACGTTTCATTTGATGCTGCGGCCCGGCATGGACGTAATTCGTGCGCACGGCGGACTTCATGGGTTCATGCACTGGGAAGGTCCGATTCTCACCGACTCGGGCGGCTTCCAGGTGTTCAGTCTCGCGGAGATGCGCAAGATCACGGAGGAGGGTGCGAGCTTTCGGTCTCCGGTGAATGGCGATCTGGTGTTGCTTACTCCTGAGCGATCCATGCAGGTGCAACGCGACCTCGATGCCGACATCGTGATGATTTTCGATGAATGCACTCCGTATCCGGCGACCATCGATCAAGCACGCGCGTCGATGCAGCTGTCTTTGCGCTGGGCGCGCCGCAGCCGCCAAGAATTCGATCGCCTCGAGAATCCACACGCGCTGTTTGGGATCGTGCAAGGCGGGATGTATACGCCGTTGCGCTTGGAGTCCTTGGCGGGTCTGGCTGAGATTGGCTTTGACGGTTACGCCCTGGGTGGCTTGGCCGTTGGCGAACCGAAAGATCAACGCGAAGCGGTGCTGGATGAAATCGAGCCGCACATGCCAACCAACCGACCAAGATACTTGATGGGTGTGGGTACGCCGGAGGATTTGGTCGAATCGGTCCGCCGCGGCATCGACATGTTCGACTGCGTGATGCCTACCCGCAATGCACGCAATGGGCATTACTTCACGACGTCTGGCGTCGTGAGAATTCGCAACTCGCAATACGAGATGGATACGAAGCCCATCGATGAGCACTGCGACTGCTATACCTGCCGCAACTATTCGCGCTCCTACCTCAGGCATTTAGATAAGTGCGGCGAAATTCTGGCTGCCCGGCTCGGCACCATTCATAATTTGCACTACTACCTCACCTTGATGCGTTCGGTGCGCAGCGCGATCGAAAGCCATCGATTCGATGAATTCGCAGCGGACTTCTACGCGCGGCGTACCAAGGCTTCCGAACTGTGATCCGCTCGTCATGAGTGCCAAGAGCGATTTGCATGCTCGCTGACTTACCTACTGCGCCTTGGTTTCGTCGTTTGCTCGTTGCCGGTCTCATCCTCGGCATCTTGCTGCTCACATTTTCGGTGGTTCAGCCCTTCGTGGTCCCCCTGATCTGGGGCGCGATCTTGGCCTACGTGAGTTGGCCGGCGCATATCCGAATCCTGCAAGCGACCCGCAATCGCACCGTGCTGGCGTCCGGTTTGACGACGGCATTCGTGAGCTTGGTGATCGTCATTCCCGTCATTTGGCTCGTCGTGTTGCTTCGCGAAGAGGCGGGTGCTGCCTACGGGCACGTGCAGGCGTTCCTCGCATCCAAACCCGTCTTGCCGGAGCGCTTGCGAGAACTGCCTTGGATTGGTTCGTGGGCTCAGGATTGGCTTGCGCGGCTTTCGCAGAATCCAAAGGCGATGAGCGAGCAACTGGTACTCACCATGGAACAGTCGTCCGTCGAGGTGACGCGCGTTATTGGCGGCGTCGGTCGCAACGTTGCGAAGATGTTTTTCGCCGTGCTATCGATGTTCTTCTTGCTGCGCGACGGACCGCGCTTGGTCAACGAAACGCGTGCTGTGCTCGAAGGGATTCTCGGACCGCGCGTGCGCAACTACATCGAGTCCGTCGGTAATACAACGCAGGCCGTCGTGTATGCGTTGATTCTCGGCGCGCTCGCGCAAGGTTTGGTGGCGGGCATCGGCTACTGGTTGTTCCGAGTCGAAGCGCCCGCGTTGCTCGGTGCGTTAACAGTCTTGGTTGCATTCATCCCGTTTGGCGCACCGTTGGTCTGGGGAAGTCTCTCAATCTGGAACTTGGTCACCGGCAATTTTTGGACCGGCATCGGGCTTGCGCTGTGGGGCATGATCGTCGTGAGCTGGGTCGACAACATCGTGCGGCCCATGGTCATTTCGAACGCCACCCGTATGCCGTTTTTGCTGGTCGTGTTCGGTGTGCTCGGCGGCGTGCTGGCGTTCGGTCTAGTCGGGCTCTTCATCGGGCCCGTGCTACTCGCAGTTTCCTTGGCAATTTGGCGCGAATGGCTAGAGGAGCATCGTCCTGTGGCCGAAGTCACTAGACGCGACGCCTAAGCAATCCTGAGTCCGACGCCGATTACTCGTCCGCGTGATCGGTCGTACGCCGAGCCTTCTTGGCGTGGGGATCGACTTTGCCGAGCAGAATCTTGTCGATGCGCACGCCGTCCATGTCGACGATTTCGATCCGCACATCTCGCCACGTTAGCGTATCGCCCGCTTTCGGAATCCGGCCGAGCCGCGCCAATACGAATCCCGCAACGGTGTGGTAGCCCTTACCGACCATGTCGCGGCGGCTCAGACGCCGC
Organism: Pseudomonadota bacterium; assembly: GCA_023391335.1. Taxonomy (GTDB): domain Bacteria; phylum Pseudomonadota; class Gammaproteobacteria; order Steroidobacterales; family Steroidobacteraceae; genus Steroidobacter. The sequence continues at coordinate 32,183 of JAEWBG010000083.1, read as the reverse complement.
TGCAATTCCTCGATGGGCAGATGGCCATCGATCAGCCACGATCCATCCGCGCGCTGGATTGCTTCGGGTCGCTCGCGACTGCCGAGCTCGGGCAGCTCTCCTGCGATCGCTTTCAAGATATCGATCGGCGTGGTGATGCCTTCGATTTCGCCGTACTCATCCGTGACTACAGCAAGATGAGTGCTCGAGCGCTGAAACTGATCGAGCAATTGCAGCACTGAAATCGAATCCGGAATGTGCAATGGCGGAATCAGATCCTTGCTTGCTTCGAGCTTGCCGCGGTGCACGGCCTCACTCAAATCCGCCAATGTGATCACGCCCAGCAAGTTGTCGAATTTTTCGCGGGCGACGAGAAAGCGCGCGTGCCCGCTGGCCTTAGCCTGCTGCCAAAGCACCTGGATCGGCTCATCGATGTCGAGCCAAATGACGTCTTGGCGCGGAATCATGATCGAGCCGACCTTCCGATCCGCGAGCGCGAGCACGCCCTCGAGCAAACGACGCTCCGAGGCGAGAAACACACCGGCGCGCGTGCCTTCGGCGACGAGTGCCCGTACATCGTCTTCGGTGACGGCACCTTGAGGTGCAGCCGATACAGGTATGAGTTTCAGAAACGCATTGACGGACTTACGCAGCAGCCACACGAACGGTGCCATCGCTTTGGCGAACCAGCGCATGAACGGTGCGACATGAATCGCGAGTGTGTCCGCGTGCAGGAGCGCCACACGCTTGGGGATCAACTCACCCACGATCAACGTGACGAATGTCACTGCAAAGACCACCAGTCCAGTGGCGATATTCTCGGCGTAGCGTTCCGTCACGCCATATTGCAGTAGCGTTCTTCCCAACGGCTCGGCGAGCGTGGCGCCGCTATACACACCGGTGAACATGCTGACGAACGTGATCCCGATCTGAATCGCCGAGAGCAGAGTGGTGGGATCTTCAATGAGTGCGAGGGCCGAGCGAGCGCCCGCGCGGCCTTGTTCTGCAGCGGTCTGCAGGCGCGATCGCTTGGCCGACACCAGCGCCATCTCCGACAAGGCGAAGAAGCCGTTCAGCAGCATCAATAACAGAATGATGAGCACTTCCGTCGAAGGCATATTCGTTCCGAGCAGGATTCGAGGAGTCCGCAGTGTAAGGCGGAATGGGGCACGAGACGCGCGTTGCAGGGGCGCCTCGCGGAAGTTTCCAGCCGGCTAATGCCCGGGCAGGTCCTGTGTATAATGCGCCGCTCTTTTTCGCCCCCCGGCGGGCGAACCGACCAAAACACCTCTGTTGAGGCTCACTTTGAGGGGCGTAACGAAATGGATTGGCTGATTTCCACCGCTGCGGCGCAGGCCCAGACACCTTCCGGGCCGCAAAGCGTACTGACCGGAATGGCGCTGCCGATCATCATGATCGTGGTGTTCTATTTTCTGTTGATTCGTCCGCAGAGTAAGCGGGCGAAAGAACATCGCAACATGGTCGCCGCAATCGAAGCTGGAGCCGAGATCGTCACCAGCGGCGGCATCCTCGGGAAGGTCACCGAAGTGAGTGAACAATTCTTGACGGTTGAAATTGCCGACGGCGTCAACGTCAAGGTTCAGCGGCACACCGTGTCGCAAATCCTCCCGAAAGGCACCCTCAAGAACGCCTGACACTTTGATTCGGCGCCCGTGCGCCGGATAGCTGAGATCGTTCATGTATCAGTTCCCGAAATGGAAGTATTGGCTGGTCATCATTGTCCTGGTGGTCGGCATCATCTTCTTCATTCCCAATCTGTTTGGTCAGGCACCGGCGTTGCAGCTCACGCGCAACGATCGACAGGCGATGGATGAACCGGCACGGCAGAGCGTGCTCAAGCTGATGCAGGATGCGAACATTCCAGTCGAAGCCTCCTATCTCGACAATGACCGCTTGGTGCTGCGCTTCGAAACCGACCAGCAACAGATCGCAGCGCATGAAGTCATCAATCAAAAAGGCGATGGCCAATATCTTGTCGCGCTAGCGGACGTACCGCGCACGCCCGCATTTATTCGGAAGATCGGACTCAAACCGATGAGCTTGGGCCTGGATTTGCGTGGCGGTGTGAACTTCGTTTATGAGGTCGATATCGATGCCGCGGTCCAACAGGCGCTGGAACGCATCGAGCGCGACGCTCGCACCGTGCTTCGCGACAAGCGCATTCCTTACAACAATGTAACAACCCAAAACGGCGTCGTGCGGGTGGCGTTGCGCAACGGCAGCGATCTGTCGCGCGCCATGGATGCACTGAAGTCGCCGGACGGATCGCTGCTGCTTACCTCGGAGACCGCCGGCGAGGGCGCCAACATCGACATCCGAATGAGTCCGGCGGAGATCAAGCGTCGCCAAGACCAGGCGGTGCAGCAGAACATCACGACCTTGCGTAACCGCGTCGATGAACTCGGTGTCTCCGAGCCAATCATCGCGCGCCAAGCCATCAAGCGCATCGGCGTGCAATTGCCGGGTGTGAAAGATCCGAACGAGGCAATCCGCGTGCTGGGTGCAACTGCGACGGTGGAATTCCGTCTCGTCGATGAGAACAACGATCCGTATGCGGCACAAGCGACCAAGCGCATTCCGATCGGATCGAAGCTCTACAAGATGAGCGATGGCCGTCCGATCCTGCTCAAGCGCGATGTGATTGCAACGGGCGAACAGCTCACCGATGCACAGGCGAACTTCTCTCAGGGCGAGCCGGAAGTCTCGGTGACGCTCGATGCGCGCGGCGGTCAGGAAATGCTCCGCGTCACGCGCGAGAACGTCGGGCGTCGCATGGCTGTGGTCTATCTGGAAAGCAAGCATCTCAATACGCAGGCCGGCGAGCGGTGCGAAGGCACCCGGGTCGGCGACGTGTGTAATGAAGAAAAGGTCATCAACGCCGCGACGATCCAAAGCGTCTTGTCCTCGCGTTTCCGGATCACTGGATTGCAAGCGACCGAAGCGCGCGAATTGGCCTTATTGCTGCGATCCGGTGCACTGGCTGCTCCGCAGACGATCGTGGAGCAGCGTTCCGTCGGTCCGAGCTTGGGTCAGGACAACATCGATCGCGGTATTCGTGCCATGGTTATCGGTCTGGTCCTCACGTTCGTGTTCATGGCCATTTACTACCGCGGCTTCGGTTGGATCGCGAACGCCGTTCTATTGGCGAACCTGGTTCTCACGGTCGGTCTGCTCTCCATGCTGCAGATCTCGCTGTCGCTTCCCGGCATCGCGGCAGTCGTGTTCCACCTTGGTATCGCCGTCGACGCAAACATTTTGATCTACGAGCGCATCCGCGAAGAATTGCGCGCGGGGAATTCGCCCCTTGCGGCGATCAATGCCGGCTTCGAGAAAGCATTCGCGACCATCGCCGACTCGAACGTCACGACGCTCATTGCGGGCGTCGTGCTATTCGCTTTCGGTAGCGGCACGATCCGCAGCTTCGCCGAGGTCATGACGCTCGGTATTCTGACCTCACTATTCACTTCAGTCGTCGGCAGCCGTGCGCTCGTGCACGCGATTTGGGGCCGCCGTCGCCGACTCGAAAGCCTGCCAATTTAGAGAGCGCCATGGAGTTCTTCCACAAGGTCACCACCTATCCGTTCATGCATACGCGCCGTATGTGGTACGGCGTGTCCGCGGCGGCCATCATCGGCTCGATCGTGCTGTTGTTCTGGCATGGCCTGAACTTCGGTATCGATTTCACCGGCGGCGTCGTACTCGAGTTCAGTTTTCCGAAAGTCGCGAACGTGGAACGTACGCGTGCTGCACTCGTTCAGGCCGGCTATCACGACACCCAAGTGCAAACGCTCGACGATCAGCGCAGCGTGATGATTCGTTTGCTGCCGCAGGAGAAACAAGACGTCAACGCAGTGAGCGTCAAGGTTCAAGAGGCATTGCGCACTGTCGACCAGAACGTCGAGTTGCGGCGCGCGGAAGTTGTGGGTCCGCAGGTCGGTAGCGAGCTTACCAACCAGGGCGGCATGGCCGTCTTGTTTACTTTCGTGTTGATCGGGTTCTACACCTGGGCCCGGTTCCAATGGAAATTGGCCTTGAGTGCCGTCATTGCGACATTGCACGATCCCATGTTGATTCTCGGGTTCTTCGCAGTCACGCAGATTCCGTTCGACCTGGCGGGTCTCGCTGCGATTCTCGCCGTCATCGGTTATTCGTTGAACGATACCGTCGTCGTGTTCGACCGGGTTCGCGAGAACTTTCATTCCATGCGGCGTGCCACGCCGGAACAAATCATGGATGCGTCGATTAATCAGACGTTGTCGCGAACGATCATCACCAGCGGCGCGACGCTGCTCGTCGTCGTCGTATTGTTGTTGGTGGGCGGCGAAACTCTGCGTGGATTCTCATGGGCACTGACCATCGGCATCGTGGTGGGCACGTATTCGTCGATATATGTCGCCGGTGCATTGGCGCTGGAAATGAAGCTTTCCGCTCGCGACCTGATGGAAAAGCAAAAAGACAAAGAGGTCGACGCACTGCCTTGAGGCCCAAGCCGAAGTTCATCGACCACTCGAGCGTGCGACCTTCTCGCATGAGCCCACTCACGCCCACGTTATGAATTTAGTGATCTGGGCGGTTTTCTTCGCGATTTTCATTGGCGTTCTCGCGCTCGATCTAGGCGTTCTGCATCGCGAATCCCGCACGATGAGCGTCCCGCAAGCGCTCGCATGGACGGTCGTGTGGATCATCGTGGCGCTTTCTTTCGCAGGCCTGGTCTACGGCGTGTATGAATACCAATGGCTCGGATGGCAGACCGGGCCGGACATGCCGAACGGATCCGAGGCAGCGATTCAGTACGTCAGCGGCTACTTGCTCGAGTGGTCGCTTTCCGTCGACAACATCTTCGTCATCGCGGTGATCTTCTCCTTCATGAAGATCCCCGAGCAATTCCAGTATCGTGTGTTGTTCTGGGGCATCGTGGGCGCCATCTTGCTTCGTGGTGCGATGATTGCCATGGGCGCCGTGCTCATTCATACATTCGACTGGATGTTCTATGTATTCGGCGCGATCTTGTTGTTCACCGCGGCGCGAATGCTCAAGAGCGAAGAAGAGCAATTCGATCCCGGCAAGAGCGTTCTGGTCAAGATTGCGCGGCGGGTATTTCCGGTGAGCGAGCGCCTGGATGGCGACCGGTTCTTTACACTCGAGAACGGGGTGCGCGCCGCAACCCCGCTGTTCGTCACACTGCTGCTGGTCGATCTGGCGGATGTGGTGTTTGCCGTAGATTCCATTCCGGCCATCTTCGCCGTGACTCAGGATCCCTTCATCGTCTTCACGTCGAATGCGTTCGCCATCCTCGGGTTGCGATCACTTTATTTCGCAATCGCCGGGCTGATGATGATGTTCAAATATCTCAAGCTCAGCCTGATCTTCGTGCTCGCATTCGTAGGCGTGAAGATGATGCTGCACTTGCACTATGAGATCCCGCATCTGATCTCGCTTGCGGTGATCGTGGGGTTCTTGGTGATTGGCGTTGTCGCTTCTCTGTGGGTCACTAAGAAAGAGAAGAGCCGGACGTAACACAAAGAACACACAGATAGACAGAGAACACAAATAACAATGGGCTGGAAGGAAGAACACCTTCTGCTATTTTTGCTTTGTGCTCTTCCTGTTTTTTGTGATCTGTGTGTTGCTCTTTCCTCGGCAGTAGAGTGAAGCAATGGAATTCCTCAGCGATCCCGAAGTTTGGCTTGCCTTTATCACGTTGACGGCGCTCGAGATCGTTCTCGGCATCGACAACATCATTTTCATTTCGATCCTTGTGGGGCGATTGCCCAAGGATCAGCAAGCACGCGGACGAACGATCGGTTTGTCGCTCGCAATGTTGACGCGTATCGCGTTGCTCCTGTCCATCACATGGGTAATGGGACTGTCATCGGCGCTGTTCCATATTGCGGGGCGGGGCGTATCCGGGCGCGATCTGATTTTGTTCGGGGGCGGCTTGTTCTTGCTCGCCAAAAGCACGCTGGAAATCCATCACAGCTTGGAAGGCGAGGAAGAGGAGCACGGTGCGTCCGTGCGACGCGCCAGCTTCATCGGCGTGATCACGCAAATCGCAATCATCGACATCGTGTTCTCGCTCGACTCGGTGATTACTGCCGTCGGCATGGCCGATCATGTGCAGGTCATGATCGCAGCGGTGATAGCAGCAGTCGTGGTGATGATGTTCTTGGCGGGGCCAATCAGCGACTTCGTCGACCGGCACCCCACGATCAAAATGCTGGCGCTGTCTTTCTTGATTTTGATCGGCGTGGCACTCGTCGGTGAGAGCCTCAGCTTCCATATACCGAAGGGCTACATCTACTTCGCCATGGCGTTCTCGGTCATCGTGGAGATGCTGAACATCAAACTTCGCAAGCGCATCAGTGCGCCGGTGAAGCTGCACAAGAAACTGGACGAGTGAACGCCCGCCGGCCTTTAGGATGCCGCGTTGGCGAGCCGGCGATTCTTGGTGTCGAGATACAAGTTGTAGAACGACACGAATGCGGGAAACAGATTCGATAGCACGCCGACCGAGTCGTTCTTACCGAAGATGAAGTAGCTGAGCAGCAGGGCGCTGCCTGTCGCGCTCATATACCAAAACAAAGTCGGGAGCTGCGGTTTGCCTGCCCGACGCGAAGCGATGAGCTGCACGAACCAGCGCCCGGCAAATAGCGCCACACCCAGATATCCGACGAGCTTCCATGGGGTGATCGTCACGCCGTACATGACGACCAAAATCTGATTCATGACAGTGACCTTGCGTGGCTAGAACCTATCTCAGAGTCGCTTCTATTTGCCTTGCAACGCGCTGTGCCTGCGGCTGTATCCAAAATAGATAAGGAATCCGACGACGATCCAGACGCTCATCCACTTCCAATTGTCTTGAAAGGCTCTGAAGAACAAATACAGACAGGCGAGTGCACCGGCCGGGCAAATAACCCAGGCAAACGGTACTCGGAAGGGACGTTTCAAATCAGGTTTGGTGTAGCGCAGAACCAGCACGCCGATACAAACGGTTGCGAAGGCGAGCAGAGTTCCCATCGACACTAGATCGCCGAGCACACCGAGCGGAAGAAATCCGGCAAGCGCAGCGGCGACTACGCCGACGAAAATGGTTCCCAGGTAAGGCGTGTGAAAGCGAGGGTGCACGCGACCGAACATCTTGCCGATCAGGCCATCATGGGACATGGCGTAGAACACACGCGTCTGGCCGATCATCATCACGAGGATTACCGAGCTCAAGCCTGCAATCGCTCCGACCTCGACCAAGAACTTGAGCCATTGCAGATCGGGATAAGCTTCCAACGCTGTCGCAACTGGCTTCGGCGTTCCCAACTGCGTGTAAGGAAGAATGCCGGTGAGCACGCCCGAGACGGCGATGTAGAGCAACGTACATAGAACCAGCGAGCCGAGAATGCCGATGGGCATGTCCCGTTGTGGATTCTTCGCTTCGGATGCGGCAGTCGAAACCGCATCGAAACCGATGTAGGCGAAGAACACCACGGTGGCGCCGCGAATCACTCCGTCCATGCCGAATTTGCCGGCTGCTTCGGCGGGTGGAATAAACGGATGCCAATTCTCGGGTTGCACATGCGGTATCGCGAAGATGAGAAACAGGCCGATCACCGTGAGCTTGATCGCGACGATGATTGAATTGACGAATGCCGACTGCGAGATGCCGCGATAACAGAGCGCCGCAATCGCAGTCACGATGAGAATGGCCGGGATGTTGATGATGCCGCTGGTCATGTGCAGCTTGTGATCCGCGTACACCAGTGGCGCCATTGAGAGCCTGTCAGGCAGGGATAGGTCCGCGCCTACGAGATGTCCGATCGATTGGAGCAGACCGTTGAAATAACCGCCCCAACCGACGGCGACTGTCGCCACGGCGACCAAATACTCCAGCACCAACATCCAGCCGATGAACCACGCGACCAATTCGCCGAGTGTCGCATAGGCATAGGAATAGGCGCTGCCGGAGACCGGCAGCATCGAGGAGAACTCCGCATAACACAGGCCTGCAAGCGCGCAGGCGAAACCGGCGAAGACGAAGCTCAACACGATAGCAGGGCCGGCATGATTCGCCGCTGCTTGACCGGTCATCACGAAGATACCGGCGCCGATGACGGCTCCGATTCCCAGTAGAACGAGTTGTCTTGCAGATAGAGCTCGCCGTAGCGAGTGTGCTTCGAGGTGGGCGCCGTCGGCGGGTTCGCCCGCGTCCACGTGCAGATCGTTCGTCAGTGTTTTAGTTCGGAACAGGCTCACTCCGATCTCCCGTGCAACTGTGCCCCTCTGATGCGCCGGAACTGTAGCGGAGCACTTTGGAAAAAGCGATGCACGGGAATCGTTGCGATGACAAGTCGCGTGAGCGCGCGGCTGGCTTCTAGTCTTTGAGCGACTCCGGCACGAATGGCGCAAGGAGCTCGACTAGCGGTGCGTATACCTTGGGCGTGCCAGCGAGAATGTGTCCCTGTTGTTTGTACTCGCCGCCGGTCAGCGTGCCGACCATTCCGCCGGCTTCAGTGATGAGTAGCGTACCGGCCGCTGTATCCCAGGGTGACAATCCGAGCTCCCAAAATGCATCGAGCCTTCCTGCAGCGACGTATGCAAGATCGAGCGCTGCTGCACCCGGTCGTCGAATGCCTGCGGTCGCTTGTGTGACGGCCTTGAACATCCCCATGTAGTTGTCGATCCAATGCAGATTGGTTCGGTAAGGAAAGCCAGTGCCGATGAGCGCTCGGTCCAGGCCTACGTGCGAGCTCACGCGAATGCGCTTGCCATCGAGCTGAGCGCCTTCGCCGCGAGAGGTCGTGAAGAGTTCTTGGCGCAATGGGTCATAGACCACGCCATGTTCGATGCGGCCACGGCGCTGCACGGCAATGGAGACCGCGAACTGCGGAAAGCCGTGCATGAAATTGGTCGTGCCGTCGAGAGGATCGATGATCCAGACGAATTCGTTTTCGCCCCGCTCGCCGCTCTCTTCGGCGAGCACGGCGTGATCGGGATAGTGCTTGTGGATCGTCTCGATGATGTCCCGCTCCGCCTGCATGTCGATTTCGGTCACGAAGTCGTTTTGACCTTTGGCACGTACGTCCAAACGATGGACGCGATTCATGCCACGAATGATCACTTCACCAGCTCGACGGGCGGCGCGGATTGCAATGTTCAACAGCGGTTGCATTAAAAAGACCTCGACAAATAAGACCTACGCCGATGCGAGCTTCAGGCGGGTTCGGGAAGTTAAAGAGCGGGCCGCGGCTTGGCGCGGGCGCGGTAGAATACCAGCTCGTTGCCCATCCAGTGTTCTCGATGACTGCCTCACGATCGAACTTCTCCTTGCAGCCATGCCGTCATGACTTAATCAGCCATGACGCGACGAGTCATTAGCCGTGTCCGTCCGCATCGTTCTCGTCGATCCGCATCATCCGGGCAATATTGGCGCGACCGCGCGCGCCATGAAGAACATGGGACTGCGGCAGTTGCATTTGGTGCGACCGAAGTTGTTTCCGAATCCCGAAGCGATTGCACGAGCATCGGGTGCAGATGACATCCTCGCAACGGCCCGTGTCCATGAAGAGTTCGAATCGGCCATCGCAGATTGTGGTTTGGTTGTTGGCACCAGCGCGCGTCAACGTCACCTGCCTTGGGATTTGACCGAACCACGCGAATGCGCCGCACGCATTGTGCAAGACGCGAAGATCGGGAACGTGGCCGTGGTGTTCGGGTCCGAACGGTTTGGGCTCACCAACGTAGAACTCGCGCGATGTAACCTGCTGGTCACTATTCCCACCTCCAGCGAGTACAGCTCTTTGAACCTGGCCATGGCAGTGCAGGTGATCGCCTACGAGATCTGGCTTGCGATGCGTCCGGGTGCGCCAGCGGCTGCGCCTCGCGAAGTGCCGCTCGCAAGTGCCGCGGAGATGACGCGTTTATACGAGCACATCGAAACGGTGCTCAATGAAATCGATTTCCGCGATCGGACGGGCGGAGGGCACCTGATGGCGCGGATCCGGCGGCTGTTCAATCGCGCGCAGTTGGATCAGAACGAAATGAACATCCTTCGCGGCATTCTTACAGCCGTGCAAGCCAAGCGTAGGCCTGCCAAGAAGACGGCAACATGAGCGAGCGCCTGCCGATCTATTTGGATTATGCGGCGACGACTCCGCTCGATCCTCGTGTCGCCGAAGCAATGATCGAATGTCTGCGGCCCGACGGGCCTTACGGCAACCCGTCATCAATGAGCCACGAATACGGACGACGCGCGCGTGCTTGCGTGGAGAAAGCGCGGGCGCAAGTCGCCGGCGCGATCGGCGCTCGGCCCGAAACCATCGTCTGGACTTCGGGTGCAACCGAGTCGGACAACTTGGCCGTCCTCGGGGTTGCTCGGTTTCATGCAGCGAAAGGCAAGCATCTGATTTCTGCACGAACCGAACACAAGGCGGTGCTGGATGCGCTTAAGCAGGCGGAGCGCGAAGGGTTCGAGGTGACATACCTCAAGCCGGCTCAGGATGGGATCGTCACCCCCGCGCAACTCGCCGAAGCACTCCGACCGGACACGATTTTGGTCTCGCTCATGCACGTCAATAACGAGATCGGCGTCATCCAAGATATCGCCGCTTTCGGCCAGATGTGTCGTGAGCGCGACGTGCTCTTTCATGTGGATGCAGCGCAGAGCGTGGGCAAGGTGCCCATCGATGTTGAGGCTATGAACATCGATTTGCTGTCGATGACCGCGCACAAAGCCTACGGTCCGAAGGGCATTGGCGCTCTGTACGTGCGGCGCAAACCGCCCGTTGGATTGCGGCCAATCATTTTCGGCGGCGGGCAAGAAGGCGGATTGCGTTCCGGCACGCTTGCGACGCATCAAATCGTCGGCATGGGTCTGGCGTTCGAGATCGCGAAGGCCGAGCAGGCTGCCGACTGTGCGCGAATTCAGACACTACGCGATCGACTTTGGGAGGGAATTTCCGGGCTCGGCGAGGTCGAATTGAACGGGCATGCACACTCGCGCGTTACCAACGTGCTGAACGTGAGCTTCGCAGGCATCGAGGGCGAGAGTTTGCAGTTTGCATTGCGCGAGTTGGCGGTCTCTGCGGGCGCGGCGTGTTCGTCTGCTTCGGATGAGGCGTCTTACGTGTTGCGTGCATTGGGCCGAAGCGATGCGCTGGCCCAAAGCTCGTTGCGCTTCAGCTTGGGTCGCTTTACCTCTGCGGAGGAAATCGAGATCGCTATCGCCGCCTTGAATCGCGAAGTGACTCGACTGCGCTCGTTCGCGCCTCGATAGGGTTCGTCACGGAATCGCCCCTTGTATTTACGTAAGTTGTAGCTAGCGCATGAGTACGACCTATAACGCAGCTGTCATCGATCACTTCGAACATCCGCGCAATGCTGGCCGGCTTCTCAACGGCTCGGATGTCGTGGAAGGGGTGGCTGGATCGATTGCGCAGGGCGTGATGTTCGCGTTGAGCGCACGCATCGTCGCAGGTCGCATCGACGAGGTGCGGTATGAAGTGTTCGGATGCCCTCACTGCATCGCGGCCGGATCTTGGCTAACGGAGCGGCTGGTAGGGGCCGATCGCGACGACTTGATGCGCTGGAGTTGGCGGGAGGTGGCCGAAGTGATGGCTGTTCCGCCGGAGAAGCGTGGACGGCTTCTCATCCTGGAGGACGCAGTGCGGGCATTGGCCTCTGCTTGGCCCGTTTGCACATAAAATCATGCCGAACTGGCATGCCGTTTGGATCTTGACCTTACGACCCGTGCCCTCAGTGTTGAACATCGATTAAGTGTTATCAGTTAAGGATTACCGTCGCGCTCGTATCAAACTATGTCCATCTCACTCACGTCTTCCGCCGCCGATCGCATCCGTTCCTTTCTTGCCCGCCGGGGCCAGGGGTTGGGCCTGCGTCTCGCGGTCAAAAAGACCGGCTGTTCGGGTTTTGCGTACGTCGTCAACTACGCCGATGACATTCACGCAGACGACGTGGTGTTCGAGGATCAGGGCGTTAAGGTCATCGTCGATAAGGCCAGCCTCGGCTACATCGATGGGACGGAAGTCGATTTCGTGAAGCAGGGTTTGAACGAGGCGTTTCGGTTCCGCAATCCGAACGTGAAGGGCGAGTGCGGTTGCGGCGAAAGCTTCACGGTCTGATTCTGATCGCCGTTTCTCTGACATTCCTCGGCTAACTGCTGGTCCCGCCTAGATTTCTTGCTGGCACTTGCCTAGGCGGGTAGACTGCGCGCGCGCCGCAGACCACCGCCGGCGCGACGGCGCCACTTCACTTTAGCCGCCGTACCCAAGCTACTGACCAAGCTGTATATATTCAAGACCGAAGGAATTTGACTCCATGGCGCTCGAACGCACTTTTTCGATTGTGAAACCCGATGGCGTGCAGAAGAACCTCATTGGCGAGGTCTATCGCCGTTTCGAACAAGCAGGCCTCCGCGTCATTGGCGCACGCATGGTGCAACTGACCCAAGCTCAGGCCGAAGGCTTCTATGCCGTGCATCGCGAGCGGCCGTTCTTCAAAGATCTGGTCAAGTACATGATCTCCGGGCCCGTGATGGTGCAGGTGCTGGAAGGCGAAAATGCCGTCGCCAAGAATCGCGAACTGATGGGCGCGACCGACCCGAAGAAGGCTGACAAGGGCACGATCCGCGCGGATTTCGCGACCAGCATCGAAGAGAACGTCGTTCACGGCTCGGATAGCCTCGAGAACGCCAAGATCGAAATCGCCTATTTCTTCGCCGGCACGGACCTGTGCCCGCGCACGCGCTAAGACGCAGCGACCGAGGCCTTGACTCGGTCGCATCCTGCAGATGAGCGAACTCACCTCCAAGACCAACCTACTCGGGCTCACGCGGTCCGAGTTGGAACGCTTCGTCGCGGAGGACATGGACGAGAAGCCGTTTCGCGCTCGGCAGTTGATGAAATGGATCTATAAGCGCCACGTCAGCAACTTCGATGACATGAGCGATCTCGCGAAGAGCTTTCGCGAGCGGCTCAAGCAAGTCGCGGAAATCCGCGTGCCGGAGATCAAGCTCACGCAGGTCTCCAGTGACGGAACGCGCAAATGGCTGCTTGCGATGGATGGCACCCAAGGTATCGAGATGGTGTTCATTCCAGAACCCGGCCGCGGCACGCTCTGCATCTCCAGCCAGGTCGGATGTGCGATGGACTGCAGCTTCTGCTCGACGGCGCAGCAAGGGTTCAACCGCAATCTGGACGTTGCCGAAATCGTCGGCCAAGTGTGGCTGGCGAATCGCGAGCTGGGTTACGAGCCGGGCGGCAATCGCGTCATCACCAATATCGTCTTCATGGGAATGGGCGAGCCGCTAGCGAACTATCGCAACGTGGTGCCCGCCGCCGAGATCTTCATGGACGATCTGGGATTCGACATTTCGCGGCGTCGCGTTACGGTCAGCACGTCTGGGCTCGTGCCGCAGATGCTGAAGCTGGCCGAAGAAACCAACTGTGCGCTCGCGGTGTCGCTGCACGCGCCGAACGATGAGTTGCGCGATCAGCTCGTGCCGATCAATCGCAAGCATCGGATTGCGGAGCTGCTTGATGCCTGTTGGGTGTATGTCAACAAGCAAAACGCGCGCAGCATCACCTTCGAATACGTGATGCTCGATGGCATCAACGACAAGCCCGAACACGCGCATGAACTTGTGCGCTTGTTGAAGGGCCGGCCGGCAAAACTGAATCTGATTCCGTTCAACCCGTTCCCGCAAACTAAATACAGACGCTCGAGTGCAGCTGCGATCGAGAGGTTTCGGGACATTTTGAATGCGAACGGGGTGATCGCCACAACGCGACGCACGCGCGGCGATGACATCGACGCGGCTTGCGGTCAGTTGGTGGGGAGAGTGAACGACCGCACGACGGTTCGGTTGGGATCCAAGCTCGTTTCAGTGACGGTGCAGACGTGATGCGAAAAATAACAGCGGCCGTGTTCACGATCATTCTGGTTGCAGGTTGCGTGAGTACCGATCCGCAGCAAGCCAAGCCACAGCCGGAGCGTGCATCCGAGATCAACCTAGAACTCGGCATCGACTACTTGCGCAAAGGCAATCTGTCTCAGGCCAAGGAAAAAATCGATAGGGCACTGGAACAGAACCCGCACAACGCCAAAGCGCACGCAGCGGCCGGTTTGCTCTACGACCGTTTAGGTCAGACCGACAAAGCGGACTCGCACTTCTCGCGTGCGGTTTCGCTCGATGGCCAGGATCCGGACATCCGCAACAACTATGCCGTCTTCCTGTGCCAGAAGAACCGCTTCGATAAAGGCGAGAAGATGGCGTTGGAGGCGGCACAGAATCCACTTTATAAGACACCGGAGATTGCCTGGGTGAATGCGGCGAACTGCGCGCGCAACTCGGGTGACATGCAGGACGCAGAGAAGTATCTGCGCTCGGCGGTGGCGGTTCGTCCGAAGTTTGCTCCGGCGCTACTGCAATTGGCGGAAGTCGAATTCGAATTGAAGCAATACGTTCCCGCCCGCGCATTTCTCGAGCGCTACCAGGAAGTCGGGCGTGCCACGCCTGCGACCTTGTGGCTCGGTGTGCGCATCGAACGCAGTCTCGGCAATCAAGCCGGTGCGCAACGCTATGCGCTGCGGCTTAAGAGCGAATTTCCCAATGCAGCACAAACCAAGGAGCTTCTCGAGTCCGAACGGACTGCGGGATGAGCGACCTTGGAAGGCGAGACTGATCGAACGCAAGGGGCCGTCACTCCCGGTGAATGGCTGGCCCAGGCCCGAACTCAACGTGGCTTGACGCAGCAACAGGCGGCCGAGGGGCTCAATCTGGATGTTTGGGTCGTAGAGGCGATCGAGAGCAATCGCTTCGCTGCGTTAGGCGCGCCTGTCTACGCAAAAGGGCATCTTCGAAAGTACGCGCTGTTGCTCGGCTTGCCTGCCGAGGAAGTTCTCGCGCGCTACGAGCACTTGAACGATACGCCGACCGTGCAGGATCCGATTCCGGCGACCGTTGCCGCGCCGATACGCGACGTGCGTTCACAAGCGCGTCAGTCGGTGCGCGTCGTGGGTGCGATCGTCGCGGTGGGTGTGCTCATTGCGATCGCGTTTGCGGTGTTTCAAAGCGTTGGAAGTTCGTCAGCGGACAATGGGGACGAGACACAGGCCAGTCCGCCCATTCCCGCACCATCGGAAGCGGCGACGAGCGACGTGCCAGCGACTGCGGCACCCGCGCCAGCGGAGGTTTCCGCCGTGCCACCTGCGGCGACATCGAGCGCGGCGACAGATGCTGCCGTCACACCGACGAGCCATGCGACGCAGCCGATGACGAACACGGCACAGGAGTCGAATGTGACCATACGTCTTCAGTTCACCGACACATGTTGGACTGAAGTCTACGACGCCAGCGGTAAGCGGCTGATGTTCGACAACGGCACGGCCGGGCGCGTCCGAACGCTGAGCGGCCCAGCGCCGCTGCGGGTGACCTTGGGCATGGCGAGTGCCGTCAAACTCGAGGTTGACGGCAAACAGGCCGTGATTCCGCGGCGGTCAAATCGTGAATCTGCCCGCTTCAGCGTCGGTGCGGACGGCAGCGTGAGCGAAGGTTAGCGCCTCGAAAATCATTAACCGTAATTGAGCAACGTCCGACAGCGGTTGACACAGACTGGCACCTTGGCAATCTGCCCGCCCGATCCGGACTCGATGCAGTGAACGAGCTTTAGTTTGAATACGCCCACTCCAGTGCAGATCCAGCCTCCCCGCGGTATGAACGATGTCCTACCGGCGGACATCCACGCCTGGCAGCGTCTCGAGCGCATCGCGCGCGAATTGTTCGCTGCCTACGCGTACCGAGAGATTCGCGTGCCGATCGTCGAGCACACGGGCTTATTCAAACGCTCGATTGGCGAGTTCACGGACATTGTTCAAAAGGAGATGTTCACCTTCGAGGATCCAGGTGGGGATTCGTTGACGCTGCGACCGGAGGCGACCGCCGGAATCGTGCGCGCCATGATCACGAACGGACTGTTGCACAACCAGAAACAGCGCGTGTGGTGTGCAGGTCCGATGTTCCGCCACGAGAAACCGCAGCGGGGACGCTTCCGGCAGTTCTACCAGCTCGATGTCGAGGCGTTCGGTTATGCCGGCCCGGACATCGACGCCGAACTCATCATGCTGAGCTCGCGCTTACTGCGAACGGTCGGCGTCGAGCGGCTGGAGTTGAATTTGAATTCGCTCGGTACGCCCGAGTCTCGACGCGTCTATCGCGACAAATTGCGTGATTATTTCAGCGCGCATAAATCGAAGTTAGACGCGGACAGTCTGCGCCGGTTAGAAGGCAATCCGTTGCGTATCCTCGATAGCAAGAATCCGGACCTCCAGGACCTGATCGCCGCCGCACCGGTACTCACAGAGTATTTGGATGAAGCCTCGCGTCAGCATTTCCAGGGCTTGTGCCGGCATCTGGATGCAGTCGGAATTCGCTACGTGGTGAACCCAAGGCTGGTGCGAGGGCTCGACTACTACACCCACACGGTATTCGAATGGGTGACGACGGAACTCGGATCTCAAGGCGCCGTCTGTTCTGGCGGACGCTACGACGGGCTCGTCACGCAACTCGGCGGCGAACCCACTCCGGCGATGGGCTGGGCTTTGGGCCAGGAACGCCTCGTCGAACTGCTCAAGGTGCAACGCGGCGAATCGCAGGCTGACGTGCCGGACCTGTATTTCGTGATCGCTGGCGAACGCGCCGAAGCCGCAGGCTTGGGACTGGCGGAAACGCTGCGGAATGAGATGGCAGCGGTTCGTATCGAAACGAACTGCGGCGGCGGCAGTTTCAAATCGCAAATGAAGCGGGCCGACAAGAGCGGTGCCCAGTTCGCGCTGATCTTGGGCGACACCGAAGTCGAGCGCCGCATCGTGGGACTGAAATCGCTGCGCGTCGAAGCACCGCAGATCGAAGTCTCATGGGCTGAACTGCCCAACGTATTGGCGCAGAAGCTCTCCGCGTAAAGATGGCATCCCTTTCGACTACTAAGCAAAGAATGTGACGTATGGTTGAAGACTATTTGACGGATCGCGATCAAGAAGAAGCGCTGCGCAATTGGTGGCGCGAGAACTGGCGCTGGATCGTGGCCGGCATCGTGCTCGGCTTAGGCATTCTCGGCGGTTGGCAGTACTGGCAGAACCGTCAAGCGCAGGAGCATCGGGAAGCCGCGCAGGATTACAGGAAATTCGAAGACGCGGCGACAGCGAAGAATCTTCAGCAGGAAGAAGCTCTGCTGAAAGTATTGGCCACGGGACACGAAAGTTCTCCGTATACGCAACAGGCGCGGCTGGAACTCGCGAAGGCCTACAGTGATGCTGCCCAATTCGATAGGGCACTCCCGCTGTTGCAGGCCGTTGTCGATGGCGCACGCGATGAAGAACTGGCTCAAGTTGCGAAACTGCGCCTGGCTCGTCTCCAGATTCAGCTCGGCAAGCACGATGAAGCGCTCAAGATGCTCGAGCCGGAGAAGGCCGGCGCATTCGTCGCGCAGGTGCGAGAGATTCGCGGCGACGCACTGGTTGCCAAGGGCGATCTGGAAGGCGCACGCGCTGAGTACGCGGCTGCTTTGGCTGCGAATGACGACGCATCGATCGATCGCACGCTGCTGGAATTGAAACAGCAGGATATCGGCGGCACGGCGGCGAAGCCGGCTGCACAGGTTGCACCATGATCGAATCATTCGCTGCCTCGGCGCGCCGAGTGCGCTCGTTCTTCTTGATCGGCTGTGCGTCAGTGTTGCTGGTGGCCGCCGGTTGCAGTGACAAAGACCCAGATCCGCCGGCGAAGCTAGGTCCCATCACGTCGAAACTGAACGTCAAGAGCTTGTGGAGCACCGGCCTAGGTGGAGATGCCAAGCGCCTGAGGCTCGCGTTACGACCGGTGGTAGTCGATCAGAAGCTGTACGCGGCCTCGCACGATGGCGAAGTCATCGCGGTGACGGCGGCAAACGGTCGACGCACTTGGAATGTGAAAACCAAATTGCCGCTATCCGCGGGTCCCGAGGTGGGCAACGGTACGTTGATTGTGGGTTCGAGCGACGGCGACGTCCTCGCGCTCGATGCAGCATCGGGTAAGGAGCGTTGGCGCAGGACGATCGCCAGTGAAATCCTGGCTCGACCGCTGATCGTCCACGATCTGGTCGTCGTGCGGACGGTAAACGGTCATTTGGAAGGTCTGTCGCTTGAAGACGGGTCATCCAAGTGGGTCGTCGATCAGCAAGTGCCGCGATTGACGTTACGAGGCACGGCGCCGCCGGTGCTCGCCAACGATCGCATCGTGGCCGGGTTCGACAACGGCCGCGTGATTGCCGTCGATCCGCGTACTGGCGATGTCCTGTGGGACACCGTCGTAAACGCGCCGCATGGACGAACCGAATTGGAGCGTCTGGCGGACATCGACTCGCCGGCGCGCGTGTCAGGCGACGATGTCTTCGTGGTGGGATTCCAGGGTCGAATGGCAATGCTTGCACTGGACTCTGGACAGATCTGGTGGGCTCGCGATGCATCGAGCTACCGCGGGTTTGCGATGGATGAGGACACGATCTATCTGACCAATTCCGATAGCGTGGTGGTCGCGATGAAGCGATCCGACGGTGCGGTACTTTGGGAACAGAAGGGGCTCCGCAAGCGTGGGCTCACGGCGCCAGCGATCGACGGCAATGCACTCGTGGTCGGCGACTTTGAAGGCTATCTACACTGGCTCGACAAAGGCACCGGCGAAATCATCGCGCGCGAAAAGGCGGGCGGCGACCGCATTACGAACTCTGCCGTTACCACCGACACAGGTGTGTTCGTGCAAAGCGATTCAGGCAAGCTGCTTGCCTTCCGTTCGACACCGCGCGCGGAGAAACACCGTACGGCGAAGAACGAGCAGTAACCGAAGCGAAGGCCGATCATGTTGCCCGTTATTGCTCTGGTCGGCCGGCCGAATGTCGGCAAGTCGACCCTCTTTAATGTCCTCACCGGGACCCGCGATGCATTGGTCGCGGATCTCCCGGGTCTGACCCGAGATCGAAAGTATGGTTATGGGCGCAATGGCCCCGTGCCGTACTTGGTCGTCGACACGGGCGGATTGGTCACCGAGGCGCACGGCATCGAAGAATTGATGGCGCGGCAGACGCTGCGAGCCATCGAAGAGGCAGATCGTGTTCTGTTTCTCGTCGATGCTCGCGAAGGGCTGACGCCAACCGACCACTTCGTCGCTCAAACCCTGCGTAAGTTGGGCAAACACGTCATCGTGGTTGCGAACAAGGCGGAAGGCCTCGACGCAGCGAACGCCTCGGCCGATTTTTACCAACTTGGCTTCGGCGAACCGCAAGCCATTTCATCCGCACACGGCGATGGGATTCGCGCGTTGCTCGAACGAACGCTCGCCGGTTTCGAAGCCACTCAAAACGGCCCTGAAACGAACGACGAGATTCGGGTTGCGGTGATCGGCAGACCGAATGTCGGCAAATCCACGTTGATCAATCGGCTGCTCGGCGAAGAGCGTCTGATTGCATATGACCAACCCGGCACGACCCGCGATGCGGTGTTCGTTCCGTTCGAACGCGAAGGCCGTCGTTATACGTTAATCGACACCGCTGGCGTGCGTCGTCGGGCTCGCGTCGAAGAGGCGATAGAGAAGTTCAGCGTCATCAAGGCGCTGCAAGCAGTCGACTCGGCGCACGTGGTGATCGGCGTAATCGATGCGCACGACACGGTCGCCGAGCAAGACGCCAGTCTGTTCGGCATGGTGGCCGAACGTGGTCGCGCGCTGTTGATTGCCGTGAATAAATGGGACGGCATCCCGACGGATAAGCGCGATGAAATCCGCACCGGCTTGGATTTGCGCTTGCCGTTTTTGGACTTTGCACCGATTCATTTCATCTCGGCGCTGCACGGCACCGGCGTTGGCGAGCTCATTCGCGCGGTTGCACATGCTTACGACGCCGCCATGCGTGAGATGTCCACGCCCGATCTCACCCGTGTGTTGGAGACGGCGATTCAGCAGCACCAGCCCCCTTTGGTCCGCGGTCGCCGCATCAAGCTTCGTTATGCACACCAAGGCGGTCGCAATCCGCCCATCATCGTCGTCCACGGCAATCAAGTGCAGCACGTACCCGATGCATACAAACGCTATCTGGGAAACGTGTTTCGCAAAAATTTTCGCCTTGAAGGTACGCCTGTGCGTGTGGAATTTCGCTCTGACGAGAACCCCTTCAAGGGCAAGCGAAATCCGCTGACGCCGCGCCAACAGAGATCGCGCAAACGCTTGATGCAAAGGGCAAGGGGAAGGAAGTAGGGCCGAGTGAGCGGGTGAGGACGTGAGAGAGTGATGCGGTCTTCAGATGCTGACCAGCAACACCGTTCACTCATCACGCTATCACTCATCACTGGCCCGTTCCGTCCATCACCGATGATTCTTACCTGACAACGCGCAGTTCTCACTTGGATGGATCCTTCGTCATACAATCGGCCTCACCTTCGCATTCACGAACGCCTATGTCCGCCGCGAGAAAAACCCTCAAGCTGACTCGACCTTTCGAGATGCGCCGCGGAGGCGCCTTACAAGGCGTTGAGATTGCTTACGAGACGTGGGGAGACATGGCGTTCTGCTAC
Organism: Pseudomonadota bacterium; assembly: GCA_023391335.1. Taxonomy (GTDB): domain Bacteria; phylum Pseudomonadota; class Gammaproteobacteria; order Steroidobacterales; family Steroidobacteraceae; genus Steroidobacter. The sequence goes on along the minus strand of JAEWBG010000083.1, from coordinate 11,579 downwards.
GACAACGCCATCATGATCTTCACCGGCTTGTCGCCCTCGGCTCATGCAGCATCTTCAACTGAAGATCCATCGCCCGGTTGGTGGGAAGACATGATTGGGCCGGGCCGCCCCATCGACACGCGACGCTTCTTTGTCATCTGCGTGAACTCTCTGGGTAGTCCATTTGGTTCGACGTCGCCCGCGTCAATCAATCCCGGAACAGGCCAGCCGTACCGACTCACTTTTCCCGTCCTAACCGTTGAAGACATCGCACGTGCTGGGTACGAGGTTGCAGCATCGCTGGGCGTGAAGAAACTCGCCGCGGTGATCGGGCCATCCCTCGGCGGCATGACGGTGTTGGCGTATTGCGCACTGTTTCCGGGTTCGGCTCGTAGTGTCGTATCGATTTCTGCATCGGCGCGCTCGGTGCCGTTCGCAATAGCGATGCGCTCGCTGCAGCGAGAAATCATCCGTCGCGATCCGGCGTGGCGCGATGGCAATTACACGCAGGATGCGATGCCGGTTACGGGAATGCAGCTCGCGCGCAAGCTCGGCATGATTACGTACCGATCGGCAAAAGAATGGGCGCTGCGTTTCGGTCGCGAGCGCGCGAACGTCGAGCGTAAACCAGGCGATCCGTTCGGAATCGATTTCGAAGTCGAGTCGTATTTGGAAAACCACGCCGCGAAGTTCACCGGGCAATACGATCCGAACTGCTACTTGTACATCTCGCGTGCGATGGATTTGTTCGATCTCGCTGATCACGGCGGCTCGGTCGCGGAAGCGCTGCGGCGTTTCACCGTCGATCGTGCCTTGATCATCGGCGTCGAAACCGATTTGCTATTTCCGATCGAACAACAACAAGAGCTCGCAGATGGTTTGGCTGCCGGTGGCAAAGAGGTTCATTTCGCGCGGCTTTCGTCGCTGCAAGGCCACGACTCGTTCTTAGTCGACATGGATCGTTTCCGACCGGTGATCGCCGATTTCTTGAGCAAGCTCTGAGCGAGGGGCGTCGGATGAATTGGACTGAGCGCGATGCAAACTCGGTGTGGCATGGCTTTACGCAGATGTCGTGCTATGCCGAGAACGCGCCGGTCATCGTAGAGCGCGCGGAAGGACGCGAGCTTGTCGATGTCGACGGCAAGCGGTATTTCGATGCGATTTCATCGCTGTGGCTCACGACGCTCGGTCATCGAATTCCAGAACTGGATCAAGCGGTGCGCGATCAGCTCGAACGAGTGGCGCATACGACAATGCTCGGCAACGGCAATCGAGTCGTCATCGAGTTCGCAGAAGAATTGCTGAAACGCGTCCCCCTCGAGCGGGGCCACATCTTATTTGCTTCCGATGGCGCATCTGCAGTCGAGCAAGCGCTGAAAATCGCGTTTCAGTACTGGGCTAACTTGGGCATTGCAGGTCGCTCGACGTATCTTGCATTCGGCGATGCGTATCACGGCGATACAGTCGGTGGCATCTCGCTGGGTGGCGGCGGATTCGGTACGACGGTTTTCGATCCGCTGCGTTTCCCCGTCATGCGTGCACCTTCATTCTCCCAGCCGCACGCTCCGAAAGTCGCGGCGGAACTCGTTCGCGAGCACGCATCGAAACTTGCCGCAGTTGTCGTTGAACCTCTGGTTCAAGGTGCCGCAGGTGTGCTGGTTGCGAAGTGCGAAGACTTCGCGGCCTTGCAGAGTGCGTGTGACGAAACCGGCGTGCTGCTCGTCTGCGATGAAGTCGCCACGGGTTTCGGTCGCACTGGAACTCTGTTCGCGTCGGAACAGTGTGGATTGCGACCGGACATTCTGTGTGTCGGAAAGGGCATCACCGGCGGTTACTTACCCATGTCTGCGACGGTTGCAAACGATCGCGTATATCGCGCATTTCTAGGGCCCGATTTAAGTGAGCGCACGCTGTATCACGGGCACTCCTATGGAGGTAACGCGCTTGCGGCAGCAGTGGCGCTGCGGCATTTGCAGTTGATGGACCAATGGGCGGTTCTCGAGAATGTTCGCGCTCGCGCGGCCCAAGTCGATTCGCTGCTCAAGCAACGCATCGCGATGCATGCTGCCGTGAAAGAGATCCGCAATGTCGGTTTGATGATTGCTGTTGAGCTTCGCGATGGCGCGAGTGAATCTCGGCTCGCACGCCGCACCTGTGCCGCAGCTGTACGCAATGGTGTGCTGCTGCGCTCGCTGGGTCCGAATATCCTCATCGTTCCACCGTTGACGACGACTGCGGATGAAATCGAACTCATCGTGAGCACCTTGCGCGCAGGGTTGGATGAGGTCTGCACGTGAGTGACTGGCGCGAATGGGCGCGAGGCAAACTCGCAGCAGTCCGTCGCGCTAATCGCTGGCGAAGTACCTCGGTATTCGATGGCGCCGGTGTCGTTGGGATGGTCGACGGGTGCCCAGTCGTAAGCTTTGCCTCCAACGACTATCTAGGACTCAGCGCGCATCCTCAAGTTCGAGCTGCTGCTATCGATGCCATCGAGAAGTGGGGAACGGGGTCGACGGCATCGCGACTCGTGACCGGCACGCGCCCAGTTCATCATGAATTGGAGGCGGCGCTCGCCGATTGGCAGGGGAGCGCACGCGCAGTGCTATTCCCAACCGGCTACGCCGCCAATCTCGGGGTATTGCAGGTATTCGCCGGGCCGGACGCGACCATCTTCTGCGATGAGCTCAATCACGCGTCTCTGATTGACGGCTGCCGCGCTTCACGCGGTGAGACGGTGATGTTTCGCCACAACGATCTTCAAAATCTTGAAGCTTTGCTCGCGGCGAGTGTGAGTAAGAAGATCGTCGTCACTGAAGCCGTCTTTTCGATGGATGGCGATTCGCCCGATCTGCGGGGGCTCGCGGAATTGTGCATTCAGTATCGCGCACTGCTCATTCTGGATGAGGCGCACGCTGTGTTAGGGCCCGAGCTACCGGACGATTTAGTCGAACTCGAATGTCTGCGCGTCGGAACGCTGTCTAAGACGTTTGCTGCACTGGGCGGATGGGTGGCAGGCGCCAGCGAGTTCATCGATTTGCTAGTCAATCGAGCGCGCACGTACATCTTTACAACTGCTCCAACGCCGGCGGATATGGCGGCCGCGCTGGCCGCATTGAAGATATTCACAAGCGAAGAGGGCGAACGTTTACGCACTCAGCTGCGGCGAAATGTGCAGCGGATCAATCCCGAGCACACAGCGCCGATCATTCCAATCATTCTTGGTGACGAGGAGGCGGCGCTTGCGGCTTCGCGTGGTCTGATGGAGGCGGGGCTGTACGTGCCGGCGATTCGCCCTCCAACCGTTCCGTTGGGTACGGCACGATTGCGTGTTGCACTTTCCGCTCTACACACCGATGAGATGATCGACAAGCTGCGCACCTCCCTCGCGCGTGTAACGCCGGAGTTCGTGCATGCGTAGCGAACCAATCTTGCTCGCCGTTGTGGGCACAGGTACCGAAGTCGGCAAGACCTGGGCAAGTTGCGAGCTCTTGCGACAAGCACGCCGACTCGGTTTGACCGTGAGTGCACGCAAGCCCGCGCAGTCATTCGAAGGATCAGGTCCGACCGACGCGGACCTTTTGAGCGCAGCGAGCGGGGAATCGCCGGTCGAGGTTTGTCCTGCGCATCGCTCGTATCCGGTGCCAATGGCGCCGCCGATGGCGGCGGAAGTGTTGGCGCGACCGCGCATCGTCCTCAACGATCTCGCGGCTGAACTGCGATGGAAACCGGACGCCCAATTGCGGTTGCTCGAAACGGCGGGTGGTTTACGTTCTCCCATCGCTCACGACGGCGACAATTTGGATCTGGTAAGGCTTCTGCATCCCACGCACGTACTGCTGGTTGCTGATGCGGGATTGGGCACGATCAACGCTGTGCGATTGTGTCTGTCGCAGCTCGAGGGGCTACAAACGATCGTGCTGCTCAACCGCTTCAATCAGAGCAGCGATTTGCACCGGCGCAATTACGAGTGGCTGAAATCTCGCGATGGATTCAATGTGATCGTGGAGGTGAGGGAGTGGGTTGAGCGGATGGGAGAGTAGAGAATGGGGAATAGGGAATACGGAATAGGGAATAGGGAAACGGCGATCGTGAGCCGTGGATCGGGGTTCGGGGTTCGGGGTTCGTGAGACGACCGCTCTGACTCCCAGCTGTCAACGCCCAACTCTCACGCCGAACTGTCAATCCACAAGGGTCAACTCAGAACTTCCTCTAACCACCGACCTTGCTCTTTTCCTGTTTGCCTTTTTGCGTCTCGCGCGACTCTAAGAACAACGCCGGATCGACCATCGCGCGATTGAGTGCGATTCCCCAATGAAGATGCGGTCCGGTCACGCGGCCTGTTGACCCGACGGTGCCTAGCAATTGTCCTGCATTCACGGTGTCGCCCGCTTTCACGGCCACGGTATCGAGGTGACAGTACATTGTGACGAGGCCATTGCCGTGATCGATATACAGCGTATTGCCGTTAAAAAAGAACTCGCCTGCTTCGACCACTTTCCCGGCGGCAGGCGCGTGAATGGGCGTCCCGCGAGGTGCTGCGATGTCCATGCCGGTGTGGGGATTGCGCGGTTGACCGTTGAAGAAACGTCGCGAACCAAATGAGTCGGAGCGCACGCCTTGGATAGGCGGCTGCAATCCAAACTGAGCGGATTCTTCCGCGGTGAAGCGCGAGAGCGCGGCGTCGGATCTGGCTGTCTCAGCTTGAATGCGCTTGAGATCTTCAGCATTCGGCTCGACTTTGCGCTGATCCTTAATCGTTAAATACTGAGTGCGGTATTTCTTGCTCTTGACCTGAAACGGCACTTCGGTCGTGCCGTGTTGCGACTGCACGAGGATCTTCTGCGCCCCGGGTTTCGTAGCGAGCGGAATGCCGACGATTGCCGCCCAATGGTTGCCGCGTTTGATCACAGCGCACTGGCGGCCTTCGAATTCCACGTGCGGCGGAATTGCACTCGCCGCCAAATCGATGAAGGCGATCCCGCCGGGGACGCGGCTTTCGCGTGGGAGATCGAGTGTCGCTTGGGCGGCATTGCTCTGGAGCGCGAGCGCTCCAAGGAGCAGCGCAGCGATCGTTCGTACAAGAAAGTTCATTGGATATCGGATGGATTCTTCGATGGGTCTTCAGCGACAGTGCGATCAACAGTTGCCTCGACCAAGCCTCGTGCGAGTCGCGCTAGGATTCGGTCGCCAGGTTGCACCGATGCAGCATCGACGATCACGTGCTCGCGTGCGGTGACGATTGCGTAACCTCGCTGCAACGTTCGCAGTGGGCTTACGACATCGAGCGTGCCGGCAGCCACGTTCAATCGATGACGCCAGCGCTGTAGTCCGTGTGACATCGCGCTACGCAGCACAGTTGATGCGCTCTCCAGCCGACGATAACCCGATGCGACCATCAACGCCGGCGAATGTTGGCGCAAATGGGCTCCGAGCTGAGCGACCAGAGCTCGTCGTTGCGAGAGTTGATGTGCGATGGTGCGAAGCATCCGCTGTTCGAGTTCATCCAAGCGCTGCGCGTGCTGCCGGAGCTGTACGCCGGGATGGAGTTGTCCCAGCCTGCGCTCCAGCCAGGCGACGCGCTGTGCGGCGTTCGCCACGCGGCGTTCCATTCCGTGCTGCAAACGCCGGCCCAATCCAGACAGCGCTCGGCTCCATTCGTTGCAATCCGGTGCGACGATTTCCGCTGCCCCCGAGGGTGTTGGAGCGCGCACGTCGGCAACGAAGTCGGCAATCGTGAAGTCCACTTCGTGGCCGATACCGCTGACGATAGGAATCTCGCAATCGAAAATCGCCCGTGCCACCACTTCCTCATTGAATGACCACAGATCTTCGAGCGATCCGCCGCCCCGTGCGAGGATCAAGACGTCGCACTCGGCACGCTGGGAGGCCAAGCGGATCATCGCCGCGATCTGGGTGGCAGCACTCGCGCCCTGAACGGGAACGGGATAGATCAAGACCGGAATCGTACAAAAGCGCCGCCGCAGGATATGCAGCACGTCGCGAATCGCTGCGCCCGTCGGTGAAGTGATCACACCGATTCGCTTTGGCAGCCGCGGAAGCGTCTTTTTGCGTTCGGCTGCAAAGAGACCTTCAGCAGCCAGCCGGTTCTTGAGCAATTCGAACTTGCGGCGGAGGGCACCTTCCCCGGCCTCTTCGATGAAGTCCACGATGAACTGGTAGTCGCCTCGCGGCTCGTACAAGCTGACTCGGCCGCGCGCTTGCACATGCAGGCCATCCTGAGGCTTGAACTTCGCGAGCAGATTGCGCTGGCGAAACATGGCGCAGCGAAGCTGGGCACCTTCATCCTTGAGCGAGAAGTACCAATGGCCGGAAGAGGGCCGCGAGAAATTGGAAATCTCACCTTCCAGCCACAACGAAGGCAAGCCGCGCTCAAGTAGCGTGCGCGCTTCCCGATTCAGGCGCGTTGGCGTGTAGACATCGCGGCCATTCTCAGCGGGTGCGGGGTTGGGCGCGAAGCCAAAATCGAAGTCGGACGACATAACCCGCAAGGCTACCGCGAAGCGGCCAGTGACAACAGGTTGTGAACTGCCCACACATCCAGGCGATCCAGGCGGCACTTTCGTGCGCCGTCGCTCGCGCGGGGCAGAAGTCACGCCTTTTGATCCGAGCAGCGACGCTCGTGACAGGCCGCTCCCGGCATCCATGCCTCCCGCGGCATTCGTACATCCATTCCACATCCGCCGCTCTCGGCATCCATGTCTCCCGCGGCATTCGTACATCCATGTACATCAGACGTCCGAGTCGTCGCTTGTGCTAATTCAGGCACACGGATGTGCCCGCCGCCGAAGGTGGCGAGCGAGGGGCAAAAGTCGCGTCTTTTGAACCGAGCAGCGACACTCGTGACAGGACGTCCGAGTCGTCGCTATATACAAGACTCGTTGCTATATACAGATATATAAGGTGCCGCGTACAATGGCGCGCTTTCATCGATAACCGTGGCGGCCCAACCATGCGAATTCTCGAGGAAGCACTCACCTTCGATGACGTGCTCCTGGTCCCGGCATTCTCCGACTTCTTGCCGCGCGATGCAGATCTGAGCACCCAGATTACTCGCAACATTCGGCTCAACTTGCCCGTCGTGTCCGCTGCCATGGACACGGTCACAGAGGCCCGTCTGGCGATCACGATCGCCCAAGAAGGCGGCATGGGCATCATTCACAAGAACATGAGCGTCGAAGCCCAGGCGCGTGAAGTCGCCCGGGTCAAGAAGTTCGAAAGCGGTGTGATCCACGATCCGATCACGATCACTCCCGACAAGACGATCCGCGAAGTTCTCGAGCTCACGCGCGCGAAAAACATCTCCGGGGTGCCAGTTGTCGTCGGCACCAAGGCGGTCGGGATCGTCACGCATCGCGACTTGCGTTTCGAAACCAAGCTGGACTCGCCAGTCTCCACGGTGATGACGCCCCAAGAACGGTTGATCACGGTCCGCGAAAACGCACCGAAAGACGAAGTGCTCGCGCTCCTTCATCGCCACCGCATCGAGAAGGTGCTCGTCGTCGATCAGAACTTCAACTTGAAGGGCATGATCACGGTCAAGGATTTCCAGAAGGCCACCGAATTCCCTCGTGCTTCAAAAGATCAGCGTGGTGCATTGCGCGTAGGCGCAGCGGTCGGTACCGGCGCCGACACGCTCAAGCGAGTTGAAGCGCTGCGGGAAGTCGGTGCCGATGTAATCGTTGTCGATACGGCGCACGGGCACTCCAACAATGTGCTGCAAATGATCAGGAAGATCAAAACGACGTGGTCGGATCAGCAGATCATCGGCGGCAACATCGTGACTGCCGAAGCAGCAAAGGCATTGGTGGAAGCAGGCGCAGATGGCGTGAAAGTCGGCATCGGTCCAGGATCGATTTGCACGACTCGTGTAGTAGCTGGCGTGGGCGTGCCGCAGATTACTGCAGTTGCGAATGTTGCTGCTGCGTTGAAAGGAACGGGCGTCCCGTTGATTGCGGACGGCGGCATTCGCTTCTCCGGCGATATCGCCAAGGCGCTGGTCGCAGGTGCACACGCTGTGATGATCGGCGGATTGTTCGCTGGTACTGAGGAATCGCCGGGCGAAGTCGAGTTGTATCAAGGCGCGTCGTACAAATCGTATCGCGGCATGGGTTCGTTGGGTGCAATGGCCCAAGCTCACGGATCCAAAGATCGCTATTTCCAAGATGCGACTGAGGAACTCGAGAAGCTCGTTCCAGAAGGTGTCGAAGGTCGCGTGCCTTACAAGGGGTCGCTGGTCACCATCCTGCATCAACTCGCCGGTGGCTTGCGTGCATCGATGGGCTACACCGGAAGCCGTACCATCGAAGAGCTGCGAACTCGCCCATCATTCGTTCGCATTACGAACGCCGGCGTGCGCGAAAGCCACGTCCACGACGTCACGATTACTAAAGAAGCTCCGAACTACCGAGTCAGATGATTGGACGGTTGAGAGTTCTGAGTTGGCGGTTGTGAGTAAAGCAGCAAGCTGCTTCTGACCGCCAACGGCCAACCGTCAACACGACCTATCGAGGTTTCTCTTGAACGCTCAGTCCGCGTCGACCGATTCCGTTTCAACCAAGCTTTTGCATCCGGCCGACATTCACGCGCATCGGGTTTTGATTCTCGATTTCGGTGCGCAATACACGCAGCTCATCGCGCGTCGCGTGCGTGAAAGCGGCGTCTATTGCGAGATTCATCCTTGGGACGTCACTGAAGATTTCGTTCGCGAATTCGGCGCACGCGGAATCATCCTCTCGGGCGGACCCGAGTCTGTGACCGACGCGTCGCCCCCGCTCGCACCGCAATTGGTTTTCGAACTCGGCATCCCGGTGCTCGGGATCTGCTACGGCATGCAGACGATGGCGCAGCAACTGGGCGGGCGTGTGACCGCGGGTTCGCATCGTGAATTCGGCTATGCGCAAGTGACTGCTACAGCGCCCTGTCGTTTGCTGGATGGCTTTCGCGATCACGCCGACGCGCAGGGTCGCGCGCTGCTCGATGTCTGGATGAGCCATGGCGATCGAGTCGATCAACTGCCGCCCGGTTTCGTTGCGGTCGCGTGCACCACGCAGGTTCCACTGGCGGCAATGGCAGATGAAAGCCGCCGTTTCTACGCCGTCCAATTCCATCCGGAAGTCACTCATACGCTGCAGGGCACGCAGATTCTCGAGCGGTTCGTGCGTGAGATCTGTTCGTGCGAAGCGCGCTGGCTGCCGGGAAACATCATCACCGACTCCATTGCTCGCGTACGCGAGCAAGTCGGTAACGATCAAGTTCTCTTGGGTTTGTCGGGCGGCGTCGATTCTTCGGTCGTAGCAGCGCTGCTGCATCGTGCAATTGGCGAGCAACTTACCTGCGTCTTCGTCGATCACGGTCTGCTGCGACTCGGCGAAGGCGATCAAGTCATGGAAACGTTCGCGAAGCACATGGGCGTGCGCGTGATCCGCGTCAATGCCGAAGACCGTTTCTTAGCCGCGCTGCAAGGCGAAACGGATCCAGAGCGTAAGCGAAAGATCATCGGCAGATTATTCGTTGAGGTGTTCGAAGAGGAAAGTGCGAAGCTCAAAGGGATCCGTTACCTTGCGCAGGGGACCATCTATCCGGATGTCATCGAGTCGGCTGGATCGAAGACGGGCAAGGCGCACGTCATAAAGAGCCATCACAACGTGGGCGGCTTGCCTGAAAAGATGAACCTGAAACTGCTTGAGCCGCTGCGCGAACTTTTCAAAGACGAAGTTCGCAAACTCGGCGTCGAGCTCGGATTGCCGCGCGAGATGGTGTATCGCCATCCTTTTCCTGGTCCAGGCCTAAGCGTCCGAATTTTGGGTGAAGTGACGCGCCAATATGCAGATCTGTTGCGGCATGCCGATCACATCTTCATCGAGGAGCTGCGTCGCCACGATTTGTACGATCGCACGAGCCAAGCCTTCGCAGTGTTTCTGCCGGTGCGTTCTGTCGCTGTGATGGGCGACGGACGCCGCTATGACTACGTGATTTCTTTGCGTGCAGTCGAAACGATCGACTTCATGACTGCGCATTGGTCGCGATTGCCGTACGAATTCTTGGATCTCGTTGCTCGTCGCATCACGAACGAAGTGCGCGGCATTTCGCGAGTCGTTTACGACATCTCGGGCAAGCCGCCCGCGACGATCGAGTGGGAGTGAGAGAACACGTGACAGGTGACGAGTGACGGGTGACGGACCGGAGAGCGTCGGAACCACGGAGCCAACTGGACAGGCGCGACCTGCTTTCACGTCTGAAGATCTGCACTTCATGTCGCGTGCATTGGAGCTGGCGCGCGAAGCCGAAGCGGCCGGTGAAGTGCCCGTCGGGGCCGTGATCGTCAAAGACGGGTCGATTATCGCCGAAGGTTGGAATCGACCGATCAGCACGCACGACCCGTCTGCCCACGCTGAGATGATTGCGATGCGCGCCGCGGCGGTCGCTCTACAGAATTACCGACTGCTCGATACGACACTTTACGTAACCCTAGAGCCGTGTGCGATGTGTGCCGGCGCGATGGTTCACGCTCGTGTGAAGCGTCTCGTCTTTGCCGCGACGGACCCGCGCGCCGGTGCCGCAGGCAGCGTATTCAACATCGTGCAACACGCCGCATTGAATCACCGCATGCAAGTGGATGAGGGCGTACTGCGGGATGAATGCAGCGCAGTGTTGCGCGGTTTTTTTCAAAGACGTCGATAGTCTAATCGCTAGGGCAACGCTCGCCTGCAGTGGGGACAGAGTCGCCGTTCAGGCCGATCGATGGTTAGTTTCGCGCGCTTCCTTCCGCACTGACGACAGCGCAACCGGCTAGCGACGACCGACTGGGGCGCCGCCCAACCAAATCGCGATGCAAGCTTCATGCAGCTCACCGGCGCGAAGTGCCCGCAGTGCTCACAAACGCTGTACACGGCTCGCCCGATTTCTCCTAAGTAAGCGAGGGTGTGTGGTGGGGCGGGTCTCTTGGCGGGCATGCGGATACTGTATATCCAGCCAGAGTCTCTTGGGAGTAGGTGGACGGAGGAGAGTGAGGTCGGGGGCCGATGGCGGACATGGCCTCCGATAGAGGCCCTTATCATTTCGGAGAGGCAGGGATTGCGCCTTTGCCATCCTTGGCCGGCGTGCGGTTGCGCCAGCTAAGCGCTGTCCAAAATTCGTGTCCGAACGAATTTTGTCGAACGGTTCTCATCCCGCTCAACGCAGAAATGAAAAAACCGTCCGATGGAGGGCTTCGTCATTTCTGGCGGAGAGGGTGGGATTGCGCCTTTGCCATCCTTGGCCGGCGCGCGGTTGCGCCAGCTAAGCGCTGTCCAATATTCGTGTCCGAACGAATTTTGTCGAACGGTTCTCATCCCGCTCAACGCAGAAATGAAAAAGCCCTCCGATGGAGGGCTTCATCATTTCTGGCGGAGAGGCAGGGATTCGAACCCTGGAACACCCGTGAAGATGTTACTGGAATTCCAGTCCAGCGCCTTCGACCACTCGGCCACCTCTCCGAAAACGTGAATGCGGTTGGTCGTGCCGCATATCGCATCATAGCGAGCATCCCTGCGGAACTGTCCAGCCAGTGCGTCCGTGCACTGTCGTTCGGTCGGTGCGAC
>JAEWBG010000076.1 GCA_023391335.1 Pseudomonadota bacterium | reverse complement strand
TGGCAATCACCTCATCAAGATCAACAGGGGGTGGCCGCCATGCCGCGGAATACCCGGCCGCCATGGCGTGGAATGGGTGGCGCCCATGCGGCGGAATCAGTGGCCGGCATCAGGCGGAATACGCAATTCTGCTCGACGGTGCTTTCCGCCCTGACGTGCCGCTCACCGTGATCCATCTCGCGTGTTGGTTCAGACTCGGCAAATCCAAGAAAGGTTGCCGCCGTGCAACCTTTGCGATCTCCGCAGAGTCGCAACCGCGCCCGCGATCATACTCGCGAGCAGTAGCGTTTCGACCAAGCTCGAATAAATCCAATCCCGCACGCAACAACCTGGGCCAGACGCGGGAAGAACAACTTCAGGGAAACATTCGTGAACAACCACGTGCAAGCTTCTCCACAACTGTACGCACGCATCGGCGGCGCGCTGTATCTCGCGATCATCTTGCTTGGGATGTTTGCTCAGGGGTTTGTGAGAGCAAGCCTCGTAGTGCCCGAAGACGCTGCGGCCACGGCTCAACACATTATGGCTGCCCAGTCGCTTTGGTCGATCGGTGCTGCTGCAAACTTGATGGTGGTCCTGTGCGCTGTGCCACTCTCGCTGATCGAATATGTGCTGCTTCGCCCGGTCGACAGAACTCTTGCGCAGGTCGCACTGGTCTTGAATCTCGTCTCGTTAGCTGTTGAGGCCGTCAGCAAGATCTTCTTCATCGCCGTCTTGCCTGCCCTGCAGACGGCTCACCACTTCACCGGCCTCGGTTCCGATCAGATTGCGAGCGTCGCGTATCTCGTACTGACCTGGCACGACATCGGCTTCAACATCGCTCTGATCTTCTTCGGACTCACGTGCCTCGTGAATGGCCATTTGATTTTCAAATCCGGATACCTTCCAAGAGTGCTGGGCGTACTGATACAAATTGCAGGTGTTTGCTATTTGATCGCGTGCTTCTCCGCCCTCTTCGCTCCTGCTGTAGTAAACATCCTTTATCCCACCATTCTGCTTCCGTGCCTGATTGGCGAGTTGTCGCTGGGCCTGTGGCTGTTGTTCAAGGGCGTGGACTTGCAGAGGTGGAATGTGCTGACGGGTTCGAAAAACAACCCAGCGGGCCCGTAGCCTCGCCGCATAGGCTCTGCCCCACCTAATTTGAGTTCGCGACTGGATTAGCAGCAATCTCTCTATAGAAGTCCCTCACCCACCCATCCAAGGACTTGTCCGATCTGGACCATTCGGGAAGCGCATCACGCCACTTATCAAAGGGCCGCTCCGCAGTAAGTTGTTCGAGAGTCTTGCCCGCACGCACGGCACTCTCGACCACAGCCTTCATCTGCTTCAAGACTTCCAGACCTGCGGCTACATCAGCGCGCGACGAAATTCTTCCGTGGCCCGGAATGATCTTGGCGTCGGCAGGAATTTTCGGAAGCAAAGACTCGAGCGCTTGGATCAGGCCCAACATACTGCCGCCATACCATCTATCCGCGAAAGAAACGCGCGGCGACATGTAGACGTCACCAATACACACAACGTTCGCCTTGGTGAATATCACCACGACGTCGCCATCAGTGTGCGCGGGCGGAAGCGATAGAAGCCGGATCTCCTCACCGTTGAGATGTAACGTGACCTCGCCTTCGAATGTCACGACCGGCAACGCCTCAGGCACGCTCGGCTTGTCGCCAGTTACCTCGTTGCCCAACTTCATCCGCTTCCTCACATTGCGATGGGCAATGACGGGCGCAAACTCCTGAAACGCAGCATCGCCACCCGTGTGATCGGCATGGGCGTGTGTGTTGATAACGAATCGAATGGGCTTCTCTGAGATGCGCTCGATCGCTTGATGCAATCGGCCAGCCACGTCTCCGCTGCACGTATCGACGAGAACAACACCATCATCGCCGCTCGATGCAGTGATGTTGCATTCGTAGCCCTGGATCAAGCTCACGCCGCGTGCGATGGGGGTCGCGGTGAACCCCGAGTCTGCGTTAGCGATAGAAGCGGTGAATGCGATGCCGGCTATCGCTAGCAGGGTGCGCCAGGCTGATCTCATGCTTGCCAAGGCTCAGTCACGTATTCATCGGCTTCCGCTTCCGATACGCCCGCCGGCGGAAACTCCACACCCGCATAGATATCGCTGAGCGCCAACCGCATGCTCAGGCACGTCGATTCGACAACGTCGTCCGGCTGATTCAGCACATACCCCTGCCAACCCGCGCCCTCTCGGCGATAGGCCTCAACGCGCATCTGATCCTGATCGACGATCACGTATTCGCGCAGCGTCTCTAAGGTGCAGTAACTCGCGCGCTTCTCCCGACGATCGATACTGGCGGTCGACGGCGAAAGGACTTCCACGATGAAGCATGGCCGCGTTAGGAACTGCTCATTGCGATCGCTGGGATCGCAGCAAACACTGACATCCGGGTAATAGAAGCTGTTGTGCGCCTCGACGAACACCTTCATGTCCGAGCCGAACACTTGGCAGGCCTTGCCGACCGCAGCGTTACCGGCTTGGCGCACAAACGTAGATGCAATCAGGTTGTGGCGCCGCTTGGCTCCTGACATGGCGTAGATTTCGCCATCCACATACTCATGCTTCACCGTGCTCTTCAGCTCGCGTTCCAGGTACTGGTTCGGTGTAAGCGGAGACGGTTTTGGCTGCATAACTCATCCTCCATAGCGCATCAGCAATTAACGCTTACCGACGAGGACGTCAAGCGAACTGCAAGGCCACCTCGAGCATCTTTCCGCGGAAACGTTTCTGCCAACCTTCTAATGTTGGCTCCCGACCTCGCCATCACCACGCTTTGCATGCTGCTGCAACAGCACCTGCACGGCCAATCCATAGTCCATCGACTCGCCACCCCACTTCGTCGCAGCGGTTCGATCATTGATACGTACCCGGGTGCGCTCATGTTCTGCAGGAATACGGCGCCAATCCGAAAGCGGCTGAGTGAATCCGGGGATCACGCTATCGAACGACTGACCATTCGGTTTCGTGAAGCGAATCGCGCCATCATCGAGCACGTGAACCTCCACTCCACCTTCATGCACGAGCCGATGATGGAAGCGACACAAGCTCACAAGGTTGCTGAGCTTCGTTTCGCCGCCATTCGTCCAGTGCTTGATGTGGTGGCCGTCGACGAAATGCTTGTTACAACACCCGGGAAATCGACAACCTTTGTCCCGCGAGTTCAAAGCGCGGCGGATCGATGGTGGAATCGAGCGCGTCTTGCGACCGATATCGAGTGGCGTGCCGTTTTCGTCCTCAGTGATGTGGACCAAACTGCAGTCGCACGCATGACGGCGACAAGTCTCGACTGCGATGCTCGGCCCCTCCTCCAACTCACATCGGCCGGCGGACTTCTCCTTTAACGTTTCAGCTGAAACGTGAACGACGATTTGATGCTTGTCCCCGCCGCTCAATTCGGCGGCTCCGTTCTGGAGGAAACTCTCGGCCAGTACTCCAACCGCATCCGCTCGCTGCACCCGCCTGGGGACCTTCTTCACGCGCTCTTTCTCACTTAGCCGGATTTCTTCAGCCGCGACGTCCTCTTCATTCGCCGGAACGCTCTCCCATGGCGGCTTCGAGCGCCTTGATGAACACGGCGCCGATCTCAGCGGGCAAACGCGCCTTTAGGATCAAGGAGCCGTCATCATCATAGGAATAAGTGAGTGACCGCTGCTTCTGTTGGCGAGCTTCCTTGGCTAACTCTTCAGCATCGAGGGCATTCCGAAAATGACGCACGGTTTCTTCAACGTGCTGAGCAGTCCCGTGCCGAGCAATCATCAATAGGTAGTCTTCCGTCGCGGGCGTAGCAACGCGAGTCATCGCTCGTGCTTTCGAATAGCTGAGCTCTCCGCGCGCCATCGCCGCAGAAATCTTCGGCAACGATTGAAGCGCATGAGCAACACGCACCTTTTCGCGCGCAGCGCCCATATCGATGCCGCACTTCCAATTGAGCCAATGCGCACACGACTGCGTACCCCAATCCGACCATCCATTGCGACGGTCGAACTCGGCGATGAGCATCAACCAACGATGATTCGCCGCGTTGAGATGCCCTGCGAGTTCAGTGATCTGAGAAGCAAGATCGTTGATAGAGAGATCAACACTTGAAGTCTGCGCTTCGATTTCCATGTGAATCCTTCCGGGGAGCGTGTGTCGTGTAGGGTGTGACGTGTAAGTTCGGCCATTGACCCGCTTTCCAAACACCGCTTCAGCTTACAGGCCACGTCGCAATCGATACTGTTTTAATAGACAGTATTCTAGCGAATGGAGGGCCGAGAAGCACTACATTTATCGATGAATTCTCACTCTCTCGACCTTTCTCACTCCAGCTCGAGAAGGTATTTGGCAACATCGCCGAGCCGACTCAATGTCTCCGCCTTCATGCGCAAGCGGTAGTCGATCGCAGACCGCGCATCACGCGCAACGAAGTGACCTTGCACGGAACGACGCGGACTCGCCGAACGATTAGCGGTGTGGCCATGCCAAACGGACGCATCGAAGACGATGAGTGATCCGGCAGGTCCGCAGGCGAGAGCGACTCCATCGCCATCGATAGTGTCCACCCCATCCGGTGAGCCGGGGCGAAGGTGCGATCCAGGAACGAAGCGGGTGGCGCCATTCTCAGCATCGAATGCATCGATCATCCAGATGTATCCAACCATTGGCCAGTCGTCATCACCCCGCTTCACATCGACATGTAGGGGCTGAGCGGGTGCGCCGGGGCTCAAGGTTCTTGCGCAAGTGTTGCTGAGTTTGAAAGACCCGCCGATAACGGAAATACACGCAGCAAGGAGCGGCGGGTGAATGTAGACACAATCGAATTCCTGCGAACGATTGACGAAGTCCTTCACGCGTAACGACGACGCAATCCGTACATCAGCCGGATCTGCACTCGCCACGCAAGCATCGTAGGCACTCTGCAATCGCTCAATTCCGCCAAGAACGTTGGGACCGGGCAGCACCACAAATCCGTCTGTCCCCAACTGCAGAGCGGCGTGTGGCGATAACTGAAGATCGTCATTGAATCTCATCGACATAAGTTCATGAGGGCGGCCAGCAATCCACCGAACGCAATACCGATCCCCGCAAACTTAAATATCGTTCGCACTAATTCAGCCTTGAGGACCTCAATGTACTCCACTCGAAGAAAGCCATCGGAGGTTCTGATTTGTCGCCCTGACATGCCTTGATCCTCTGCACTTCATGGTGCAAGCAGATCACTCATTGGCAATAGCTCGCGTGTCTTGAATTGATTGCTCGCGACACGCGTGAACTCCACCTTTAGATCAGCGATCGAAAGCACACCGCCAAAACTGCCCGGCACAAATCGATTCTCATCGACGGGTATTCGTCCAACGACGGTAAACGGATTGCCCTCGCGCACTAGAATCTTGTGGTCCAAGAAAACCACATCAGGACCAAACTCAAAGCCCGATGCACTCACTTGAGACGGAATGCGCCTACCGTAGTAGCGTCCCGCGGCAAATGACTCAACAGAAATATCCGTCGATATCTCCAACACCAAGAGGACGTAGCGGCACCGCCCCTTCTTTTCATCAATCTTGCCAACCACGCTCCTGTAGGTTTCTCCTGCTATTTGGAGCGTTAAACAATCACCCGCCGAAAAGATTTTCTTCGCGACTGGACGGTACTTTTTGCGGCGTCGAGGTGTGCCTTTAGGTACCGACACTTTATCCAGCAGGCGCTTCAGATGAGAATTTCTCAGCTTGGCGAATTTTGGGCCGGCACCCACATCCGCCCATCGGACTAAGACCTTGTCGCCTTCCACTAATGCAACGAACCTCGCGATCAAGTCGTCCTGAGCGCTACCGATTTCCCAGAAAGCCTTCGCTGCCGCAGCTACAAAGATCTCCTCCTCGATCTCGTCAATCAGTTCCGATCCTATGGAATCCAGCTTCTCTCGAACGGCAGCAATGTCTGCCCCCGCATCGAATTGATCCAATATCCCGTTGTAGACGTCGTGTGCTAGATCACTGTCAAGAATTCCGGGGCCGTCGATCGCCATTACGCACTTCCGCGTGTTGTTCCAACTCCGGACACAGTTCAGCAAAAGCTCGACCCCGACGCAACAAGACGGACTTTCGCGCACCATTCTGCCCTGGCACACTGTGGCCGCTTCTGTTGCGGAAACAACAACACGAAACGGCTGGGAGGTCGCATGTTTATGAGGATTTCGCGAAGCTGGAGTCTCATTCAAGCCAGCGCATCGGTATTGCGCCAAGACAAAGAACTACTGCTGTTCCCGGTGTTAAGCACGATCACGACCATCATCGTGATCGCAAGTCTTTTGATCCCAGCCATCGCGACGGGCTATTTCGATCGCGCGGAGACGGAGCGCATTCAATGGCTGCCCGTTTTCCTGGTGTACCTGGTTCAGTACTTCATCATTTTTTTCTTCAACACTGCCCTCGTCGGCGCAGCCATGATCCGCTTGGAAGGCGGCGACCCAACAGTCAAAGATGGTTTGCGCATCGCGTGGTCCAAAGCTGGCGCAATTCTGGGCTACGCTGGGATCGCTGCAACGGTCGGACTCATTCTGAGAGTGATTGAAGAACGCGCGGGATTCATCGGCCGCTGGATTGCAGCTCTACTAGGTGCCGGCTTCACAATCGCGACCGCCCTCACCGTTCCCGTGCTCGTCAGCCGCGATGTCGGCCCAGTCGATGCGGTGAAGGAAAGCGCTCAGCTACTGAAACAAACCTGGGGCGAGAACATCGTCGGCAATGGCGGCATGGGTTTCGTATTTGCGTTCGCGTACCTCGCCGTCGCCATGCTCACCATCTTCTTGATCGTGGCTCTCTCACTTCCGCAATCGCCGGCGTTGCTGTGGATCGTGATTGGCGCAGGCGTGATCGCAATTCTGGCGTTGGCATTGATTCACGCAGCGTTGCAGGGAATCTATTCGGCGGCTCTGTATCGATATGCGACGGGGCAGTCATCAGGCGAGAACTTCAGCGAGGACACATTGAACACAGCGTTCCGGCCGAAGCGGAGTTTATCTTGCGGTGCGGACCGCTGGATGCGGTCCGCTTTCTCTGCTGGGCTCATCGGACGTTTCAGCGGAAACGCCTGATTCATAGTCATGCCGGTTACCGGACGAGAGCGTGGTCCTGCACTCAGTCCCCAAATGGAAACGGGACTCCGCGTGTCCCAGGAACCCAAGGCTTGAGCGGTCGCATGATGCGAACGAACCGCGGCGAGTTGACGATGGCCGCGAGCCAAGCGGCCAACCGCGTCCAAGCTTGCTGCTCGAACCAGGCACTATCGACAGCAGCAAACTGCCTCACGAAGGGCGCGATGGCCATATCCGCTAGCGCCGCATGAGCCCCGAACAAAAATGGAGCGCCTTGCAATCGGTCCTCCAACTCCATCAGCGCGCGACTCGCTTCGTTTCTGCTGAAAACAGGATCCGCATCCGCGAACCGACCCGGATACTTGTATCGGTCGAGATGTCCTTTGAACTCAGTATCGAAACGTCCAATCAGCGACAACATCTCGTTCGCATCGCCGCGCTCGGGTTCCAACCAATGTTCTGGATCGTGGCGTCGTAACGCCCACAGCATGATCTCAAGGCTTTCATCGATGACGCGCGCTTCTTCATCGATCAAAACAGGAACAGTTGCTTTCGGTGACGCACGCAACATTTCGGCGGGTTTGTCGCGCAACGTGATCTCCCGCAGTTCGCAAGCGATCGCGCTAGCGTCGATCGCAAGGCGAGCACGCATTGCGTAGGGACAACGGCGGAAAGAATAGAGAATTGGCGGTTCAGGCATTCGGTGAGACCTTCGGCCGGCGCAGAGCTGACCGTAATTTATGCAGCCCCGATGAGACGCTTTCAGCTCATTCGTGAGGCCAGTTAAGCGACTAGGGCTGTCGGTGTCTGAGCCTTGAAGACCAACTCATAGCTTGCCATGCGACTTCAAATTCTTCTGCAGCGCGGCGTAAGAGATCACCGGTTCGGAGATACGATCGTCGAACGCGGCGAGATCCTCGTGGTCTTCGCTCAATGCCAGCCGAACGGCGTCGTTCACAATCTCCGACACGGATCGGTGAGTATTGGTTGCTTTAGTGCGGATCGCTTTGTGTAGCGCTGGTTCGAAATAGACCGTAGCGCGCTTGGACGTTTCTTCGCTCATGGTGTCACCTCTCGGAGAGCATCATAGCGGTGCGACGCTATAGCGTCCTAGCGACTCGCACACCTGGCGATGAGTCGTGTCTACGTCGCGAAGAGAAACGCTTCCCAAAAGGCGAAAACGTGAGGCATTGCTTGACGCGGTTTCAGCGGAAACGCCGGCACCACGACGTGCAGTTACTTTTTCGACCCCTGAATCACAAGCTTCTTTTCGGGAAAGTCCATACACACGATGTGGGACGCAAAAAAGTCGTAGCCGATAAAGCCGTTGAATCCTGGCGGCAACGAGACATCCCACACTTCAAACGGCCATGGTCCAAAGTCGACGCCGCCGATAAGAAGCTTGTTCGAGGTTACTGTTTCTTGCTGCACGTCCCATGAAGTCTGCTGAACATATCTCCTGCTCAGCACTGAGAGCGGCGTTCCGGTGTCCCACCAAACAACCAGTCGACCTGCATCGGGCACTACTTCTGTGGCGGGCTCCCCCTTCCACGCTGGCGAAAATGGGACTGCCACGCCGTCGCAGTCCGCAGAAGGGTTCGCTGTGGACATGAGCGTCATCCTTCGATGCGGGTAATCGAGCATGACGTTGTAGCCCTTCAAGAGCTCCGTCCCCAGAAAACCCTCTTGGCCAACTTGAGTCGCCTGATAGGACGGATCGTGCACATCCAGCTCAGCGATGACGTCCGTGAACACGGCCGTCCCGATCTGGACGCGTGCAAGTTTGTATCTCGGCGACTCAATCAGATTGCCTTTGACGTCCATACCCTTGGACGCATCTCCAAGTGGGATCGCTCCGGAACGTTCCATGGCCTCTTTCGTCAGACTGACTGAGACCGAATTACCAGTGTCGAGCACCAATGGCACGTGCTTGCCGTTGATCTCCACGACGACCACTGCGAAGTTGTCTCGCAATGTGAGAGGTACCACCGAGCCGTGGTTTTCCGGAGCGCAGCCAGCAAGCAAGATAGGAATGGAAACGAGCGGCCCTATTCGAATGATTCGAAATTTCGGCTTCTGCATGTCTACTTGCGGCTCACGTATCCAAGTGCGGCATCGGCAGTTTCAGCGGGAACGCGTTCTATGTGAATCGTCGTGGTTGAACGAGCAAACGCCGGTCGCCAGCACGTTTCAGCGGAAACGCGTTCGTGATGATAAACGCCCAGAGTGTCCACAGCACCGGCATGAGTGCCAATAGGTCTGTCACCTTTGCGCCTGCGGATCCTGGCTGGTGACTAACAGTTGCCAAGCAGGACTCTCACCTGCGAGTTCTGATAGACGGTTTCGATATGTTGATTCGCCTCTACACACCATCCTCATTCTCCGGGCTTTGCCCTGCCGTACTTTCAGTGGAAACGTCATGCCAACTGACCATCGCGGGTTCCGGCCCGGCGCCGACACCGAGACCAGTTTGCCGTCGGCCGTATCGGCATGAGCGGAAATGGATCTGTTGCTTTTTTTTTTGCGGAATCAGAGTTTGGCCGTTCTGGTCAAATTCTGATGGTCAGCTGTGGATCACCAACTGACGTTTCAGCGGAAACGCGTTGCCTAATAGTTACTTGGTCTTGCCACGGGCGGGCCATTACACCACGCACTATCGATACTCGCTCGAAACCGAAAAAACGAAACCGACACCAAAACGTTCGATTGTTAGAATGGCGCCGCCGACTCAGGCGATAGGTAGTCGTCTGCGCCTACGGCACCAGGAGAGCCCAGATGAATCGCTGGCTAATGCTCACAATAGGGTTGCTCACGGGAGCTCTGGCAGGCTTTTCCACGGCACAAGTCGCGGCAGGCTACTTCGATCTCGGCAATTTCATGTCGCAATTCATGCCTCAGCTACTTGCCACCATTGCAGGCGTCATCGGCGGTGCTCTGCTCACGTTCAAGGTCGAGCACGCCAGGGCCGACAAGCAGGAGAACGAACGGCGTGCGGCTGCAATCAACCTCGCTATTCACACATTGGGTCAGATGCGCTGCGACGTCGCGGATTTTGTCGAACAGGTTGTCGATCCAGTGAGGAAGTCACCAATCGCGTGGTATTGCATGCCTCCGTCGGACATGCGTGTTTTAGAGGTACCTCGCTTCCAGTATGCCGATCTTCAATTTCTTTTCCGGTCATCTGACAAAACGATCATGAGCAAGCTAGCGCTTGAGGAAAGTCGGTTTGCGAAGCTTGTACTGATAATCCAACGCCGAAACGAGCTCCACATGCAAGAGGTGCAGCCGACATTGGAGAGCCACGGGCTGGTAAGCAAGGCAACTGTGGCGGATATCGAAAGATCACTTGGCCCTAGGCGAACCAAATTGCTGCAAGACTACACGACTGCCATCGTCGAGTTCGCCGATAAGTCGCTAGTGTCAATACACACAGCAGCACTCCAGCTCCATGCTGCTGGAGCAACTCTTTGCGGAGATGAAGTACTCGTATCTCTCACGGAAGAACTTTTCAAAGAGGAACGAGCAGCAGATCCAGCAAATGTTCCTGCGCTATCCGCCATGTAGTGGGGAGGCGCTCGACGAATGCAGATATTCAGCAGTTCATTGCCCACTCTGACTCGCAAAGTTGGTCTCACTGCTTGGAGCGAAGCCCAAGGCGTGAGCCGAAGGGCGGGGTTAATAGCCTCGCCCTTTTTCTTGCTGCCTCACCTATTTCGTTTGTCTGTTTCCAAAGTTCACAACGGCAAAGCATTCGCAATACAGGTCTAGCCAGTAGCTGCGATCCTTTTTCACCTCCTTCTCGTGAAACGCAATTTGCTTTGCGAGATCCAAGGTCACACGGTGCTTGCCATCTACGCTTTCGGTTTTCACCGAGCCGCTGATCTGCCGATCTTTGTCAGACATAGGGAGTCTCCTTTCGCTCACATGTTCGTCAATGTGCTACTTACCGTTGACCGGATCACTTGCAGATTTGACGATCTCCAAAATCTTCAGAGCGCCATCGGCGCCGCCCTCGGTGCCTTCTAAATAGCCGGTACTTCCGACGGCGAAGATTGATCGCGTTGCCTCCATTAGCACGGCGTTCTTTGTCTGCTCATCGCTCGCAGACTTCACGAATGCTTCAAAGGTTTTGAGTGCATTCGCGCGATGGTGATTCACGGTGGCCTGATGCTTCGCGGCCTTGTACATACCGCCGCACCAGACCGTAGCTGTGAACAGCGCACCCAGAGCAACCAGCTTAGACGTAAAAACCTGAATTGCCTGCAGCGTCATGTTCGCGCCTTCCACGTGGAACACGAAAGGAAACGCTATCGCGGATGCGATCGTCGCAGCGGCGAACATGCCTGTGGTAATCAGCCAATTGTTGGCAGAGGTTTCGAGATCGCTCGCCACCCTTGTGAAATCCGCAGTGAAGTGCGCGACCCCTACTTTTGCCGCCGCCTCCCGAGCTGCGGCAATGATCTGCTCTAACTCTTTGCTCTTCTTGTTCGCGTCAGCTCGCTGCTCCGAAAGTACCTGGCGGAAATCTTTGACGAGCTTGCCCAACTCTTCCTCATTCTTGCGAACGTCCCCGCGCTGGAGTGCGAGGAACGGTAATCTTGCTTGCGATTGGATGTACAGCTGCGTCGATACACCAGCAATGTTGGCGACGACAGCGTCCCGCTGGCCCGTTGGATTAGCCTGTTCGACCGTGAAAGAGCGGATCAATCCGACCTGTTGAGCCGCGTTTTGGAGTACGTTCGCGATGTGCTGGATTTCAGTCTCTGGCATCGCTTCGATCGGCAGATTTCTTATCTGAGTGGCTATTGCGAAAATTTGTTCTAAGTCTGCTCTAGCCTGTTCGAAGTTAAGTCTTCCCCAATCGAGGTTTGTAACCAGCGAGGCGACTGGATCCCTTGTGATGTCGTCACAAAGTTGCTGAATTCTTTTGCCTTGTTCGTTGCCTGCCACCGAAGCCTCCCCGTATGCGAATTCCGTGCGTTCTTGTTCTTGCAGCGAACAGCGAGGGCAGCCTTCTTGTCACGCCAGCTTACGCTTGTCCGTCCGGGTACAGCTTTCGCGGATCCTTCAGGGGCGCAGTCTTGTCGCGGCCGGGCTTGCCGACCCTCACGGATACATCCGCTACCGCAGCAGCGAAACTCAGCGCATTGATACGCTACGCCGAAGGAGTCTTGGAGCTGACGAAACGCCACTAACGCGTGGCGGCGCGTCCGGTCATCCGACCGGCACGTCAATGTGAATCGACGTTGTGAAGGGTTGATTAAGCCCGCGCCTCCCCAAGTGGCCCACTATCCGCTTGCCGTTCTATTCCGATCCGCGTTGCCCGACTCTCACGTGGCGTATCACGCGCAAGAAGTACGGATCGTCAAAAGCTTGGTCATAACAACCTCGCTACGATCCTTATTCCGGATTGGAACGTGATCAATATGCGGACAGGGAAGCAAAATGCAAGTGCGGCGCAAACGAGGGTGACCATAAGGGTGACCACAGGACGGGAGCCAGACGCTCGTAAGTATTGGTCGGGAGGGCAAATTTCGAACTCGCGACCCCTTGCACCCCCATACAAGTTGCACAACACGCCATATCCACTTGCGTTCGAAAAACTCACATTCAGCGCTTCGATCACAACGAATACTCCACCGCCCCACCCACTTCGCTGACCTTCTTCTCCGCTATCAATCTCTCCAAAACACCATTCAGCTCGGCTTCCGAACTACCCTTGAACGTCGCCTTGATATGCGCGATCAACGTCTTTCGCTTTCCTGGGCGCGCCTTCTGGTCCAGCTTCTTAAGCCACGCGACTACCTCTTCGTAATTCAACGAGGCTGGACCATTCGATTTGTTCGTCGTTGATGCTTTCGGCTTTGACACCTTCTGTTTGGCAGAACCGAATGCTTCGGTGATGGATGGAACGCGACGCACTGCAAGTCCACGTTTGCGTAGATGCTTCACAAGCGGATCGAATCCCTTATCACCGGACAGAATGATGCAGCTCGCTTTCGGATTGCTCGCGAGACACTCACCCAAATAGAACGCGATGTGGAAGTCCAGGGCGTTCTTGCTCTGCCCTTCGATATCGATATCTATGAAGCGCTCGCCGAGCTGCCGCGCGGCTCTGAAGAATTCAGTTGAGACTTTCTTTTGGGATGCGCCGAAGAAGAACCGAACGAGAACATCCGGTGGCACGACATTCAGGTCGATGTCCCTATTCTCGTAGTCGACGAACAGGATGTGCTTATACGTCGCACTACTCACACGCACACACCGCTGCCCTCGTCATCCATGACTCGCATCTATCCCACTCTACTCAAGTAAATCACCACGCCACTTCGATGCCGTAACTCGAGCGACTTTCGATACGTGACGTAATTGAACACGAGTTCGGAATCGACGATGTGCAGTTGGTTGCTGTTGTACTCGTACGTGTCTTCTTCGCGTGGTTTGGTCCGATCCGAATCCTTTGCATACACGCGGAAGTCGTTGTCGGGCGTGAACTCAATGTATTCGCCGCGATGAATGTCGGCACCGCTTCCTTCGATGCGCTCGATCTTCCACATCCCCCACAACTGCGCAGAGTGAGACCTGTGCGGCGCCTCTGAGGAATGCCCCGAAAGAAATGCGAACTGCTCATCCATGCGTCCAATCAGATCCTGTTCCTGACGCAAATCGTTGCTTTGGACCGTCTGCAGCCTGCCTTTGAAGGCGTGAACGAGTTGGTACGCCGTTTCCTGATCGTTCTTGAGATAGTGGGCAGATGTCGATTTGTGGAGGACGGTAAATTCGTCGACCAGCAAGTGCCCAAGTTGCATGCCGTCGCTTGGCGTCCCAGAGGCCGCTGCGACGTCGATGCTGTCGTGCGTTAGGGACGAAGTGCGAGTGCCCGCCGGAACATACGAGACGGAAACGGTGGCGAGCGTTTCCTTCGGCGAAGGAACATGTTCCGGGACAAAAGTCGAATCGGGATCTCGCGCGAGCGCTAGGAAGATTGCACCGCCACGATTCGATAGGAACACGGTTGGAATCTTCACATGAACTACAGTGTCGTTTTGCCAGTTCATGAGTTCGCCCGGGATGCCGTACACGCCTGAGATGTGGTAGCCGGCATGAGGCGCGAGCGTGAGTTCCAGATCATGCGCAAGCTCGCTCACCATGTAGTCGAGTTGATCGGCATACACCGAACGGACGTCATTTTCGTCACGGAGGAAATACAGGTTACCGCCGCGCACGCTGCTGATTTTCGTCGCAAGCTCGGCGCCGAACTGCACACCGACGCCTATCGTCGTCAGCCCGATGTTGCGATTTGAGGCGGCGATCGCCATTCCCATGAAACTGTCGGCATCGGTCGCACCAACATTCGGGCGCTCGTCGGTGAACAACATGAGCCGCGTCGTACCTTTGAATTGCGGCGCGGTGTCGAACGCCACCTTGTAGCCCACCTTCAATCCCGCTTCCATCGAAGTGGAGCCGTTGCTCTCGATGCCTCGAATTGCGGCGTTGATCGCTTTTTTACCTCGGGAGTCGACCTTAGTCGGTTCGAGATAAACCTCTGACGCATCGCCATAGAGAACGATGCTGACCTGATCATCCGGTTTCAGTTGCTTTGTGACCTCGAGCAAACTCTGCCGAACCAGGTCAAGCGGTTCGCCGTCCATCGAGCCCGATTTGTCGACCACCGCCACCAGATTCAACGGCTCACGTTTCCATGTCTTCGGATCGAGATTTGAAGCAAAGCCGATGCCCACCAGATACCGAGCCTCAGGCACAGCGAGGAGATCTGCACGGATCGACTCTCCGGTCAAGCAGAAAAGCTGGTGGCATGGGGCACGCTCCGGAAACAGAATGTCGTGCTCGCTAAAGAGGCCTTCCGCGGTGAGATCGTTCGGATGAGGAATCTTGTCCTGCTCCACTGCACCACGGAAATAGTTGATGTCCTGCGCACCCCCTTGCGTTGCGTGCATCCCGGTGACGACGATTTCTTCTAGGAGACGCTGATCGTCATCGTCGTCATTCGAAGGTGGCGTCGCAGACGCGACTGTGCTCACCAGTAGTAGTGCGAGCAATTTTGCAGCTAGAGACAAGCGCGACATGGCTCTTCCCCTTTCAGACGAACGAATGCAGCCAAGGAAGACGAGAACTTGCGGGAGCGGTGACTCGTGCAACCAGAAGATGGCGGAAACCCGCCAATGACGATCCCATCGCCGATCTCCATATCAAACCCGCTGTTGCTCCGGACTGAAGCCGGATGGTTATTGTTGCGGTTGAAACTAAGCGTGATCGATTGCTGGTGTCAATATGACTTTGACATAGCAATTGATAAATGGCGGACCGCTTCGCGGTCGAGAAGGACTATCGTCGGGAAGGACTGCTATGCAGTCGTGAAGGACTGGCGTCGGGACAGAAGGTGCAGAAAAGAGGCGAGCCGATTTCATCGGCAAGGTGGCATGCGCAGGGAAGCGCGTTGCGCAAGGTAGCCTAGCGGCAGGCCAGAACGGAATGCAGAGGCGAGCCGACTTCATCGGAAAGCGAGCGTACGCAGGCAAGCGCTTCACACAGGCAAGCCTAACGGCAGGCCAGATCAGAGCAAAGAGGCGAGCCGATTTCATCGGCAAGCGAGCATGCGCAGGCAAGCCAGACTGAGAAGGAGAAATTTCTGGCCTGCTGACGGGGTCAGCTTGCTTGCCCTCGGCTCCCTTGCCAGTGGCTACCCTGCCGATAGGCTCGCCTCTTGATCAATGCCTACCGCTCTCGCAACGCCGACACGATCGGCATTCGAGCAGCATGAATCGCAGGCATCAGCGCGCCGATCAAGCCGATGCCGCACGCCCACACTGCGCCGATGACGATGAGATCTCGATCGATTAGCAATACCGTACTAACCCTTCGGCTGGTGAACGGCAGGTCATCGAGGATCAACGTCACGATAGCTGTTCCGACCACTGCCCCGACGGCCGCAATCACTAATGCTTCCAAACAAATCGCGATGACCACAGCGGTAGAACCGAATCCAATTGCGCGGAGGGTTGCGAATTCCGTTCTTCTTGCATGCACGAGATTGAGCATTGCATTCGCTGCGCTAAACGTTGCGGCTGCAGCCATGATTGCGCCGACTAAGTACGCCATGAGTTCCATGAGCTGCGTTGCCTCCTTCGCACGTTGCGCTGCATACGTAGGCTCACTGAAAGCCACAGCTTCTATCCCCGGGTTCTCATTCACCGCTTTCACGAAATTCGGCACGGCCGCGGCGGAGTCCAGCAACACAGTGATCGATGAATAGCGTGCAGTAGGCCTAACCGCGAACATGGATTGCACGTCGGTCAGGATCTCCGATTCGCGCACCGTGCCGTTGGCCTCGAATATCCCAACTACGTTGAACGGGGTGCTGCGCAACTTAATCGTGTCTCCTACAGAGAGCCCGGCGAACCTTTGCTGCGCTTGTCGACCAACGATGACTTCGTTGAGGCCGGTGCGAAAAGTGCGACCTTCAACGATCTCGATCTCTGGTCGCAGCGCTGCATTCTCTGCTCCCACGCCGCGGACGACGACGCCCGAACGCTTCTGCGAATCGCGTTCTCGGAAAGGTGGCAGCATCAGCACGTCCGCAGAGAGTATCGGCGCGCCCTGCTCCGTGCGACGAATGCCAGGTAACTGTTCGATCGCCGCCAGAGCCGTTCGGGGAATCGCGCTTGGCTCTTCGAGCTGCATTCCTTCGGATAAGAGGACGACGCGATCGGGGCGACTTGATGATTCGATCACCCGCTGAACGCTGTGCGACAGCGATAATGTGCCGACGAGCACTGCGACAGCGAGCGTGACACAGCTTGCCGCCACCAAGTTCGACCCGATGCGCTCGGAGAAACCTTTGATCCCGAGCTTCGCGACAGCGGCCAGTTGCTTTGCCGTATTCATGCGCGTTGCGTTAGTGCCTGAGCGACTGCCAATTTCTCGAGACTCACAATTGGCATCGCGGCACTCAGTAGTGCAACGACAGCGGCAATGCCAAAACAAACCAACGGTACGTGCACTGGCATTTGAATTTGGGGTGCTTGGACGATTGCAGCAACTTTGGGGTAAACGAGTACCGAGATCGACAAGCCGACGATCGCAGCGGAGACCGAGAGGCATAGAGCCTCTCCGAGAATCACCCCGGCGATGCGAACGTGCAGAAAGCCTAATGCCTTCATGAGCGCCAGCTCGTGGAGTCGCTGCCTCACTGATTGCGCCATGGTGGTGGCGGACACAATGAGAAGCCCAAGCAGCGATGCGATACCGACGGTTGCAATCACGATCCTGAAATCGAAGGTCGCGGTGGCCGCAGCGAGCTGAAAATCCCGCTCACTCAGCGTCGCAGTCGGCAAATCGGACATCGCGAATTGCTGGTCGATTGCGCGTGCTACTTGGAGGTTGTGGTCCGAGCTGTCGGTATCGACAAAAAGCTGATTGGTGACGCCCTGACCTCCTGCGCGAGATTCTTCCAGATACTCGTAGTTGAAGATAAAAAGCTCGGCGGTGTCCGGCGCGCTGGGCACATCGTATATGCCGACGACGTCGAACTCCCAAACGCCGCTTCCATCGTGTCGCAGAGTTCCAGAGATCAGCGGCACGCGATCGCCTACTCTCCAACCAAACCGCTGAGCGAGTTTCCGACCCACGACGACGCCGATGCGGCTACCTGCAAGTGCTGACTTCAACTTGTCCGCGTGAGCAACCGGACCAAATACCGTGAGATCGACATCGCCTCCGATTGCGTTCACGTTCAGCCAATTCGCCGGTTGCTGATAGTAGCCGCCGATCTGCGTGACGATCATTGTCGAAGCGACATGCGGGATCTGCTGAATCCGTTGTCGATAGACGAGAGGCATTGCTCTCGACCAGTCTGCACTCCCGACACGAAGCCGCTTGGCGTTCACTCGATGAAGCGCCTGATCGAATCCCGCGCCAACTCCGTAGAGCGAGCCAATCAACAAAAAGGCGCATGCGATGGAAAGGAACGTTAGCGTGGTGCGAGCTGGACTGCGCCAGAGACCTGCCCAGATGAGCGGAAGATACTTCACGTCGCACCTTGTTTTATTGTCGTGCAGCGGACGTGACGCTATGCGGAGCGATAGGAAGTGTCAATGCGATGCGATGACGGACGACCTTGTCGTCGGGAAAGCGAAGGAACCCGGACAGGATTGACGGGATGAACAGGATGTGTGAAACCAAGAACAGATCTCTTAGCTCCGGCCATCCTGTCACTCCTGTTCATCCTGTCCAATCTCTTAATTTAGGCTTCAGTGCAACGCTGTGGATCTCGTAGCTGCCCCTCTCTAGCCCTCCCCCGCAGTGCCCCGCAGTGCGAGGGAGGGGAGCGTAGAAGAGAAACGCGCAACAGTTCGACAGGCTCACTGCGAACGGAAAATCAAAGGCGCTTCTTGGCTAAGTCGGCAGGACCGATTCGAGCACATCTAAAGACCAATCATCGCCTGCACCGGCGGCCGCAACTTGAGGTCGCAATTTGCGACCTCAGACGTCAAGTTCATCGGCATTGAGGCACAAAGAAAATGAATCGCTCTCCTCTAGCCTGCCGCAAGGCTTGCCTGCTGACGAAGTCAGCTCGCTTGCCGCTGGCTTGCTTGCCGAAAGGCTTGCCTACTCCATCGCGCCGGACGGACGGAAACTCCATATGGCGGCAGGTTCGTTCGCGGTTGCACGAACGGCGATGAACAACTGATCCAATTCCGCTGAATAAAGTCCGGTGCGAGCACCCGGCACTGTCTTCGTCTTGGACACGAGCGAATACGTGTGCCCCCGTTCCGCAAACACATCGATGACGCCTTCGCCGCATACCACGTAAATGCGATGCCGCTTGGAATCGAGAAACACATCGTCTGCATCGGCACACGTTGGTAGTGCCATATCCGTCGATGCATCTTTCATGTTGAACGATGCCATGACGGGCGGACTTCTAAACACTGAAATGACGGTTTGCTTCGATTGGTCGATCGCCATCGGGAAGTTCGCGCTCATGCCCGGCGTCGACCAACGTGCGATCTCTTCCCCGGCACCACGATCGACAACGGCGATCGTGTGCGCATCGGGGATGTTGATGTAGATCCGCGGGCCGGCCGGCTCGAGCTGAAAACTTTCTGGGTGTCCGTGGAGCTTGACGGAACTCATGAGCTTGAATGAAGCGGTGTCGATCATCGCGAGTGCACCGTCACCATATCCGACAAACGCGCGATGCATGGGACCATCGATACGCACATTGTCTGCGTCATCGCCGAGATCGATTTCCGCCATTTGACTCCAATCGCTTGCGGAGAGCTTGCGTACGGTACCGTCGCCGCCATTCGCAATGAACACGGCATCGGTGATTGAGTCGAATGCAATGCCCTGCGGTTCGCGGAACCCCGTCAGCGTTCTAACGAGTTTCCGGTCCTTCAAGTCGACGACGCCGATGCTGTCATTGCCCAGCTCAGCAACGTACAACCTTGATCGCCGGACATCGACTGCAAGATGATCGATACGTCCGCGAACGCTACCGAGGGGAATCTTCGCTTCCAAGACAAGCGCCGCGATGTCACTTGATCGAGCCGCCCGATCCACTCCAAGTAGCGCGATGCAGCCGAAGCAAAGTAGAACGAGTCGTTTCATGGGAGCCCAATCACCATTCCGGCTGACGATCCGAAGCGTGATCTGAATCTGACAGAGTCGCAAGGCGCTGCGAGCTGGTGGAATTGCCTAGTGGCGAGCGGCGGGTGACGGGTGAGGGGTGACGCGCGACGGGTGACCAGCAAGACTTGGGCTCACCCGCCGTGTGCTCGGCGTAGCGTGGAGTTCTTATCTCCAAACACGCGGAGCTGAACGAGCTAAGCACCCGACTACGCGAGTCCGACGGCCTTTTTATCTCCGCGTCCTCAGTGACCTCCGTGTGAAATCCTTGACTGACTGAGGACAAATGACTGCGGACTGATGATTAGCAGGAATCGATCTCTATCTCCGTGCTCTCCGTGTCCTCCGTGGAGATTCTTCATGTTCTTTTCTCACCCGTATCCCTAGCATCCCCGCGGAGTTCCTAAGTCTTCAGGGCGAAGCCATTAAAACGGCACACGCTCCGTTTCAGGAATGATCTGTCCTTGATTGATCGCAACGGCGATTCGGCTCAGCACCGCACTGCGCTGTTCTTGCGACATCGTGCCAATTTCGTCGCGCAACGCGTCGGCATCCGCCTGCGTCCATTGCCGACGCGCAATCGCTCCATCGACAGTCGCACGTGCACGCTCGGCGGACAATGCTTGCGCTTGGATTTGCTCGACAGAAGGACGCGCTTTCGCGTTCGTTGATTCTGTGGCGTTCGCTTGACTCATGGTCACAGGCAGTGACGCCTTGAAGCTTGCCAGCTCCTCGCGAACGTCATTGCGCACCTCATCCGCAAATGCAGTGAGCATGGCGGAATCGCACTTTGTCGCCGGCACCATAGCGACGCGCGATTGAACTGTTTGCGTGTTCTCCGTCGAAGGCTGTTTCGATCCGGACACATAACCTAACGCGACACCAACGGCGCAACTGGCGATGGCCACCGCTGAAAGTTGAAATTTCATCGTGAAATTACCTGGGCGGAAAAGAAGTACGGCTGCATTGACGCAGCCGTACCGATCGGCATCAGAGCTTCGGTTCAAACTCGGATGAGTGCAGCACTTTGATCAGAGTGCATTGTCCTCGCGACGTCCACGAGAAAGTTACCATTGCATCATGCGACATCGTGTTCACCGTCTTCGCCAAGTATGCAGACCCGCCGCAAGCTGCCCATGTACCACTTTCGCTTCTAGCCACGCAGTAGAGGCCGCCGCCTACGCTCACCTGACAACCGATGTATTCCTGGGTCCCTGAACCATTGTAAATCGCGCCGAGTTGGCCAGATGCGGTGCCTGATCCGTCCGCGTTGAGCGTAACGAGCACGTGTTGCCCCGGGATTCTTGATCCCGCAAGTGCCTGGGAAGCTGCAACCGCTGCGAGGACGCCGAGTAGGAGTGCTAATGCTGTTTGTTTCATGTTTCTCTCCTGCTTGAGCCTCTATTTCTTCGCCGCCAATGATGAGGACTCGTAGTACGTCACACTGGTGCAGTTACCGCCCGAGTTGAACCGAAATCCGATCAGCCCATCATCTCCGACACCATTCAATGCATCGGCAAGCGACTCGTCGAACGCAAAGCACGAAACAGTTTGCGACTTTGAATCTCGCGCCTGGCACGTGGTGACCGTCAGACCTCCTATTGCTACGCCGTTCGCGTCGAAATATTCGTTCCGCTGAACTTCGCACGAGATTCTTTCGATTCGATTGAAGCTGTTGCGAACGCCTCCCAACGTGCCCTCGACATAGCCGCTACCATCCGCATTCTTAGTAATGACGACCGCAGGTTGCGAATACCTCGGCCCGGCAAACGCAGTCATTGCAGACAGCGCGACCGTCGACGCGATCGTGGCGCTCAAGAAAGACCTGAACTTCATGGTTGTCTCCCAACGTTTCTTAGATTCGATGCGAATAGACCTTCGCATCGCGCGTTCCCCTACTCCCTTGCGGCGCGGATCCTAGCAATGGAGATTTCAAGAGTCAGCCCTTAAGAGCGTCTCGTTGTGCAGACAACGAACGCGTAGATTCGGTCTTGAATGGCCGATTTAACAGTAAGGCGCGAAAGACATCGTTGTCATGCAGGTTTGCGTCTCAGGCGATATGAGAAATGAGTGAAGGTGTGAGGCGTGAGGCGTGGTCGCGGGCTGGGGTTTTCTTTTGGCTGTTAGGGATAGGGCTGCTCGCACACGACCTCGCAGATCGACCTCCGGCCTGCTGACGAAAGTCAGCTTGCCTGCCGCGCTCCTATTTTCCGCGCGGCTACCTTGCCGACGGCTCGCTTGCGCACAAGCACTTCCCTCTCGTTTCTCGTTTCCCGTTTCCCGTTTCCCGTTTCCCGTTTCCCGTCGCTCTTCCTCCTTACGCATACGTCCTGCGGCCGATTTTGAATCCGGATTTAATGATCGGTAACTTTCGTACTCGGATTCCACACGCAGCATAGATTGCATTCGCCACTGCCGGCGCGACCGGTGGAACGGGCGGTTCGCCGATGCCGCCAATTTTTTCTGTTGGGCTTTCGAGGATCGTCACGCGAACATCGGGCACTTCATTGATGCGCAAGATGGGTGCGGAATCGAAGTTGCCTTGTTCGACCTTGCCATCACGAAGGGTGATTTCGCCGCACAGCGCAGCGCTCAAGCCAAAGATGGCGCCGCCTTCGAATTGAGCGCGAACGGAATCGGGATTGACTGCAGTTCCGCAATCGACGGCGCACGAAATCTGGTGAACTCGAAGTGCGCGATCCGCATCGACCGACACTTCAGCGACTTGGGCGGCCATGGACCCAAAGCCTTTTAGAAAGGCAATCCCGCGTCCTCTGCCCTTCGGCAGCGAGTCGCCCCAGTTGGCGAGTGCGGCCGCGGCATTGAGCACGCGAAGTGCGCGAGCATCGCTCGACAACAATTCGCGACGCATCTGCAGCGGATCGCGATTGCGAGCATACGCAAGCTCGTCGATGAAACTCTCGAAGAAGAATAGATTCTGCGAAGCATCGACGGATCGCCACGCCCCGAGCGGCACGCCAGGATTCCATCCCACATACGTCGTCATCGTCCCGGGAATTGCATAAGACTGTCCGACGAGTCCTCCCACCGGCTCATCGCCGTCCAAGCACGCAATTCGCGTCCGCATGCCGCAGATCTCACCGTCTTTTTTCAAGCCTGCGCGCAGATGCGCCACCGATGCTGGGCGATAGAAGCCGTGCTGAGTATCTTCCTCGCGCGACCAGATGAGTTTCACAGGCACATCGAAATGACGAGCGATGAGCGCCGCTTGCACTCCGTAGTCGACCTTCAATCGTCTGCCGAACCCGCCGCCTAATTCTGGGGTGTTGATGGTGACGGCGGTGAGCGGAATGTCGAGGGCTTTCGCAACCGCCGCACGCATTTCCGATTGCACTTGAGTCGGAACCCACAACTCCGCACGACCGTCACGCACCAGCGCGGTGGCATTCATCGGCTCCATCGTTTGATGCGCAAGTAGCGGAGCTTCGTAGGTCGCCTCGACGTGTCGGGTCGCAGCGCGCATGCGGCCATCATGTTCATCGCGAATGTCTTGTTCCTTTCCACCTTCAGGTACCCAGAGCTTGCCCGCTTCGCTCAGCAGATCATGCAGTCGCCGCGAAATTCCGCTCGATTCTAACTGCGGATTTGAACTCGCAGTCCAGTGCGGATTCGCCGACTGCAACGCGCGGCTAGCAGTCCAATAGTCGGCCGCGACTGCAACCAACGCGCCGTTGACATTGAGCATGCGCACACCGTTGGCCACGCGTTCGGCTGCCGCGGCGTCGAAGGAAGCGAGCTTTCCACCGAACGCCGGACAGTGCATCACGGCGGCACACAGCATGTTCGGCAAGCGCACATCGATGCCGTAAATTGCTGAGCCTTGTGTTTTCGCCTCCATATCCAAGCGGCGCATGGACTTGCCGATAAAACGCCATTGAGCTCTCGGCTTCGGCACGACGGTTGCTGGATCAGCGAGGGCTGCGGCACGACTTGCGAGCTCGCCGTAACTCGCACTTTGTTTTGCTGGGCCCAACACTCGACCGGCATTGGCCGTGCATTCGGCTGCGGGAACGTTCCAGGATTGCGCCGCCGCCATGATGAGCTTAGTTCGTGCGAGAGCACCGGCATGTCTCAACGGATCGAACATGCCTCGGATCGAACCGCTGCCGCCGGTTTGATACGTTCCCCACATTCCGTAGTACGCCTTCTCGACGGGCGCCATTGCGACGCGCACTTGTTCCCACTCGAGCTCGAGTTCGTCTGCAAGGATCTGAGCGAGAGCCGATGTCGCGCCCTGCCCCATTTCGGTCGAGTTCACCAAAAAGGTAACCGAGCCATCTGAATCGATCTTGATCCACCCAGCCAACAGTGTGGGACCCGGTTCCGCCGATGTGCTGGTCGTATGGACCGCGATAACGAGCGCTCCAATCACAGACGCAGAGGAGACCAAGAACTCTCGACGATTGATCGACGTGCCCATGGATACACCTCGTCAACATGGCCGCGGGTGGACATTCCAAATAGACCGGCCATGCCGATCTTTCCTTGCAAGCCGGCAGTTTGAAGAAGGACGAGTCGAGGCGCGATTGTGGCGCTCCGCAGGAGGGCGGAAGCGTTGTGGGGGATCAAGACGGAGCCGGACACATATATATGTGTCGGTAGGACATTCGAAGCCCGCGGGCTTACATTGATGTCGCGACGGGCTCGGACGTTGCGGCTTGCGGCGCCGCAGCGGAATCGGTCGGATCGGCGGTAACCTCGGCCTGAGCTGCCTCGGCTCCACGTTGTGCACCGTACGTTCCTTCGGGCATCCCCTTGCCGCCGAGTATGACGAGCACGACGCGGCGATTTGCGTTGCGACCTTCCGGTGTGTCGTTCGGTTGTGCAGGCCGGTATTCGCCCAAACCAATCACTGCGAGACGAGCGGGATCCATGCCCTGCTGCGTGAACAAGTGCACCACGCTCGCCGCGCGTGCAGCGGAGAGTTCCCAGTTCGATGGGAATGCGATCGTGTTGATCGGCCGATTGTCTGTGTGACCTTCGACGCGGATCGGATTCGGAAATGGCTTCAACGTTTGGGCAAGCTGCTTCAACACATCCGCGGCATTGGGCGTGAGCGTTGCGACACCGCTGGGGAACAGAATGTCGGTGCGAATTTCGACCTCGACCCACACGCCGTGACGACGCACGACGATGAGATCTTGTTGAATCAAGCCCGCCATCGCCTGCTCGACCTGATCCGCGACCTTGTCGAGCTCGGCTGCTTCAGCCGCATGCTTCACCGAAATCGTGCCCGTATCGTTCGGATCTGCACTCGGCTTGGTGTCGGAGCTGTTCGCCTGCTTTCCGGTTTGCGCCTCGACGATATGCTGAAACAATTCCCGTGGCTGCCCTTCCAACATCGCCTGCTGCACTATCGACATGTGGATGTCCGCGCCCGACCCGCGCGATTTCTCGCCCACTTGAATCGGCTGCAGCGTCTTCGGCGAACCTCTAAATGCCGCGACCAAGGAATCCGACAGCACGCGATACTTGCCCTCGTTCACCGAAGACATCGCATACATCACGACGAAGAACGCCAACAACAGCGTGATCAAATCCCCATAGGGGATCGCCCACGCCTCGTGGTTCAGATGCTCTTCGTGTTTGTGTTTGCGCGCCAAGGTAGTGACTGGTGACTAGTGACTAGCGGATAGTTCAGACAACCGAACTCGCAACCTGATACCGGTTCACTTCGCTGTGACGGCAGCGCGGCAGAATTCTTTAAGGATAGTGACTGATGACTGGTGACTAGCGGATAGGTCAAACAGGGGCAGTCGCAGCCTGATGCCGATCCACTTCGACGTGACGGCAGCGCGCGAGAGTTCTCTACGCGAAGCGATCTCTTACCAGTCACTAGTCACTAGTCACGAGTCACTAGTGAAGATATCCCTGCAACTTCGCCTCAATGCTGCGAGGGTTTTCGCCTTGGGCGATGGAGATCATGCCTTCGATGACCATTTCACGCGATTCGCTCATGGACGCGATGACGCCTTTCAGTTTGCTGGCAACGGGCAGGAAGAAGAGGTTTGCGAGGCCGATGCCATAAATCGTCGCGACGAATGCGGCCGCGATGCCGTGGCCGAGTTTGCTAGGGTCGGCGAGGTTCTGCATCACGGCCATGAGGCCGAGCACCGCGCCGATGATGCCGAGGGTCGGAGAGTAGATGCCCATGCCTTCGAATACTTTCGCGCCGCGTGTGTCGGCTTGTTCGCGCACGTGCATATCGACTTCGAGCACGTTACGAATGACTTCGGGTTCGCTGCCGTCGACGACGAGCTGCAAACCTTTGCGCACAAAATCATCCTTCTCTTTCTCGATGACGGGCTCGAGACCCAGCAATCCTTGCTTACGTGCAATGTTGCTCCACTCCACCATCCGCTTGATCAACTCGCTGCGTTCGATCACCGGTGGTTTGAACACCCACGGCAGGACTTTCATCGCATGCTTCATTACTTGCATCGGCGTCTGCACGCAGATCGATGCGATCGTACCGACAACGACAATCATGAACGCGGCCGACGACAGCAACGCATGAATGCCGGCACCCTTCAGCACTGCGCCCACCAAGAGTGCGCACAGTGCGAGGATGATGCCGATGAGACTGAGGATATCCATGGTTAAGAGAAGTGACTGGCGACTAGCGGATAGTGAATAGTCAGAACCGGAAACCGGAGAGCAAAGAGAAGTCTTGCTATCCCCGAGTCACTAGTCACCAGTCACTACCCTCCTCACATTCCCAACCCAGACAGCAGCGCATCGACGTCTTGTTGGCCGCTGACGGCCGGACCATTGTTGATGCCTGGGATTACGGGACCGAAGCCGCGAGTTGTGTCGCCCGTCGAAGCCTTCACTTGATCGGAGCCGGCCTTCGAAAGGCGAATCAGGTCCGCCAGCGCGACTTCCAATTCCGAGACGAGCTTCATCACGCCGCGAATGATCTGTCCGGAAAGATCTTGGAAGCCCTGAGCCAACAAGACCTCCGACAGATTGCCGCGCACGCGATCCATGTCTGCACAGGCTTCGTTGAGGAACTTGTCCATCTTCAAAACCATCGACTGAAATTCGGCCACGTCGACTTGACGCTGACGGAATCGCTTCCACACCGCTTGGATTTCGGT
Source organism: Pseudomonadota bacterium (assembly GCA_023391335.1). GTDB lineage: Bacteria > Pseudomonadota > Gammaproteobacteria > Steroidobacterales > Steroidobacteraceae > Steroidobacter. The sequence continues at coordinate 104,531 of JAEWBG010000076.1, read as the reverse complement.
AGCCGACGTTGCCGTCCGATCCGCAAGCGGCGCCGATTGCTCCACCAAATCCATCGTGCGATGCGCAGCCTCGTCGGTCAGTTTCAAAACGTGATCGAGGCGATGACGCGCATCGGGTACTTCTTTCTCTGCCAACACCAGCAAACGGGAATCGAGGCGGAAGCGATCCAATGCGGATTGCAAGTCTCCGGTCAACTTGCGCAGCTCGCCGAACAGCGTCATCTCGCGCCGGCGCACGAGCGCGTCGAGTTCCGCTAGAAACGCCGCCTCGTCGCCTGCGGCCAGTGCGCCGGCGAGCGCGGCGATGCTCGCGCCGTACTCTTCGCGCAACGCCAGGATTCCGCTACTCATATTCTTGTCCTGTTCTAGCTCTCAAGTGAAAAGCCGCGAGTAGCTGCTCTTGCGCTCAAGATGCATGGATTAGGCTGCGTTCGCGCGCTGCTCGAGAATCTTGTCGATCTTCTCTTTCAGCGTCACGGCCGTGAACGGCTTGATGACGTAGCCGTTCACTCCAGCCTGAGCCGCCTCGATGATCTGCTCGCGCTTCGCTTCTGCCGTAAGCATCAGCACCGGCATCTTCGCGAGCTTCGGATCGGCACGCACGGCTTTGAGAAGATCCAATCCCGGCATGCCGGGCATATTCCAATCCGTGATCAAGAAATCGAATGCGCCGGTTTGCAGCATGGGCAGCGCGGTTTGCCCGTCGTCCGCTTCTGTGACGTTGGCATAGCCGAGGTCGTTCAGCAGATTCTTGATGATGCGACGCATCGTCGAGAAATCGTCGACGACCAAGAACTTCATGTCTTTGCTCACTTAGGTCTCCTAGCAATCGGGCTGGCGACTGGAGGCTGGGGCCAGACCAGAAGCGTTCTCCACTCTGATTCCGGCCCCAGCCTCAAGTCCCCAGCCTCCAACCCACTCTCAATTCAACTTCCGACTCGATCGCGCCAATCCACTAAGCGTGCCTTCAATCGCACCAGCGCTTGTCCGTGCAATTGACACACTCGCGATTCCGTCACTTTCAACACCGCGCCGATCTCTTTGAGATTCAGCTCATCGTCGTAGTACAACGACATGACCAATCGTTCGCGCTCCGGCAAATCTTGGATCGCTTGCGCGAGCGCGGCCCGGAACCCCGAGTCGCTCACGTCCGCAAACGGATCCGCTCCTTCATCCTTGACGCGTCCGAGCGGCGAGTCCTCATCGTCATTGGCGCTATCCAAGCTCGTGATTCGGCAACTCGCGGCGTCCTGCGCGATTCGATGGTAGTCATCCAACGTGACGCCCATCTTTTGCGCGATTTCGTTGTCGCGCGCCTCGCGGCCGAATTCCGACTCGATCTCGCGCACTGCTGCTGCAGCAGCACGTGCTTTGCGATGCACCGAGCGCGGCGCCCAATCCAACTTGCGCAATGCATCCAGCATTGCTCCACGAATTCGAATACCGGCATACGTCTCGAAGCTCGCACCGCGATCGGCGGTGTAGTTCGACGCGGCTTCCAACAATCCGAGCATTCCTGCCTGAATCAAATCCGCCACTTCGACTGATGCCGGTAAGCGCCCTGCCAAGTGATAAGCAATTCGCTTCACCAACTCTGCGTGGCGCATCACCAACGCATCCGCATTGGCAGCGTTCGCCTGCGCCTTGTATGCGTTCAATCCACTCATTGCACGACCTCCAGTCGCGCCTGCGGTTTGCGCACCAAACGCTCGACGAAAAACTCCAGATTGCCTCGCGGGCCTTCCGGTATAGGCCACTTATCGGCCTTCAACGCCAATTTCTTGAATGCCCGAGCTGCAGGGCATGAAGGGAAAGCAGCAACGACCGGACGCTGTTCACGAATCGCCTTACGTAAATACGGGTCCTCGGGGATTTCACCCACGTACTCGAGGGTGACATCGAGGAAGCGGCCCGTGACGCGTTCGAGTTTTTTGAACAAAGTCTCGCCCTCGCCCGGCGCACGCGCCATGTTGGCGACGACATGGAATCGATTCACGCCATGACCGCGGCTCATGACCTTCACCAATGCATAAGCGTCCGTCATAGAGGCTGGCTCGTCGCACACCACAAGCAATACGTTCTGTGCTGCTTGTGTGAACTGGATCACGCTATGGGAGATGCCTGCAGACGTATCGACGATCAAGGTGTCGACGCGTTGACTCAACGCGCTGAACGCCTGCACCAACCCGAGATGTCCTGCCGCCGAAAGATTAGCGAGATCGGCCACACCGGATGCCCCCGGCACCACCTGAATTCCTTGCGGGGATTCGATGATGATTTCTTCCAACGTGCGCTCGCCCGAGAGTACGTGTGCCATCGTATGCCGCGGCGAGAGGCCCAGGAACACATCGACGTTCGCCAACCCCAGATCGCCATCGAGCAGCATGACGCGCTTGCCGGTCGAGGCCATGGCAGTCGCCAAATTCACCGATACACTGGTCTTGCCCACGCCGCCCTTGCCGCCCGTCACTGCGATGACTTGGACCGGACCTGGTTGAGCCGCGCGTCTCAAGCCAGTGGTTTGCATTGCTTCCATCCGAAATACCTTTGTTGCTGTGTTCTCAAGTGGCTCAAGCGATCGCGTGTGCGATGTTGCCGAAGCGGCGTCGTAATAAATCTTCATCTGCATGCGCACCCGATTTGCGCGAGAGCTCTACCGCGCGCGCAATCAGTTGATGCGAACGTGCCGGGCTCAAATCCTCAGGTACGCGTTGCCCGTCGCTCACGTAGGCGAGCGGCAACTTCGAGCGAATCAAGGTCGAGATCGCGCCGCCCAAACTGGTCGCTTCATCGAGTTTCGTTAGCACGCAGGTCAATGGCTGAGCTGGAGCGAAGCGATCCACGGCTTCTTCGATAGCACCGGCCTGCGCCGCCGACGAAAGGACGAGTGAGGTTTCGATGCGGTCGCTTGCGCTCGCGAGTGAGGCGAGTTCGCTTGCCAGTCGCGAATCGCGCTGACTCAAGCCCGCGGTGTCGATCAAAATCATGCGGCGTGACGACAAGTGATCAAGAAGGTCGGGAAGTTCGTGCGCACCATCGACTGCGTACGCAGGTGCACCGATCAAGCGCCCGAGCGTGTGAATCTGCTCTTGCGCGCCGATACGTACGGAATCGGTCGAGATCAACGCGAGATCGCGCGGCCCATGGCGCAATACCCAACGCGCGGCAAGCTTCGCCACCATGGTGGTCTTGCCGACGCCCGTTGCGCCCACCATCGCCACCACGCCACCCTTGTCGAGCCAACGTTCTTCAACGGTCGATATGCGGCGCGCGAGCAATGCCAACGCAATGCGTTGTGCCTCCGAGAGCTCCAAACGAGTTGGCAATTGGCTCACGAGTTCCGCAGCCAAATCGTTCGCCAGCCCGAGCACTGTCATCTGTTTCAACAGCTCGGTCTGAATCGGCGAACGTCGTGAGAGATCGTTCCAAGCCAACGTTGCAAGCTGCGTTTCCAACATACGGCGCAAAGTGCGCAGCTCTTCGCTGACGCCCTCGCCCACTGCGACATCTGGATCCGCCGCTTCAGTGAGTCGATGCGCCAGCGCGGCAAAATCCGCCGCAGTGGTCGAAGACTCACGCCGTTGTTCGTTGGCGGCCGCGTCGCGTCCCATGAGCGCACTACGTTCGAGCTGTGCCGTCGTCACGGTTGCTTGTTGCGAAGGCTGGCTGACATGAGCGCTGTCGCGTCCATACGTGTCGACACCTTCTTCAGCGACGTCGAAATCCACTGCCGCAACGACTTCAACTCCGCCGTTGACCTTGCGAGTCGAGAGAATCACGGCATCCGGACCTTGCGCATCGCGCACTTGTCGCAATGCCTGACGCATGTCGGGGGCGTGGTAGCGTTTTAATTTCATGGGGCGTAGCCCGTCACGGGTAATAAGTCACGGGTCACGGGTAAGAAGTCGACCACGCGATCTTTGCTTCCGCACTGCATCTCTATTGGTACGACATGCATATTCATGTTTGTTCGTTTCCGACTTCTTGCTTCTGACACGTGACTCGTGACTCGTGACCTTCTGACCCGCGACGTCACCGGCCTACGGCCGTGACCAACCGCACCTTCCGGTTATCCGGAATCTCATTCCAAGCGAGCACGTGCATGCTTGGGACGATGGAGCGCATGAAGCGTGCGAGGGTTTGTCGCAGTTGAGGCGGAACAAGGAGCACTGCAGGTTCGCCGGTCATTTCTTGGCGCTGTGCGGCTTCGGCGAGGCGGCGTTGCATGCGTTCCGCGAGGCCGGGTTCCAGGCCCGGCGTGGCTGCGTTGTTGCCGGCCAAAGAGTTCGAGAGCAGTTGTTCTAGATCGGGTTCGAGTGTGATCACGGGCAGTTCGTTGGTCATGCCGGCGATGTCTTGAACGATCTGACGGCCAAGGGCCACACGAACGTGCGATTGCAGTTGCTGCGGATCTTGTGTGCGAGCGCCGTGTTCGCAGAGCGTCTCGACGATGGTGCGCATGTTGCGGATCGGCACGCGCTCGGCGAGCAGGCCTTGCAACGTACGGACGACCGTGCCGAGCGGCAGCAATCGCGGCGTCAAATCTTCGACGAGCTTGGGCGCGGTCTTCGCCAGCGTATTCAACAGGTGCTGGACTTCTTCGTGGCCGAGCAACTCGTGCGCATGTGTCTGTATCACGTGACTCAAGTGAGTCGCGATGACGGTGCTTGCATCGACAACGGTATAGCCGAGCGTTTGCGCGTGATCCCGAGACGAAGGCTCGATCCACACGGCTTCCATGCCGAATGCCGGGTCGTGAGTTTCAAGGCCTGAGACTTTGCCGAACACTTTGCCCGGATTGATCGCCAATTCGCGATCCGGGTAGATCACGCCCTCGCCCACCGGCACGCCGGACAAATTGATGCGATACGCATTCGGCGGGAGATCCAGATTGTCGCGAATGTGGACAGCTTGTACGAGGAACCCAAGATCCTGAGTGAGCTTGCGGCGCACGCCGCGAATGCGGGCCAACAGATCGCCGCCTTGAGCCTTATCGACCAACGGCACCAAGCGATAACCCACTTCCAGACCGATGATGTCCACCGGTTGAACGTCGTCCCAAGTGAGCTCGCGCGATTCGATTGGCGGAGGTGGCGGCGCAGCGGGGGCCTTCTCTTCCACCGGCAGGGGTTCTTTCGCCTTCTTGTGCAACATCCACGCACCGCCACCGCAGATCGATGCCATAAGTAGGAACGGAACGTTCGGCATGCCGGGGATCAATCCCATCACGCCCAACAAGCTTCCGGCGATCGCAAGCGCACGAGGTTGTGAGAGCAGTTGTTTGGCCAGCTCGCCGCCCATGTCCTGAGCCCGAGACATACGAGTGACGATGATCGCGACTGCGGTCGACAGCAACAGCGCGGGGATTTGCGCAACGAGGCCGTCACCGATCGTCAGCAACGTATACGTACGCGCGGCATCGGAGAACGACATGCCATGCGCCATCATGCCGATGGCGACGCCACCCAGTATGTTGATGACGAGAATCAAAATGCCCGCCGTCGCATCGCCGCGCACGAATTTGCTGGCGCCGTCCATCGAACCGTAGAAGTCCGCTTCGGCTCGCACTTCAGCACGACGGGTGCGTGCTTCGTCTTGCGTGATCAGGCCGGCGTTCAGGTCGGCATCGATCGCCATCTGCTTGCCTGGCATCGCATCCAACGTGAAGCGCGCGCTCACTTCGGAAATTCGACCTGCACCTTTGGTCACGACCACGAAGTTGATGATCGTGAGGATCGCGAACACCACGACACCGACGGCATAGTTGCCGCCGATCACGAATTCGCCGAACGACTGAATGACTCGACCCGCGGCGTGCGAGCCGGTATGGCCATGCAATAGCACCACGCGAGTCGATGCGACGTTGAGCGCCAGACGCAACAACGTCGCCAACAGCAACACGGTTGGGAACACGCCGAAGTCGAGCGGACGCAGTACATAGAACACCGCCATCACGACGATGAGTGACAACGCGATGTTGAACGTGAACAACACGTCGAGCGCGATCGGCGGCAATGGCAGGATCACCATCGCCAAGGCCGCGAGCACGCCGATCGGCACGCCCACACCTGAGCGTACGATCGACTTCAAATCCAGTGTTGCTGTTGCTGCCATGAAACCTGTTGTTTGCGGTTGACGGTTGAGGGTTGACGGTTTGCGGTCAGTGAGGGGTTGGTCGATTCACTTCCCCCTCACCCGAGCTCTCGCTCGACCTCTCCCGCGAGGGGAGAGGTGTTTCCATCACTGCGCTCGGCGCTTTCGCGCTTCGCGCACCGTCATCCCTCTGACACGCCTATATAGGTGCAACTCCCGAGCCACGGCGGACATCAGCGAGCGGGAGTTCTTCACAGTTTGGCAATGACGTCATCAGGGGAAACGGCGGCGTCTTGTAAGGGAGTGTCTTAGCCGCGATTGTTGCGGGCGTGAATGCCGGATCGCTTTGCGATCGGGAGGGACTGTCGTCGGGTAGGACGCTGATGCGTCGGGAGGGACTACCGTCGAGTCAGACTTCGAAGCCGAGCCGTGATAAGAGTTTCTAGACAGGATCAACAAGATGAACAGGATGTAAGAGAGCAAGAACAGATCTCTTGGCTCCGACCATCCTGTCAATCCTGCGTATCCATTCTTGCTTGATTCGTTCTGACTCGACGTCAGTCTCTCCCGATCGCAAAGCGATCCATCCCGACGTATGTCCGTCCCGACGCGTCAGCGTCCGTCATTTAACGGATGTCACTCCGCGACATCGACAACCGGCTTAGCCGGCGGCCGCATTCCATTCTTCACCGCGGCTTTGAGCTGGAAGACATAGCTCAGGACTTGTGCGACGGCGACATACAAGGTTGCTGGGACTTCATCGCCGATATCGACGTTGCGATATAGAACGCGGGCGAGCGGCGGGGCTTCGAAAATCGGGACTTTGTGCTCGGTGGCGACTTCGCGGATCCGAGCCGCGATGAGATCCACGCCTTTCGCGACGACGATCGGGGCGCGCATGCGCTTCTCGTCATAGAGCAAGGCCACGGCGAAGTGCGTCGGGTTAGTGACGATGACGTCGGCCTTGGGGACATCCTGCATCATGCGCCGCTTCGCGACTTCCTGTTGCATCTGGCGAATGCGCCCCTTCACTTCGGGCGAGCCTTCGCTCTCTTTGTATTCCTGACGGATTTCTTCGCGAGTCATGCGTAGCTGCTTCGCGTACTGCCAAAGCTGATACGGCACATCGAAGCCCGCGATGATCAGCAGCCCCGCCGAAACGGAGATGAGTGCGCTACCCGCTAGTTGAAAGGCGTGAGCGATACCGACGTTAACCGGTTCTCTGCCGATCGCCATCAATGCGGGCGTGTCTTTCCACAACACGATTACCGCCACAGCGGCGACGACGCCGAACTTCGCCAGCGCTTTACCCAACTCGACGAGGCTGCGCATCGCAAACATGCGCTTAACGCCTTCGAGCGGATTCAAGCGGCTGAACTGAGGCATCAGCGCTTCCGTACTGAAGCTCCATCCACCCAACACCAATGGCGCAAGCAGCGCCGCCAAGAACACAATGCCGAGCACAGGAATGCATGCCCGCAGTCCGTCTATGGCGGCAGACGAAAGAGCCGGCAGGAGATAAATCGAGTCGAGCGCCTGATCGCGACTGACCGAGAGGCTCTTGATCATCATCCCTTGCATGACAGTCGCGATGGAGCCTCCCATCATGTGGAGCGCGATGCCGCCGCCAAGCGTCACTGCAGTGGCACTGAGTTCTCTGGAACGAGGGATTTGTCCGCGGCGCCTCGCTTCCTCGAGGCGCTTAGGTGTCGCCTCCTCGGTCCGTTCCTGTGCTGAATCATGCTCTGCCATGTGAGCTCACTGTGCCTTAAGCAACGTGCCGATGACGCCGAACGCAGCATCGAGAGACTCGATGAAGCGTGCCTGTACCGAAGGCAATCCGGCGTACATGATGACTAAGCCGAAGATCAGCGTGATCGGGAAGCCGACCGCGAAGAGATTCAACGTCGGCGCCGCACGGCTCATGACGCCAAATGCGATGTTGACCACTAGCAATGCCGTGATGCCTGGAAGTGCCACCGCCAATGCACCGGAAAACACTTGTCCGCCCCAGGTAATCAACGTCCACAAGGCCGAACCATCCAAGCCCTGTGTACCGACCGGCAACGTAGTAAATCCGCGCGCCAACATTTCGATCAGCACCAAATGTCCGTTGAGCGCTAAGAACGTGAGTGTCACCAAAATCATGTAGAACTGCCCGAGCACTGGGGTGCTCGCGCCCCGCAACGGATCGACGTTGAACGCAAAGCCCAAGCCCATCGTGTTGGAGAGCAGTTGGCCGCCCATCGCGAGGGAATCGAAGATCAACTGCAATGCAAATCCCACCGCGATTCCGATGATGATTTGATGAATCGTCACCACCACCGCGGTTCCAGAAAACATCTCGATCTGCGGCGCAGGCAGCAACGGCGCGACGATGATCGTCACCGCCCCCGCCAACAACAAGCGCACCCGCCGCGGCACGAACTGCGCACCAAAGATCGGCGCCACCATGAAGCACGCGCCAATACGAATGAATGGCCACAGATACTGTGCGAGCCAGGATTCGAGTTGACCGGTGGTGAGGTTGAGCATGGGTTGGTCACGGGTCAGAGGTCACGGGTCACGGGGCAGAAGCCTCGTGGCACCAACTTCGACATCTCGCATTTTTAACTCGTGACCCGTCACCAGTGACCCTTGACGGCATGATTGGCTAGCATCGAGCTAGCCAATCATGCTTGGAATACTCTCAAACAACTCCCGCGTATAACTCACGATGAGCTTCAGCATCCACGGACCCGCAATCACCAGAGTTGCTGCCATGCCGAGGAGTTTCGGAATGAACGACAGCGTCGATTCATTGATTTGCGTGGCCGCTTGAAAGACACCGACCAGCAGACCGATCACCAAACCGGCCAACAATAGCGGCGCCGCAAGCAGGATCGTGATTTCCAGTGCTCGCTGGCCGATGGTCATGATGAGTTCGGGTGTCATGAGGAGAAGCGGTTAGCGGTTAGCGGTTAGGAAGAACGTGGGAGTCGCCAATAACCAAGGCCGAGTGCGCATGGCCAACGGATACTCTGTAAGCACAATCTGCAAGCCAGCCTGGATTGCTCTTTCGTTAGCTCGGACGCAGACGCGTGGCATCGGTTTTCCTACTAACCGCCAACCGCTAACCGCTAACCGCTTCATGAATAGAAGCTTCCCGCCAACGTCCCCATCACCAAGCTCCAGCCATCGACGAGCACGAAGAGCATGAGTTTGAAGGGGAGCGAGATGAGGACCGGTGAGAGCATCATCATGCCCATGGACATCAGGACGCTGGCGACGACGAGGTCGATGATGACGAATGGAATGAAGATCAAGAAGCCGATCTGGAATGCGGATTTCAATTCGCTCGTTGCGAAAGCGGGCACCAAGATTCTCAGCGGCACGTCTTCAGGCTTGTCGAAGCCCTTGCCGCCGGAAATGCGCACGAACGTCGCGATATCGCTTTCGCGGGTTTGATCCAGCATGAATTGTTTGAGTGGGCCGACGCCTTGCTCGAGGGCCGCGGTCGCATCGATTGTGCCGGCCATGTAGGGCTGCACGGCATTCGTGTTGATCTTATCGATCACCGGACCCATCACGAACAGCGATAGAAACAGTGCGAGACCGACGATCACTTGATTCGGCGGTGCCTGCCCTGCTCCCAGGGCCTGACGCAGCAGCGCCAGCACGATCACGATGCGCGTGAACGAGGTCATCATCAGCACGATGCTCGGCAGTAACGTCACCGCCGTCATCAGAATCAGAATCTGTAGCGTCAGCGAATATTGCTGCCCGCCGCCGGGTGCGGTGGTCACTGTCACGGCCGGAATCCCCGCCGCGAAAGCGTGCGAAGGGAGGATTGCGATGAGCAGAAGTGCGAGCAAGCCGAACCAGCTAAGCAAGTTGACGCTTGACTGTTGACGGTTGAAAGGATGCGGACGTTTTCCCGCCAACGGCCAACTCTCAGCTGCCAACTGTCGATCGACCGCTTCCGGACGATTTCCCGTCAACCGCCAACCCTCAACTCCCAACCGACCGCTCACAGCCCCAAACTCCGTTTCAGAATGGCTTTGAATGCATCGGCAGGTGCTGCCGGCGCGGCTGAGGGATCGGATGGAACGGTGCTTTGAGAGGCTTGCTCGGCAACGACATTCTCGGGAAGGACATGCAACGTGTTGACCTGTCCTGGTGCAACGCCAATCAGCAATTGCTGCTCGCCCACTTGGATCAGTACGGCACGCTCCTTCGGTCCGAGCGCCAGATCGGCAATCACTCGTAATGCATTCGCGTTACGTTGACCGACGCCGCGCATCCGCTTGACGGCCCACGCTGCCGCAAAGATTGCGGCGAGCACAAGCAATAGCGAGAACGTCACCTGCGCCAACCCACCTGCGGAGGAAGCAGGTGCGTGCGTCACCTGGGGAGCACCAAAAGGCTTGTCGGCCGCCTCCGCCGCCGCTGCCGCGGACATAGCGATGCCGATCAGCACAGCACGCCATGCGGTGCCTGCTCGTCGTAGTCTCATGATTCGACCTGGAGAACTACTTGAGCTTGCGAATGCGTTCGGCTGGGCTGATCACGTCTGTGAGCCGGATGCCGAACTTCTCGTTGACTACGACGACTTCGCCGTGAGCAACCAATGTGCCGTTCACGAATACATCCAACGGCTCGCCTGCAGCGCGATCGAGTTCGACGACCGACCCTTGATTCAACTGCAGCAGGTTGCGAATCGGGATGCGGGTGCGGCCCACCTCCATCGACAACGTGACTGGCACATCCAAGATGACTTCGAGATTGACGTCTCGAGCCCCTTCCCCGCTTGCGGTGTCCTGCAAGTCTGCGAACTCTGCAGCGCGTGCTTGTGGGTCGTTAGTCTTGGCGTTCATGTCGCGTTCCGATGTACGTGGTTCTGCAATGGGTTGGTAATTCGCTTCGGGTACTCAGACAGGCTTGTTACCGAACAGCTTGTCGAATACGCGCGGCTTGTAACGCATCACGCGTTCTTCGATCTGCACGGCCTGCTGGCCATGCGACACACCAAAGGCACCGCGGAAAATCGGCACGTCTTCGGCAATCACGGTGGCCTGTCCTGTGAAATCGCAAGGAAGGATGTCGCCTGGCTTCATTTCGAGCAGCTGCTGCATCGTGACCTTGCCGCGCCCAAGTAGGGTCGACAGTTCCACTTCCGCATCTTCGATTTCTTCTTTCAACGCCTGCATCCAACGCTCGTCGTGCTCGACGCGATCGCTGGCCACGCCCGCGTCTAAGAGTTCGCGCATTGGCTCGATCATCGAGTACGGCATCGTGACGTGCAGATCGCCACCGCCGCCGTCCAGTTCGATATGGAAGCTCGTGACGACGACGATTTCGGTCGGGCTCACGATGTTGGCGAAGTGGGGATTGATTTCGGAATTCAGGTATTCGATATCCAGGCGCGCCACGTGGGACCACGCTTCTTTCACATCCGAGAAGATGTGCTTGAGCAGCATGTGAATGACGCGGGTTTCGGTTGCGGTGAATTCGCGACCTTCGATCTTGGCGAAGCGGCCATTGCCGCCGAAGAAGTTGTCGACCACCGCGAACACCAGCTTCGGATCCAGCACCACGAGCGCCGTGCCTCGCAGCGGCAGGATCTTCACCAGGTTCAAGCTCGTCGGCACGTGCAACGCTTGCACGTATTCGCTGAACTTCTGCATGCGCACCGGCGCCACCGCCACCTCGGGCGCTCGACGCAGCAAATTGAACAGACTGGTTCTGAACAGGCGCGCGAACCGCTCGTTGATCATCTCCAACGTGGGCATACGCCCACGCACGATCCGCACTTGATTCGTGAAATCGAACGTGCGGACTTCACCCGGGGTGGATTCTGCTTCCGTATTGACGGCGCCGCTGTCAACGCCATGCAACAGCGCATCAATTTCGTCTTGGCTTAATACGTCGTTACCGGACATGGTCGTATTACGGTGAGAAAGTGAGTAGGTGAGATGTGAGCAAAGTAACGTCTCAAGGAGTGGTGTGGCCGGTGCAGAACGAAGCGTCTGTCACACGCGAAGCTGCGCGGTTCACTTCCTCACCCATCACTTCCTCACAGTGTCTGCTCATTGCATTACAAAACTCGTGAAATACAGCTGCTCCACATTCTTGGGGCTGCCGCCTTCGCTCTTGATGATGTTGGCGACGGCTTCGCGAGCTTCTTCGCGGAGCTTCTCTTTGCCTTCGCGGCTGTTGAGCGTGTCGAACGTTTGGTTACCCAACAGCAGTAGCAAATCGTTGCGGATCACCGGGTCGTGCTGTTTGAACATCTCGGCAGTGTGCGGATCGCGAGTCATGACTTGCACGCTCACCTGCAGGAAGCGCATCGCGCCTTTGTCCTCGAAGTTCACGACAAACGGGGGATCGAAGGCCGTATAGATCGCCGGCTCCTTGGGCTTCGTTTCCTTCTTAGCGACTGCATTCTTGATCTTCTTGCCTTTCGCGTCTGTCACGGTCTGCTCGGTGTCGTCGCTCTTCTTGCTCACGAACGCGTATACGCCGCCGCCAATACCGAGCGCAGCAATGACCGCGCCGATGATGATGAACAGCATCTTCTTAGATTTTTTAGCGGGCACCGCGGCTGCAGGCGCTGCATTCTCGGGTGCTTGTTCGGCTCTCGACTCAGGCATTACTCGATCCTCGACCCACCAGGCCAATAACTGCTCTATAAAGAGCAAGCCACGTGCCATGCACGCCACCCCATTCGCAAGTGCTTACTGCAAAAGGAAAAGTCGCAAATTATTGAGTGTGAGATAGCGCACAGTGGAATTGAGGTGACGGAAAGTTGGCGCGGAGCGTGTGATGGGAGTCACACGAACCCGGTGATGAGGTGATGGAGTGATGAAGTGAAAGCGCTGCGCGCGACCAGATGAAATCGAAGAATCGGGGACACGGACGCAACACAAAGAACGCAAAGCAATCTCGACAAAAGTGCGGAAGACCAAACGTTCGTGTCCGAACGGCACGTGTGAACTGGCTAGCCGGATGAATGACGCCGCCCCACTCTCCATTCGAGACGCGCCCAGATGCGGGCCCAGTACACCCATCAATCTTTGTGCACTTTGTGTCGTCCGGCCTCCGCGGCTGCGCCGCTACGCGTATGCGTCGACCAGCCCCAACCGCCGAATCGCAATCGTCTGCACGCTCGGCGACTCGAACGAGCCGTCGCCGCGGGAAGAGGAATTGAACGAACCTGGCTTGGGTTGTTCGCGAGGCGGTTCGCGGAAGACGCCGGTGTCGGCGAGCGAGAGACCTTGGGATGCGAACATCTCTCTGAGGCGCGGCAGCGCATGTTCGATGGCAGCACGCGTGTCGGCGTGGGCGGCGCCGAACCAGACGGATGCTTGATCGTTTTGCACTGAGATGCGCACTTCGAGCGGACCAAGGTGCTCCGGCGACAATCGCAGCGAGGCAGACGTATTACCCTGCTGCACCATCACACTGACTTTCGCGCTCACTTCGTCGCGCCATTGCGGGCTGCCGACGGGTGAATGCACCGTCGGCTGGTTTGCCGAGTCGGGTGTCGCGGATGAAGCAGTTCGATGTGCCGCAAGGGCATCGGCAAAGGGCACCGGTGGAGCCGTCGTTGGTGCATCCGCCGCTTTCGTGTCCGCGTCGGTGACTGAGGCGAGAACGACATCCAACAGTTGTGACGAATCCTTTGCCGTACCCTCGCCTTTGCCGATCATGCCGATGATCTGCTCGATGCTGCCGTCCAACTGACTGTTCGCTGCAACCGCATCCTTGGGTAGTTCCAACTGCGGCATAGGCAAGGCAATCGGAATGATGTTCGCGAGATCGGTCGGATCGGCGTCTTCATCCTTGTCGGTGCCGATCGCTGCATCGACATTCACCGCCGCAGTTTGCGGAGCCGCGGTGGCAGACGCGGTGACGAGTTGTTCGAGCAGTGCCATGAAATCGTCTGCCATCGTGCCCGGCTGCGTGTCTCCCGAGGGAGCCGCTGCTGAGTTGGGCAGGGCTTCATTGGCTGGTGCGGGAGCGGGTGTGGTTCCAATCATCATGTTGACTTCACTCTGCGTTGTGCACGCTCGTCGGTCTCGATCTGCTCGCGCCGATCGCGTGCACGCTGTTCCTGCACGTTCCACTGTTCTACGACGTGATCCAAGGCTTTCGCCTTGCGCGCCATTTCTTGCCAGCGCAAGCGCTCTGCATCTCGTTCACTGTGGGCTCGTTGTACGACGGACTGCTGCTGACGAATCGCTTCGTTCAATCGTGCCAAGAAAGCTTGATAGTCTCGCAATCCGGTGACACCGATGCCTCGCGCGGCGGTCTCCTTGAACTGCCGCTCGTACTCCGCTCGATATCGCTCGAGCTCATTCAACTTGCGCTCGGCGTCGATCAGCTTCTTTTCGAACCCCGCAAGACTCTGCGCCAGCCGACGTTCTTTGTCGTCGACCAGGTTCTGCACGGGTTGTAGGCGTTTGGCGCGAGTCATTTCTCAGTCACAGGTCACAAGTCAAAGGTCACGGGACGGAATGAAGACTCGATGTCCGACAAAGGTGTCTGCTCGTGCGTATACATATGTCTGCGCTCTTACCCGTGACTCGTGACCCGTGACCCGTGACTCGTGACTCACGACGGCTCGCTAGACACGAGCGCCCCCAGGGCGGCGACGCTTTCCTTAAACGCCACCTTCTCCTTGATGTCCTGCTGCAAGAACTTCTGCATGCTGGGCCACAAGGCCAATGCGGCATCGATGCGTGGATCGCTGCCCTTTTGGTACGCGCCGATGGCGATCAGATCGCGATTCTGCTGATACATCGAAAGCGCTTGTTTGAAACGACGCGCCATGGCCGTGTGTTCGTGCGGCACGATTTCGTGCATGACGCGGCTGATGGAGGCTTCAATATCGATCGCCGGATAGTGCCCCGCTTCCGCTATGCGTCGCGACAAAACGAAGTGGCCGTCGAGAATCGCACGAGCGGAATCTGCAATGGGGTCTTGCTGGTCGTCGCCTTCTGTCAACACGGTGTAGAAGGCGGTGATCGATCCGCTTCCGGATGCACCGTTGCCTGCACGTTCAACGAGGTGCGGCAAGCGAGCGAAGACCGATGGCGGATACCCTTTTGTTGCCGGCGCCTCACCGATCGCAAGTCCGATCTCACGTTGTGCCTGTGCGAATCGAGTGAGTGAGTCCATGATCAGCAGCACGTTCTTACCCTGCTCGCGGAAATATTCAGCGATGGCGGTTGCACGCCAAGCACCGTGCAGGCGCATGAGCGGCGGATGATCGGCCGGGGTTGCCACCACGACCGCGCGCCTGCGACCTTCCGGCCCGAGAATGCGATCGACGAACTCTTTCACTTCGCGACCGCGCTCGCCGATCAGTCCGACCACAATGACATCTGCGCTGGTGTAGCGCGCCATCATGCCGAGCAGCACGCTCTTACCGACACCGCTGCCGGCGAATAGACCGATCCGCTGCCCGCGTCCGACAGTCAGCAGTGAATTGATTGCGCGCACGCCGACGTCCAGCGGGGCATCGATCGGCTGACGCATCAGCGGATTGATCGGCGTTCCAGTGATGCGCGCTCGCCCTTCGCACTCGATAGGGCCCAGCCCATCGAGAGGAACGCCAGCACCATCGATGACACGGCCCAGCAACTCGGGTCCCACGGCAACCATCTCGGCACCCGAGCGCGGAATCACGCGCGCATTGGGCTTCACGCCATGAATGTCGCTGGTGGGCATCAGATATAGACGATCGCCCGCGAAGCCGACGACTTCCGCTTCGATGCGGCCACCATCGCTGCCGAGCACATCGCAACGATCGCCCACCGCGGCCTGGCAACCCGCTGCTTCGAGCGTCAAACCGATCATGCGAGTGAGTACGCCTTCAACGGGCGGTAGCGGCAACTTTGCAATTCGCTGCGCACTGCGTTGCAGTTCTTTGGCCCAGCGGGACGATTGAGCCGAGCTACTCATGTCGCCTCTTCCGCTCCGCGAGCTGCATCGACTCGTTCATCGCCAAGCATGGCGGCAATCGCTTGATTGAGCCGCGTTTCCACGCGCGCATCGATCAGCGCCGTTTCAGTCGTGACGCGGCATCCACCACGCGTCATAACGGGATCTTCGATAATCGTCCACGCGCGGTCCGCTGTTGGAGTCGCAAGACGCTCGCGAACCACAGCAGCATCGTCCGGATGCATGTGTACTCGAACATCGCGCGCCGCGGCCGGGAGCAGCGCGACCGTTTCGCGAATGATCGCGATCACTTGCGCTGGATCGATGCGCAGCTCGCGGCGCACGAGATGTCGCGCAATCGTGAGCGTCAGATTCATCAGCTGCTGCTCGACTTCGGTATTGACTTGATCGAGTGGCTTGCTCAGCGATGCCAATGTCGATTCGAGCTTGTTGACTTGGTTCTGCAACTGCGTGAGCGCGCCTTGTGTCTCCGCTTTCGCTGCCGCAAGACCCGCTTCGCGTCCCTTAGCGAACGCTTCTTCGTACGCGCGACGTTCTACTTCTTCTAATTCGCTGACAGTCTTACCGGGACGACGCCCTTGCACGGTGCGACCGTTGACGGTGGGCAGGTCCCAGAGGGCGATTGAATCGGACATAGTGATTAGCGGATAGCGGATCGTGAATAGTCAGAAAAAGAAGTCTCTCGCATAAGCACTGCGAGTGATCGTAAGCTGAGGTGCGCCTTCTCGGCGCTATCCGCAATCCGCAATCCGCTAGTCACTATCCTCATACAAACTCCTCGCCCTTCCCGCCTAGCTGAATCGTGCCTTGCTCGGACAACTTGCGAACGATGGCGAGGATTTCCTTCTGTGCGGCTTCGACTTCAGACAGGCGCACCGGACCTTTCGCTTCCAAGTCGTCTTTCAGCATCTCTGCAGCGCGTTGCGACATGTTCTTGAAGATCTTCTCTTTCAGTGCGTCGTCGGCGCCCTTCATCGCGAGCAACAAGCGTTCGCCCGGAACGGCACGCAGAACTTCCTGCATGCCGCGGTCGTCGATCTCTACAAGATCGTCGAACACGAACATCAGGTCCTGGATTTTCACGCCGAGCGAATCGTCAACCTTGCGGATCTGATCCACGACAGCGGCTTCCTGCGTGGAGTCCATGAAGTTGAGAATGTTTGCCGCGGTTTTGATGCCGCCGATGATGGAGGTCTTCAAGGCGCCTTGCTTGCCGGAAAACTGCTTCTCGATGACTTCATCTAGTTCGTGCAACGCACTAGGTTGAATGCCGTCCAACGTAGCGATGCGCATCACGACATCCGTGCGCAACCAATCCGGGAACTGCGCCAAGACCTCAGCGGACTGATCCGAGTCGAGATACGCGAGCACGATCGCAATGATCTGCGGATGCTCTTGCCGAATCAGCTCTGCAACCGCACGCGCATCCATCCATTTGAGTGCTTCCAACCCTTTGCTCGAGCGGCCAAACAAGATGCGATCGATGACACCGCTCGCCTTGTCCTCGCCAAGTGCGCCGATCAACACCTTACGCAGGTATTCGTCCACACCGACGCCAAGAGACGTCTGACTCTCGACCGTCACGGTGAATTGGTTCAGCACCTCGCTCACTTCTTGCCGTGAGATGTTCTGCAGCTGCGTCATGGCCGCACCGATGCGCTGCACATCCTTAGCGCCCATGTGCTTGAGCACCTCGGCCGCTTCTTGCTCGCCGAGCGACAACAACAGAATGGCGGCACGCTCGGTGCCGTTGCGGGAATCTTGATTCTTCTTCGCGCTCATGGGTTGCTCCGAAGGAGCAAGTGATGGCGTGATGAGGTGATGAGGTGAAGGGCGCAATGCGTCGCCTTCTTCAAGCTCATGTGCCTCATCGGTTCAGATCGCATACTCGCTACACCTTTCACTTCATCACGATTCAATCGTTCGATTGGATCAACTCACTTCATCACGGCGCTGGCGCGCCTACTCATCATTGCCCACCCACGTCTTCACCACTTGCGCCACTCGTGCGGGATCTTGATTCACCAGACCGCGGGCTTGAGCAATCTGACCTTCATAGTCCAAAGGGGCCGCCGTACCAGAACCGCCCGCCGGAAGCGCCTCTGGGTTCGCTCCAGGAAGCGCCGGAACATATGCGATACGAGGTGTCGCGAGCAGGCTGCGAACCAACGGACGCAATACCGACAGCACGAGCACGAGCAGTACGATCAGCCCTACGAGCAGTTTTGCAATGTCACGTACGAGCG
The DNA here is from genome assembly GCA_023391335.1 of Pseudomonadota bacterium. Lineage (GTDB taxonomy): Bacteria > Pseudomonadota > Gammaproteobacteria > Steroidobacterales > Steroidobacteraceae > Steroidobacter. The sequence goes on along the minus strand of JAEWBG010000076.1, from coordinate 86,244 downwards.
GCCGTTCCCACAGCGGAACCTCATCGACCGGAACGTCCTCGGGCTTCACTTCGCCTTTAAAGGATGCGTTCACGACGTTGACGCTATCGCCACGCGTTTGATCGAAGCCGACCGCATCTTTGACGAGCTTCGTCATGTTCTCGACTTGCTCCGGCGTGAGCGGGGTTTCGGTGACGGTGCCGTCATCGCTCGTAGCGCGCAGGTTGTCCACCAGCACAGCCACTGTCAGACGCTTGAGCCGTCCTGCGGGCTGCTTCGTATAAGCAACGGTGCGGTCGATTTCGTAATTGCGTGTCGACTGCTTCGACATGTTGTCCGGCGGCGCAGCGGCCGGGGCGTTCGGCGTCGTGGAGGTCTGAGTCTGAGAATTCGATTGCGCAACCGTTCCTTGCGCAGGCGCAGATGTCGCACCAGGCGGCAAAGCAGTGCCGGGCGTCGGCGGCTGATTTGTTAATGCGCCCGGCACGCCGGCAGAACCTGCACCATTGCGGCTCGCCTCTTCGGACGTTTGTTCGCTACGCACGACTTGGCTGTCCGGTCGATATTGCTCGCGCGCTTCTTCGGTGGAAGAGAGTTCGACGTCCGCGACTACTTGTGCACGAACGCGACCCGGACCAACGAGTGGCGCGAGCAATTCCTCGATGCGGCTCGTGTACCGCTCTTCCATCTCGCGAGCGATCTCGAGCTGTTTTTCGCGCGCCGCGAGTTCGCCATCGTGCTCGGGCGATGACAACAGACGACCTTGCTGATCGACCACTGTCACTTGCTGGGCCTCGAGCTCAGGAATGCTCGATGCGACGAGATTGACGATCGCCGTTACTTGTTCGCTCTCCAAGCGCCGGCCCGGCTTCAACTGCAGAAACACAGACGCGGTCGGCGCCCGACGATCGCGCACGAATGCAGACTGGCGCGGCAGAGCGAGATGCACGCGCGCACCTTCCACCGCTTGAAGATTCGAAATAGTACGAGCCAATTCGGTTTCGAGTGCATGCTGATATCGCGCACCTTCCATGAACTGACTGACGCCGAACCCCGGATCCTTCGACAACACTGCGAATCCACCATCACCTTCCGGCAGACCCTGGCCGGCGAGCTTCAACCGAGCGTCGTGAACATGATCCGAGGGAACCAAGATCGAACCGCCGCCATCGAGCTTGTATGGAATGCCTTGCGTATCGAGCGCCTGCGCGATCTGCGCCGCATCCTGCTGCCCGAGATTGCCGTACAGCAAGCTGTAGTTCGGCTCCTTGGTCCACAACACGATGCCCACACCGGCAGCCACTGCCGCTGCTATGCCAATGAGCAACGCCAACGGCCGCAGACTCGGCGGGATCAAAGAAGCGCGCGGGAGGGTGGCGGCGTCGGAGCTCATTTCTGGAGTCCTCGCGATGCATTGCTCGTTGAGGTGACGAGTGACGAGTGACGAGCGACGAGCGCTGAGAAAGTCACGGGTGACCGGTCACGGGTCACGGGTAAGAGAAGAGGACCACCGCAATCGTGGTCTTGCATCTCTCTCATTGTTTCCTGTGCGTTCATACTGCTATTGGACTCTGCTTCTGACTAGTGACTCGTGACCATTGACCCGTGACGGTCTAGCGGCTTCGCCGCTAGACCTGCATGTTCATAATGTCCTGATACGCACTCACAAACCGATTCCTAACCTCGGTCAGTGCGCGGAAGGACACGTTCGCCTTCTGCATTTCGAGCATCACTTGCGGGAGCTCGACACCCGGCACACCGCGTTCGAACTGCGTCGCCAAATCCGACGCACGCGATTGCGCGGAATTCACTTGATCGAGGCCCTGCTTCAGCACATTGGCAAATGAATTTGCGGGCGCTTGTACCGCATTGCCTGCCCCTGCGACCTTCCCGACCTCGTTCTGCGGCGCACTCACATGCTGAATCTGCGACTGCATCGCGCGGATCTGCGAGAGGACGGCGTTGATTTGGAGGGAGGACATCTGGCTACGCTCCGCTCGCCGTCACGAGTGATGGGTCACGAGTCACGGGCAAGACAGGAGCACTCAACCTTTGCAGGTTCAACTCAGGCGTTCTCACGAAACTTGCGTTCATCTCATCATTCCCATATCGACGTTCATGTCTCAATCGCCACCGACTTCTAACCCGTGACCCGTGACTTTTGACGTGTGACCACTGCTTAGCGCGCTGCGCTAAGCACTGGGAACGTCCACCCCCGCCTCTCTCAACCGCTGCAATTTGTATCGCAGGGTGCGAGGGCTGATGCCGAGGCGCTTCGCAGCGGCTTGGCGGTTGCCGTTGTCCGACTTCAATGCTTCGAGGATCAGATCGCGCTCGGCTAAATCGAGTGAGCTCGACAGGCTGCCGGCCTCTTCGGCGGAACGCGCCGCGTGAGCAGTCGCATCGCGCGCGCTCGACGGTGCGGCCGACTTTGCAGAGCTCCAGGACTCAGGAGAAATCATTTCGAGCTGGATGTGCGAGCGATCAATGACCGGGCCGTTCGCGAGGATCACAGCGCGCTGCATGACGTTGTCCAACTCGCGGACGTTGCCGGGCCAGGGGTAAGTCAGCAACAGATGCGCAGCATCGGCGCTGACGGCCGGGATGCGCTCGCCTGGACGGCATCGCGACGTTAACAATCGCATTGCCAGGGGCAACACGTCATCGCGGCGTTCGCGCAGCGGCGCCGTGGCCAGGGGAAACACGTTCAATCGATAGTAGAGGTCTTCACGGAAGCGCCCTTCTGCGACTTCGCCGCGGAGATTGCGATTGGTCGTTGCGAGCACGCGCACATCCAACGCGATCGGCATGCGACCGCCGAGCCGCTCCACTTCGCGTTCCTGCAACACACGCAGCAACTTCGCCTGCAGGCCGAGGGGCATCTCGGTCACTTCATCCAATAACAGCGTGCCACCTTGCGCTTGTTCGAACTTGCCCGGATGACTGGCGTGTGCGCCAGTGAACGCGCCGCGCTCGTAGCCGAAGAGGATCGCTTCCAGCATGTTCTCGGGGATTGCCGCGCAGTTCAGCGCGACAAAGGGTTTCGCAGCGCGCGAAGAATTTCGGTGAATGAAGCGCGCCAGAATTTCCTTTCCGGTACCGGATTCGCCGGCGATGAGGACGGTGCAATCGCTTTGTGCCACTCGGCGAGCGAGATCCGCCAACCTTCGCGATACATCCGCCACGGCGACCATATCGCCGTCCGCGGCGAGCACATCGGCTGGCCGCAACGAGCCGTCCTGAGACATTGCCGTCTCAGTCTGCTCGAAAGTTTTATATGCGGATGCGTTCATGCTTGCCGTTTCGTAGATGCCGAACTCGCGGCGCTAACAACGTTGCATGGGTAAGAGCAAGTTCTGTTCCAGGGCGGCAGAAGCTTGCCGGGATGCTGCGAAGTTGCTGCTCATGTCACAGATGGCTGGCATGAGGAGTGTGACGGAGTTCCGCGAGCGGCAAGATCTCGTCAAACTTCCGTCGCCGCCGTCTCGTTGAGCATCTGGAACTTGCGGAGCTTCTCGACGAGCGTCGTGCGACGCAGCTTCAGCAGTCGAGCAGCGTGAGCCACGGTGCCGCCGGCGCGGCTCAAGGCTTGTTGAATGAGGTTGCGTTCGATCGTGAACAAGTGGTCGCGCAGGTCCAAACCCTCAGGCGGCAATTGGACTAGCAGATCTTGCGAGTCTGGCTCACTCAGGAGTGTCATCACCTCGCGATCTTCGAGCTCGAGCATGGCATCGCTCTCGCTTTCTTCTTCGAAGTCCGGCAGTGCCGACTCGATGACCGCGTCCGATCCATCTTCCGCTGTGATCTCTTCCACCAACTCTGCAGGCCGATACTTCGCGGGCAGATCCACGATGTCCACGCGCCGATTGGGACAGAGAATCGAGAGTCTTTCGATCAAGTTGCCGAGTTCCCGCACGTTGCCGGGCCAGGGATAGCGGCTCAGTAGCTTCAATACTCGGGGAGCGAGTTCGATCTTGCCCCGCCCTTCCACGGCGTTGCGCGCACAGAAATCTTTGACGAGCATCGGCAAATCATCGATGCGCGAACGCAGCGACGGCATTTCGATGGGAAATACGTTCAAGCGATAGAACAAATCCTCGCGGAATGCCCCACGAGCGATCGCATCTTCGAGATTGCGGTGAGTCGCAGCGATGATGCGCACATTGCAGCGGATCGGAGTGTGATTACCGACCCGTTCGAATACGCGCTCTTGCAGCACCCGCAGCAGCTTCACCTGCATCGGCAGGCTCATGTCGCCGATCTCATCCAAGAAGAGCGTGCCGCCTTCGGCGATTTCGAATCGGCCTTTACGCGCCGAGATTGCGCCCGTGAACGCCCCCTTCTCGTGCCCGAACAGCTCGCTTTCCATCAACTCAGCGGGGATCGCGCCGCAGTTGATCGCGACGAACGGACGCTGACGACGAGGACTGGCCTCGTGAATCGCGCGTGCGGCGAGTTCTTTGCCCGTGCCGGACTCGCCGAGGATCAAGACGCTGGAATCGTGCGCCGCGACCTGGCGAATCAACTGCGTGACGTCGCGAATAGCGCTCGAAGCGCCGGTCGGCATCGCGACTTCGCGGGCTTCGGCCAGGGCCGCCTGTGCCGGCACGCGTAAAGCGGCAGCGAGCACTCCTTCTTTGAACGGGAAGCTGAGCCTGCGCACTCGCGCCGCACCAACGGTCTCGATCAAACGGTCCGCAATCACATTCGACCCGTATGCGACGACCGGCACATCGCTGAGCTGTTCGCGCAGCGCGGCTCCGAGTTCCACCCAATCGCAGTCGATCACATCGCCGATCAAGAGCGCCGGCGGCGTGGTGGGCGTTTGAATCACGGCGCGCATCAGCGCGGAGTGATCGATCAACAGCGGCTCCAGAGAGAGCGATCGCAGTACGTTCGCTACTTTCTGCGCTCGCTCCACATCCACGTCGTATACAACTGCTTGCTGTACCGCGAGTGCGCGTGAGCGAACCGTGTCACTGAGATTCATTCGTCAGCCTCTTTGTTTTCGAAGTGTTCCAACACGTGTCAGGACGTTTCCGTGTTGAGGGCTATTCTGTGCGCGAATCAAGCGCTCACTATCAGGCTGACCCCTAACGCCGTTCGTTCGTGATGTACTGCCAGAAATTTGGCGCACGCTTAAGGGAAGCACTCATCGCTCACTCACTGTAACGAGCAAAAACTTCGGGAAACCGAGACGTGCATGGAGCACACATCGTCTGGACGAAAGTTCACGTGCGCAAAATTGACGTAAGAAGGAAGAGGTGCTGACGCTTAGAAAAAGAATTTCACACGGAGAACACGGAGGGCACGGAGATCAACAACGCAGCAGCCGGCGCGACCGACAAAGCTAGAACATCAATCATGGGTGAATGCCCAAATGCATCTCGTTACTGACGCTGGTGAGGAAGTGAGACGTGAGTACGTGAGACGTGTAAGTCAGCAGTGAGCTACGCGCCTCACCACCTCACGTTTCACGCTTCACTGCGCACGTTATGCGTGCGCACTACTTCTTCGGATGCCGAGCGCCAGCCACTTGCCGCCGGTGTTTGCGGAACGCGAGCTTTTCGAGGAGATCGGCGACATGCTCGCCGGGTGGGAAAAAGCGGAATTTGACACGGCCATCCGGGCCAACACTTGTGACACGACCCGCCATGCGTAGCGGCTCGGCGATGCAGTTGCGAAGATAGATCTCGAGCACGCCTTGTGCGCCCATCTCAGGGAATGGCGCAGCCGCTTGCCATACGCCACCCAGGGCATTGAAGCGGATCGCTGCAGTCTTCGGCCGTGGTTGGCTGGAGGTCAGCAGCGCGCCCATCATGTCGAGGAGCAAGTTGATCTTGAGATCGAGCCGCAGGATCTCGGCGCTGTAAGGAGAATTCTCGTCGGTCTTCTCTGCAGGGCCATGCTCTTCCAGTGCCGACAGCGCTTGGAGCACCCGTAGGTTGCGGTCCGTGTAACTACCTATCAATGCCGGATCCACAGGCTCGGGAAGACGCCGCCATGCCACGGGCAACACGTCTTCGTAGGCGAGTTCTTCGTAGAGAACGACTGTGTCTATGCCTTCATACATGGTGGTCACGGGTCACGGGTCACGGGTCACGAGTCAGAGCGCATGCGCGAACTCGTCACTCACGGCCCATTCACCTACTCCCTTTGATCATGTCCATGACATCGTCGACAACGTTACTCGAAGGCACAGAACCCGCCATCGGGTCCTGTACGGACGCCGGTGCTTCGAGCTTCATTTCAGGATTCATCTTGGCCACGACGGCGTCCGATTCGGCCATCGCCTGTCGTAACGCGGTCAGCCATTGAAAATCTTGAGGCGAGGCCGACGCGCTGAGCTGATCCAGCAATGCGCGGCGCTCATTGACCGTCTTCGGAACGTCCGCCCAGTTTCCGCTCATCGCCTGCTGCACCAGCTTGTGCGTCGCGGCCATCACTCCATCGGCAATCGGCGAACTCATGATCAACCTGCCGGACGCGCGCGCGCGTCAGCGGGAATGGAGGCCCACGCATCGCGAATGTCGCGCAGAAGCGTGGTGACGTGTTCGAGAGGCTGCGCTTTGTTCTCGACGTTTGCTTTCAGGAGCTGGCGGCACATGTAGTCGTACAGTTCGCCGAGGTTCGTAGCAATCGCTCCGCCCTTGCTCATGTCCAAACTATTGCGTAATTCGCCGATGATGCTGACCGCACGATTTAACAGCTTCGCCTTTTCGGACGTCTCATTACGTTCGATACAACCGCGCGCCGTGGCGATTCGCTCGAGTGCCCCGTCCATCAACATCAGCGTGAGCTTGTGAGGATCGGCTGCAGCAACGCCACCGTGCGCAGAAGCGCTGCTGTAAGCGGCGATCTTTGCTGCGTAGGGAGAAGCGGCCATTTCAAGCTCCGACAAGTGAACTACCTGAAGGATTTAGCGGCGTGGAGGGGCAGGACTTGAGGCCACAAATCGTGAGAAAGTGAGACAGTGAGAGGTGAAATGCGCACGGGAGCGATGGCAATTGGCGTAGTGCGATAACACTGACCTACGATTCTCACGCACTCACTTTTTTTACTTCTCACGACGGCTCTTACGAGCCGATCTTCGGCAAATTCGCCAACTGCTGACTCAAATAGCTCGAGGTAGTCTGCATTTGCGATAACAGCGAATCGAGCGCGCTGAACTGCTTCATGTAGCGCTGCTGCAGGGCCGTCATGCGGTCGTTCAATGTGTCGAGATCCTTAGTCAACGCTTTCGAGCGGTCGTCCAGTGACTTGTTGCGCAGGGCGATGTCGCCTGTGCTCGCAAGACGCGGCGCGATCAACTTGTCGAGGCGCGCGGCAATGCCGTTCTCGGAACCGAACACCTGACCGACGCCGTCGAAGTCGCTCGTCAAAGCCGTACGCAACTTGGTTGCATCCAGCTCCAGGGTGCCGTCCTTTTTGGTCGTGATGCCAAGGCTCGCGAGCGTCGTATATGCGCCGCTCGTACCCTCAACCGGCTTAACCAGGCCGGCCTTCAAATCGCTATCGATACTGCGCAACAGTGCATCGCCCAGCAAAGGGCCCGCCTTCTGAGTACTGGCGTCATAGCTCTGCAGTCCGCTCACAGTCGTAGCCAAAGCGTTGTACTGCGAGACGAAGTTCTGGATGCGCGCAATGGCGGCATCGATGTTCGCATCCACATTGAGCTTCACGGGATCCGCATCCGGATCGCTTTCCTTCAATAGCGTGAGCGTCACGCCATCGATCGCATCCGTCACCACATTTTTCGCGCTGTGATGAACGTAGCCAGCAATCTTGATTTCCGAGTCCTGCGCCGGACTGCGCTCGGTGTAGTTCGAGGTATCGCCAGCAGCGTCATAGGTCAGTTTCGCAAGCCCGCCGTCGCCGTCTGCGGCGGTTACCTTAATTTGGTTGTCCGCGCCCGTGACGTTCGAGGTCAGGATCAGGTGTGCACCATCGTCGGCCTGCACGATCGCCGCACGAACGCCCACGTTGTCCTTGGCTTGGTTGATGGAATCGCGAATCCCTTCCAGCGTGGACTTGTCGTCTGCAACGTTGACGGTGAAGTGCTTCGAACCCACGGCGATCGTAAGTAGTCCGGTTCCGACCGTGGCTTTGCTGTTATCGAAGGGATCGGACGCAAGTTGTTGCGCCTTCGCGAGCTGCACGACCTCAACCGTGTACGTGCCGACAGGCGCCGACGAACTGGCGGTTGCGGTGAATACCTTGTCATCGGATGACGTGGCCGAACGCACGTTGAATGCATCGGGTGTCTTGAGCGGAGAAAGCACCGATTGGAAGGCGCCCAACGCTCCTTTAAGCGATCCCATCGCCGAAATCTGCGTGGCAACAGTCGTCTGCTGCTTCGTGATCTGTTGCGTCTTCGGCGTCTTCTCGGCGTTAACGAGCTGCGTGACAAGCCCGTTCACGTCGAGCCCGGATCCGATGCCTGTCGATTGAAGTGTCGCCATCGTCGTCTCTTGTTTAGACCATTACATCTGCGAGCAGTGCTGAACCTTCTTTCAAGACGCGTGCCAACCGCAGGACCTCTTCGCCCGGAATCTGTCGAATGACATCGCCCGTGGTGGCGTCGCGTACGGTCACCACCATTTGCCCACTGCCTTCGTCGAGGCGAAATTCCAATTCCCGGCTGGAATCCTTCAGGTACGACGCGATTTGCTCAGCAGCGGCTTTGACCGCTTCGCTCGTCGTTGCCTGCTCAACCGGAGGCTTCGGTGCCGGCTTCGCGGGTGCGCCTGGCGCGGCCTCTTGGGCTGGCGCGGCATTCTGCTTCGCCGGCTGATAAGCGGGCATTTTCACCGTGCTCAGTCCCCAGCTGCTCACAGGACACCTCCTGCCGACGCGTGTAGCAACGCACCTGGCAGCCAGAATCCAAAACGACGACGAGCAGTGAGGGTCTTGCGACCCTCACCGCCCGTTTCGATCGAGCTCGAGAAGAGCTGGATCATTGCGTCACATACCCGTCAACTCATTACCGGAGCAATGAGAGGACGTTCTGTGGCAGCGAGTTGGCTTGCGCCAAGATCGCCGTACCGGCCTGCTGCAGAATCTGGCCGCGGGTCAACGCTGCAGTTTCCTGCGCGAAGTCTGCGTCCTGAATTCGGCTACGTGCAGACGAGAGGTTTTCCGCCGTCGCGCTCAGGTTCGAGATCGTCGACTGGAAGCGGTTCTGCACCGCACCCAGATCCGCGCGGATCTTCGAGACCTGATCGAGAGCGCCGTCAACCAAGCTGATCGCCTTGTTCGCACCATCGACCGACGAGATGTCGATCGTGGAGATCGAAGTCAGCGTCGAAGAGGCGGTTGAAAGGCCCGCTTTGCCTGGGTTATTGCCACCGACCTGATAAGCGGCGTTCGAATTCAAAGAAATCGTGCCGTAGGTCGTGCTGGCAGTGTAGGCGCCATCGCTCGCGTTGCTGGCTGTCGCCACCAACTCACCCGCGCCCACAGCCGTGCCGCTCGCAGCAACCGTCGCGTTACCAGGCGTACCGCGGAGATCCGAGGTCAGCGTGATCGTCGCGCCGGCGTTGCTGGCAGTGATATTGGTCGCCTTCGCTGAATGGTTGCTCGTGATATGGCTCACGATGCTTGCAGCCAACGTCGTGGTCGTACCACCGCTTCCCACATCCAACGAGATGTTGTTGCCGGTATTGGTACCATCAGCCTTGAACGTGTATGTCACGCCTCCGAGAGTGACTGTGTCGCCGTCGGAGATGCCCGTACCCGCAGTAGCTGTGCCGCCAGTCAAACCGCCAGTGCTGTCCGTCACAGCGAGGTTGGCCGTGTAAGTACCGAGGACTGTTGACGTCAGAGTCACGGTGTCCGTCGCTGCTGTCGCAGTGAAGTCCAAGCCGCTGGCTCCGCTGATCGCAGTCGCGATGTTGGCAGCTGTCGTGTTCGCATCCGTGCCGAGTTCGACACCGATGTTGCTGCCTGAGTAGCTGCCACCGTTCGCGTAGAACTCGAATGTTTGGCCGCCGACTGAGAAAGTTTCAGCAGCCGCGACGCTGGCGAATGTCGAGACCTGAATCGTGTTGGTCGATTTCGTGCCGTTCACTGCGATCGAGTTGGTCGCCTGAGTAGAGCTGGCAGAAACCTCCAATCCAGTGGCGTTTTCGATGCGAGCAGCACCTGCAGTGCCGTTGCTCGTCGTGATTGCGATCGTCTTACCGACGCTGGATGACAGGGTGATTGCACCTGTCGTCGCGTTCGCAGAAGCGGACACGCCAGTCGCGGCGGTCTTAGTGTTGATGGCAGCAGCAATGCTGGCACCCTGCGTTGCAACGTCGTAAGAACCGGTCACCGCGCCGATGTTGACGCCGTTGATGACCAGATCCCCGGATTGCAAGTCGACCTTGCCGGTCGGGCTGTTGGCAGCCACGATCGAAGACGTAGCAGAAGCAGTCACGCCGGTCTGGCCTGTGACGCTGTTGATCGACTTCACGATGTCATCGGCGCTGCCGCTGACAGAGGTACCGACGTTCACGCCGTTGATCGTCAGATCGCCCGACGCAAGCGCCTGGCCGCTAACTGCGCTCGAGGTGTTGTTGTACTGATATGCACCCAACGCACTCGTCGCGGCGCTGCCAATTGACACAGAGATCGTCTGGTTCGCATTCGCGCCGACCTGGAACTGCGCCGCATTGAACGAACCGTCGAGCACGTTCTGGCCGTTAAACTGCGTCTGCGTAGAGATGCGATTCAACTCTTGCAACAGCTGCTGTGCTTCGCCGTTCAGAGCCGCACGGTCAGAAGAAGAGTTCGTGGCGTTGGCAGACTGAACCGACAGCTCGCGAACGCGCTGCAGGATGTTGCCGTATTCGCCCAACGCACCTTCAGCCGTCTGCGACAGCGAAATCGCGTCGTTCGCATTACGCACGGCTTGGTTCAAACCGCGGATCTGCGTGGTGAATCGCTCGGAAATCGCGAGGCCTGCAGCGTCGTCCTTCGCGCTGTTGATGCGCAAGCCCGAAGACAAGCGCTGCAGCGAAGTCGCCAACTGCGACTGCGAGGTGTTGAGGTTGCGTTGCGCATTCAGCGACGCAACGTTCGTATTAATAATCTGAGGCATTGAAGTCTCTCCTAAAGTTACCCGGTTTACCCGGGCAACCGCCCGGTGGTTGTTCCAGCGCTAGCCGGTACATATCGCACCGATTCGCTGTCAGGGGCTGTATCGGGAGTCGCGCGACGAACTTGAGAGACACAAGACGGTTCGTTGCATTCTGAGATAGCGGTCACGGTAATCACAGAAATTGGGCTGACGCGAACGGTGTTCTCGCCAATCCCCTGAAGGGCACTTGGGGAATTCGGCTGAATTTGGCAAGAAACGCGTAAGTGCGCCGCGCGAATGCGCCAGAGAACTGACGCAACCGCCGCATGATTGACGCTCGCGTCTCTCACGACTAACGCAGATAGTCGAACAATGACAGCTGCGCGATCTTTGAATAGGAAGCTTGAGCTGCTTGTAGACCCAGCAACTGCTGGTTCATCTTCGTAATCGCATCCGCGTAGTCGAGATCCTGCAAGTCCGACTTCATGGTCTTGAGCTCGACTTGCATTTCTTCACGCGATGAATCCGCGTTATCCAGAGCCGAAAGACGCGCACCGACCTCGGCTCGAACACCCAACACATGGTTCGTCGCTTGATCGAGCTGTTGCAGGATCTGCCCCATCTCGGAATTGAATTGTGCTGTTGAACCCACGCCATTGCCTTCCAGTGCATCCGCCAACTTGCCGAGCGTGGTGAAGACATCCTCGGTGCGGCTGCGTGAGATCGTGAAGGTATCGCCTGACGCCGGCATACCCGTGAGGTCGATGTTGACGCCATTAAACGAAATCGCACTGCCTGCAGTGTACGTACCGGTCGTGACCACGTTACTGGCGCTATCGACGATCTGATAATCGCCGGTCGCCGACGTGAAACTCAGCGTGTAGTCATCGGGCACCCAAGCCGTCGGATTGACGACCGAGCCCACTCCGATCACGCCCGTGCCGGTATTCGTGCTGGACGCAGCCGTCACAAATGTCCCGTTGCCTTGCGGTACTTGCATAAAGAGCTGATAGCCCGAATGGCTATCGCTCACTTTCGCGGTCGAACTCACCTGCAACTGACGCGAACCTTGATCGCCGAAATAGGAGACGCTCGACCCGGTCTGAGAGAACGGCTGCGTGAGGGTCGAATAGCCAGCGAACAAATATTCGCCGTTCGCATCTTTTCGATTCGCAATCTCCATCAGCTCTGACAATCGCTGACGAATTTCGACCGCGATCATCTTGCGGCTGGCCGGATCGACCGTCGCGTTATTGCCTTGCAATGCCTTCTCGTTCACCTGAGTAATCAGGTTGCCGACATCGGCAAGCGCTTGCTCTTCGAGGTTCAAGCGACTCTGTGCCGTCTTGGAATTCGCATCGTACTGCTCGGACTCCTGTAACGCCCGCTGCAGCTCCAGGATGTGCACGGATGCGACCGGATCATCGGCCGGCGACTGCACACGCTTGCCCGTCGCAATCTGATTCTGCGTTGCGGACAATGTCGCCTGCTGCTTCATCATCGCAGACAGAGCGTTTTCGTGAATTGCGCTGGTGGAGATGCGCATAACTAGTGACTAGTGACTGGCGGATAGTGAATAGCAAGAACGGAGCGCCGAGCGTCCCACTCTCCCGTTATCGTCCAGCCAGGCGAAAGTTGAATCATATGAACCACTCTTTTTCGGTCGCCGATGCCACTCTCGTTTCCTTCCCAGTCACCAGTCACTAGTCACTAGTCACTATCTCTGCGTTGCACTCAAAATCGTCTGGAACAACGTATCCGCAACGCGGATCAATTGCGCCGCGGCTTGATAGGCCTGTTGGTACTTCAGCAGGTTGGCGGCTTCCTCATCGAGGTTGACGCCGGAGACGCTGTCGAGCGAGGCGACTGCTTCGTCATGGACGACGGACTGAGCATCGCGATTGACTTGCGCTTGCTGGGTCGAGACACCGATGTTGCCGACGAATGCGCCGACGCCGGCACTTAGCGAAGTGGTGCCGTTGTCGAGCACCGGCTTCTGTAAGGCAGCCGCCAACGCCAATGCATTGCGGTTGTCGCCGGAACCGGATGCATTGTTCGAAACGGTGAATTGGTCGCCAACTGCCGGTGAGCCGGAGATCTGCACTCGCCAACCGTTGATGTCGATGTCCGAACCTGGGGTATACGTAAAACTGCCGGCTCCGTTGACGGAGTACGTCGTCGCGGTCAGGAATTGAATCGTGACGTTGTTACGCAGCGCCGGGTTGGTTGCATCCAGCACTTCGCCCGCAGAGATGGTTCCATTCCCCGTATTGGTCGAGGCGACGGCCGAGCGTATGGGCGCAGCCGCGGCGACCTTGGACGGATCGGTAACAAGCACGCTCATGCCGGAAATGGCAGCGCGAGTCGGGCGCACCATGAATTCGTCGTTTGCACTGGGCGTGCCGCCCACCACGATCGACATACCGTCGACGAGGAAAGGATCAGCTCCGGTCCCCGTTCCGGTCATCGATACTGAGGCACCGGTGGATGCATCTCGCATTTGCCAATTCGTGCCATCGAACTTCAGCACGTAATTCTTCTCGGTGAGCCCGCCTGCTGCAGTACGCGTGACCGCGACCGTCCCTGAGCCTCCATTCAGATCGCTCGAGAACACCTCAGGAGCACCGAGCGCGAAGAAGTTCGTGCCGAGCGCACCGGTTAGATCCATACCTTCCTGGTGTTGGCCGTTGACCTGCTCCGCTAAACCGACGCTGATGCGGCCGAGAGCGTTGTGTGCGGGATCCAAGAGCTCGCGACGAAAGTCCAAGGTACCGCCGAGCACGCCGCCGGAGATGTTGTTCGTAATGTCGATAACACCTGACGTTGTCTGCATGCCGATGTTGAGACGTGTCGGGTCGAAGTTGTCCTGCACCGTCGTGAGCTTGCTCGCGGTGGATCCGAGGACCAGCGGTTGGCCGTTGCCGATAAACACATTGACCGCGCCGCCATCTTGTTTCACGAGATTAACCGACACTTTCTCGGCAAGCTGATCGAGCAGGCGGTCTCGCTGATCGAGAAGATCATTCGGCGGCTGGCCGCCAGCGCGCGCGGTGCCCACTTCGATGTCGTTGTTGAGCTTGGCAATTCCTTGCGCGAGCGAGTTCACATCTGCAACTTCGCTGTTGAGCCGCGAGTTCACTTCATTGTCCATGGCGCTCAACCGCGCGTCGTAACTCTGCAGGCGATCTTTCAACGTGCTCGCTTCGCTCAGCAGAACCTGCCGCGCGGGGATGGAAGCGGGAGAGTTCGCAACACCCTGCAGCGCGTTGACGAATTTCTGTAGCGATGCAGTCAAACCCGTATCCGAATCGCCGAACATGTCGTTCAAGCGACCGGCATTCGTTGCGTACACATCCAAGTGCTGGAAGCTGCTCGAGGACGACCGCGCCTGAGAGGCGATAAAGTCGTCGTACATGCGACGAGTCGTTTGAGCCTGCGCACCTTGTCCAACCCAGCCGTTGCCGAACGGTTGCGCAGGACGCGTTCCGATCTCAACGCGCTGACGGCTGTAGCCATCGGTGCCGACGTTCGAAATGTTGTGGCTCGTCGTGTCGAGCGCCCGCTGGAATGCCAACAGGCCTGAGACGCCGGTGCCGAGAATATCAGCCATTGAAGTTGCTCCGCGCCTCCGGAAGAAGGCTGTAGGCCGTAGGCTGGGGCCTGAAGATCAGGCTGTAGGCTGTAGGCTGTAGGCTGTGAGTCGGAAGAGAAACACTCAAGCTGGAGGCTGGGGACCGGATGCTGGTGGTTATGAGCGAGCGCGCTATGCGCACTTCGATCCCCGATCCACGATCCACGATCCACGCTCCGCTCGCTCTCATCCCCGCTCTCCTTGCGTGAACGCTTTCACTTCGCGCACGACCGAAGCGATCTTGTTCGCATAGTTCGGATCGGTGGCATAACCGCCGTCCTGCAGCGCCTGCGCAAACTGCGCCGCGTTATCTTGCGTTCCGAGCGCCGCTTGATAGCGATTGCTGTTGCCGATCAGCTTTGCGTAATCATCGAAGCTGGCGGCGACGGAGTCATACGCGCGAAATCTCTGCGCCTTACGCACAGCAACGCCCTCTTCGAATTCGATTGTCGGGACGCTGGCCGTCTGACCGGACCACTGCGATCCCGCTTTAATCCCAAACAAATTGAAGCTGCACTCGCCGCTTGAATTGCACGGCACTGAGCTGCCCCACCCTGTTTCCAATGCCGCCTGCGCGACCAATACGTCCGGATCCACGCCGAGCTTGCGCGCTGCACGCTCCGCGTGCGGGCGCATCGAGCGGATAAAGTCTTCTTTGGACGCGGCCACAGAGGTGTGGCCGCTAGGCTGTAGGCTGTAGGCTGTAGGCTGGAGGTTCGGAGCGAGGCCGCTTCCTGCTTCCCGTTTCCCGTTTCCCGTTTCTCGTACTCGATCCCCGAACCCCGAACCCCGAACCACGTTTCCCGTTCCGTCTTCCCCGTTCCCGGCTCCCTGTTCCCTACTCCCCATCTGCAATTGCCGCGTCAGCATCTCCGCAAGTCCCAAGCCCTTGCCTTTGCTCATCTGCGCGGCGATCTGATCGTCGAACATGCTTTGATAGAAGTCAGCCTGATCGCTGCCGAACAATGGATCATCGCCAAAGCCCTTGTTCGCCTCGCGCATGCTCTTGAGCATCATCTGAGTGAACAAGCTCTCGAACTGCTTCGCCGCTTCCTTCAACGCTTTGGGATCTTGCACTTTCGCGTCGTGCTTCAATCCGCTCAGCGCCGCAGGGTCGGCGTAGAAGGAGGAGTTGATGGGAGTGCTCATATACTTACGCGGTGAGAACGTGAGGAAGTACCCGGTGAGCGGCGCGGACCTGATCCAGCTGATGCGCTACGACTTTCACTTTTTTACGTCTCACTTCCTCACGTTGCCTCAGATCACAATCAACTCAGCCCGCAACGCGCCGGCCTCTTTCAATGCTTCCAAGATCGCGACGAGATCGCCCGGTGCGGCACCGACTTGGTTCACGGCGCGGACGATCTCCTCGAGATTGACTCCGGCATTGAAGACGAACATGCGTGCGGCGGGTTGGTCGACTTGGATTTCGGATCGTGGGGTCGTGACCGTCTCGCCTTGCGAGAGCGGCGCTGGTTGGCTCACATCCGAGCGTTCGGTGATCGTCACTGAAAGCGATCCATGTGCGACCGCTGCCGGCTTGACGCGGACTAGGGATCCGATCACGACAGTGCCGGTCCGGGAGTTCACGATGACGCGCGCGGGCGCATCGCCGGGTTCGATCTCGATGCTTTCCAACGTCGAGAGATATGAAATGCGTTGACTCGCATCCGTCGGTGCCTGCACGCGAACCGAAACGGCATCCATGGCGCGCGCAGTATCGGGACCGAGCAATGCATTGATGCCATCCGTCAGACGCGCTGCGGTGGTGAAGTCCGGTGTGTTCAGATTGAGCACAACGTAAGGCTCGGTCGCGAAGTTCGTCGCTACCGATCGCTCCACCGTCGCGCCATTAGGAATACGGCCAGAACTCGGCACGTTCACTGCGATCCGCGAACCGTCTTTGCCGGACACGCCGAATCCACTGACCACGAGACTGCCCTGCCCGATCGCATACACCTCGCCGTCGATACCGCGCAGAGGCGTCATCAACAAACTGCCGCCGCGCAAGCTCGTCGCATTGCCGATCGAATCCACCGTGATATCGATCGTTTGCCCCGGCTTAGAAAACGCCGGCAAGTCGGCGCGCACCGTGACAGCCGCCACGTTCTTCAATTGAGGATTTACGTTCGCCGGGATCGTCACGCCAAACTTCGCCAACATATTGCGAATGCTTTGAATCGTGAACGGTGCCTGGCTCGTTTGATCGCCTGTGCCATCGAGACCGACAACCAATCCATACCCGACGAGTTGGTTGCCACGCACACCCGCAACTGACGCCAGATCCTTTACCCGCTCAGCATGTGCGGAGGTCGTCGTCAACAGCAACAACATCATCACCAGGCCAGCGAGTGCTGCGGCGGCGGAGCAGCCGATGAGAAAGAAAAGCGGATAGCGGAACGAAGATAGAGGATAGCGGATAGCGGATTGTGAATAGGTTCGGAAAGCGTTTTCTCGCTCACCTGCTCGCAAAAAGATGTTTCTGATTTGAGTGATCATAAAAACCAGTTCTGTTCCGAATTCTGCCTATTCACGATCCGCTATCCGCCAGTCACTACTCTTTCACTATCCGCGATCCGCTAGTCACTACCTAGAATGGCAACCACGACATATTGAAGAACCGCGTCAGCAGCCCCGGCGCATTCGCATCTGCCAATGTGCCTTTGCCGCCGTAAGAGATCATGGCGTCGGCGACCTTCAGCGATGAGATGGAGTTGTCGGGATCGATGTCGATTGGACGCACAATTCCCTGCAATCGCACAAACTCTTTGCCTTGATTGATCGCAATCCACTTCTGGCCGCGCACGAGCAAATTTCCATTAGGCAAACGCTGCGCCACCGTGACGGTGATGAAGCCTTGCAGTTGATTGCTCTGCTTGCTCGCGCCCTGACCGTCGAACTCGGTCTTGTTGTCCACACCCATCTGCAGCACTTCTGTGCCGTTCACGGTGACCGGACGGCCTGCGATCGTCGGCCCAGGCAGATCGACCGAAGATGACTTTTTCGTCGACGTCGTTGCCGACTTCGATGCGTTCGTCGATTCGTTCAAGCGAATCGTCAACGTGTCGCCCACTCGATGCGCCACCGAGTTCTCGAACAGCGCAACATCGTGACCGACTTGATAGATCGCGCCATTGCCTTGAGTTTCATTCGGCAACGGCTCGGGCCAGGTCGCGGAGTAATCCGGTTGCGGTGGCGGAGAAACGCATGCGGTCATCGCTAACGCGATGACCGCAAGAAGCGGATAGCGGATAGCGGATAGCGGATAGGCCGAAGACGCACGTTCCCCGTGCGCAAGACCAGAGCTGTTCTGCCCCCTTAAAAAAATGTGCATGACGACTCTCTTACCTATTCACTGTCCGCGATCCGCGAGTCACTACCGATTCACTATCCGCAATCCGCTAGTCACTATCGTTACAGCTGATTCGTTATGTACTCGAGCATCTGATCGGTCGTCGAGATCGCTTTCGAGTTCATCTCGTATGCGCGCTGCGTTTCGATCATGTTCACGAGTTCTTCCACTACGTTGACGTTGGAGCTCTCGAGCGAACCCTGCTGAATCAAGCCAAGTCCGTTGAGGCCTGGCGTGCCTTGCTGGGCAGGGCCGCTGGCCGCGGATTCGACCAGCAAGTTCTCGCCGCGCGGTTGCAAGCCAGCGGGATTGACGAAGTCAACGAGCTGCAGCGTGCCGACCTGCGTCGGTGCGGACTGTCCCGGCAATTGCGCGCTCACTACGCCGTCCGCGCCGATCGTCACGGTTTGCGCTCCATCGGGAATCGAAATGGTGGGCTGCACTTGATAGCCGCTGGAGGTGACGAGTTCGCCTTGTGCATTCACTTGAAATGCGCCGTCGCGCGTATAGCCGAGCGTTCCATCCGGCAACAGCACCTGGAAAAATCCGCGGCCGTTCACGGCCACATCCAGTGCATTACCCGTTTGAGTCATGTTGCCTTGCGTGTACGTTTTCTCAGTCGCAACGATGCGTACGCCGGTGCCCAAGCTCAGCCCCGATGGCAGCTGCGTGTCCTGCGACGTCGCAGCCCCGACTTGGCGGACGTTCTGGTACAGCAAGTCTTCGAAGACGGCACGGCCTTTCTTGAAGCCATTCGTGTTCACGTTGGCCAAGTTGTTCGCGGTGACGCTCATGCGCGTTTGCTGAGCATCCAAACCGGTTTTAGCGGCCCAAAGAGCGGGATTCATTGTGATCTCCTCGATCAGTGACGAGTGACGAGTGACGGGTGACGAGTCAGAAATCGCTGCTGAGCGGATCCGATTCGATCGTTAGACGTCACGTTGCACCTCAAGTTGATTTCAGTAGCTGAGCGGCCGTTGCCGCATTCTCTTCGGCGGTGCGCATCGCCTTGACTTGTAAGTCGAAGTGACGCGACAACTCGATCATGTTCACCATTGCATCGGCGACGTTGACGTTGCTGCTCTCGAGAACGCCGGATGCTAGACGCACATTCGCATCGGACTGCGCATCGGTACCGTCCGTCATTCGAAACAATCCATCCTCGCCGCGCGTGAGCGATTCCGGCGCAGGATTCACGAGCTTGATGCGACCGATCAGGGATGTCGTTTCCGGGCCTTGACCAAGAGGCACGATCGAAATCGTTCCATCCGCACCGATCATTAGCGACGAGTTCGGTGGCACTGAGATCGGACCCGAATCGCCCAACACCGGGTGTGCCGCGCCGTTCATCAAAACGCCCGTGACATCGACGCGAAGATCGCCCGCGCGCGTATAGGCCTCGCGACCATCGGTTCCTTGCACCGCAATCCAACCTGGACCGTTCACACCGACATCCAAATCGCGCCCGGTCGACTGCAAAGCGCCCTGTGTCTGATCCCAACCCGTCGTCGAGTTCGTCGCATACACCCGCGATGGGAATCCAGAACCCGCCACCGCCTGACTCTGAAACGCACTCAGATCCGCACGGAATCCAGTGGTGTTCGCATTCGCCAGGTTGTGGTTGTTCACGGTCTGCGCACGAAGGGTTTCCTTCGCGCCAGACATCGATACGTAGAGGAAGCGGTCCATAAGTTCCTTAGTGATGGAGTGATGGAGTGATGAAGTGAAGTTCGTAGCGCATCAGTGACGCCGCTCCTGAGTTACACATTTCACCTCATCACCCCATCACCTCATCACTAGCGAATGTTGATGATGGTTTGCGTAATCGCATCCGCCGTTTGAATCATCTGCGCATTCGCTTGGAAGTTGCGTTGCGCGGTGATCATGTTGACGAGCTGCGTCGTGATATCGACGTTCGATGCTTCGAGTGCGCCGGACTGAATCAGTCCGAATCCGGAGTTGCCGGCCTGTCCTCGCAGAGACTGGCCGGATGAGAACGTTTCGGCCCAGTTGGTGTCGCCGAGCTGTTGCAAGCCTTGTGGGTTGGCAAAGTTGGCGAGTGCGACTTGACCGAGCGCCAGCGAGCGGCCATTGGTGAAGCGCGCTTGAATGACACCGGTCGAATCGATGTCCATACCGATCAATCTGCCAGTCGTGTAGCCGTCCTGGGTTACGGCGTTCACGTTGAAGTTGCTGCCGTACTGCGTCGTCCTGCCGAAATCGAAAGTCATATTCATGGCCGATGCGCCCGTCGCCGGTGTGTAGGACGGGAATGTGATCTGCCCACCCGCTGGGGTTGTGAGCGCCCCCGAACTCGAGTACTGCAACGTCTGCGCCGTGCCGACCGAGTTGCCGTCGACGTAGAGCTGCGTTGTCCACTCATTTGGATTGGCTGTCTTCACGAAGTACATCGTCGCCGTATGCGCCGCGCCGAGTGAGTCGTACGTCGTAAGAGAGGTCGATTGGTTGTAGCTGTTCAAGTCCGCCGGATTAAACGGAACGGATGTCGGTGGGGACGCGTTCGACGGCAGATTGAGAACGATGTCGGCGGAAGTGGTCGCCGCAGGTGCGCTCTCGCTGGTCACTAGCTGCACGTCCGTCAAAGAGCCGGTATCGAAACCGCCTGCCGCATTGGGCGGGTACGCCTGGAGGCGTTGGTTTTGGCTATTGACGATGTAGCCATCGCGGTCGACTTGGAAAGCACCGGAACGTGTATACGCCGTCGCGCCGCCATCGCTCAGCACGAAGAAGCCCTGCCCGCTCACCGCGAGATCCAAGCTGTTGTTTGTGAAATCGATGTTGCCCTGCGTGAACTGTTGAGCAACGTTTGCGACGCGCACACCGTTTCCGGTTGCATTGCTGCTCACGCCCTGCGGCGACACGGAGAACAACTCCGCGAACTCAGCGCGCGAGCCTTTGAAGCCGCTGGTGCCAGTGTTGGCGATGTTGTGCGCGGTGACCGTCAAATCGGCTTGCGCTGCGTTCAGACCACTGAGTGCCAAACGAAAAGGCATGTTGATTCTCCCGAAAAATTCTCTTGCTGCTTATCGATTCGCTTTAGATCCGGCTATCTGCTAATCACCAGTCACGAGTCACCAGTCACTATCGTTCACATGATTCGGCGCACATCGCTCAATGAGCGCGAGCCGAGTCCGCTGGTGTTCAACACCAGGTTGTTGCTCGAGTCGATCGTCACGCTGTTGACGCGGCCGCTCATCAGTGTCTCCAGCGACCGCGATTGGCCACTTACATTGGCAACTGCTTCGAAGGTGTAGTCGCCTGCTGCGGCGCGCGTTCCGTTCTCTGCAATTCCATCCCACGAGAACTCCGATAGACCACTGGCGGTCGGTAACGTCATGCGACGAACTAACTGACCGGATGCATCTTTGATATTGAGTTGCAGCGATGTCGTTCCGCTGGGCACGTCGATGGCACCTTTCATCCCGCCTTCGACGCCAAGGTTTGCGTCTTCGCTCGCCACCAGAATGTCGCGGCCCACCATCGTGGCGCCATCGAGCACTTGAGCAGAACGCATCGAATCGGATAGCGCAGTGAACGACTTCTGCATGTCCTGAATGCCGGTCACGGTGCCGAATTGTGCGAGCTGGCCCAAGAACTGGCTCGGGTCCATCGATTTGAACGGATCCTGGTTCTTCAATTGCGCCAGCATCAGCTGCATGAATTCATTCTGGCCGAGCTGATCCTTCTTTTTGGTTCCAGCGGCGTTCGCGGACTGCGCGCCCGAGGAACCCTGCGTGCCGGCAATGACGTCTGTGATGCTCATCGTGACTCCGTGTAGCTAATCGATTACTGGCCCAGGCGTAGCGTGGCCAACATCATGTCCTTGGCCGTCGTCATCACTTCCACGTTGTTCTGATACGACCGCGAAGCCGAAATCATGTCCACCATCTCTTCGACGGTATTCACGTTCGGCGCGTACACATATCCATTCGTATCGGCGAGCGGATTGCCGGGTTCATAGCGCGCAGTCGGCGCTGCCTGATTTTCCACGATGCCGCGAACGTTCACGCTGGCACTCGGATTGTTCGTTCCGAGGCTCGCGCGCACAGCTTCGAACAGCGGATGCTTCGCCTTGTAGACCTTATTCGGATCGCCGCTAACGCTATCCGCGTTCGCAAGATTGCTGGCCGTCGTATTGAGGCGCACCGATTGCGCACTCATACCGCTGCCGGCGATGTCGAAAATTTTGAATGAAGACATGATGAAGCCCTTGTAGTGACTAGTGACTAGTGACTAGCGGATAGTCAGAGCCGATGCATTGCATCGGGAGCAGCGGTCTACGATTCGTCATGGGCACCGGTCTCTCCTCTTCTAGTCACCAGTCAGTAGTCACGAGTCACTACGTTCACTGCCCTGTTATCGCCGTCATCAACGCTCTGAATTTCGAATTCAAGAACGTGAGCGTTGCTTGATAACGAACCGTGTTCTCGGCAAAGGCAGCTTGCTCGAGCTGCGAATCGACGGTGTTGCCATCCAGCGCTGGAGCAAGCGGTACGCGATACTTCAGTTCGGGAGCGGACGTGCCGTTACTGTCCATGGCGCCGATGTGGCCAGCTTGCGTGGTCGCAAGGTGAACCGAATTCGGATCGCCGGTTGCTGCGGCAAGCGCGTTCTTGAAATCGAAATCGCGTGCACGGAAGTTCGGTGTATCCGCATTCGCGAGGTTCGAAGCAAGAATCTCGGTGCGCTTGGAGCGCAAGTTCAGCGCCGCTGCGTGCACACCTAGATATGAATCAAGACCTGTCGGCATTGCCGTCTCCGTCAGAAATCTGTCTGACGTAGGACTTAGCAAGGCGCATGCCATCGGGGCACCGACAAGCCAAATCGCGGCGCTTCGCGGTTCAGCTCACCTCACGAGTTGATTTATCTGCGACGCGGGTCACTCGCGCGTGGCAATGAATTGCCGCGTGGCAGATGCAAGCAAGCGGATTGCGGATCGCGGATTGCGGATGGTAAGAGGCGGACGATGTTGACCGCTTGCGACTTCCGGCAGTCATTGCAGATTCGCGAATCACAATCCCCGAATCCCGTTTCCGTTCCCCGTTTCCTGTTCCGATCCTTTCGATCCGCAATCCGCGATCCGCGATCCGCTTTCACTTTGACTTCCGTCACACTATTTCAATCCGCCACACCCGCACGGCTCATATATATAGAGAGTGGCATCGTGCTTGCTCCTACTTCCGCAACGTCAATGCGTTGTCGGAGCGAAGAGTGGCTTTCAAATTTCATGGTGCTTGGGCTCTACTCGCGTTTGTGCTGGCGATGCCCGCCTTCGCGAATGTTCAGGATTTAGCTTCTGTACAGGCTGCTGCGGAGGAATTCGTTCGTGCCGAGTTTTCGGACTCGACGAAGCACTACGTGACAGCGGCTCGCTTGGATTCACGCCTGCACGTGCAAGCGTGCGAAAAACCGCTGCATGCGTTCGCACCGAATCCGATGAGCACGACGGGCAAAACGACGGTCGGTGTTCGCTGCGAAGGCGCAAGCGAATGGACTCTCTACGTTCCAGTTTCCGTGGAAGTGGAAGTTCCGGTGCTGGTGTTGCGTCGTGCCCTGCCGCGTCGCTCGCCCGTCCAAGCAAACGACGTTGAACCGCAGATTCGCCGGCTCCCAGGATCGGCGGCCAACTTCATTACGGACGTTGCGAGCCTGCGCGGTCATCGCTTGAAGCGCGCTCTGCCTGCTGGCGCGCCGCTCACCATCGATGCCCTTGCTCCCGATGTTCTCGTGCGACGTGGCCAGCAAGTCACCCTGCTCGCTTCGGTCGGCGCAGTTGAGATTCGCGCTCAAGGACAAGCGCTCAACGACGCCGGCGCCTACGATCGCGTGCGCGTACAGAATGTGACGTCGCTCAAAGTCGTGGAAGGCGTGGTGGAAAGCGCAAGCACGGTACGAGTAGGCGATGCGCGTGCCATCGGATCGCCTAGTGTCAATTGAATGACGTTGCGAGATTCCCTCAAACCTCAGTCAATCGGCGCGAAATATCTTGTGACGCGCGTTGCACTCTATTTATTCGCATCTCATGGACGCTCGACCAGCGCGGATAGGTCGAATTTGACCTATTGCGCCGCTTGCTCCCCGACACTGCGAGTTCGCCCTAAGTGCACCATAAGGTCGGGGCCGACCACAGTGCTAAAGTTCTCAGAAATGCGGCCGCTACATGGCCTGCAGACGCAGACATCGATGCAACATCCGCATCGGGTGGCGCAGGAACTTTAGGAGATGGACGTGACGAAGATTACCGGTTATCACAACCGGCCCGTGCAAGCCGGCACTGACAAGAAGGTGGCGCGAACGAACGACGCGAACACTGGATCGTCAGCGGGAGCCGTGAGCTCGAACAGCCCGATTCAGATCACCGATCAGGCTCGGCAGCTCGCTGCGCTCGAACAGGCATTGCAAGGCATGCCCGTTGTGAACGAAGCGCGTGTAACTGAAATTCGCAATGCGATCGAGGAAGGCCGCTACGAAGTGGCTCCCGAGCGCATCGCCGACAAACTAATGTCCATCGAGAAAGAGCTCGGCGGACTGGAGAGCTAAAACGTGGATGCCAGCGCCTGCCGCGAACACATCGAACAACTGTTGACGCAAGAAACGAACGAACTTGCGCGACTGCAAACGTTGTTGGATCGCGAGCATGAGCTGATCCTCGCCAACAATATCGAAGAGCTCGATCGCGCCGGCGATGTGCGTCAAGCGTGCGTCGGCGAGCTGGCTCGAATCGAAGATGAACGCCGCTCCCTGTGCCGCATGCACAATCTGCCCGCCGATGCGATGGGATTGGAGCGCATGATGAAATGGTGCGATCCCAGCCGATCGCTGCAACGGCTCTGGTCCGACTGCGCCGAGCGCGCTACGGCATGCCGGGCTGCGAATGATCGCAACGGCGCACTCGTCACGGCACGCCTCAAAAAAGTGGAAGGCCTACTCGACGTGCTGACTGGCCGAGCAAATCAGCCGAAGGTCTATGGACGTCAAGGCGGATATCAGTCCTCAGGGATTGCGCCGCGAGTGCTCGTCACCGTCTAAGCGGCGTTCGTTCGGCACGTCGCACCGAAACATCGCTACTCGGCGCGTCGCGTGCGCCGGATCCAATGAAAAAGCGCAAACGCTAAGGAAGCGGCGCCGAGAATTTCGTGTGCCTGCCCTATCCTTTCGCGCACATCATCCTGCAACAAGTAATACAGCGAATATCCGGTGACTACGAGCAGGATGTACGCAGACAGCATCGCGATTCCCGATATGCGTTTCCTATTTCGCAACCAGTTTTCGCCGACGTGGCGCGCACTGATCCATCCGAGTAACGCGACTGCGAAGACCGCAATCGCTCCGTGAACCTTCATGAGCACGGGTTCGGCGGGATTCGGCCCCAACCCAAATTCTGTTTGCGACGGAAGCAAATAGTGAAACACGATCCATGCAGCGCCGCTCAACCAGAGCAGGCTCAATGAACCGATCGTGATGCGACGGAACGCCGGACTGGGCGGAGAACTGGCCATTACAATTGCGCCGCAGCCTGGGAAGCGAACATTACCCGCCACATTGCCACCAGCCACCTCGCTCCCTGCGTGACGTGTTCGCTCGATAGCGTGGCACCCGCGATGTTCTTGATGTCAGTCGGAAACCGTAGATTGCTGAGGTCTCGACCTTTGAATTGCGCACGCCACGCCGCATTGCGGATTTCACCGCCATGACTTTCGCGATATGTGAGTACCTCGATCGTGCCGAGCTTGCCCTGCGTGTCGATCGCGGCCGCGTACGTGATTAGATCCTGGCGCCCGATCACTTCATCGACGAAGAAAAAGCCCAACGTCTCGCCCGCATGTTGTGCCTTCCACACATGTGTCGCACCTCGCCGCGGCTGAGGACCCGCCAACTTCGCAATCGTCGACAATTGCTCGGCAGTCAGCGCGAGCGCTTGCTCTTCGAATCGATCTGCACTTGGGAACAGCGATCGTTGAGCTTGTTCGACAGTCACGAACTGAGCAGCGAACAACTCGGGGCAACTGAACGTCGCTACCATACCTGCGCCGCCCAATAGCACTGCACGTCGAGTGTTCATGTGCAATGGCTCAGTGAGTTCAGAACGCATAGCCAATGCCGAGATCGATCCGATCCGCGCCGCGTTCGTCGCGGAAATCCAAATAGTCCGCTTTCAACACGACACCGGCCGATAACCATAGGTTGAGACCGCCGGTCCACACCTTCTGATCCCCGAGCGCCGAAGGCGTAAAGCCCTGGCCGATGTCTGCGTACGATGAGCCCGTGTTGACTCGCTCATATCTGACGAAGGGCGCAAGCGACCATGTGTCGCGTTCGATCGCACGATACGCCGCTTCCACATACCATCCGAAGAACTCTTCTGGGATCAACATCGGATTGCCCACTAACGTCGTATTGATTCGCGCCGTCTTGCTGATGCTTCCGTGCGCATATAGAGCCGATAGTTGAAACGCCGCGGGTGACCAACGCGCGTGCGTTTCCCATAGCGTGACCTTCGAACCCGAATAGCCCGGCTGAGCTTGCCCCGCACCGCCCGTGAAAATGGATCCACCGACGAGCAAACCTGCGACGCCGCTGTAGTTCAGAGCACCGAATGCAGACGCATCGGCGGCTCGGGCCAAGGCGAGCTCTTGGTGAATAGAGCCAAGCGGCGATTCCTGCCCTTCTCCCTCCGCGCTCGCATCCCACTTGGAAAGATCGAAACCGGTGGTCACGCCAATGTCCCAACGCAATCCGCTATCGGTTCGCCCTTGGACCGCGACGCCGCCTTCGCGCCAAGTCGTCGGAATGATTGCTGTCTCGACCAAGTTTCTGAATACGCCGTAGTAGCGCGTCGGTTCGTGGGATTCGTTTAACAAGCCTGATGGAATCAAGAACAAACCAGCGCGACCGAAAATGCCGCTGCCAAGTTCGCGCTCGATGTAGGCTTGTTCGATTTCGACTTCCCCTGGGTCGTCCGAAGAACTCACCGTGTGCTCGACTTCGACCTCGCTGACGAAACGAGTTCGATCGTCGAAACCGTATTCCATCCCGATCACGAATCGACCGAGATCTGCCTGTGCATCGGCGGAACGTCCTTGAGGGCGCGAGTAGTTGAGTTCGCCGTAGCCGAACCAAGTTGGCTGGCCTGTTTGATCTGCAGAAGTCGAAGCTGCAGATTGTGACTGCGCAATTGCAGGTGCGGCCTCGGCCGGTCTTTGCACCTGTTGTTGCTTCAGCTCTGCGAGTTGTTTCTGCACTTCTTGGAGCTGATCGGAAAGCGCTTGGACCTTTGCTTCCAGTTCCTCTTGTGTGGCTGCGCTTGCGTAATCACCAGTGAGTAACGCCAGCGCTCCTGCAGCCAATACGAACGGCTGCAGGTTCTTGTGAATTGTTTGGGTCACTGCCATGCGAGATTCCTCAAGGATTGAATCCGTCGGTAAGCGTCTGCAAGAACGCCACAACGTCGTCGATTTCATTTGATGCAAGTGCGGGCTCATCGCCGCGGCGCCGGTTGTATGGCGCTTCGCTCGTGTTCACGTTCGCGACGTATTCGGGCGGCAGATCGTTGAACTTCAGCGGTTGCCCATTCGCATCGAGCGGATACCACTCTTCGGGATGCGTATCGCGCCGAACGTAGAAAGCCACGACTTCGCGCAGCGTTTTGAATTTGCCGTTGTGAAAGTACGGCGCGGTGATCGCGACGTTGCGTAAGCTGGGTACTTTGAATGCGCCGCAGAGATCTTTGCGATCCGCTAAGTCCTCGCGCGCTGGGCCGCACAAGCCCAGGTCGAAGTACGCGGGATCTTGGTTAACGGGAATGTCGTAGTTCCGCGGGACACCGAGATTGTCGTACGTGAAATCGGTGAACAACGGCGCGCTGCCATCGCTGCCGCGCGTACTTGGATGGCAAGCCGCACAATTGCCCTTGCCTGGATTGTTGAACAGCGCGAAGCCTCGCAACTCCTGCTGCGTGAGCTGCACTCTGCCTGCGAGGAAGTAATCGAACTTGCTCGTGAATGGTTGGAAAAGCGGTGCTTCTTGTTCGAATGCCTGCAGCGCTTCACGAATATCCAAGAAGGCGGACGTTGGATCATCCAGCGATTGAGGACCAAAGAACTGCAGGAACTCGCTAACGTATGGCGCTGCTTTGAGTTTGGCGACGACTGCGTCCGCGGAATCGTTGCCCATCTCGAAGCTAGTGAGAAACGGGCGAATGGCTTGTTCGGCAAAATCCTTGGCGCGGCCGTCGCGATTGAAGCCGCCCTTCGGCGTCCCTTCGGAATCGAAGTAGAAGCTGGGCGTACTTTGCAGATAGGTCAGTGCGGGCGTATTGCGAAATCCCGAATCAGTTGCGAGCGTGCCGCCCAGGGGAGCTGCCAAGTCATCGGCTCCTGCAAACGCGCGATCTTTGTCGTGACAGCTCGCGCAGGAGAGCTGTCCGCTGCTGGAAAGCGTCGGATCATTGAAAATCTTCTCGCCCAGTTCAGCGAGCGACGACAGGATCGGTGTGCTTTGATCCGATCGAACTTCGCTCTTCGGTGCGGATTCCGAGGTGCTGCAGCCGGCTGCCGCCAGGGAAAGGCAAATGAGAGCCGTGTGGGCCGCGCGATACGAGCCCGCACCGTTCAGGAAGCGCATAGTTGAGATCTAGTTGCGAACGATTCTTATTGGCACTATAGCAGTTCTTGTGAGGAATCCAAGCATGTCGAGGGCGGATATCAGTGCACGCGGCAGTCGAATGCGCCTGGCGATGGGCAGCTTCGTGACGGTGCGTGCCTGCGCGCCGGACGAAGCTGTGCTCGAAGCCGCGATGGGAGCCGCATTGGAAACGATCGGGAAATTCGAAAGCTCATTGCACCCCTTCCGCCCCGGCAGTGACATCGCGGCCATCAATGCAGCGGAAATTGGAACTCGTGTTTCCGTTGCGGCGGCAACGATGCGGGTCTTGACGCTGGCTCGAGATGTCTTTGCTGCAAGCGAGCAGCGGTTCGATCCTTGTTTGCCGACACACTCGGGCCGCTTCTCCGCGTTGGAATTGCACGGCGATCACGTCATCGTCCGAGAGCCGATCTGCCTCGATCTCGGCGGCATCGCAAAAGGGTTCGCCGCAGATGAAGGTCTGGCGGTGCTTCGAAGCAAGGGATGCATCGCAGGCAGCGTCAATGTCGGCGGCGACATCGCTGCGTTCGGGGAAGCGGAAATAGTGGCACTGCGACGCGCCGATCAATCTCTCGCGCAGCTTGAATTGAATAATGTGGGTTTAGCCGTCACCGACACCAAAGTTGCAGATCGCCCGTCGGAACATCGCGGCTACTACCAACGCGTGGCTGCCCCTTCTCCGGTGCGCACCTATGCAGCAGTCGTCGCACCTTCTGCTGCGATTGCGGACGCGCTCACGAAATGCGCTCTCTATTGTCTTGACGACGAATTGAAACCGCTGCTCGACCGCTTCAATGCTCGATTGATCTAACAGATCAACATTCAGGCACATTGACTGCGAGTCCTGCCTGCGAGGTTTCCTTATAAGAAGAGCGCATATCGGCACCGGTGCGACGCATCGTCTCGATCACTTGATCCAAGCTCACTCGGTGCGAACCATCGCCCATCATCGCGAGCCTCGCCGCATCGACAGCTTTCACTGCACCGGTAGCATTGCGTTCGATACAGGGGATCTGAACTAAGCCTTTGATTGGATCGCACGTGAGTCCAAGGTTGTGTTCCATCCCGATCTCGGCGGCGTTTTCGATTTGCGCGTTGTCCGCGCCTTGCGCAGCCGCCAATCCCGCCGCCGCCATCGAACACGCCACACCGATTTCTCCTTGGCAGCCCACTTCTGCGGCCGAAATGCTGGCATTGCGTTTGTACAGCGAGCCGATCGCACCAGCAGTCAGTAAGAACGTGTGTACGCCTTGGCGAGTACCCGATGCGAACACTTGATAGAACCGCAGCACCGCGGGAATCACTCCAGCCGCCCCATTCGTCGGCGCGGTAACGACGCGTCCACCCGCTGCGTTCTCTTCATTTACCGCCAACGCCCACACATTGATCCAGTCCAACGGCGCCAACGGATCGGGGCTGCCATTCGCACGTCTCGCGTCGAGCTTCAACTTCAAGTCGGCAGCGCGTCGACGCACGTTCAATCCGCCGGGCAAAATGCCTCCGGTTCGCGTGCCACGGTCAATGCAGTCGTTCATCGTCTCGATGAGTCGATCGAGGCCCGTCTCGACCTCCTCCGCAGGCTTCAAGGCACACTCGTTTCGGAACGCGAGTTCGGCAATGCCGATGCGGTGCGTGCGTGCCTGGTCGAGCAATTCAGCAGCGGTGCGATAAGGAAACGGAATCGCGCTCTGGCTCCGCCGATCGAACGGCGCATCGAGTTCTGCTTGCGTCGCAATGAAGCCTCCGCCCAACGAGAAATAGGTTTCTGCAACGAGCGTCTCATCCATTGAGTTCAACGCAGACAATGTCAGTGCGTTGGGATGGATCGCTTTCGTCTCCCCATAGCGCCAGCGAATGTCGCGCTCCGGCTCGAATGCGAGGGTCTGCTGCTGCCCAATTTGAACGACGTGGCAATCGCGAGCTTGTTTTTCGATTGCGAAGACTTGGTCGCTTGAAACTTCGTGCGGCAAGAATCCTGCGAGCCCGATGATGACGGCGCGATCGGTGGCGTGCCCGCGACCTGTCAGCGCCAGCGAGCCGTATAGGTCCACCGTCACGCGAGAGGTTTGCTGAAGGAGATGTCGTTCAATGAGCGTATCGACGAAACGACGTGCCGCACACATCGGACCCATCGTGTGCGAACTAGATGGTCCGATACCGATCTTGAAAAGTTCGAACGTGCTGACGTGCGCTGGATGCATGGGCTGCTCGCGCATCCTCATGGGAATGCCCGAGCAGCATAGCAACCTCGCAAGCACCAAGCCTTCGCGACAAACGCTTAGGAAATCTCCGGTTCCTTTGCGTTCGTGACGACCCTAATTTCCCTCCGCGCCGGGCCCGACTTGATGACCGTTCGCTGTCAGCGCGCCGTTCTTGTACTCAATGTGGCTCGTTAACTCGCCGTCCTTGTGAGTGACGAAGCCTTGCGCCTCGAGAGAACTGATTTGCGCGCGCAACGCCCCGAGGCGATCCGTGTCGGAAGTGGAACTTGCGACGGCAGAGGCTCCCCAGTCCTTCTCGAGCAATCCATCGCTAATCCACACATCTGCGGCTGCCTGCAATTTGTTCAGCAGAACCATCGTCGAATTAGCTTCGGCCAAATCTGCCTTGGAAAAGTTCTTGAGTTCAATAGTTCCCTTGAGGCCCGCTTCGCCTTCCGGCATCGAAAAGCCGATGCGTTCGATCACGATCTTCGGCGAGTGCTCCAGGAGCTGCGGCCCGTACTCTGCAATGGCGCCGATCATTGCCACCGATGCAGTCGGATCGCCCAATGCACCGCTGGTGCTCAATTCTTGCAGCTTCTTCGACAAGGCCGCGTAGGTCGGACCGTGCAAGTGGAGCATGCTCAAGTTGTACTCGGCGTCATCGACAGTGAATCCGGCTGCTTTGAGCGCCTTCATCAAAAGCTTCATGTTCAAGTCGACGTACTCGCCGTCGACGGTCGCATCGCCGGAGTATGCAATGCTCTCGATGGCAACGGGCGGCTTGCCTTCTCCAAAAGTCGCATTCAGGTTCTGGAACGCGAAAGCGCTACGACCGACGTACAACTCGTCGAACGCACGTTTCATATCGCAACTAAAGCTCATGTTGCCGAGACTCACCTGCGATCGATCTTTGCTCTTTGCGGTGAGGCCTGGTGCTGCGCCATCGCATTTGATGGTCTGCATGCCTGCACCCAAATCGAAATGAGCCTTCAAACCTTGCCACTCGAAACTGTCGTCGCCTTCCGCGGCTTGAAACGCGGGACTCGCGACATCGACCGAGCTGGCCCCGGTCACACCGACCAACGAAGTGATGAGAATGGGTTCTTTATCGCCGAGCACCTTCGATAGTTCATGGCGAGTCTGCTCATCGAGCACCAAGCGGCTCGTGATCTTCGCGAGACCCACGCTGATGAACCCCGGAAGCGGACCATGAGCAATGTCGTTGCGAACCGTGAATTGAAGCGGGTGGGTCGCCTCGTGAGTGTCCGCGGTGCGCAGCGAAGCATCGCTCAGAGAAGGCTCGTCCGCATCGCTCGGAGACTCGACCTTTTCCGAATCGGGAGTTGAGCCTTTCAACTTATCGAACATCGCGGTGTCGACTTCGAACGTGAGATCTTCCCTGGAGAAGAACACGCCCCCGGTTGAATGACGGCTCACAACCTTGAGGATCCCGGCACTCTTTTCGTTCACGTGCTGAGCCCATTCATCGACGCGCGCATGGGTCATGCGACCAAATTGCCAAGCAGCGATGGCATACGCGCCGACGGCCATGCCTAGCACTACAGGCACGATCACAAGTTTCTTCTTCATCCTTTTTCCCGCTTGAGTATTGGACGTTGGTTCTTCCCGGCGCCTTTTAGCCCAAACCATTGCCCAACTCTGTGCCGGCCGTCGCGACTCGCGCGCGCTGCGCCCACTCATGAAGGACAGGAATCGGTGCCATGCCCGATAGCACGATGATCCGGACGTTTGCGTTGCGTACGCTACGAGCCGTGAAAGAAGTGTTCTGTCTGACATAAGCGACGGTTTCCGAGTGAACCCCACCGTCGCTCGTGAGTCTCTAATCGAGACGGCTTACATGAGGAATTGATCGTGAGATGGTCGAATGATGTGTTGCGAATGCCCAGTTCAGTAAAGACGGCCTCCCCCGATGCCGCTCGGACGCTGGAACAGGTATGGCAGCGCCGCCGCCAGGAATTGGGTAATTGGCAGCCATCGGGCGGATGGCTGATCGAACCGGCAAAAACGCTCCGGCCCAATCGCCTCAAAGCGAGTTAGATAGGCGCAACGACGAAGGCGGGGTCCATTTCTTGCGACCACGCGAGAAGTCCGCCTTCTAAATGGGCGGGAGTGTCGATCCCGCGCGCGATTGCGAGCTGGCAGGCAGCAAGGCTGCGCGTGCCGCTGCGGCAAACGAACAGGATCCGTGCAGCGCCTGCAAGTTCGTCGAGGCGTCCGCCGAGCTCATCTAGCGGGATGTTTTTTGCGCCCGGCAAATGCGAGACCGCGTATTCCTGTCGGCCTCGCACGTCGATGATCCACTCTGTCCCATCGCGCCATTGCGGCAACTCTTTGGCCTGCACTCGCCGCAGCGATTCGAGCTCTTCGAGCGAGCACGTCGGCGCGAGATCCTGCGGCTCACGAATACTTGGGTGCACGCCACAGGCAGCGCAGTCGTCGCGACGCGAAAACTTGAACTCCGCCGTCGACATCGTCAGTGCGTCGTAAGTCAGGAGCCGGTTCGTCAGAAGCTCCCCAATCTGCAGCACCAACTTGATCGCTTCGGTCGCCTGAATTGCACCGAGCACTCCCGGCAAAACGCCGAGCACGCCAGCTTCAGCGCAGTTAGGAACCGACCCCGCACTGGGCGGCATGGGAAACAAGCACCGATAGCAGCCGGCGCCAGGCACGTACGTCATCGCCTGGCCTTCGAATCGATGGATCGCAGCCGAGATCAACGGCTTTTGCAGGAGCACACACGCATCGTTTACTAGATACCGTGTGGAAAATTGATCGGTGCCATCGATCACGACGTCGTACGGTGCGAGCACCTCGCGAACATTGCTCGCCTTCAACACAAGTTCGTGAATGCGAACCTCGATCTCCGGATTCAACACTTCGAGCCGGCGAGCAGCGACTTGCGCCTTCGGCTCTCCGACATCGTCGTTCGTATACAGAACTTGGCGCTGGAGATTGGAAGCATCCACGCGATCGAAGTCCACAATTCCAATCGTGCCGACACCGCTACTCGCCAAATACAAGAGTGCCGGCGCGCCGAGCCCACCCGCTCCAATCATCAACACACGCGCGCGTTTGAGCTTCTCCTGTCCTGCGGCGCCAACCTCAGGCAGTGAAATATGCCTGCTATATCGAGAAAGCTCAGATGCGCTAAGAGTCATATCGGTTCGCACCTCAGCGTCCGCGATGGTTGAGAAATATCCGGTAGGTAGATGCCGCTTTCATCGATGATTATGTCAGACGCGTATACAGCGGCGCACCGAAATGAGTCGGCGATCACACATTCACAAGTCTTCACAACCTATCCTTTCCCCTACAGAGATGAACATAGTGTGCCGACGTCGGCCACGCATGGACATCTAACAGGGACAACTCACCACGGCCTGGGTGACGAGAGTTGCACGACGACTCTGATCCAAAAAAGAAAAAGCTTCGGAGCGCGAAAGAGAGAATAGGGATGGCAATTGAAATCGAACAAGTGATCGACGACATCGTCAGCGGCCGGCTTGGCGTGGAAGCGGCTTGCCAGCTTGTCGGCGAAGAATCGCAACGCGATCCCGCACGCACGCGCTTCTGGTCGCAGCGAGTCGAAACGGCCCTCACTCGCGAACGCATTTCCCGTCCGGTTGCACGGCAATTGTTCGACGCGCTGGAAAATTTCCGTACCGACAAAACCGTATGGCTCGACGCGTCGGCCGCGGTGCCGCGAATTGGCACGGCGCGAACCGCGCCCGCGAGCCACGCGAAGACGCGCCCGCGTACTGCATCGCCCAAATTGCTTGAAGACGTGAGTCAACTTCGCGATGCGCTGTTCAAGACGCGTCCGACGAAATCGACTCGCGATTGGTGGACCCCTGCTCCGCTTGATCCGGAGATCGAAATCACCACTGTTCCCGGCATCACCGAAGAGGACAAACCACCGCCGGTCATGGAGCAAATTCCGATCGGTACCGTGATCAACGATCGCTATCGGCTCGTGAACTACATGGGTCTGGGCGGCGTCGGCCAAGTGTTCGGCGCTCTCGATCTTTCGCGTACCGATCGCGAAACACACGTGACGATCAAGGTCATCGCGGTCAATCTCAAGCACCAGCCCGATGCGTACGCCGCGTTGGAAGCTGCTGTGCGCCGATCGCAACGGTTGATTCATCCGAATGTCGTCAGCATTTACGATCTCGATCGCTACAACGATCAAATGTTCTTAGTCATGGAGCCGCTGCGTGGCCGTTGGCTGAGCGCTTTGGTGCGCGAAGTCCGCGGTAAAGGGCTCCCGTATGAGAAGGCGTGGCCAATCATCGAGGGCATTGCGAATGGGCTCGCGTACGCGCACAAGCAAGGCGTAGTCCACAGCGACTTGAGTCCGCATGCGGTGTTCCTCGGCGAGGACGGTACGCCGAAAATCATGGGATTCGGACTCATTCATGCCGTGCCAAGCAGCAACGAATCGATGGACATGCTCGACACGCTCACGTTGCGTGCTTACACCGAAGCGTACACGGCGGATGCGTGGTCGCATCAGGGCACGCCCGCTGCGGCAGATGATCTTTATCCACTCGGAGTGATCGCGTACGAAATGTTGGCAGGTGTGCATCCCTTCCAACGGTTGAGTTTGAGCGTTGCACGCCAGCGCCGGCTTTCGTTCACACCGGTCCCTGGGCTGAACCGTCGCGCTCGCAAACTCATTGAACGCTGCATCTCGTTCGAGCGGCAATCGCGTCCTCGCGACGGGGCTGGTTTCGTCAAAGGTATGCGGCCCAATTGGTTCGAGCGAGTCTTCGCCGGCGCGAGCGCCTAGGACTACTTTCTTCCGCTCGCAAATTCGTTAGTATCGCGGCCTCTTTTTCGCCCACGATGAACGATGCCTCTTTGTCGCGCCGACAAAGTCCTGATCGGCGGCACTGCCGCCGTCCTCGGATCGAGTGTTGTGTTCGGAGCCACGACGGTCGGCTTGGGTCTGCCGTTATGCGCCTTGGCCGCCACGCTTGCGGACGGCATCTTTCGACCCGCTTCTAACGTCTTCTATCCCACGGTTTCCAGCGTGCAAACCACGCAGAGATCCGTCGCGCTCACCTTCGATGATGGACCGCACCCGGAATCCACACCGCGGGTGCTGGATCTGCTTGCAAAGTACTCGGCCAAGGCGACGTTCTTCGCCATCGGCAAACACATCGAAGCTCATCGCAAGCTCACGGAAAGGATCGTCGCAGAAGGTCACGAGTTGGCAAACCATTCGTGGCATCACTCGTACTGGCAGAATTTCCAACGCAGCCGGGCCCTCACATCCGATATCACCCGCAACGCAGAGTGCATTCGCTCGATCACGGGAAGGGAGGAGCAGCCGATCTACCGGGCTCCCGTCGGATTGAAGAGCCCGGAACTCGCGAGAGTGGCGCATGCGTTAGAGCTCACGGTTGTCGCATGGTCGATCCACAGTCGAGACACGATCGATTCGGACAACCGCCGGATCGCGCGGCGAGTCCTAACGAGGGTTCGACCCGGCGCGATTGCGCTGTTGCACGACGGACATGAGCGCAGCGATCGAATCCGCATGAATGCCGTCGACGCGCTGCCGTTCATCCTTGAAGGCCTGCGCGACAAACAGTTCACCGCTGTAACCGTATCTGAGCTTCTCGCCAGCCGGTCGCGCACCGCTGAGTCATCAGTGCGCGTTTAACCCGTAGGACGCCCAGACGCGGATCTGATTTCGTTCGAATTCGGGTCTGTGAAAAGTCCTTTGGGCGCTCTGCTCGTCGCATCATCAAGGCTCGAGCCGAACCATTAAGAAGTGAGCAAAAGGCTTGCAAATATCGGGGATCGAGGCTCGCAAATGAACCGGGTTTGCGCCTGTCCGGTAGCGTTAACAGCCTATGTTCAACGGCGGCTTGCGAGTTGACCGTCCAACACATAAGGTAGGCGCCGGCTGCAGGGGGATAGCCAGGAAAAGCAGAGCTTTTCCCAGCGCGAACAAGACAAGAATCGCGCGCAAGCGTCGTTTATTACAAATCCATGCCGACTAAGAGGGCACCATGACGGAATCGAATATTTCATCGGGCCAGCAATCGTATGCGGGCGGGGGCGCCGCGGGCGCATCTACCGCCGTTGCGAGCGGCAGCACACATACGGGCCTTTTGATCGTCCTCACGATCATCGCCGCACTGGGTGGCTTGCTCTTCGGTTACGACACCGCGGTTATCTCCGGTGCGACCGACTCCATCAAAGAGAACTTCGTCGTTCCCTTGAATCTGCCTGAAAGCGCCGCGCTGAGCTTGGGCGGTTGGACGATCTCGTGCGCCCTCTTCGGCTGCTTCATCGGTGGCGGTCTGGGTGGCGTGGTCGCAGGTTGGCTTGGCCGTCGCGGCGGACTGATCGTTGCCGGCGCCTTGTTCTTCATGTCCTCGCTCGGCTCTGCGTTCCCGGAGACCGCGATCGGCATCATCGGCTCCTTGCTGACGCCGCTGATCAACCTGTTCGTCTTTTTCTTCAACATGTTCGGCGCTGAATTGCCGCACTACACCTTCGGCGCGGTACTGACCAACTTCACCGGCCACCGGATCTTCGGCGGCATCGGTATCGGACTCGCCTCCATGCTTGCCCCGATGTACATCGCCGAGATTGCCCCGCCTTCCAAGCGCGGTGCGCTGGTCACGTATCAGCAGATCGCAATCGTCAGCGGTATCTCGCTCGTCTACTTCGTGAACTGGGGTATTGCCTCCCTCGGCGACACCACCTTCCTGCACGCCAAGGGCTGGCGCTACATGCTGGCGTCATGTGCGATCCCCGCCGGTCTGTTCGTGCTGTTGCTGCTGTTCGTGCCTGAAACCCCACGCGGCTTGATGCTCAAAGGCAAAAATGAAAAGGCCCGCGAGGTACTCAGCAAGCTGGCAAGCGAATCCGAAGCCAAGATCGTGCTCGCTGAAATCGATGCGTCCCTCCATGAAACGACCGGCAAGCTGTTCTCTTACGGCGCCCTCGTCGTGATCGTCGGTATCTTGCTCTCGGCGTTCCAACAGCTCGTCGGCATCAACGCTGTGCTGTACTACGGGCCGCAGATGTTCAAAAACATGGGCTTCGAGGGCAACGCCTCGCTGGTCCAGACCGTCATCATGGGTATCGTCATGGTGGTGTTCACCCTGGTCGCAACCGGCACGGTCGACAAGTGGGGCCGCAAGCCGCTGCTGATCCTCGGTGCGTTGATCATGGCCGTGAGCATGATTGCGCTGGGCATCCTGTTCTACGTCGGTTCAGTCGGTCTCGCCGCCCTCGTGGTGGTCTGCATTTACATCGCCGGCTTCTCGCTTTCGTGGGGCCCGGTCGTGTGGGTGCTCTTGGCTGAAATCTTCCCGAATGCCATCCGCAACCAAGCGATGGCGATTGCGGTCGCCGCTCAGTGGATCATGAACCTGATCGTCTCCTGGACCTTCAACATCCTCGACGGCAACTCTTATCTCACCGCTACCTTCCACCACGGCTTTGCCTACTGGTTGTACGGTGGCTTCAGCGTCCTGGCTGCCCTGTTCGTCTGGAAGTTCGTGCCCGAGACCAAGGGCGTGACGCTCGAGTCGATGCAGAAGGTCTGGAAGCAGACAGCCGCATAAGTCGGTTCGCGGCTCGGTTGAAGAGCTGCGGTTGGTTCAAGGCCGGGTCCGAGAAATCGGACTCGGCTTTTTTGTTGCAGAGAAACGTGATGAGGTGATCGGGTGAATGCGCAAAGCGCGTGAACGATATGTAGTGACTCGTGACTAGTGACTGGTGACTAGCAAGAAACTCGGTCAGCGAACGACGTCCCTTCTGAACAATGTGTGATTGCTTTCATCCATCCTCTTCATCCTGTTAATCCTGTCTAGAAGTTCTTCTCTTGCATCCGCGAGCAGAAGCAAAGAATTTTGACAGGATGAACAGGAGCGACAGGATGGTCAGAGATCGATTTGCGCGATATGAGCTGACTTGCGCACACGGCATTGAATCGCACCTTTCACGTTGAATGTGCTTTCACCCGATCAATTCATCAGTTCTTTTTTGCGTTCTCTGCGGCGAATTCGTCTTCACGCGGAGCTCTTACGCGAGCAGCGCTCGCTTGCACGTGCACAGGGCTTTTCGCATCGCGCGACTGGTGACCAGCAAGCACTTCGCCGGGCAACTTATCGGTTGACTGTTGAGAGTTGGCGGCAAGAAGCGCGTGAAGTAGTCACACGCTACACGCGAAGCTCACACCCGACAGTCGGATCTATTTCTGTGCTGCCGTAAGGCCTTGCTGATCCGAGAGGATCCCTCATGCCAGAGGCCTACCTGACGACGCAGTCGTCCGCCGTTAGCGAGGCGACGATGTCGCCGTCTACTCTCCGTGACCTCAGTGTCCTCCGTGTGAAATTTCTTGATCTTTTCCCAACAAAAAAGGCCGAGCCCGCAAGGGCTCGGCCTTTCGTTTCTCGATCAGATCGAGCGATTACTGCAGGCAGCGACCCACAGTGTTCTCGAGCAGTTCCTGACGGCCAGAAGCCGGTTTCGGATCGATGTTCGCAGCGACCGCGGCATCGGAGATCGAAGCAAGCGTCGCATCCTTCGCGAAGATCTTCTTGCCTGCATCGCCGCTCCACTTGGCGTAGCGCTGTTCGACGAACTTGTCGATCGTGCCGTCCTCGATGATCGCGGCAGCGGACAGCAGCGAGCGAGCCAGCAGGTCCAAGCCACCGACGTGACCATAGAACATGTCCGACGGATCGATACTCTGGCGACGCACCTTCGCGTCGAAGTTGAAGCCGCCGGTGCTGAAGCCACCCGCCTTCAAAATGCGATACATCGCGAGCGTCATGTCCAGCGGATCGTTGTGGAATTGATCCGTGTCCCAACCGTTCTGCGGATCGCCGCGGTTGATGTCGATCGAACCGAAGATGCCGAGCGCATCGGCCATCGCGATTTCGTGATCGAAGCTGTGACCCGCAAGCGTCGCGTGGTTGGCTTCGATGTTCACCTTCACTTCGTTCTCGAGACCGTTCTTCTTCAAGAAGCCATACACGGTCGCGGTGTCGAAGTCGTACTGATGCTTGGTCGGCTCGTGCGGCTTGGGCTCGATCAGGATCGTGCCCTTGAAGCCGATCTTGTGCTTGTGATCGACGACGAGCTGCAAGAAGCGGCCGAAGTTTTCGAGCTCGCGCTTCAAGTTCGTGTTGAGCAGCGTGTCGTAGCCTTCGCGACCGCCCCACAGCACGTAGTTAGCACCGCCGAGGCGCTTGGTGGCATCCATCATGTGGCGCACCTGCGTGGCGGCAAATGCCCAAACATCCGGATCCGGATTCGTCGAAGCGCCGCCCATATAGCGCGGGTGCGAGAACAAGTTGGCGGTGCCCCACAGGAGCTTCACGCCGGTTTCGTTCTGCTTCTTCTCGAGGCGATCGATCGTCGCGGCGAGATTGTTCACGTGCTCTTTGATGTTGTTCGCGGTCGGCATCGCGTCGACATCGTGGAAGCAGTAGAACGGCGTACCGAGGCGAGTGAAGAAATCGAATGCGGCATCCATCTTCGCCCAGGCGGCTTCTTGGTTCATCGCACCTTGGTTCCAAGGACGATCGAACGTGCCGGCGCCGAAGATGTCGTGGCCATTCCAAGCGAAGGAATGCCAGTAGCAGACGGCAGGACGCAGATGCTCTTCCATGCGCTTGCCGAGTACGACTCGGTTCTTATCGTAGTAGCGGAACGCGAGCGGGTTCTTGCTCTGCGGTCCTTCGTACTTGATCGGTTGGACGCCCGAGAAATAGGACGTCGCAGCAGCTAAGTTAGGGGCAGTCGACATTTAATTACTCTCCTCGAAATCGCGCACGCAGATCCTGGTACAGCTTGGAATACCGCTCACGTTTAGGCGCTAGTTGATCCACATCTCGGTCGTTAGGCTCCACGACTGTGCGCACCGGCGGCGGCCGGCACACATCCTCTGCCGCTTCGCCGGTTTTTGCTAGTCGGGCAAGTCGTGCAGCGCCGTAGGCAGGACCCACCTCAGAGCCATCACGATAAATCAGTGGGCGACGCAGCGCAGCAGCAAGGATGCGACCCCACCATTGCGAACGTGCGCCGCCGCCGATCACGGAAATCTGGCCTACCGTCGCGCCGGCCTCAAGCAGTACGTCGAGGCCATCGGCGAAGGCAAAGGCCACGCCTTCCAGCACCGCCTCTCCAATCGCACCGGCATCGGTGTCATGGTTCAAGCCGAACAAAACGCCGCGGGCATGCGGATCGTTGTGCGGTGTGCGCTCGCCGGAAAGATAAGGCAGGAAAATCTCTGATCCGTTCAGTCTGCCGCGGGCCTCGATGCGCGTGAACAAATCGGCAGCGTCACCGCAACCTGTGAGCCTCGCAGCCCAATCAACGCAGCTCGCGGCGCTCAGAATCACGCTCATTTGGTGCCACTTGTTCGGCAAGCAGTGGCAGAACGCATGCACCGCGCGGTCCGGGTTCGGCAGAAACTTCGGTGTAGCAAGAAACAGTACGCCTGAGGTTCCGAGCGACAAGAACGCATCGCCCGCTTTAATGACACCGACGCCGGCAGCGCCCGCAGCGTTATCGCCGCCGCCGGCTGCGACTGGAACCGTCGCCATGCCCCAAGCCTCCGCGACTTCCTCGCGAAGATTGCCGGTGCTCTGTGAGCCTTCGAATAGCTTCGGCATGTGAGACTCGTTGAGTCCGGTCGCCGCGAGCATCTTCTCGGACCATTTGCGCTGACCGACATCGAGCCAGAGCGTCCCGGCCGAGTCCGACATGTCGCTGGCCTTCTCGCCGGTCATCCTGAGACGGACGTAATCCTTCGGCAGCAACACGGTGCGAGTCGCCTTGAAGATTTCGGGCTCGTGCTCGCGAACCCACAACAGTTTCGGAGCGGTGAACCCCGGCATCGCAATGTTGCCGGTGACCTTGCGGCTGTTCGGTTCCGCCTTCTCGAGGGCAGCACATTCTTTTTCGCTGCGGCCATCGTTCCAAAGAATCGCCGGACGAAGCGGATGATCGTGCGCATCGAGCAGCGTCGCACCGTGCATTTGACCGGAGAGGCCGATCGCTCTCACCGCGCGACGCGCAGCAGGTGAAAGATCGCTGACGGCACTATTCGTCGCCATCCACCAATCAGCCGGATTTTGTTCGGACCAGCCCGGATGCGGGCGCGAGACCGTCAACGGCGCTGAGGCCTGCTCTACTACGGCGTCTTGGTCATTGAGAATGACGGCCTTGACGCTCGACGTACCAATGTCGATACCCAAATACATCAACGTGCTCCTGCCAAGAAACTATCTTCACTTGCGCGCATCGTGGCGCTATCGGCGATCGCGCGCGGCTTTGACGAAGCGACACGCAGTTCGATCGACTTTAACTGCTCAGAGTTGCTGCCGACCATCACATCGAATACGCCGGGCTCGACGACGCGTTTCATATGCGCGTCCCACATAGCCAACGATTCCGGAGTCAGCTTGAACGTGACCGTCTTGGATTCGCCCGGCGCGAGTGTGACCCGTTGGAACCCTTTCAGTTCCTTGACTGGCCGCGTGACCGAACTCACCTGGTCATGGATGTACAACTGCACGACTTCATCGCCCGCTCGCGAACCCGAGTTGCGAACATCGACGGATACATCGACCGACTCTTGGTCGTTGATCGTGTTAGACGACAGACGCGGTGAGCTGATGTCGAACGTCGTGTAACTCAAGCCGAAGCCGAACGGAAACAACGGTTTGGTGGTATCGAACAAATAGCCGCGGCGAGCGCTAGGCTTGTGGTTGTAGAAGACCGGCAACTGGCCCACATCGCGCGCGATCGTAAGCGGCAACTTGCCGCCGGGATTGGCATCGCCAAAGAGCGTGTCCGCCATAGCGGTGCCGCCTTCCTGGCCCAAGTACCAGCCTTCAACCAAGGCGTTCGCACGTTCCGCAATGTTCACAACCGACAGTGGCCGGCCATTCAGCAGG
This sequence comes from Pseudomonadota bacterium, assembly GCA_023391335.1. GTDB lineage: Bacteria > Pseudomonadota > Gammaproteobacteria > Steroidobacterales > Steroidobacteraceae > Steroidobacter. Next base: position 43,391 of record JAEWBG010000076.1, on the reverse strand, counting down.
ACCACGACCGTCGGTTTGCCGAGAGCAAAGATCTGCTGGGCGAGACGATCTTGATCGCCGACCAGCCCTAAAGACGAGCGATCGCCAAGGTGATTGTCCGCCCAAGCCTCGCGGCTGGTCTGCTCAGTGTCGCCCAGAAACAGGACCACAGCGTCAGCGTTTTGAGCGGCCTTCACTGCTTCCGCGATACGCGGTTCGTTTTCCGCGGACGGCACCAACTCGACCTTGTCCGCCCACCAGTCGTCATCGCGGGTGATCTTGACGCCCTCGGCATACGAGATCTGCACTTGCGAACCGAGCTTGTTGCGCAAACCATCGAGCATCGTGACCGTATGACGCGGATCGCCCGTGTAGCCGCCCAAACGAGCCGCGGCTGCATTCGGGCCGATCACAGCCAACTGATGCAGCTTGGCGCGATCCAACGGCAGAACCCCATCGTTCTTCAGCAATACGATCGACTTGCGAGCGGCCAATTCAGCGAGCTTGCGCGCCTCGGCGTTGTCGGTGATCGAAACCGCCTGCTTCGCATCTGCGTATGGGTTTTCGAAGCTACCCGACAAAAACTTCATCTTGAGCATGCGGCGGACCGCCTCGTTCACGCGCTCCTCCGAGACTCGTCCTGCACGCACCGAATCAACCAGCGTTGCGAAAGCCTGACCGTCCGGCAAATCCACATCGACACCTGCATTGAGTGCACGAATCGCTGCGGCTGCGTAATCAGGCTCGACGTGATGGCGATCCTTCAGCTCCTCGATCGCAAAGTAATCGCTAGTTACCGCGCCCTTGAATCCCCACTCGCCGCGCAGCACATCCGTTAGCAGCCAGCGATTCGCGTGCGAGGGAACGCCGTCGATCTCGTTATACGAAGGCATCACCGCAAAAATATTGGTGCGCTTCACCACTTGTTCGAATGGTGGAAAGAATTCTTCGCGCAAGGTGCGTTCGGAAATTTCGGCAGGACCGGTGTTGGTCCCGTTTTCAGGCTGACCATGGCCCGTCATGTGTTTGAGCGTCGCAAACACCTTGTCCGGCGCCAGCGGCAGCGCATCGCCTTGGAAGCCGCGAACGATGGCAACACCGAGCTCGCCGACCAGGTAAGGATCTTCACCAAGCGTCTCTTCGATGCGACCCCAACGAGGCTCGCGCGCGACGTCAACGACAGGCGCCAACACTTGCTGCACGCCGCGCGCCCGAATCTCGCGTGCGACGACCGAGTAGATCTGTCGCAGCAGTTCAGGGTCCCACGTGCTAGCTAGTCCGATTGCCTGGGGGAAGCTGGTGCCTTCAGCAGTAGCGTAGCCATGCAGGCCTTCTTCATGAAACCACATAGGGATGCCGAGCCGCGTTTGCCGCGTCGCGTACTTCTGCATGGCATTGATCAGCTCGACCGTCTCCTTAACTCCCATGCGTGAGACCACACGTGGAGAAACCGGGCCTTGGCGATCGGACGGGCGAGCGAATTGCCCAATGCCGTGGGGATACTTGGCTTTGGCTTTGGCGGGATCGAAACGGCCTTTGGAATCGAACAGCTCTGCCTTGGTGGTCCAGATCGAAGAGATCTGCGCGATCTTCTCCTCCAAGGTCATGCGTGCGAGCAAATCCTCGACGCGCGCATCCACCGACGCTTTCGGATCCTTGTAGAGCGGAATCGAACTGGCTGCAGACACTGCGGTTGCGGCAGCGCAGCCAACCATCAGCATCAGACCCGCGATGCAGCTGCGCGAACGCAGCGCCAAGCGCTTCATGTGTGCCCCCTGCTGGATACTACGAATCGTTATGTCGCCAACTCTACCTTAACCCGGCAGCGGTCTGCGCCGGTCCGCCGCGGCGGCATCGAGAGTTCACAGGTTGGCGTATCGCCATCAGAGCGCGGTGAAGCGTAATGATACCGCTACCAGAATTCAACTCGTATTCAACCTGTTTGTAGGAGGTCCGTCGGAAATTGCGAAGATCTGCGACTTGCTCCGGCCGGGGGCGCTTTGCAGAGTCAACAGGTTGACTTAACGAGTCCGCCCTGCCCGACGCCAACGGTCGAACAGCACGGCCAGTAGCAGGATGCTGCCGCGTACGACGTACTGATAGAAGGTGGGGACATTCAGCAAGCTCATAGCATTCTGGACGCACCCCATAATCAGCACGCCCACAATGACGCCGCTAATCGTTGCGACGCCGCCGGAAAGCGACACACCGCCGAGCACGCACGCGGAAATGACTCCCAGTTCCAAGCCGATCGAAGTCTTCGGATCGCCCAAGCTCATGCGAGATGCGAGCAACACGCCCGCGAGGCCCGAGACCGCTCCTTGCAACAAGAACACGACGATGCGGATGCGAGTCACTGAGAGGCCCGCAAGGCGGGCAGCTTCGCCGTTGCCACCGATCGCAAGAACGTTGCGCCCGAATACGGTGTAGTTCAGCAGCCAACCGAACAGCACGAAGATCCCGAGATTCACCCAAATCGGCGCGCTAAGTCCCATCCACGCGCTCGCGCCAATTTCGAAAAAGCTCTGCTCGCCGACAATGACCGCATCGCCGGACGACGTGATGTAAGCCAAGCCACGCACAATCTCCATGGTGGCGAGCGTCGCAATCAAAGAGTTGATACGAAACGCAGCGACGATGGTGCCATTTACGAGTCCCACGAGCGCACCGGCCGCAATCCCGGCTAGCACACCGGCAAACGCACTATGCAGTCCCGTAGTCACCAGCGCCGCGGCGACACCCGAGAACGCCACGATGGAAGCGACCGATAGATCGACTTCCCCCAGCGCCAGAACCAGCATCATGGTCGAAGCAATACAGCCGATCAGACTGACGGACAGAAGTAGCCCTTGCAGGTTGCGGGGCGTGAAGAAGTTCGGCACCAAGGCCGACAGCGCAATGAACAAAACCAAGAAAGCGACGATGACGCCAGAACTCACGAGGCGTTGCATCAGCGCACTCGCACCAGAGGGTTTGGTTTGCACGGCAGAATTCGTTTCGACGCTCATAAGCTCAATTCGGCAGGGCCAACCGCACCAGGCGATCGGCAGTGGCTTCACTACGATTCAGATCGCCCACGAGCCGGCCGTTGCGCATCACCAAAATTCGATCGCAAATACCGGTGACTTCGGCGAGATCGCTCGATACGACGATCAACGTTTTGCCGCTCGCGGCGAGTTCGTACAGTAAGTCATAAATCTGTTTGCGCGCGCCCACATCGATTCCGCGCGTCGGCTCGTCGAGTAGGAACACATCGATACGGTCCGCAAGATAACGCGACAAGATCACTTTCTGCTGATTGCCGCCGGAAAGATTCTTCACTGCGCAGGCTTCATCCGGCGTCTTGATCGAGAGCCGTCCTATGTAGTCGCGGGCCAAGCCGCGCTCGCGCTTTAAATCTCGGATGAAGCCGTAGCGCGCGTGATTGCGGCGACAGCTCAAGTTGATGTTTTCGCTGACCGACGCAGCCGGCACCAAGCCTTCTTGTTGACGATCCTCAGGTGCCAGCGCAATGCCTGCGGCAATGCCATCGCCGGGCGAGCGCATGCGCAGAGTCGTGCCGTTCACGACGATGCTTCCCTGCGTCGCTCGCTGCGCACCGCAAATGATCTTGAGCAACTCGGTGCGCCCTGCTCCGACCAGCCCGAACATGCCGACGATTTCGCCTCGCTTGGCGCTGATCGAAACCGGCTCCCGCAGCCCCGGCCCCATGACGTTCTGCACTTTGAGCTGCACCGGCCCGAGCTCGCGCGAGCGATAGCCGTATACGTCTTCAACGCGTCTACCGATCATTGCGGCAACGAGCTCGTCGCGATTGATCGCGGCCGCCTTGTCCATCACGCAAATGCGATGACCATCGCGGAACACGGTAACGCGGTCGCAAAGCTCATCTACCTCATCCATGCGATGCGTGACGTAGATGATCGCGCGGCCTTCGCTGCGCAACTTGCGGATGATCTCGACTAAGCGTTCGGTTTCGCGCACCGACAGCGAACTTGTCGGCTCATCGAAAGCGATCACGCGCGCATCACGCATTAGAGCCTTACCGATTTCGATCATCTGGCGCTGCCCCATCGACAGTGTCGCGACACGCGCATTGGGATCGATCGGTTCGCCGAGCCGGTCGAGTTCGGCTTGAGCCCGCCGCAGCATTTCCTTGCGGCTCAGCACGCCCGAGCGCGTCGGCATTTGGCCGAGCATCAAGTTTTCCGCGACGGTCAGTTGCGGAACCAGATGCAGCTCTTGGTAGATGATGGAAACGCCGGCCTGAATGGCCTCACGCGTGTTCGAAAATTTTTGTTCGACGCCGTGGATCTTGATGCGCCCTTGCTGCGGCTGCAGCGCACCGGCGAGCACTTTGAGCAAGGTCGATTTGCCGGCTCCGTTTTCGCCCATCAATCCGTGGACTTCACCGGCTCGAACCTCTAGGGAGACATCGCTCAGCGCGCGCACGGGACCGAAATTGACGGTCACATTCGCAAGCTCCAGCGCGGAGCCGCTCGATGTCATCGCAGCCGCGTTCACAGACCGAGCTGCTGCTTCACTTGCTGCCAGTTGTCCCTATACATCACGGTGCCGGTTGTTTCCGTCAGCGGCGGCGGTGCCACGCCGTCCTTAATCCAGTGGTACAGCATTTCCGCAGTTTGGCGGCCATGCAGCGTTGAACTGACTGCGACGGTCGCGAAGAAGCCCGTCGGACGATCCTTCGAGAATTCGGCGAACGCTTCGTTTGCACCATTGATACCGACGCCAATGACGTTTTCGGATGGGATATGCAGTTGTTCGGTCGCACGAACGCCGCCCAGCACGCTCTCTTCGTTCAAGGCGTAGATCAGCCAGTACTTCGCATCCGCGTGTTGCGCCAGAATCGGCGAGGCCGCATTGAATCCGCCTTCCGTGTCGGTCGTGCGCTGAGGCGCATCGAAGATCTGGTCTTCGCGCAAGCCACTCTTCAGCAGCACGTCGGTCGCGCCGCGTACTCGCTCGCGTGCGGTGGGCAATTCATTGCTCGTGATTCGCAGTGCGCGCACTTCATCGGGGTTCCAGCCGCGCTTTTTCATTTCGGCCACGAGCGTGTCGCCGACCTGCATCCCGATCTTGTAACCGGACATGCCCAGATGCGGAACGCCTTCGAGCGGCTTGCCGTCTGCGTCCACCAACTGGTCATCGACGGTGATGACCTTCATGTCGTTTTGCCGAGCCCGCGCGACGATTGCGGGTCCCAGGCGAACATCGGGCGTGCAGATCACGAATCCCTCGGCGCCTTGTGCCGAAAGATTGTCGATCGCGGAGATCACTTTCTCGCCGTCCGGTACGCCGATCTTGATCACATCGAACCCGAGTTTCTGCCCCGCCTCGGTGGCAGCGCGCTGCTCGTTGATGAACCAAGCCTGCTCCGGCATTTTCACGAGAAAGCCGATTTTCGGCCGATCGTTCTTTTGACAGGCGGCAAGCGACAACAGCAGAAACGCTGTGGCGAAGAATGCAAATGTACGTAGCGCGATTTTCACCGCTTAGCTCCTCGCCTCTCGAATGAGAGGATCCCCCAACGATTACAGCGCCGTGACGGCGCCAAATGCGAAATCATTTTCGCTAATAGAAACGGAATTCACCAGCGGAGCGCCGAATTCCTTCAGTTCGATCTCGAAGGCATCGCCGCTCGCAACTTTGAATCCGTCGGCACAGCTCAAGGTCGCGGTGCCGAAGAAATGTAGATGCACATCGCCCGGACGACGGTGCGCAGCGTATTTGAAATGATGATATTCGAGATTGCTGATCGAGTGGCTCATGTTGGCTTCGCCGGTCAGAAACGGCTTGCGCCAAACGACGGTGCCGCCCCTGCGAATCCGGCTCTCGCCTTCCAGATGTGTCGGCAACGGACCGGTTCTGAGTTCAGGTCCGATTGCACAGGTACGCAATTTCGAGTGCGCGAGATACAGATAGTTCTGGCGCTCCATGACGTGATCGCTGAACTCATTGCCGAGCGCAAATCCCAAACGATGCGGGCGGCGGTCTTGGCCAATGATGTACATCCCGACGATTTCCGGTTCCTCGCCGCCGTCCAGCGCGAAGCTCGGCCAGTTCAGCGACCCGCCTGGTTCCACTACGTTGGCGCCATTGCCTTTGTAGAACCATTCAGGCTGCGCACCCGGCTCGCCCGTTTGCGGCCGGCCGCCATCAAGACCGATCTTGAACAGCCGCATCGAATCGGTAAGTTCGGTTTCATTCGCGTTGACCTTGCGATGCATGGCATCGCGCGTCGCCGCGCTTCCCAAATGGGTCAGGCCCGTGCCTGAGACGAGGCAATGCGCGGGATCTGGATGCGAAAGCGGCGTGCATAAGCGCCGCTCCCGAACGATTTCCTCGTACGACTCGGCAACGCCAAGCGAACGCGAGACCAGCACATCCAGCGTGCGTTGCTCCTTGATCGCTGCACAACCGAGTTCGTACATCGAGGCATAACCCGGGATTCGGACCACGGTCTGCTGATCCGCATCGACCTTTCCTACGGCAAGCGTGCCATCCGTGGTTCGGTATTGAATGAGGCGCACGGTTTAAGCCACGTAAACGGTTTTGACCCAGGTATAGAACTCACGCGCGTAGCTGCCCTGCTCGCGCGGCCCGTAGCTAGATCCTTTGCTGCCGCCAAACGGCACGTGATAGTCCACACCCGCTGTCGGCGCATTGATCATCACCATTCCGGCCGCCGCATTGCGCTTGAAGTGCTGCGCGATGGACAACGAGTTGGTGCAAATACCAGCAGACAGGCCGAACTCGGTGTCGTTCGCAATGGCGAGCGCTTCTTCATAATTCTTGGCGCGAATCACGGACGCAACGGGTCCAAAAATCTCCTCTCGATTCACGCGCATTTGCGGCGTCGTATCGAGCAACAGCGCCGGCTGCAAGAAGAAGCCCTTGGTTGCTCCTTCGATTCGCTCGCCGCCCACCACGCGCGCACCCTCTTGTGCAGCGATCTTCAGATACGACAGATCCTGCTCCAACTGCTTCTCATCGACGACCGGCCCGATCTCCGTCTGAGGATCGAGGGCATGACCGACGCGCAGCGCCTTCATTTTTTCAGTGAGTGCGGCCACGAATCGATCGTGAATGCCTTCGGTGACGATCAAGCGTGAAGACGCCGTGCAGCGCTGACCGGTCGAGAAGAACGCGCCGTTCAACGATGCATTCACGGCGACATTCAGATCCGCATCGTCCAGCACGATCATCGGATTCTTGCCGCCCATCTCCGCTTGCACGCGTTTGCCGAGTTGCGCGCAACGCGCGATGACCGAGCGGCCCGTGTTTACAGATCCGGTGATGCTGATGGCGTTGACGTGCGGCGATTCGATCAATCGCGGGCCGACGACGCGACCGCTGCCGATCACCAAGTTCGCAACACCGGCGGGCAGACCCGCTTGTTCAAGGATTTCGAACAGCGCCCAAGAGCATCCGGGCGTCAATTCTGCGGGCTTAAGCACCGCGGTATTGCCATAGGCCAGTGCAGGCGCGAGCTTCCAAGCAGGAATTGCAATTGGGAAGTTCCAAGGCGTGATCAATCCAACAACGCCAAGCGGCTGGCGCAGGATTTGGACTTCCAATCCAGCGCGCACGGATGGCAGCACTTCGCCTCCCGCACGAATGGCTTCGCCGGCGAAGAACTTGAAGATTTGCGCGGCACGCGTGACTTCGCCGATTGCCTCGGGAAGTGTCTTGCCTTCTTCGCGGGCGAGCAGCTTGCCCAAATCTGCTTTGCGCTCGGTGATGAGCGTGCCGGCCTTGTCCAGCACATCTGCGCGAACTTGCGGCGAACCGTACGCCCAGCCCGGAAAGGCCTCGCGCGCAGCGGCAATTGCCGCGTCTGCATCGCTTGCATCTGCGTCGGCATATTCCCCGACCACATCGGAGAGATCGGAAGGATTGATGTTCGGGCGCGCTTTTGCGCCGCTCTGCCAACGTCCAGCAATGAAATGGCCGTAACTCACGTCGTCACCTCTACTCGTCCAGGAAGCGCGCGAATCGCAGCTTTCCGAAGATGGTCGGCGATTCTCGATGCGCAAAGTGATTGCAAACAAATACGGTTTACCGCAAATTGAATACGGAAACCATTATCGATAATCGACCCGAACGGCCCGGCTGTCTACCCTCGGTGAGAACTACATGTCGACACTGCCCTGGTATTTGCGCGCTCGCCTGAAGCCACGTCAATTGTTGTTGCTCGTCGCGCTTGCGGACGAAGGCAACATTCACCGCGCCTCCGAGATTCTTCGCATGGCGCAGCCAGGCGCCTCGAAGCTGTTGAAAGATTTGGAAGACATGCTCGGCGTGGAGCTGTTCGAGCGCCATTCGCGTGGCATGCGTCCCACGTGGTACGGCGACTCGCTCATCCGACACGCGCGGATGGTGCTGACGACGCTCGAGGAAGCAGGTGAAGAACTCGAAGCATTGCGAGGCGGACGTTATGGAAAGGTGGGCGTGGGCGCGGTCACCTCTCCGGGGCTCACGTTATTGCCGAAAGCGATTGCGCTGGTGAAGAAGGAACAGCCGCATCTGCATGTGTCGGTGCAGGTCGAGACCAGCGACGTGTTGCTCGATCGATTGAATCGCGCGGATCTCGACATGATCGTCGGACGACTCCTGGAAGGCTCCGACACGACGCACTTGACCTACCAACGACTCGGCTATGAACCCGTGTGCGCCATCGTTCGGCCCGGCCATCCGCTACTGCAGCGTCCCGACCTGACGCTCGAAACGCTGTCGAAAGCGGAGTGGGTCATGCCACCGGAAGGCAGTGTGCTGCGCTATCCGTTCGACAAGATGTTCTTGGATGCCGGCGTAGAACGGCCGTCCGTCGTCGTCGACAGCTCATCGCTCCTGTTCATCATCAAGATGCTGCAATCGAGCGATTTCCTCGCGGTGGTCGCAAGTGACATCGCGCGCTATTACGCCGACAACGGAATGGCCGCAGTGCTGCCGATCGAATTGCCTTGCGAAATGGACGCGTTCGGACTGATCACGCGGTCCGACCGACTGCTCTCTCCCGCCGCGAAGAAGGTGCTGCGAGCACTGCAAATGACGGCATCGACGATGTACGGCGTGAATCTGAAGGACGACTCGCCGCGCGAACGAGCTGCCTCGCGACGCTAGAAAGACTGCGCACGCGTCGGAGCAGAAGCAAGCCGACTATGTCGGCAGGCAGGCATCAAGAAGCAGGCTCACGGCGTGAGCCAGGAAGCCTTCAGGGCAACGCGTTTGGGTTCGCGAGCGCGGTGTAGGCATCGCGAAGCGCCGCGCGATACTCTGCGTTCTGAAGCAAGGCAGGCGGAAAAACCGTTTCGATTGCCGAAAACTTCTGCAGGTCTTGATCGAACTCGCCCACACACGCCGCTCCGATTGCGGCGAGCCGTGTGCCTTCCGGATCGACGATCGCCACGCCTGCTTTGGCCTGGCGCACCACGAAACGCATCCAGGCCGCGATCGGCCATGCGAGCCGGCGCACGTCTTTCTTTTCACCGACGAGCTGCAGCGTGGTCGCGATGATGCGCACCGGCAATTTCTTCGTCCCATCCCATGCAATCTGCGCCAGCAAATGACGCACGGCGGGATTGCGATAGCGTTCGATGATTGCATCGATGTATCGCTTTACATCGAGCCCCTGAGGATTGCCGAGGCTGGGTCCTAAGTCTTCGCGCATGAGTTTTTCCACGAAGCGCGCGAGTGGTACATCGTTGATCGCATCGAACACAGTCTCGCGCCCACGCAATGAACCGAGATAGGCGAGCGTCGAATGGGCGCCGTTGACGAGACGCAGTTTTGCCCGATCGTAGACGCTGACATCTTTCGCGAGCGTGACGCCAACGGACGCGAGATCCACACCCTTAAGCGCTAGCGAATCTTCGATGACCCATTGAGTGAAGGCTTCGCGCTGTACCGGCCAGGCATCCTTAACGCCGAGTGCTTCGTTAACCCGAGCGCGGAGTGCGTCGTCGGTTGCCGGCGTAATGCTATCGACCATGGTGCGCGGACAGACGATGTCGGATTCGATGAAACGGGCGAGAGCGGGTTCGAGCGCTTGTGCGTATTCGATCATCGCTCCGCGTAAGGCGTTGCCGTTGTCCATCAAGTTGTCGCAACTCATCACGATGAAGGGTGCAATGCCTTGGGCGCGCCGGCGGCGCAGCGCTTCCACCAGCCATCCGACGGTACTCACCGGCGTGCGTGGCGATTTCACATCGTGTTCGATGTCCGGATGAGACATCTGCAACTTGCCTTGTGCATCGAGGCAGTAGCCCTTCTCTGTCACCGTAAGCGTCACGATCTTGGTTTCCGGCGCACACAGCCGCGCAAACGCTGCATCCATTTGTTCGCTGCCGACCAACAACTCGCGAATCGCACCTATGACGCGAATCGTGCCTTCCGCGCTCAGTTCGGCAAGCGAATACAGACCGTCTTGAGGTGCAAGTGCGTCGCGTACGCCAGCAGTGCGTAACGCAATTTCGGATATCGCCCAGCGCGGATCGCGCTCCAGCAGCGAGTCGAAGTACACCGCTTGATGAGCACGGTGAAATGCGCCCGGACCGATGTGCGTGATTCCAATCGTCGTCTTCGAACGGTCGTATTTGGGACGCAGGATGCTCGCGGGTAACGATGCGAGCGTGGAATCGTTCAGTTGCTTTTGCATGAATCGTCTTAAGCGAGTAACCCGCGGCGGGCCAGATTGCGCATGTATTCGTTGATGCCGATCTCCCAACGTGGGGCGCGATCGCACGTGGTGACTTTGTTCTCGAGTTGGCCCAAACGCGGCGAGGACACGCGCACGATGTCGTTGAGTTTGTGCGTGAACCCGAGTCCCTTGCCGCCGCGATCCACCACTGGCGCGAACATCGTGCCGAGAAATAACGCGAAACCATCCGGGTATTGGTGATCGGCGCCGATTGTTTGCCCGACGAGCTCAGTCGGATCGCGGCTGATCATCGACATCGAGCTCTCGCCTTCCAGTTTGAATCCATCCTCGCCGAGCACATCCAAGCGGACCACAGCGCGACGCACGTCGTCCAAGGTGAATGCGTCATCGAACAAACGAATGAACGGGCCGATTGCGCATGAGGCGTTGTTGTCTTTGGCTTTGCCGAGCAGCAGCGCACTGCGACCTTCGATGTCGCGCAGATTCACATCGTTACCTAACGCAGCGCCCAGGATGCGTCCTTCGCGATCGCATGCGAGGACGACTTCCGGTTCAGGATTGTTCCAGCTCGAGTCGGCGCGCACGCCAATCCAGGCTCCCCAGCCGACGGTCGAAAGCACCGGAGACTTGGTGAAGATTTCGGCGTAGGGACCGATGGCGACTTCCAAGTACTGCGACCACAGACCATCGGCGATCAAGGCACTCTTCAAGCGCTCGGCCTCTTTCGACCCCGGCTTCACCGAGCGAATGTCGGCGCCGACTCGCTCGCGCAAGCTATCGCGCACGCTTTGCGCTTTGGCGGCATCTCCGCGTGCACGCTCTTCGATCACGCGCTCAACGGCAGAGATCGCAAATGTGACGCCGCTCGCCTTGATGCATTGCAAATCGAACGGCGAGAGCAGCGTTGCGCGCCCTTCCCACTCTCGAGCGAATTTCAGATCCTGCAGCGAACCCAGTTCGCGCCCTCGCGGAATCTCGCCGCGCCATCGGGTGAGAAATTCAGATGTGGTCGCCGCAAAACTCGACACGTCGATGACTCGACCGTGATCGACCAGAACGGGCGTCGGCCCGTCATCCAGCAACAACCGACCTAACAGCAGCGCATGTTGCCAATCGTCGGGAAGTAACTCGTGCATGGATCATCCAGCGTGGAAGCGGGTGAGCGAGGTTACACGCCGTCTGCGTGCGGCAGAAGTGCCTCTTCTGATATTGGATGAGACGAAACACAAGGCGCGCAAAGGTTATAAAAAACACGACAGGCGCTGCAGATTTGCCGGGCGGATCCCTGTGTGCGCACGCATTTGTTTTTGCGTTCTTTGTGTTGCGTCCGACTCTTAGCTTTTGCGCGGCGGGGCCACCGAATCGCGCTTCACCAGCGTGTGCTCGACGACATGGTCGACGGCGACCACGGGACGGCCTTCTTTGCGATTGCGGATGGCTTGCAGCAGCAGGTCGATGGCCGCGCCCGCCATGGCCGCGATGGGCTGACGAATCGTGGTGAGCTCCGGCCACACCGTCATTGCAATCGATGTGTCGTCGAATCCCACCACCGAAAGATCGCGCGGCACGTCCAAGCCGCGTCGATGAGCAACCGAGATCGCAGCTGCCGCCATATCGTCGTTGCTGGCGACGATTGCGGTCGGCGGGCGTTTGCGATTGAGCAGCTTTTCCGCAGCTTCAAGTCCTGAGCGGTAGGTGAAGTAGCCCTGTTGAACGAGTTCCTCGTGAAGCGGAACGCCCGCTTGCTCGAGCGCCGATTGAAACCCAGCAAAGCGCCGCGCGCTGGCCGTTTGATTCGGATGACCTTTGATGAACCCAATGCGAGTGTGACCAGCCTCCAGCAGGTGCTGGGTGATCTCGCACGTCGCTTGATAGTCATCGACGCGCACGCACGAAAAGTCATTGGAGAATCGGCCCGTTGCAACCGCCACGACCGGGATACCTGCGTTGGTCAGCTCCGACACGATGACCTTCGACTCGCACAGCGGCGGGGGCAAGATCACACCACTTACGGTTTCAGCCAGCTTGCGAGCCGCCGCGCGCTCAGCGGCCGGTTTCAAGTTATCCCAGCGATCCAACATGAGTTGCGCGGCAGTGCGGCTTGCGCCATCCAGTGCGCCGACGAGCAACTCGCTCAAATAGGCGGTACTGGGATTCGAATAGATCAACGCAATGCGCGTGCCTTCGGCACCGGCGAGCAAGCGCGCCGCGGCATTGGGCGTGTAATTGAGTTCACGCACCGCCCGCATGACGATTTCGCGAGTGGCGCCGCGCACATTGCTGCGGCCGTTCATGACTCGCGAAACGGTCATCGGGGACACGCCCGCTTGTCGCGCGACCTCGTGAATGGTGACTGCACTGCCTTTGCGGCGCCGTGACTTCTGCACGTGAAGACCTCTTCAGCACACTGCCTTGCGCTGCGGACAGATGCTTCGTTTTGGTTATAAGGCGGCGATCCTACAACAAGGCTGCACGCGGCGACACCGCTACGCGGCCTGACCAAACTTATCGGGGACCCGGCTGGCGGTCAGGACAAAGCATGCTACCGTTGCCGCCCATTTTTCGACGGCGAGCGATCGAATGTACTTGGGTGCACGACTGCAACATCGATTCGGGCGAGTAGCCACTCTTCTATTATTTATGTGGGTTGGGTTCGCCCATGCGTCTGCCGCATTACCCGGCGAAGACGGTTGCGACTTGTGGGTACGCTACCGTCCACTCCAAAGCGACACAGCGCACACATATAAAGAGGCGTTGTCGAGTATCGCAGTCACGAATCCCTCCCCGACCTTGGCCGCAGCGCGCGATGAGCTAGTCCGAGGCTTGTCCGGTTTGCTCGGCACCGGCGTCGAAGTCACCGATCGAATTCGCGATGGCGCGATCGTACTCGGCACACCGACAAATTCGACCGCGATCCGAGCCCTGAAACTGGATCTGCGCGCTCTCGGTCGCGAGGGCTATGTCATCGAGAACCGCGTCGCGAACGGATTGCACGTCATCGTCATTGCGGGCAACGAAGACGTCGGGGTGCTCTACGGCGCGTTTCATCTGCTGCGACTCATACAGACCGAACAGCCGCTTGCGACCCTCAACATTCGTTCGGCACCCAAGGTTGAGCTGCGCATGCTCAATCACTGGGACAACCTGAATCGCTACGTCGAGCGCGGCTATGCAGGACAGTCGCTGTGGGACTGGCACAAGCTGCCGGACTATCTCGATCCTCGCTACACGGACTATGCGCGCGCGAACGCATCGATCGGCATCAACGCCACGGTGCTCACCAATGTAAATGCGAACGCGACTGTGCTCACGCCGATGTATCTGGAGAAAGTCGCGGCCCTTGCGAACGTGTTCCGCCCGTATGGCATTCGCGTGTTCCTCACAGCCCGATTCAGTGCGCCGATCGAAATCGGTGGATTGAAAACCGCCGATCCGCTCGATCCGAATGTCGCGCAGTGGTGGAAGCAGAAAGTCGACGAGATCTATCGCTATGTTCCTGACTTCGGCGGCTTTCTGATCAAGGCGAACTCCGAAGGACAACCTGGACCGCAGGATTACAAGCGCTCGCATGCGGATGGCGCAAACATGTTTGCCGATGCGCTCGCCCCGCACGGAGGCGTCGTGATCTGGCGTGCGTTCGTTTACTCGAACGAAGTTCCCGACGATCGCGTGAAGCAGGCCTACACAGAATTCGTGCCGCTCGATGGGAAATTTCGCGACAACGTCGTGCTGCAAGTCAAAAACGGACCGCTCGATTTTCAGCCGCGCGAACCGTTCCATCCACTCTTCGGCGCAACACCGCACACGTCGGTCGGAATGGAGTTCCAAATCACCAAGGAATATCTCGGCTTCGCCACTCACCTCGTCTACTTAGGCACGTTGTTCGAAGAGGCGCTGCGCTCGGACACGTTTGCGCGCGGCAAAGGTTCGACGGTCGCGAAAGTCGTCGACGGCTCGCTGTTCAATTACAAACACACTGTAGTTGCGGGCGTGTCCAATATCGGCAGCGATCGCAATTGGACCGGCTCGCAATTCGATCAAGCGAACTGGTATGTGTTCGGCCGTCTCGCTTGGGATCCGGAATTGGATGCCCAGTCCATCGCGAACGAATGGGTGCGCATGACGTTCAACAACGATCCCAAGTTCGTCGATGCGACAGTGAAAATGATGATGGGCTCGCGTGAAGCAGCGGTGAACTACATGACGCCGCTTGGCTTGCATCACATCATGGGCCGCGGCCATCACTACGGACCCGGGCCGTGGGTTGCCGGTGGACCGCGAGCGGATTGGACAGCCGTGTACTACCACCGCGCTGATGCACAAGGCATTGGCTTCGATCGAACTGCGAAAGGCAGTGACGCCGTCGCACAATACTTCCCGCCAGTCGCTGCGAAGTTCGCCGATCGCAAGCAAGTACCCGATGCGCTACTACTTTGGTTTCACCACGTCGGCTGGGACGAACGCATGCGCTCCGGCCGCACGCTGTGGGATGAATTGGTCGTGCACTACACACAAGGCGTTCAGCAAGTTCACGACATGCGCGCGACATGGCAATCGCTCGCACCGTACGTCGATGCCCGCCGGCATTGGGAAGTCGATCAGTTCTTGAGAATTCAAGAACAAGAAGCGCAGTGGTGGCGCGATGCGTGTATCGCCTACTTCCAATCTTTCTCTAAGCGCCCACTGCCGCAAGGCTATGCACCACCCGCGAAGTCACTCGAATACTACGAGTCACTCACGTTCCCCTACGCACCGGGAAACTGAAGAAGGCTGGGGGCTGGAGACTATAGGCTGGAGGTAGAAGTAAGAACGGAAGGTCTACTCTGACGTGAGCTCGAAGAGCCACTCTGGCTCCAGCCTCTAGCCCATAGCCTCCAGTCGCGCGCGCCTACGGCGCCGCGCTACCAATCCCACATCGACCCATCTTCCAACCGAGCAATCGGCAACTGCTTCGGTTGATACGGGAATTTCGCGGCGGCCTTCTCATCGATGGTCACGCCGTGACCGGGGTTCTCGCCGCAGAAGAGGCGACCGTTCTTGAACACGTAGTCGCTGTGGAACACGTCGGCAGTGACCGGAGCGTGCTGCATGTATTCCTGAATGCCAAAGTTGGGTACCCATGCATCGAAGTGCAACGCAGCACCCATGCAAACGGGCGACAAGTCCGTCGCGCCGTGGAAGCCAGTGCGCACTTGATTCATCGCACAGAAATCGGCGATACGACGCAAGTGGGTGATGCCGCCCGCGTGCACGATGGTCGTACGCAAGTAGTCGATCAAGTGATTCTCGACGAGGTGCTTGCAGTCCCAAATCGAATTGAACACTTCACCGACTGCGAGCGGCGTAACGGTGTGTTTGCGAATCCATTCGAAACCACGCTGATTGTCGGCAGGCGTTGCGTCCTCCAACCAGAACAAGCGATACGGCTCCAGATCGCGTCCAAGACGCGCTGCTTCGATCGGCGTCATCCGATGATGACCGTCGTGGAGCAGCTCGATTTGCGGACCGTGATCGACGCGCAGTTTCTCGAAGAGCTGGGGGACGATGTTCAAATACTTCGTCGTCGACCATACCGTCTCGAGCGGCAATTCGCTTTCTGCCGGTTCGTACGCCGTCTTCAAATTCGATATGCCGTACGCCTTCTGCAACCCCGGCACGCCGCACTGTGCGCGCACGGCGAGATAGCCTTTTTCGATGTAGCGGCCCACTTCTTCCGTGGTCTCCTGAATATCGCGGCCGTTTGCATGACCGTAGACCAAGGCACCCTCGCGGGAACGCCCACCGAGCACTTGGTACAGCGGCATGTTGGCCATTTTCGCGAGGATGTCCCACAGCGCGACGTCGACGGCAGCAATGGCCGTCATCGTGACCGGACCGCGACGCCAATACGCGCCGCGATAGAAAAACTGCCAGATATCTTCGATGCGGCCTGCATCGCGGCCGATCAGATTTGGCACCAGGTGATCTTGCAGGTACGAAGCGACGGCAAGTTCACGACCGTTCAGCGTCGCATCGCCCAAGCCAAACACACCCGAGCGCGTTTCGATTTTGAGCGTGACGAAATTTCGCCCTGGACACGTCACGATCACTTTTGCTGCAACGATCTCTCGATCGCGCGCCGATCCCTGCACAGCGGATGTTTGAGAGTCAGCGCCTGTCATCTTCATTGCTCCTGGTCAGTATCAAGCTATTCGAGAAACCATATCCCACGTTTCGAGGGGCGGCAGATACTACCAACGCGCTTGTATCCTTGCACCGCTTCGTATACCAATGTGCGCCCACATTGATCACGCGCGTCCCGAGCTGTTGCCCATTGTTAAGTTTCAAGAACGTGTTAAGTACCACAACGCAATCGGGTTGAGACTCGCGCCGTGATTGAATCGCTTCCGTATCGAAATCCCCAACGTCGAGCAGCCCGATGACCAAAGCTGAAGATCGCTTACCTGCCGATCGCCTTTTTCCGGCAGAGCCTGCCATCCGCGCCATTGCACGTCGTCTTTACCAGCACGTGCGCGATTTACCCATCATCAGCCCGCACGGACACACGGACCCACAGTGGTTCGCCGACAACGAGGCCTTTCCCAATCCAGCCAAGCTCCTGTTGATTCCCGATCACTACGTGTTCCGCATGCTTTACAGCCAAGGCATTCGCCTCGAGCAATTCGGCGTGCGGGCGTTGGACGGTAGTCGGATCGAAGATGATTCGAGAAAGATCTGGAGAATCTTCGCCGAGCACTACTTCTTGTTTCGCGGCACTCCTTCGCGCATGTGGTTCGACTGGGTGCTCGCAAATGTTTTCGAACTCGATGTACCGCTTACGCCCAAGAACGCAGACCATGCGTATGAAGTGATCGCAACGAAGTTGCAACATCCGGACTTCCGTCCGCGCGCGCTGTTCGAACGGTTCAACATCGAAGCGCTGGCCACGACGGAGTCGCCGCTCGATGATCTGCGCCATCACATCAAGATCCGCAACAGCGGCTGGAAAGGTCGAGTCGTCACAGCCTACCGTCCGGATCCGGTCGTCGATCCCGATGCAGTGGGATTCATCGACAACCTACGCCAGTTCGGTGAAATCACCGGCGAAGACACGATGAGCTGGAAAGGTTATTTGTCCGCGCATCGCAACCGTCGCGCATTCTTTGCCTCCATGGGCGCAACCTCGACCGATCATGGTCACCCAAGTGCAGCGACTGCGGATCTCGATGAGTCCGAAGCCAAAGCATTGTTCGATCGCATCGTGCGCGGCCAGACACGACCGGGAGATGCGGAGTTGTTCCGCGGCCAAGTGCTGACGGAGATGGCGCGCATGAGTATCGAAGACGGGCTCGTCATGCAGATTCATCCCGGATCGTGGCGCAATCACAACGTGGACGTGCTCAAGCGGTTCGGCCCGAACGTCGGCGCCGATATTCCGATGGCCACCGATTACGTGCGCGCGTTATGGCCGCTGCTGAATCGATTCGGCAACGAGAACCGATTGTCCCTCATCGTATTCACGCTCGATGAAAGTAGTTACAGCCGCGAGCTCGCGCCTCTCGCTGGCCACTATCCCGCACTCAAGCTCGGGCCGGCTTGGTGGTTCCATGACAGTCCCGAAGGCATGATGCGATTTCGCGAGCAGACCACCGAGACCGCCGGCTTCTACAATACTGTCGGCTTCAACGACGACACGCGCGCGTTCTTGTCGATTCCAGCGCGGCACGACGTGGCAAGGCGCATCGATTGCGCGTTCCTCGCTCGACTCGTCGCCGAACATCGCATGAACGAAGACGAGGCGCACGAAGTCGCGATCGATCTGGCCTACCGGTTACCGAAAAGCGCGTATCGCCTGTAAGCTCAGAACAAGCGCACACGCGTTGAGCGATGTGCGCATTCATTTGGGGGGATAGATATGTCAGCGACGGCGCCTGCGCCGACTGCTCCAGTCGGCAAGTATCGTTGGGTTATTTGCGCATTGTTGTTCTTCTGCTCGACGATCAACTACGTCGATCGGCAAGCGCTCTCGGTCTTGAAGACGACGCTGCAGGACGCGCTCGGCTGGACCGACGTGGATTACGGCTGGATCACGTTCGCTTTCACCGTTGCGTACGCAGCTTTTCCTTCGCTGATCGGTCGCGTCATCGATCGCTACGGCGTCAAGACCAGTCTCGCAGCGGCGTTAATCTTGTGGTCCGCCATGGCAGCAGCTCACGGCCTCGTGAGCACCGTGTTCGGTTTCGTACTCGTGCGGTTCTTCTTAGGGCTTGCTGAAGCCGCAAACTTCCCAGCCTCGATCAAGGCAGTCGCAATGTGGTTCCCGCAAAAGGAACGCGCACTCGCCACCGGCATTTTCAATTCGGGCACCAACATCGGCGTGCTCGTCTCGGTGGTGGTCGTTTGGATCGCCGAGACGATCAACTGGCAGTCTTCATTCGTCGCGATTGGATTGATCGGCGTTATCTGGTTGTTCTTTTGGAGCAAAGCGTTCTTTCCTCCCGAAGACCATCCGCGGCTCAAACCCGCTGAACTTGCTTACATCCAGGAAGGCCGCGTCAGCGCGGGTCCCACAATCAAGTTGCCGTGGACCGCATTGCTCCGTTATCGCGAAATTTGGCCATTCCTGTTGGGCAAGATGCTCACCGATCCAGTGTGGTGGTTCTATCTGTTTTGGCTGCCTTCGTATCTGTCGCGCGAACGCGGTCAGAATCCACTCGAGAGCGCCGGCCTTCTTGGAGTGATCTATACGGGCGCGACAGTTGGATCCATTGCTGGCGGATGGCTTTCAGGTCATCTCATTGCGCGCGGCTGGAGCGTAGGCAAAGCAAGACTCACGACAATGCTCATCGCAGCGGTTTGCATGCCGGGTGCGATCATCGCGTACTACACGCAAAGCATGACGCTATGCATTGCGCTCATCATGCTGGCGACTGCCGCACATCAAGCGTGGTCGGCAAATATCTTCACGTCGGCGACAGATTTGTTTCCCGCGAAAGTGTCAGGCTCAGTCGTTGGCTTGGGCGCGACGACGGGCGGCATCGGCGGCATGTTCATGACTCTGCTCGCCGCGCCGGCAATTCAGTGGACTGGCAATCAAGAGTTGATCTTCTTGTTGGCGGGCATCATGCACCTGATCAGTCTGGCGATTTTCTGGGTGATCTTGCGCGGTCACTTCAATCGCGTCGACACCGATGTGCCGCTCGATCTGACGCAAGCTCACAAGCCGCTCATTGTCACCGGCATCGTTGTCATGTGCGTAGGGGCAGCGGTGCTCGCTGGAATCTCGCTGAATTGGGATGTCTGGATTGCCGCCGTTCAATCCTCAGGCGCAATCCAAGCGTGCACCGCTGCGGCGGGGTTCTGCTTGATTGGAATCGCGCTTGCGTATGCGGGAGCGCCGAAGAATCGCTAACGCTCGGGAAGTCGGACGTAACACAAAGAACGCAAAGTGATCGGACGTGTTTGGATTCTTAGTGAGCGCATGTCCCTGCCCAGCGAGACGGTTGGTGGATCGAACCAGAGCTAAGAGCGAGCGTGTATGAAGGCATGCTGCTCTGGCCTCGCTAGGTCCGCTATTCGCTCGTCGTCTTTGCGCGCTTTGTGTTGCGTCCGATTCCCGAATCCATGACGTCCTTTTGGACGTTCAGACCGCTAACCGTCGCGCCAATTCTTTGCGCTTCGTATCCACTTCCGAGCGCGCTTTCTGTAGAGCGTCTGTTTCGGTTGCGGACAGCAGCGCATTGATGACGCGGTCGAGATGCGCGCGCATGGCAGCACGCGCTGCCTTCGGATCGCGAGCCTTCAACGCTTCGAGAATTTCGCGGTGATCGTCTAGCCGCGGCTTCGATCCGGCGCGCCGCGCACGGTCGAACATCGTTTTACACAGCGGCGATCGGTAACGCATGTCCCACAACGTCTCGACCACCGTTGCGATCGCGGGATTCTGCGTTGCTTCGGCAATAGCAATGTGGAAATCGCGGTCCGCTCGTTCGCCCAATTCATTGTCGACATTCGCGCCGATCGCTTCTAGCAGCTTTTCGAGTTCGGCGAGTTCTTCGTCGGTGATGATTGCCGCAGCCAATGCAGCGGATTCCCCTTCGAACAAACGGCGCGCTTCGCTCACTTCGAACGGACCGATGTCTAGATCGTCTTCCGCACTCGCCGCTTCCGAGGGTGCCGCTTGAATCACGTAGATGCCTGATCCGCGTCGCGCCTCGACGATGCCGCGAATTTCCAGCGCAATGAGCGCTTCGCGAATGGTCGGCCGGCTCACATCGAGTTTTTCCGCCAATTCGCGTTCGGGCGGCAACCGCTCACCCGGCGGATACACGCCGCTCTTGATGGCGGCGACGATAGCGTTGGCGACCTTCTGATAAAGCTTGCGATCGGCGGAATGCGGCATACGAGTCACTGATTGTGCATAGAGTCGGTACGCAAGGAACGGCAGTAAGGCACCCGATTGCCGACCTCGACCCATCTTCCAACCCGGCGCGAGTATAGC
Organism: Pseudomonadota bacterium; assembly: GCA_023391335.1. Classification (GTDB taxonomy): domain Bacteria; phylum Pseudomonadota; class Gammaproteobacteria; order Steroidobacterales; family Steroidobacteraceae; genus Steroidobacter. The sequence continues at coordinate 22,251 of JAEWBG010000076.1, read as the reverse complement.
GTGGTCTGACCACCTGTGATTACTGGTTTGTTATCAAGCAATTCCTTTTTTTCCGCGCATCTACGCGCGTTTTCAGTCACCGGCTGACACTGTTGACAGGTCTTCCCTGACCACGCGAGACTAAAGTGGTCAGGCCAATGTGGAAGTGGTCAGTATCGGCGACGCACACGGCCTGACTTGCGGCTTCAGGGAGCCGCAAGTCCCTAAATTTTGAATAAGTACCGGAGGGGATCGTCGTGAAGCACACCGTGCCCAGTTCGCTGGCAAAGATCAGCTTTTTGAGTTTGTGCGTGAGCGCAGGCATCGCGCAGGCGCAGCAGAGCACCACTCCCAGCTCAGACGAGAAGTTGGAAGAAGTCGTTGTCACCGGCTTTCGGGGCAGCCTCGAGCAATCGCTGGAGGTGAAACGCGAAAACGTCAACTTCACCGATTCGATCTCCGCTGAGGATGTGGGCAAGCTTCCCGACAACAATCTGGCAGAAGCCCTGCAGCGCGTTCCCGGCGTGCAGATCTCCAGAACCAATGGCGAAGGCCAGCAGATTTCGCTGCGCGGCTTAGGCCCCAGTTTCGCGAGAGTACTGCTTGATGGCATGCCGGTTAGCGTCGCGTCCGAAGGCAGCGTCGACCAGCAGGCCCGCAGTCGCGAATTCGACTTCGACGTGCTGCCCTCGGAAATCTTCAGCGCCCTCGAAGTGTCCAAGACGCCTCGTGCGAGCGTCGTCGAAGGCGGACTTTCCGGCACCATCAACTTGAAGCCGCCGCGCCCGTTCGATTACGACGGCTTCAAAGCCAGCTACCAGGTTCAAGGCGCCTATCAGGAGACATCGCAAAAGCTAGATCCGCGCGCCAGCTTCCTCGTCAGCAACACCTGGAATGACACCTTCGGCGTGTTGCTGAGTGCGACTTACTCCGAACGCAAGTTCCGCACTGACGGCTGGAGTTCGCAAGGATGGGCAGTCGGCCACGTGGGCCCGGTGGCATCGGGAACCAACCGCGCAGCCGTTCCCCCTTCGGACTGGCCGACGCGTGTCGCCAACTTCAACTGGAACTTGCCCAGCGTGACGGCCGCAAATCCAGCATCCCTAGCGCCGGGATTCGTCAATGAGTCCGGCCTTACGAACGCTGAGCTGGCCGACGTGAACATCCCGCGACTGGGCAGACCTGAAGTGCAAGACGGCAAGCGCGATCGTATCGGCGGCACCGCAGCGGTCCAGTGGAAACCGACCGATGGCCTGATGTTTACGCTCGACTTCTTGTACTCGAAACTCACTTCCGATTTCGATCGCTACACCAACAACGAGTTGGTCCGCGGGACGAGTTCGGGTCAGGCGGGTTCAACCGGCTTCGGCTACATCACGCCGCAGAACTTTCAGCTCGATGCGGACGGCAACTTAGTGAGCGGCACGTTGCACAACGTGCGGTATTGGTCGGAAAACCGATACTTCGAACAGGATTCCGACTTCAAGCATCTGGGGTTTACGACCGATTGGCAGATCAGCGACAAGTTCAACGCGCAACTAAAAGCATCGCGTGCCGACTCCGACTTTCGTTGGCGCATGACCACCTTCCTGCTGCTCTCGCAAGATTTGGACGCGAACATCAGCACAAAAGCGGGAGCTCATATCCCGTCGATCACTCCCACAGTCGACATCTCGAACCTCAGTCTCTGGGACCTAAACGCAGTCCGCGTACAACCCCGCACACGCAACGAGACGAACGACAATCTCGCACTGAACTTCAAACTGGGCGATGAGGATCTGAATCTCACCTTCGGCTACTTGCTGAACGATTACGAGCGCGAGCGCTTGTCGTTTGGTTCATCGGTCGGCGCAACGCAGGGTGCGGCACTCGCTCCGTTCGGCTATACGGGACCGAACGCGCTCGCCTCGTTCGATCTCACCGGTTATGCGCGCGCCGTTCCGGTCAATTTCGGCAAAGGGTTTAGCGATTCGCCTGGCTACAGTTCGTGGGCAGTCGCCGACTTAGGCGCGTGGCGTGCACTGATGGATCCAGGCGCACTCGACGCTGCCGCAAATCTTGAGTACACGAACTCCGGCACCTTCGAAGAAAAATCGAACGCCTTCTATGTCGAAGCCAATGGACGGTTCGATCTGGGCGGTCATGACCTTCGCGCCAACGTAGGTCTGCGCTACGTCAAGACCGATACGGACATGACCACGTTCACGTTGCGGACTCCGCCGAATGGCGCACTATTCGGATTGCGTCCAGATGATTACGACACGGTACCGTGGAAGAGCAGCGACGCACGTCTGCTCCCATCGGTGAACCTTGCGTACAACATCTCGGATTCGTTGGTTGCACGTTTTGCTGCGTCTCGCACGATGACTCGTCCCGACCCAACGCAGATGCTGCCATTCACGAGCTTCTCGACCACGGGAACGGTGAGCCAAGGTAACCCGGATCTGGATCCGTACATTTCAGACGGCTTGGATAGTGGTCTTGAATGGTACTTCTCCGAAGGTGCGGTCGTCGGCGTAACCGCCTTCTACAAGGAAATCACGGGCTTCATCGAGACCAAGCGCGGAGCAGAGCCGTTCCGCAACGCCAATATTCCGTTGGCGGCGATCACCGATCCGACGTTACTTTCGTTCCTACCGAGCGGCCTTGACTCGACGGTTCAGTTTGCAAGGCCGCAGAATCGCTCCGACGTGACCTATCTCAAAGGCCTCGAGTTGCTCTATCAACAGCGGCTCGACATGTTGCTGAATGGTCTCGGCGTGACCGTAAACTTCACTCGCCTGAAGTCGAATGACGGCTTGGATGCTCAAGGCTTACCAAAGGTGATCGAAGGGTTGGCCAAGAACAACTACAACGCCACTGTCTACTACGAGCCGGGCACGTTCGCGCTGCGCCTTTCGTACAACTATCGCGGCGATTATGTGGAGTGCCGAGTGAACTGCTTTGGCGTGACAGCGCCCGAGACGCAGTACCGCAAGGCGGCGGGCTACTTGGATCTGTCGAGCAGCTTGAACTTCGGAATGATGGGCCACGAGATGACGCTCAGCTTCGAGGCGCTCAACCTGACGAACGAAGAAGAGTACTCGTACTTCGGCTTCCAAAATCGAACCAGCATCTACAACCATCCCGGCCGTCAGTACATCCTCGGTATCCGCGGCCAATTCTAAGAACGGTTCCCCCTGAGGTTCGGGGAGAAGGCGCAAGCCTTCTCCCCTTTTCTTTTTCGCACCCGCGGAGCTGGATTCAGGTCATTGAGCCCGCAGCACCTCGCGCATGAGGCGAACGGCTTTGGGCATCTGCGATGCCGGCACACCGCCGAAGCCCAAAATGAATCCATGGCGCGGCTTCAGGTGTTGATAAGCAGGCGATAGCGGCCAGAGCCACAAGTCTTGTTTCGCGGCCTGCAAAGCAATCTCGCGATCGTTCAGCGCCCGCTTCAAGGTCACAGTCAAATGCATGCCAGCCGCATCGCCATGCAGATCGACTTCATCGCTCAGCATCGATTCAAGCGACTCCACGAGCGCCGCCCTGCGCTCGCCGTAGATCATCCGCATCTGCCTGATGTGACGTGCGAAGTGCCCTTCATCGATGAACTCCGCGAGCACGGCCTGATGCAAATCTGCAGGACAGATGTCCATCGTTTGTCGCACAGCCGTGAATCGATCCACCAAATCTTCGGGCACGACCATGTAGCCCAGACGAATCGATGGCAGCAGCACCTTGCTGAACGTGCCTACATAGATGACGCGCGAGCCATTATCCAAGCCCTGCAGCGAGGCAATCGGCCGGCTCTCGTAGCGAAACTCGCTGTCGTAATCGTCCTCGATGATCCATGCGCCCTTTTGTTGTGCCCACTCGAGCAATTGCAGACGGCGCGATGCGCTCATGGTGACGCCCAGCGGTAACTGATGCGACGGCGTCACGAAGGCAGCTCTTGCATCGGGCTCTTTGACCCGACCTTCATCCACTTGCAGACCTTCCTCGTCGACAGGCACCGGCACCATCTTTGCGCCAGCCAACTCGAAGACGCGCCTTGCGAGTCGATAGGCGGGATCTTCAATCCAAATCGAATCGCCCGGATCGAGCAGCGACCACGCCGCGATCTGCAAGGCTTGCTGCGAGCCGCTCACGATCAAAATCTGTTCAGGCGTGCAGCGCACGGCTCTCGCTGTACCGAGATATGACGCAATGGCACGGCGCAGATCGTGGCGGCCTTGCGGCTGTCCATAGCTGAGCGATGAGAGCTTCGCGTTCTTCGCCGTGCGGCTGACCAGGCGCGTCCATAGCGCCAACGGAAATTCGTCGAGCGCCAGTTGCCCGAGACTGAACGCGCCTCTGCGATTCACCCATGGCGAATTCGGTAGCTGCGGCAGCGCCTCTGCGCGCTTCGAAAGACGGCGCAGGCTCGCGCGTGCCGGCCGTTCAGGCGCAGGATTGGACTGGCAGGAAGTCGATTGCTCGGGAAGCGACTTGCAGATGTACGTGCCAGCGCCCGCGCGCGTCTCCAAGTAGCCCTCTGCGATCAGCTGCGAGTAAGCACTAAGAACCGGAATGCGCGAGACGGCCAAATCTCTGGACAAATCACGCGTTGAGGGCACTTGATGCCCACCCGAAAGGCGGCCTGTCGTGATGGCGTTTCTCAAACCGTCATAGACCTGTTTATGCAGAGGGAGCCGGGCGCGCCGGTCGATGCTGATCAGCGGAATCACGGTGGCGGGGGTTCGCGCGCGTCTTTGAGTGGTCATATCAGATCCCGACGTTGTGGTTATTTCTGAATACCACTTGAGATCACACAGTCGCAAACTGGTTCCCCACTCGACGCGTGTTATCGATGCGAATGACGAGAGCGATCTGGGTTTGGATTGGACTTGCGTTGATTGGTCATAACGCGAGCGCGTGCGATTTTCGGGGCGCAATACGGCCGGTCGCAGCGAGCGAACTCGTTCGTGCCTTCCAAACCGTTTACTGCGACGACTGCGTCGCGATCGATGTTGAGAAGAGACGCGCGAAGGACGCCGTGTCGCGTCGGTCGGAACGCCACACGCCAGACCTTGTCGAGTTACTTTGGGATCAAGCGCCGCGCGTCACGTTGGAGTTCTAGATCCTCTCTTCCGCTCAAGTCCAACCCGCATCGACCTTGTATTCCTGACCAGTGCACATCCGAGCGGCATCCGACCCCAGGAACACGACGAAATTAGCAACGTCCTCCGGGTCGATTTGATCGGGGAGGCACTGCGTGCGGAATAGCTCCGCTCTTGCCTCCGGGGTCAGCCAACGCTTCTGCCTTTCCGTGATCGTCCAACCAGGCGATAGCGTGTTGACGCGAATCCGGTCGGGTCCGAGCAGTTTGCACAAACCGCGGGTCAACCCATGCAGACTGGCTTTCGCGGTTGCATAAGCGGGATAGCCTGGCTCTTTGATTTGCCACCCGCCCGAACCGACATTAACGATCGAACCGCCACCCAGCTTGCGCATGCCCGGCACCACCGCTTGGATGGCGAAGAACGCGGGGCGTTGATTGATTGCCATCCGATCGTCCCAATACTCGGGCGTCACGCTTAACAGTTCGTGACGTTCGTCGTTCGCCACGTTGTTCACCAGGATCGAGAAATCGCCCAGTTCCGCAGCCGCATCGCGGATGCAGGTTTGCAAAGCATTCACATCTTTCACATCGCACCGGCGCCACCAGATCCGGGCCTTGGAACTGAGCTGCGATGCGAGCGCAGCGGAGGCTGCCTCGTCGATGTCGACGAACGCGACACGCGTGCCCTGCTCCGCAAATGCGGTCACAATTGACGCTCCGATTCCCGTAGCTCCGCCGGTAATGAACACACTCTTGGAACGAAGCGATGTGAACTGCATGGAGTCGTGCGGGGACATAGTGAAACGCTCAGAAAATCGAGGGCGCGGCAGTATAAGGCGAACGCCTATGTTGGCCGAGTCACAAAGCGGCGCCGCCGCATATATCAAGCGTTATCGCCGTGCTCACAACTCATATTTTCAAAAGTGATATGGAACCACGTACGATCGCGACCGTAAGTTTCGCCGGCGGCACCGGCGTTGAGGCCCAAGGACGCTTTCGACTCACTCGCATGGCGCGAACTGCAAAGCTCCACCGATTAAATGCATGGCCTCTCGCAGCTGGCGTTAGCCGGTTCGCAGTAGATCTGAGGATCCTAAATGTCTGAAAAGAAGCGCGTTTTGCGCAGTCACTCCTGGTTCTTGCGTAACGATCGCGATGGCTTCATCCATCGCAGCTGGCTGAAGAATCAAGGCTATCCGCACGATCTGCTCGACGGCCGCCCCGTCATCGGCATCTGTAATACCTGGTCCGAGCTCACGCCCTGCAACGGTCACTTCCGCGAATTGGCGGAATTCGTAAAGCGCGGCGTCTACGAAGCCGGCGGCTTTCCGCTGGAATTTCCGGTCATGTCCTTGGGCGAGACTCAACTTCGCCCGACAGCGATGCTGTTCCGCAATCTGGCCAGCATGGACGTGGAAGAGTCCATTCGCGGCAACCCGATCGACGGCGTCGTGCTGTTGATGGGCTGCGATAAGACGACGCCATCACTCTTGATGGGCGCGGCGAGCTGTGACTTGCCGACCATCGGCTTGTCGGGCGGCCCGATGCTCAACGGCCGATTCCGCGGGCATGAGATCGGATCTGGCACGGGCGTGTGGGAAATGTCGGAAAAAGTCCGTGCCGGCGAAATGACGATGGAAGAATTGAACGCCGCTGAATCGTGCATGCATCGCTCGCAAGGCCACTGCATGACGATGGGTACGGCATCGACGATGGCGTGTATGGTCGAGTCCTTGGGCATGTCGTTGCCGGAAAACGCAGCGATCCCCGCACCCGACACACGCCGCAAACGTCTCGCTCAGCTCACCGGCCGCCGCATCGTCGCCATGGTGAACGAAGACCTGCGCATGTCGAAGGTGCTGACCCGCGCGGCGTTCGAGAATGCGATTCGCACCAATGCCGCCATCGGCGGTTCCACCAACGCCGTCATTCACTTGCTCGCGATTGCAGGGCGCATGGGCATACAACTCACGCTCGAAGACTTCGACAAACTCGCCTCGCACGTTTCCTGCCTGGTCAACCTGCAGCCATCCGGTCAATTCTTGATGGAGGATTTCTACTACGCAGGTGGATTACCTGCAGTGCTGCGCGAGATCGCGCCGCTTTTGAATCGCGATGCGCTCACCGTCAACGGCAAGACCATGGGCGAAAACATTGCGAATGCGCCGTGCTGGAACCGCGAAGTCATTCACAAGTACGAGACGCCGTTCAAACCGCAAGCCGGCATCGCCGTGCTGCGCGGCAATCTGGCTCCCGATGGCGCGGTCATCAAGCCTGCTGCGGCGTCGCCCAACTTGATGAAGCATCGCGGTCGCGCCGTGGTATTCAGCAGCATCGAAGACTTCCATTCACGCATCGACAGCGAAGCGTTGGACGTCGATGAGAATTGCGTGCTGGTACTGCAGAACTGCGGACCGAAGGGATATCCCGGCATGCCGGAGGTCGGCAACATGCCGCTGCCACCGAAGGTATTGCGCAAAGGCATCACCGACATGGTGCGCATCTCGGATGCGCGCATGAGCGGCACTGCCTATGGCACCGTCGTGCTTCACGTGTCACCGGAAGCTGCAGCGGGCGGCCCGCTCGCCCTCGTTCGCGACGGCGACATGATCGCGCTCGATGTCGAAGCACGCAGCATCCATTTGGAAGTCAGTGAAGCTGAGCTGGAAGCGCGCCGCAAAGAATGGAAGCCGGAACAGATTCCAAAGCGCGGCTGGTATCGCTTGTACGTCGAACACGTCCAACAGGCGCACCTCGGCGCTGACTTGGACTTCCTCGTCGGCGGTAGCGGCGCGGAAGTACCGCGGGATTCGCACTGACGTGAAGGGAACGGGTAACGGGGAACCGGGAACGAGAGATCGTACCGTTCCCTGTTCCCTGTTCCCTGTTCCCTGTTCCCTGTTCCTGCCGCACATGGACGTGCCATGCCGCGAAGGCAGGACGCCGAGAGCGGCCGTTCCCTAGTCCCAAGTCACAAGTCACCAGTCACTAGTCAGTAGTCACTATCCAGATGCGCACCCCTTCCATCCTGCATCCACCTGAATGCGTTTGGTCTGCAGGCGCGTTGCTGGGCGAAGGGCCAGTGTGGTCGAGCACATCGCGAGCGCTCTACTGGGTCGACATTCTTGGGCACAAGTTGCATCGGTACTCGCCCGACACGAATGCACAAGAGACGTGGAATTTCGACGAAGAGGTCTCGTCTGCTTGCGAGCGAAGCAATGGCGATGGACTGCTCGTAACACTGCGTCAGACGATCGCCTTCTTCGATCCCGCGACGCAATCGATCACACCGCTCGCGAAGCCTGAACCCGAGCGCAAGCGCAACCGATTCAACGACGCCAAGTGCGATAGTCGTGGCCGCTTGTGGGCGGGCACGATGGATTTCGATTGCACATTGCCCACGGGCGCGCTGTATCGTTTCGAAAGCGCGACGAGGTGCACACGAGCACTCGACGGCATCGCCATCACGAACGGTCCCACTTGGTCACGCGATGAAAAATCGATGTTCTTCACTGACACGTTCAACAACCGCATCTACGCGTTCGATTTCGACGCAACGAGCGGCGCATTGAGCGACCAGCGCGAGTGGAAGACGTTTGACATCGCGACCGAAGGCAGTCCCGATGGTATGACGACTGACGCAGACGGGCGCATTTGGATCGCACACTGGGGTGCCGCGTGCGTCACGTGCCACACGCCGTCGTCGGAGCTGCTGCTGAAGATCGTTCTGCCGACCCGATTCGTCACGAGCTGTGCATTCGGCGGCGATGATCTGCAGACCTTGTACATCACGACTGCCTGCAACGATTTGACCCCCGAAGAGCGCGCTCGAGAGCCGCTCGCCGGCGGTCTCTTTAGAGTTCGACTCGACGTCCGCGGTCTACCTGCGCATCGATTCGCGGGCTGACACACGCGCGTAACGCACGCGCGGCACGTACAATCTCACCTCGCTGAACGTCCGAGTGCGAAAACAAGCAGCCGGACCCAACAACGCACACGTCGCACGATTTCCGGCGCGCAACGAGATCGTTGGTGCTCGTCCTATCGTGTTCCCGCTCAGTAACCTGAGTGACGCCTTCATTTATCTTTCTTAAATCGCATTTCCCTCCATGTCCTCGAACACTCGCCTGCACCCCTCGTTGCTGTGTGCGCTCGCTTCTCTACTCGCTCTTGCTCAAAACGGTCGCGCCCAAGATGCAACGGAGCTGTCTGCGGTCACGGTCACGCGTTCACGTCTGAGCAGCCCGCCGGCAGCAAGTAGCACGACACTCAGTGCCGCAGAAATCGAACCGCAACATGCAGCGGACGCCGTCGATTTGCTCGGGCGTACACCGAGCGTCTACGTCGCCTCCGGAGGTGGGCCGGGAGCCATATCGGAAGTGTTCCTACGTGGAGCCGAGTCGAACTTTGCGGTCGTGCTCGTCGATGGCGTGCGTCGCAACGATGCATCGAACACGCGCGGCGGCGGTTACGATTTCTCGACCATCGATCCCAATGAGATCGAACGCATCGAGATCCTTCGCGGCCCCCTCTCGGCCGTTCACGGCTCGGATGCGATGGCTGGCGCCATCAATATCATCACGCGCGCACCGACAAGTACGCCCTCGGCGCGGGCCACGCTCGAAACGTCGGATGAATCCGATGAGCGCGCCTTCCTCTCGATTGCTGGACCGCTAGGCAACCGCATCGCCGGCAGCGCCCATGCCGTTTACAGCGATGTTGGCGAGACCAGCGACGGGTCTACACGCAGATTGGCGGGAGCTGAATTACAGGGTGCTTACAACTCTGATCCGCTCGATCTTCGCATCGGCACTCGGTTCGCGAAACGTCGTCGAACGGCTTTCCCCGACGCTAGCGGCTCCGAGCGATATGCAGTCAATCGCGAGCTCGAACGCGCGGACGCCGACGAAGCATCTGCATGGTTGAATGCGACGCACCGCCTGCAATCGAATTGGGAGCTTCACTTCCAAGGCACGTACTTCGATCGCGACGAGGACATCGATACGCCTGCGGTTGCCCCTGGAGTGTTCGACGCCGTGCCGGCGTCCGTAAGCCACACGCACTACCGCGAGAAGCAATTCACCGTCTACGCGCGAGGCGAAGTCGCTCGCAACGTGCAGCTAAGCGCGGGTGCCGACGTACTAAAGGAAGACGCCAGTCGAGCTGCGACATTGGACTTGGGATTCGCACAACTGCCGAGCGACTTCTCGCTGGACCGCCGTACTCTCGCTGCCTTCGCCGAGGTCAGCGCTCGTCCGTTCGAGCCGCTCGCCCTTTACGGCTCTGCGCGGCTCGACGACAGCAATCGAGACCGCAGCCGCGCGTCCGCGCGACTGTCGAGCGAGTATTCCTTGAATGCAATCGACGCATCCGTGCGGCTCACATGGGCGAATGGCCACAAAGCGCCGAGCTTCTACTCGCTCGGGGATTCGCTTGTCGGCAATCCGGATCTGCAAGTGGAACGCAGCGACACCTGGGAAGCATCGTTCGAGAAAAGAATCGCAAGCAATTTATCCGCAGGGCTTACGGCTTTTCAGTCTCGGTATTCGAACCTCATTGACTTCGACTTCGCGACGTTCAAATTGATCAATCGATCTCGTGTCGACATCGATGGCGTCGAGATGTTCGTGAACTACCAGCCGCTGGATTCGTTATCGATCGGCGCGCGCTGGACGGAGTCGAGCTTCGATATCCAGGACGGCGCACAGCTGCTGTATCGGCCTAAATCGTACGGCGGTCTCAGTTTCAATTGGCACTTCGATGCGCGCTGGGATTTATTCGCAGACGCACGCTTCGTCGGCAGCCGCCATGGCAGTTCGGTGCCGACCGGCGATCGCGACCTCGATGCCTATCGCCGTCTCGATGTTTCGATCACGCGGAACTTAACTGCGCGCGCCAAGCTCTACTTCAATCTAGATAACGCGCTCGATAACGATTACGAAGAGACAGTGGGCTTTCGCTTGCCCGGCCTCGAAGCGCGCGTCGGCATTAATGTGACGCTGTAATAGGTTTGCACCAGCAAACGTTGTCATAAACCTGAGTTTAGGAACCATCCCGCACTGCATTCGTTCTCCTAGCAGAGCAGGTTTCTCTTGTAGGGCACGATGTTGGTATTGATCGTCGAGGACGAACCGCTGATCGCCGTCAGCCTGGAGCTAGAGTTGGAGCTCGCAGGTCATGAAGTGCTCGGTCCAGCCGATGATCCAGAACACGCGCTGCGGCTTGCGGCCGAACATCGTCCCGACGTTGCCCTGGTCGATATCGGCTTGCACGACAGCACTCTCGGAGTCGAGTTGGCTCGATTCCTGCGCTCGCAATACGACGTCGCAGTGTTGTTCGTGACAATGACGCGTGAGGTGGCGCTTGAGAACAAGGACGCCGCGCTAGGTGTCATCAGCAAACCCTTCGATCCCGATGAGGTGCCGGAAAGCGTCGAGATCGCACGTGCCGTAAAGCTCGGAACGTACCCGCTGCCGAAGTCGCTTCCGAGCTCGCTCGAGCTCTTTCCCACTTCGGCGCAAAAGCGAGTGCCCGATCGCAGGCGATTCGAGTTCCAGAGCATCGCCGATGCTCGTTCGGCGTCGGTGGCGACGCGCTCTGGGCACTGATTCCGGCTCACAAACCGGGCATCGACCCGCTCCCTCTTTCACTTACGCCGCCTTTCACGCGCGATCCCGCACGCGATCGAGCCCGGGTCTCGTCTGCATGGAATAAATCATTTAGACCAATGGATGTTGGGGCGTTTGTCAGCGAGGTTTCGCTGACTGCGTGCCATCAAGTACCATCGCGCAAGAACCTCATCTCGAAGGATTGCGCATGAAAGACTTTCGCTCTGCGCTGCTGTGTGCATCTCTACTCCTCGCGCCTGCAATCCATGCAGCGCCAAAAGCGATCGATCGCGAGGGACATCAGTGGTGGCAACACGCCGTCTTCTACGAGATCTATCCACGCAGCTTCGCGGACACGAACGGCGATGGCATCGGCGATCTCAACGGCATCGCCAGACATTTGGACTATTTGCGCAACTTGGGTGTCGATGCGATTTGGCTGACGCCCTGCTATCCCTCGCCGCAAGTCGACTTCGGGTACGACGTCTCCGACTATCGGAATATCGACCCCATGTACGGCACCTTGCACGATTTCGATCATCTCTCGAGCGCAGCGAAACAGCGCCACATTCGTCTCATCATGGATCTGGTCGTGAATCACACCTCGGATCAACATCAATGGTTCAAAGAGTCGCGCGCCTCGATCGATTCACCTAAGCGCGACTGGTATATCTGGCGCGACGGCAAATCCAATGGCCAACCGCCGAACAATTGGCTTGCCGTGTTCGGACACTCGGCGTGGACGCTCGATCCGCGGACAAATCAGTACTACTACCATTACTTCTATCCCGAACAGCCCGACTTGAACTGGCGCAACCCGCAAGTGCGCGATGCAATGTTGGATATCACGCGGTGGTGGATCGATCGCGGAGTCGCCGGCTTCCGGCTCGATGCAGTCGACACGCTGATGGAAGATCCCGCATTGACCGATAACCCGACTCAGCCTGGCACGAATCGTTTCGGCGATCCCAATCAGACTCCGGTTCACAACACGAATCTGCCGGAGCTTCACGATGTGCTGCGAGATCTGCGCAATGTTACGGATCAACACGACTCCGTACTCATCGGAGAGACATGGACGAGCAATATCCAACAGCTCAACGACTACTACCGCGAAATCCAGATGCCGATGGATTTCATGTTCACGATGGTCAACCGCGTTTCCGCACCGGAATTCCGCAAGCAGATCGCATTGGCAGAGTCGGCGAACGGATGGCCCGTCTACGTCATCAGCAACCACGACATGATTCGCTCATACAACCGTTATGGCGACGGCGTCCACAACGACCAGATCGCCAAGTTGCTGGCGGCCTTGTATTTGACCCTGCGGGGCACGCCGGTGATGTATTACGGCGAGGAGATCGGGATGCAGAACAACGATCCGACCCGGCGCGAGGACGTGCAAGATCCCATCGGCAAACTCGGCTGGCCGAACGAGAAGGGTCGGGATGGGGAGCGCACGCCGATGCAATGGAATGGCCGCTCGAACGCTGGGTTTACCACGGGTAAACCTTGGCTGCCGATTCCAGCGTCATATAAGAAGTACAACGTGGACGCCGAACTACGCAACAAGCGTTCGATCCTATGGTTCTACAAGTCACTGCTCGCGCTTCGACACAAGAATCGCGCGCTTTTGGACGGCAAATACATTCCGCTCAACGAGGATGATCCGAATGTGCTCGCGTATCTGCGCAGCTATGGCAAAAGCAACGTCTTGGTTGCGCTCAACATGTCGAATACCGAGCAGACGATTTCTCTCGACCTGCACGGGCACGACGTGAACACCAAACGATCTACGGTGTTGCTAACGACGCTGACCTCGGATCCGAAAGACGTTACTGAATTGACTTTGCCTCCTTTCGGAGTGGTGATCGCGAGTGTCCGCTGAACTCGATGCTATTTCTGGCGCCGTTTCGCGGTGAGACCTTCCAGTGGCACACAGCAGTTCGCAATCGGTGCCGGCATTCCCGCAGCCGGCTCGCGCGACACGACGCGGGCAGCCGCATTGACGAACGGCGTCGCCCTCTCCTCGCCTTGAACCACCTACATCAGAACTTCTGGCCGAATTTCAGGCCCACCGTACGCGGTTGATTCACGACGACATAGGGCTGCGTTCCGCAGGCGACCGTTGCGCATTGCGCGAAGGTCGTCAGCTGCGCGCGTTGGTCGAGTGCGTTGTTGACGAAGAACTCGAGCGAATAGCTATCACGCTCCATTCCGGCTGAGACGTTCGCAAGCGTATAGGAATCCTGTTTGCCGAATGCCTCTCGATCGGCGCGCAGCAAGTCCGACCAACTGCTGCCTTGATATACGGCCGAAGCGTTCACGTATCCATCGGCGCTGCCGAGCGGGAATGTGTAGCGCGCCGTGAGATTTGCTTTGAAATTAGGCGTCAGCGGCAAGGAATCTCCTTTCGAGGCTCGCTGCAACGGATCGTCTGGATCCTGAATGTAATCCTCGAGCAGTTCGGATTTGATGTATGTCAGCCCCGTCGTAATGGTGAGGCTCTTACTGGCCGCAAAGCCGATGTCTGCTTCGATGCCGCGAATCCTGGCCGAGCCTGCATTGCGAATCACGCTCAAACCCGAGCCGCTGGGCGGTAGGAACGAAAACTGAATGTCGGTCCACTTCTCCTGAAAGATCGCACCGTTGAAGCGCACGCGGTCGTCCAACCACAGCGTCTTCCAACCGATTTCGTAGTTGGTCAGATAATCTGGATCGTACGGTGGCACCGTGCCGTTGCGATTGATGCCGCCCGGGCGAAAGCCTTTCGAATAGGTCGCATACATCATGCGATCGCCATCGAAGTGATACGTGACGTTGACCTTCGGAATGGTTCCCGAGTCCTTCACGTCATCATCGAGGTTCGTGCACGGCGAGTTGCGAAATCGATAGTCGGAAAAGCACAACGCTTCGCCATAGTTCGAACTGTAGTTCTGAGTGAATCCGAAAAATCCCATCAGCGAGTTATCGGTTTTGTAGAAGCGCACTCCCACCGTTGCCGATAGCTTGTCCGTGAAGTCGTAAGTTGCCTCTCCGAATGCGGCGTAGTCGCGATCGATGCGCTTTTGATTCGTGAGCCAGATCGTATTCGGCCAGCCCGACACCGACAGGGAACTCGCCAGCCCCGTGATTTGATAGTTCTGGAAGATCAAATGTTCTTGTCGTTGGGTAAACAATCCGGCGACGAACCGAAACGGTCGGTCGGAAGGCGACGACAACCGCAACTCGTGCGTGGAGCGCCGGTAGTGATCGGTCGCGTGAATGTATTGCGAAGGATCGGCGAGAGGAATGCCCGCGTCGTCGGTCCAGTACACGCCGTAACCGGCAACTTGGTCGTAGAAGAATGCGTAGTCGGAATAGTCCGAGTTCACTTCGTCGTCGCGCTTCAAGTACGCACCGGCATACACCAAATCGAAGTTACCGATCTTGCCTTCGACAGTTAGCGCTGCTTGGACCCACTCATCGACCGAGTTCTCGGGGTAGTACCGAGTGACCTTCAGATCGCCGAGCTTTGGATCGACAGCAAAGCCGCCATCGACGGTTTCCTTCTGCCCCATGAGCGTCGGCGTCACAGTCCACCGATCGTTCAAGTCGAGCTTCAGTGCGGCACGCGCGCCGTACGTTTCAATATCGTTATAGCCGTCCTTCGCGAGCGTCGGACTCGATACGCAGCCACTTTCGGGGGTCGGAGAGTTTTCGATACAGCCACCGGAGGTCGGAAAGCGCCGCGGCTGAACGACATTGTCGATGTAGCCGGGATCCGATTCGTACCAGCCGACGAGTCTTACGGCAGCGCTCTCCGACAAGGGGATGTTGACGAAGCCTTGGCCGACGTAGCCCACGCCGCCATTGGTGACGTAGTTGGATTCGAGGTCGTAACTGGCATCGAATCCGCTCGTGTCCGGCTTGTTGGTGATGATGCGAATCGTGCCGGCTTCCGAGCTTGCTCCATATAGCGTGCCTTGCGGGCCCGCCAATGCCTCGACGCGAGCGACATCGTATAGATGAATGTCGAGCGAACCTTGGATGGTCGTGATCGGCTGTTCATCCAAATACATTCCGACGGTGGGCTGTGGTCCAGAGTGATTGTTGTTTTCGCCGCTCGCCACGCCACGCATGTACGCGAGGCCAAATCCAGGACCGATCGTGGTGAAGGACACACTCGGCAGCATCTTCGCGTAATCCTCGAAGTCGTTGATGTGCTGCTCTTCCAGCTGCGCGGTACTGATCGCCTGAATGCTGACCGGAACATCTTGAAGATTTTCCGTTCGCTTCTGTGCCGTCACCACGATGTGCCCCAAGGATGCCTCTTCCTCAGGCGCGGTCTGCGCGAGCACGGGCGTGTTCACGTAGAGCGCGGACACGAGCGGCACTCCGACAAGTGCGCCACTCCGACGCAGGAACATGTTTACTCTGCGCTTTCGTCGATCGATGCGTGTCATCGCTGGCTCCCTGTTTTCTGATGCGGTCATTCGAGCAGATCAGCTGGAACATTCGGATAACTATCGAGGACGGAACCGAGTGCGCCTTTGAGCGCATCCAAATGCGACTCATAGTTGCGCCAGTGCTCGAGGGCGTCGCGAAAGATCGGGCGACGCACCTGCTCGGAACTTGCGGTGCGCACGGCGCGATCGTTCTCGTAGAACTTCAGGCACGCCGTTTCGAACGGCAGTCCGCAGTAATCGAGCAACCGCCTGACTTCGGATTCGAACTCGGCAATAACTTGCTCATAGATCACTCGATGCACTCGGCCCGGCAGAACCGCATCGAGGTGCGCCATGAACGTCACGTAGTCGCGGTAGTAAGAGCCGACATCGTTTAAGTCGTAACTAAAGTGCTGGCCGCGGGCGAAATGCTGTTTGTACGCTGAAAAGCAGCAGCCCAACGGATGACGCCGCGCATCGATAATCTTTGCGTTCGGCAGAATGAGCTGAATGAGTCCAAGGTGCGCCCAGTTGTTCGGGAGCTTGTCGATGAAGAACGGCGCATTGGTCTTGCGATAGATGCGCGTGTCGGCCAAATATTGCTCGCCCAATTCGCGGCACCTTTCGGCACCCAGCTGCCCAAGCACCTGCGGATAACTTGCCGCTCCCGAGCCGCCATCCTCGCGACCCAAAGCACGGGCCATCTCGACCAGTTGGGGCAATTCCATCGTGCCTTCGACTTGCGAATGGCTCGAGAGTATCTGTTCGAGCAGTGTGGAACCGGAGCGCGGCAGTCCTACGATGAAAATCGGATCGGCAGCAGGGGCGCCGAATCCATGCCGTGCAGCGAAGAACTCCGGCGTGAACAACGCTCGAGCACGCTGCACGAACGCTCGGTTGTCCTGCGCGCGATAACCAATCTGCGACTTGCGTAGACGATTGCCGCTTGCGTAATGGGCGAACGATTCCTCGAATTCCTTGCGGTCTTCTAATGCTTTCCCGATCGCGAACTCGAAGTGCCAGCGGTCCTCGTCGGCCAACGCACCATCAAGCTGTGCGCGCATTGATTGCAGGTCCTGATCCGTGAAGTGCACCGTCTTCATGTTTGCGAGACTCCACCACGCTTCGCCTAGCGTCGGCGCGATCTCGATGGCCTTGCGATAAGCCTTGACGCTGTCCTCCTGCCGTCCTGCGGTTTTCAGAGCGTGCCCATAGCTCATCCAAATCTTCGCTTGTCGCGGCTGCTTGGCGAGCACCGTTTCGTACAGATCCAACGCGCGATTGTATTCGCCAATCCCCGCGAGCACCGCGGCGAGTAGATTGTTGTAACTGCGATTGTCCGGATCCGTTTGCAACAATCGCTCGAGTTCGGCGAGCGCAGCCCCCGATTTGTTCTGACGATGCAGAATCAACGCATAGTTATGGCGCGCGGCGGCAAAGCTGGGTGCAAGCTCTAGACAGCGAGACAGCAGCGCTTCGGCATCTGCATAACGCATCAAACGCCCAGCCACCTCCGCGAGCATGCGCATCGCCACGACGTCGGTGGGATGACGTTTCAATCGTTCGCGCGCGAGCGTTTCCGCTTCGGGCAAGCGCTGTGTAGCCAACGCATTGCCAATTGCCATCAAATGAGGATCGCGCGAGGCGTGACGAACGAAGTTCAAATAAGCTTGATCCGCTCCGGTGAGATCGCCCATCCCATGCAACAGATCGGCCAACATGCGCCAGACCTCGTGCAGTTCAGGTTGGATCTTCAGTGCCGCACGAAATGACTCGACGGCTTGCGGGCGCTGATTGGTCGCAATGCGAGCTAGACCGAGCTCTACGTGCGCGGACGGCCAAATCGGATGTTGCTCGATCAGCGTCTGCAGGCGCTGGATTGCCGACTCGCTCTGCCCCATGCGGCGTTCCGCTGCAGCGAGAATGAATTCGCCCATCGCATGATGAGGCGCGGCTTTGATGATTTCGCGAGCCTGTTCGGCTGCTGCCTGCGGGTCTTGATCGAGCAGCCGAGTCGCATGTTTGATTGCGACGTCGATCGTCCCGAGCGGGCCCGCAGCGACGTTCATATATGTGGCCGCCGCCTGCACTCGCCTAAACGACGAATGCATGAACCGATCGATAACGCACGTGTTTGAGGCGTAAAGTCGATCACGATCTGCTATCTGGGTGCGCTGTTGTGAGTCGTAACACCGAATGCGGAAACGGTGTATAGCACGATCCCCAACGACGCAACATTGTGACTACTTGCAGAGCTCTCCGATCTTGCGCAGCGCATCGTCGTTGCGGCTGATCAAGGGAAGCTGCTTCGAGAGCAGTACTTGGTTCAGGAACGTTCCGACCGACTGGCCGCTGACGCGAGGATCGATTGCATACGCCGGATCCATCTGCGCCTGCTCCAACGTGATGAGCCTGACGCCATGTTGGGCAAACAGTTTCAGCATGTCCGGCAGCGTAGCCGCTTCGAAAGCCCCGACATGCATGAGCATGACGTGGCGAATATCGCGACCCCACAGCGTTTGGGATGCCTTTTTCGCTAACGTCAACGATTCGGCCGCGCGATCCAAGTACGTTTGCTTCAGCCACTGAACGGCGGACGTGTCGTTCTTCGCCAGACACCGAACATACGTGTCGTTGTACAAGTAGTCCTGCACATCGAGCGTGACTTGGGCGATCGAATAGCCGTGCTGGTAGAGATAGTCGCGGACTGCATTGCGCTGATCGAGCGTTTCGCCTTCATGGAGATAGGGATACCGGAACTGATGCCAGCTCTCCTGTTGCATGAAGCGCTGTAACGCGGGCTCGTTGGCGGCGATCTCGCGCTCGAACTCCGGCGTCGTATCACCGTGTAGATCGAAATGCGAAAGCGTGTGATTGCCGAGCGGCAGATGTGCATCCCGCCACGACTGCGCTGCTTGCTCCGCATCGGGACCGACATCCGCAATTCCCTTCGCATTCATAAAACCGTAGGCATCGGGCGTGCCCGCGTTTCGTAGCGCTGCGATGATGTCTCCCAAGATCTGCGTCCGGCTGCCGTTCGGCGGCAGCGCACCGTGGACGGGAAGATCATCGAAAGTGAGTGCGATCTCTTGCACATCGGCAGGGACTGGCGGATCGAGATAGCGCTCGGCGAACGCGATAAAGGCTGGCCAATTGGGACCGGTCGTGTGGCCGCCGCTGTGCTGCCGGAAACCAAGATCCCCATGCAATAGCGGGATCTCGATCGGCGGCATCGAGGTTGCTTCAAGCGGTTTCGCACCTAGCAGCTTGTACACAGGACCTGCCGCAACGGCCGCATCGAAGGTGCCTTTCGCATCGACCCACCCCCCTTCGACAGTCGGCGATCCGGCACTGATGAACAAGGGACGTGGCGCCGCAAGCGCCATGAGTTCGTGTGCATCGATGGGCAAGTCATTGACCGTCAGCGGGCCTGCGTATTTCAGGAAATTCCCCGCCATCCAGTGATACTCGCTGGCAGAGGCGACATTCTCGACTTGCTCGCCGAAATTGCGGCGCCATAACTTGGCACCGCCGGCGCCGGAGGAGCCGATGAAGCCGACTGCGAATCGCGGGTCGTACGCCATCGTCACGAGCGCGGCTTTCCCATATCGAGATAGCCCTTCGATAGCTACGTGCTTCGCATCGACATGCGGCTGAGTTTGCAGGTAATCGAGTGCGCGACTCGCTCCCCAAGCCCACGCGCGCAACGCACCCCAGTCATCCACTTTGCGCGGCTGGCCCTTATTCATCAGACCGATGATTCCTTGCGTGAGTCCCGCTCCGCTGTCGGCCTGTACGGTCGTCGGAATCAAACTCGCATAGCCCCAGCCTTGCTGAATGACGAGGCGATGCCACTCGGGTTCTGGTAACGGCGGACGCCCCGGGAATCCTAAGAACGTGAACTCCATGATCACCGGCACTTTGCGTTTCGCAGCGGCGGGCAGAACCACTCTTAAATCGATATCGACCTTGATCGATGGGTACGCGCGATTGTCGACGTGGCCGATCAACTTCTGTTCGATCGCTGCGACGGTGCCGAACGTACGCGGAGTGGAGCTCACCACTTCCCATCTCACTCGCGGCGTTTTGGCCGGTTCGCGTCCATAGATCTCACGATCAAATAATTCCACCAACTCCGGCCGACGCTTCTTCCACCACTGTTTAGACGTGGCTATGCGAGTGCCGTCTTGTGCGACGAGCGGATCGGGCAAGGTGTACTGCACGACCTTCGATTCGTCCGTGTTCGCAGCATTTGCGGCAGCGGGATTACCAGACGGTCCGGCGCGCAACGCTGCGATACCGAGTAGCTGCAAGAGCCGCTGGTGATCTTGCTCGGCGCTCAGCTCCGCAGGCGCTTGGGCGAACGCGCACAGCCCCGCAAAACCGATGAGTGCTGCAACAATGCTTCGCTTGAGCATGAAACTCTCGCCTCAGACGAAGTGATCGAGCAGTAACACCCCGATGATTCCAACGACGCCCACGATGCCTTCCATCAGCGACCACGACACGAGCGTCTCTTTGATGGTCAAGTTGAAGTACTCCTTGAACATCCAGAACCCAGAGTCGTTGACGTGCGAGAACATCAGACTTCCCGCACCGATCGCGAGCACCATCAAATTCGGATTGACCGTCGGATTGGCGGCAACGACGGGCGCCATGATGCCGGCTGCAGTGAGTCCCGCAACCGTCGCAGAACCCAGGCTCACGCGAATGATCAGCGCCATGAGCCATCCCAGAATCAACGGATTCACCGGCAAACCTTGCAGCAGTGTTGAGATGGTCTTGCTCACGCCGCTCACATCGAACACTTCTTTGAGCGTCCCGGCACCCGCGACGATGAGCAGAATCACAGCAATCTCTTTAACTGCGCCGCTGTACTGGTCCATCAGCGCCTGAATCTTCGTACCGCGCGACGTGCCGAGAGTCACGGTCGCGACCGCCAAGGACAACAACATCACGATCAACGGCTGGCTCAGAAAACGCAGTAATGGGAAGTAGCTTGGCTCGGTAACGCTCGGCGCCGGCAAGGCCGCGGCACTCGCGATAAGGACGACTGGCAGCAGCGAGGTCGCGAAGCAGTTGAACGCGCTCGGCAATTGATCTTCCGGAATCGTATCCGCAACGAATAACGCGAGCGGTTGGGAGCGAGAGTTGCGGAAGAAACGCGCGAATACCGGGCCTGCAATCACCATCGCCGGCACCGCCACGAAGAATCCATAGATCAACGTGGTGCTCATCGTGGCCTTGAAGATCGGGATCATCGCAGTTGGCGCGGGATGCGGCGGCAAGAATCCGTGCGTCACGGACAGCGAGGACAGCAGTGCCACACCCAGGTACACGGGCGGCAGGCCCGCTTGAATGGCCACCGAGAAAATGAGCGGCACCAGCAGCACGAAGCCCACGTTGTAGAACAAGGGAATCCCGACAATGAAGCCGGTGAGCATCAGTGCCCACGTCACGTGCCGAACACCGAATAGATTGATGAGGACCGCTGCGATCTTCTGTGCCGCGCCGCTTTGAGCGACGAGCTTTCCGAACATGGCGCCTAAGCAGATGATGCTCAGCAAGCCGGTGAGGGTCTTACCAATGCCGGTCTCGAGCACCTGCGGGATTTGGGTAATCGGGACGGAAAGCAGAAAACCGGCGACGGTCGAAGTGACTAGAAATGCTAAGAAGGGATGAATCTTGGCCCACGTAATCAGCAAGACCAGCAGCACGATCGACAAGACCACATAGAACATTTCCACAGGCAATCCTCGTTATTTTTGAGGTCAGCAATGCCGTGGCCGCTACCCTCGAGTAGCCGCCCGCTCGCGCAAGTACTCACCTCAGCGCCCGGAGCGCATGCGTCCGCGATGACTCGCGGTTCCCCGCGCCTATCTTGCCTGGTTTGGTTGCCTGTTGTCAGTTAAGGGTTGGCAAGCGCGCAGCTCATCGGCATTTCACCGTTGTGAGTTGACCGTTGGCGATTGGCGGCCAGTGCTAGTCACCAGTCACTAGTCAGTGGTCACTTAGGAATTTCACACGGAGAACACGGAGGTCGGACGCAACACAAAGAGCGCATAGGAGAAATGTACGACGTGTAGGGTCCGGTGTGAGCTGCGCATGTGGCATGTCGGGCTACCAACGGTCAGCCGTAATGTGAGCTGTGGAG
>JAEWBG010000002.1 GCA_023391335.1 Pseudomonadota bacterium | reverse complement strand
CGAAGTTTGAAGCCGAAGTGTACGTGCTGACGAAGGAAGAGGGCGGTCGCCACACGCCGTTCTTCAAGGGGTATCGACCGCAGTTTTACTTCCGTACGACGGACGTGACGGGCGCGGTGGAATTGCCAGCGGGTGTGGAGATGGTCATGCCTGGTGACAACATCAAGATGGTGGTGGAGCTGATCGCCCCGATCGCGATGGAAGACGGCCTGCGCTTCGCCATTCGCGAAGGTGGGAAGACCGTCGGCGCCGGCGTCGTAGCGAAGATTTTGAAGTAAGACGTAAATACACGTGATGGGGTGAAGCAAAGCCAGTGATGAAGTGAAGGGCGTAGCGAAGCAGAGCTTCTGACGTCATCACCTCATCACTCCATCACCTCATCACAACCGAGAAGCAAACATGGCAACGAATCAAAACATCCGTATCCGCCTCAAGGCGTTCGATCATCGGCTCATCGACAACTCGGCACGTGAGATCGTCGAGACGGCTAAGCGCACCGGGGCAACTGTCCGCGGACCTGTGCCGTTGCCCACCAAAATGGAGCGTTTCACGGTTCTGATCTCCCCGCACGCCGACAAGGATGCGCGCGATCAGTACGAAATCCGTACCCACAAGCGCCTGATGGACATCCTGAACCCCACGGACAAGACGGTTGACGCCCTGATGAAGCTGGAACTGCCAGCGGGCGTGGATGTGCAAATCAAGCTGAACTGACGAAGTCAGTTCAGCGGTGAGGGAGTGAGGTGGTAAGGGAGTGAAGGGCGCGGCTCTTTGCTCAACTTAGGCCTCACAGTCTGGTTTAGGCCCGTCGTGCAAGCTGACACCTAGATCGGAACGCCCTACACGGTTCACGCCCTCACTTTTTTCACCAATCACCGTCACCAGCGCTTGCAAAGCTCGCGCTCGTGACTATAATTCGCGCCTCTTTTGCGCCGAGGTCTGGCCCTGACGGGGTACCGCTCGAGCGGCATGATCAGTAAGTCACTGATCGGCCTCTCATTCGGTCTCGTTCAACTTCCCGACCTGTCGCTTTGGCGCAGGCCGGTTCAAGTCGTGCTTTCGCGAAAGATCGGCCAAATAGGTTTCACGAAGCCGCACCAGCCAATCGCAGCTGGCGCGCTGTATGAGGAAGAAGAGGACACACGATGAGCGCTGCCAAGACCCTGGGTCTGGTCGGTCGTAAAGCTGGTATGACGCGCGTCTTCAACGAGGCGGGCGAGACAGTACCGGTGACTGTGATCGAAGCACTCCCGAATCGCGTCACTCAGGTCCGTACCGCTGAGGCTGACGGCTATCGTGCGCTGCAAGTTGCGTTCGGCGAACGCAAAGCATCGCGTCTCAACAAGCCGCTCACCGGCCACTACGCCAAAGTCAAGGTTGCCCCTGGCAGCTCACTCGTCGAGTTCCGTTTGGAAGGCGATGAGGCGAAAGACATCCAGGCCGGCGCTGAGCTCAAGGTCGATCTCTTTACCCCAGGCCAGATTGTCGATGTCACGGGCACGACCATCGGTAAGGGCTATGCCGGTGTGATGAAGCGCCACAATTTCGGCGGTCTTCCCGCGACGCACGGTGTCTCCGTGTCGCACCGTTCGCCGGGTTCTATCGGTCAGCGTCAAACGCCGGGTCGCGTTTTCCTCGGCAAGCGTATGTCTGGTCACATGGGTGTTCAGCGCCGCACGATTGAAAATCTTCAGGTCGTGCGTGTCGATGCGGAACGCAATCTGCTTCTGATTCGCGGTGCAGTGCCGGGCGCCCCTGGCGGTCAGGTGATTGTGCGTCCGTCCGTCAAAGCCGCCGCTCAGTTGAAGCGTAAGCGCGTTGCGCCGACAGCGAAGAAGTAACACAAGGCAGTTAGAGCGTCATGAAACTCAAGCTGGTCAGCAAAGGTGCGCAACAAGGTCAGGACCTGCAAGTGTCCGACACGACGTTTGCGCGTGAATTCAACGAGTCGCTGGTGCACCAGGTCATCACCGCTTATCGCAATGCCGGCCGTGCAGGCACGAAGGCGCAGAAGACCAAAGCAGAAGTGCGCGGTGGCGGTATCAAACCGTGGCGTCAGAAGGGCACTGGCTCAGCGCGTGCCGGATCGATCCGCAGCCCAATTTGGGTTGGTGGCGGTCGTGCATTCGCGGCGAAGCCGCGCGATTTCTCGCAGAAGGTCAATCGCAAGATGTATCGCGGTGCGATGCAGGCGATGTTGTCCGAGCTTGCTCGACAGGACCGTTTGTCGGTCGTTGAGTCGCTTGAGCTCGAGGCTCCGAAGACGAAACTTCTGCTGCAGAAGCTCAAGGACTTGAACGTAGGTGAAAGCGTGTTGGTGTTGGTCGAGGCTTTCGATGAGAAGCTCGAGCTCGCATCGCGCAATCTGCCGTATATCGATGTGCTGCCGGTGAGCGCGCTCGATCCGCTCAGCCTCGCGCTGCGCGAGCGAGTCGTTGCTACGGTCGGCGCAGTGCGTCTGCTCGAAGAGAGGCTCGCATGAGCAAAGAAACTTTGATGAACGTGCTGATCGGTCCGCACGTTTCTGAGAAAAGCGCGCGTGTATCCGAAGGTGCGAATCAATTCGTCTTCCGCGTACGTCGCGATGCCCGCAAGCTGGACATCAAGGCTGCTGTTGAGCTGATGTTCGAAGTGAAAGTTGAGTCGGTCAATGTCGTGAACACCGAAGGCAAGCAAAAACGCTTCGGTCAACGCTTGGGCCGTCGTCAAGATTTCAAGAAGGCCTATGTCCGCCTCGCGCCGGGACAGAACATCAACTTCACCGGCACTGAAGGCTAAAGGCGTCTAGGAACTCATCGTCATGGCACTGATCAAGGCAAAACCGACGTCCCCAGGGCGCCGCTTCCAGGTCAAGATCTCGCGCGATCATCTGCACAAGGGTGGTCCCGAGGAGTCGTTGGTCGTTCGCAAGAATTCGACCGGCGCACGCAATCATTTTGGCCGCCAGACTGTTCGTCACCAGGGTAATGGTCACAAGCAGAAGTATCGCTTGGTCGACTTCCTGCGTAACAAAGATGGCATCGCCGGCAAGGTCGAGCGCATCGAATACGATCCAAATCGCACGGCGCACCTGGCGCTCGTGTTGTACGCCGATGGTGAGCGGCGCTACATCATCGCACCGAAGGGATTGAATCCTGGTGACACCGTGCAGTCGGGTGCTGAAGCTCCGATCAAGCCGGGCAACAGCATGCAGCTGCGCCATATCCCGATCGGTTCGATGATTCACAACGTCGAGTTGAAGCCCGGTAAGGGCGGTCAGCTCGCTCGCAGTGCTGGTGGCTCAGCTCAGCTCGCCGCTCGCGAAGGTCTCTACGCAACGATTCGTTTGCGTTCGACTGAGATGCGTAAGGTTCACGTCGATTGCCGCGCCACGATCGGCGAAGTGAGCAACGACGAGCACAACCTGCGAAGCTACGGCAAGGCCGGTGCGATTCGCTGGCGCGGTATTCGTCCGACGGTTCGCGGTGTTGTGATGAACCCGGTCGACCACCCGCACGGTGGCGGTGAAGGTAAGTCGGGTCAAGGTAATCCGCATCCGGTCAGCCCATGGGGCTGGAATACCAAGGGCAAGAAGACGCGCCGTAACAAGCGCACCGCCGGCATGATCATCCGGCGCCGTAACTAATTGAGGAGAGCCGACAGTGCCTCGTTCGGTTAAAAAAGGTCCCTTCGTGGATTTGCACCTGCAGAAGAAGGTGCGCACTGCGTCTGAGAAGAACGATCGCCGTCCGATCAAGACCTGGTCGCGTCGCTCGATGATTCTGCCGGATATGGTCGGTTTGACGATTGCTGTGCATAACGGCCGTCAGCATGTGCCGGTGCTCGTCTCGGAAAACATGGTTGGTCACAAGCTCGGCGAATTCGCTCCGACGCGCACATTCAAGGCGCACTCGGGCGATAAGAAGACTGCGGCGGAGTAATCACATGCAAGTCGTCGCAAAACTCAAATACGCGCGCATTTCTCCGCAGAAGTGCCGCCTGGTCGCGGACATGGTTCGTGGCAAGCCAGTGGGTCTCGCGCTTAGCACCCTGCGGTTCACGCCGAAAAAGGGTGCAGAGCTGATTCGCAAAGTGCTTGAGTCGGCTATCGCGAATGCTGAGAACAATCTCAGCGCCGACGTCGACGAGTTGAAGGTCACGACGATTACGGTCGACACGGCTCCAGTGCTGAAGCGCTTTCATGCGCGCGCCAAAGGTCGCGGCAACCGTATTTGGAAGCGCAACAGTCACATCATCGTCACCGTCGGTGACGGTAAGCAGGACTAAGTCATGGGTCAGAAAGTCAATCCGGTTGGCATTCGCCTCGGCATCACGCGCGAGTGGACATCCAAGTGGTATGCGTCGACGAAGAATTTTCCGGCGCACGTCTACACGGATTTCCAGGTTCGCGAGTTTCTGAAGAAGAAGCTTGCCGAAGCTTCGGTGAGCCGCATTCAGATCGAGCGTGCAGCGCGCAAGGTCAACATCACGATCCATACGGCGCGTCCGGGCATCGTGATCGGGAAGAAAGGCGAGGACATCGAAAAGCTCCGCGCTCAAGTTGCCAAGATGATGAAGATGGGTGCTGCTGATGTGCGCATCAACATCTCCGAAATCCGCAAGCCTGAGCTCGATGCGCAGTTGGTCGCTGACAGCATTGCTCAGCAGCTCGAGCGTCGTGTGATGTTCCGTCGCGCCATGAAGCGTGCGGTGACGAACACGATGCGCATCGGCGCACTTGGCATCAAAGTGCGCGTTTCTGGCCGCTTGAACGGCGCAGAAATCGCCCGTACGGAGACGTATCGCGAAGGGCGTGTGCCGCTGCACACGTTCCGCGCCGATATCGACTACGGCTTGGGCGAAGCGAAGACCACCTACGGCATCATCGGCGTGAAGGTGTGGATCTTCAAAGGTGAAGTGTTCAACCAGCAGGAACAGACGACGGAGGCCGCGCCGGAAGGCCAGGCTCAAGCTCCTGCCGAGGCAACTGCTTAAGCGAGCGATTGCTTAAAGCTCAAAGCCTGGAAGTAAACGATCATGATGCAACCTAAGCGCACCAAATTCCGCAAACAGTTCAAAGGCACGAACGGCGGTCTCGCGCAGAGCGGCAACTACGTCGCGTTCGGTGACTACGGTCTCAAAGCAACGAGCCGTGCTCGCATGACCGCGCGTGAGCTCGAAGCCGCGCGTCGTGCAATGACTCGCTATGTGAAACGCGGCGGCCAAATTTGGGTTCGCGTGTTCCCAGACGTGCCGATCACGAAGAAGCCTCTGGAAGTCCGAATGGGTAGCGGTAAGGGCAACGTGGAGTACTACGTCGCCAAAGTGAAGCCGGGTAAGGTGCTGTTCGAAATGGAAGGCGTGACCGAAGCAATCGCGCGCGAAGCATTCCGTCTCGCGGCGTCGAAGCTGTCCGTCGATACCCAGTTCGTGACGCGTCAAGTGCGCTAGGCGAACGGCTGGCCACGAAAGCATTCAGTTTTAGGTAAGACAATGAGCGCGAAAGATTTGCGACAAAAGTCATCGGCGGATCTGCAGAAAGAACTGCTGGATCTGCGCCGCGAGCAGTTCAATCTGCGCATGGCGAGTGCGACCGGTCAGGCAGCGAAGCCCGATCAGTTCACGAAGGTGCGTCGCAATATCGCGCGCGTGAAGACTGTGATGGCTGAGCAGCGTCGCGCTGCGAGCAAGAGCAAGTAATCATGAGCAAGCAACAAGACACTGCGCAGGCCACTGGCGCCAAGAAGGCTGCAAAGCAGCTTACAGGCAAGGTCGTCAGCAACAAGATGCAGAAGACCATCACCGTGTCGGTGGAGCGTTATGTGCCCCACCCTCAGTACGGTAAGTATCAGCGTCGTACGACCAAGTTCCTGGCTCATGATGAGAACAATGAGAGCCGCGAAGGCGACATGGTTGCTATTGAAGAGTGCCGACCGCTCTCGCGCCACAAGAGCTGGCGCTTGGTGAAGGTGATTAGCCGTGCTGCCCAGACGGCGCCGTTGGCTGATGAGGTGACGCAATGATTCAGATGCGCACATTGTTGAATGCTGCTGATAACAGCGGCGCGCGCAGTTTGATGTGCATCAAGGTCCTCGGCGGTTCCAAGCGCCGCTATGCGACCGTCGGTGACGTCATCAAAGTCAGCATCCGCGATGCAATTCCGCGCGGCAAAGTGAAGAAGGGCGAGGTGTACGACGCCGTGGTCGTGCGTACGCGCTTCGGAGTGCGCCGCCCTGACGGTTCGCTCATTCGTTTCGACGGCAATGCTGCCGTGCTGCTCACGAACAAGCTGGAACCAATCGGTACACGTATTTTCGGACCCGTGACTCGCGAACTGCGTACCGCGCAGTTCATGAAGATCATCTCCTTGGCACCGGAAGTGCTCTAAGAGATCAGGCAATGAACAAGATTCGCAAAGGTGACGAAGTCGTCGTGATCGCCGGCCGTGACAAGGGCCGACGCGGCACGGTGACGCAAGTGCTCGGCGACAAGCTGGTTGTCGAGGGTCTCAACACCGTCAAGCGGCACACGAAACCGAACCCGCAACGCAATGTCTCGGGCGGTATCGTGACCAAGGAAGCTGCGTTGGATATCTCCAACGTGATGCTCTGGAATCCAGTGGCGAAGAAGGGCGATCGCGTAGGCATTCGTACGCTCGCCGATGGCCGCAAGGTGCGCTTCTTCAAGTCCAACAAGGAAGTGGTCGACGCGTAAGCGCGTTCGGCATCGCTTAGAGAGAAAGTTATGGCGAGATTGGCAAAAGTTTATCGCGAGCAAATCGTCCCCGAGCTCAAGAAGTCGCTCGGTGTCCCCAACGTCATGCAGGTACCGAAGATCACCAAGATCACGGTCAACATGGGCGTAGGCGAAGCCGTGGCCGACAAAAAGATCATGGACAACGCGGTTGCCGATCTGACCAAGATCACTGGCCAAAAGCCTCTGGTGACCCGTGCCCGCAAGTCGGTTGCGACCTTCAAGGTGCGCGACGGGCTCGCCATCGGCGCCAAGGTGACGCTCCGTGGCGCGCGTATGTACGAGTTCCTCGATCGTTTGGTCAACATCGCAATGCCGCGAATTCGTGACTTCCGCGGCGTGAGCGCACGTTCTTTCGATGGCCAGGGCAATTACAACTTCGGCGTCAAAGAACAGATCATCTTCCCTGAGATCGCGTACGACCAGATCGACGCAATCCGAGGCATGGATATCACGATCACGACGACAGCGAAGGACGACAAATCAGGTCGTGCGCTGCTCGAAGCTTTCAATTTTCCGTTCCGCAAGTAAACGCTTAAGAGCGTAAGGCGATAAGGCGTAAGTATGGCCAAGACATCGATGGTCAATCGCGAAGACAAGCGTGCAAAGCTGGTGAAGCGCTATGCAGCGAAGCGCGCGCGTCTCAAAGAAATCATTCGCAAGCCGACATCGAGTCCGGCGGAACGCGAAGCTGCCGTTGCGCAGTTGCAAGCATTGCCACGGGACTCGAGCAAGAGCCGTTTGCGCAATCGTTGCGCTATCACCGGCCGTCCACGCGGCTACTACCGCAAGTTCGGATTGGCACGTACCAAGCTGCGCGAAGCAACCATGCGCGGCGAGATTCCGGGCCTCGGAAAGGCCAGCTGGTAACAGCTGGAACCACTGGAGCACGACATGAGCATGACGGATCCCATCGCCGATTTCCTTACCCGCATTCGCAACGGGCAGTCTTCAGGAAAACCTGAAGTCAATGTGCCTGCTTCCAAAGTGAAGCTTGCGATTGCTCAGGTGCTGAAGGATGAAGGCTATATCGAGGACTTCTCCGCTAAGACAGAAGATGGCAAGGCCACCTTGGCGGTGCAGTTGAAGTATTTCCAAGGCCGCCCGGTTATTGACCGCCTTGAGCGTGTTAGCCGGCCTGGCCTCAGGGTCTACAAGGGTAAAGATGAGCTGCCTTCGATTCTTGGCGGCCTCGGTGTTGCCATCGTCTCCACCTCGAAGGGTGTGATGACGGATCGGCAGGCCCGTGCCTCCGGTCACGGCGGCGAAGTTATCTGCATCGTCTCCTAATCGACGATTGCAACTTAAGCTTACGAGTTTAGGAACGAGTCCATGTCTCGAGTAGCAAAACAGCCAGTGCCACTGCCGCAAGGCGTCACGGCAAGCATCACCGGCGAAGCCGTGACCATCAAGGGTGGGAAAGGCACGTTGAGTGTCGCGCTCAACGCACGTCTCGTGAAGATTGTTCAGGACGGCGGCGCACTGAAAGTGGAGAAGGCCAACGACAGTCGCGAGGCTGACATGGTCGCAGGATCCACGCGCGCGCATCTGGCGAACGTAGTCGAAGGCGTGAGCAAGGGCTATGAGCGCAAGCTCGAGCTGGTTGGCGTCGGCTACCGTGCCCAGGCCCAGGGCAAGAATCTCAACTTGACGTTGGGATTCTCGCATCCCGTGGTGTACACAGCGCCCGAAGGGATCACGATCGAAACGCCGACGCAAACAGAGATCCTGATCAAAGGAACTGACATTCAGCGCATCGGCCAGGTTGCAGCACACATACGCGCTTATCGTCCGCCAGAACCCTACAAGGGCAAGGGCGTGCGATATGCGGGCGAGCACATTGAGATTAAGGAAGCGAAGAAGAAGTGATGAGAGAAGGGGATGCGGATAACGGATCGTGAATGGGTCCGAATCCGATTGTCCAAGTCACTAATCACTAGTCAAGAGTCACTGAGTATTGTCATGAACAAGAACGCTCAACGGTTGCGCCGCGCTGTTCGCTCCCGCGCGAAGATTCGCGAGTTGAAAGCTCTGCGCCTTTCGGTGCACCGCACGCCGCAACACATTTATGCGCAGATCTTCGATCCAAATTCGAAGGTGCTGGCAGCAGCCTCGACGGTGCAGAAAGAGGTGCGCGAGGGGCTCAAAGGTACGGGCAACATCGCTGCTGCTGCTGCGGTGGGGAAAGCGATCGCGGAGAAGGCGAAGGCTGCTGGCATCACCGAGGTCGCGTTCGATCGTTCCGGCTTTAAGTTCCACGGTCGCATCAAGGCGCTCGCGGATGCGGCGCGCGAGAACGGGCTCCAGTTCTAAGAGAAGCGGATAGAGGATGGCGGATAGCGGATCGAACGGACCGCTAACGCTCCAATTTCTGAAACAGAGAAATAGCAATGGCACGAGTTGAAAAAGCAGCCGCCAGTGACGAATTCATCGAGAAGCTCGTTGCGGTGAATCGCGTCGCGAAGGTGGTGAAGGGTGGCCGTCAATTCGGCTTCACTGCGCTTACCGTCGTCGGCGATGGCCGCGGTAAGGTCGGCTTCGGCTACGGCAAGGCGCGCGAAGTGCCCGTTGCCATTCAGAAGGCGATGCAGGCAGCTCGCAAGAATCTTTCGACCGTAGCATTGAAAGATGCCACGTTGCACTACGCGGTGCGCGGTCGTCATGGCACCACTCGCGTGTACATGCAGCCTGCCGCCGACGGTACCGGTTTGATCGCAGGTGGCGGTATGCGCGCTGTGTTCGAATGCGCCGGTGTGCGCAACGTTCTCGCGAAAAGCTATGGATCTCGCAATCCGATCAATGTGGTGCGTGCAACGATGAACGCGTTGACCAGCACGCAGTCTCCTGACGAGATCGCAGCGAAGCGCGGCAAGCGCGTCGAAGAAATCTTGGGTTAATGCCATGGCAAACGAAAAAGCCAAGACCATCAAGGTCACGCTCGTGAAGAGCGTCTACGGACAATTGAAGAGCCATCGCGCAACCGTGCGCGGTTTGGGTCTGCGTCGTATCCGCGACAGCAAAGTTGTCGCTGACACGCCAGAGATTCGCGGGATGATCCGCGCCTCTAACCACCTGCTGAAGGTGGAAGAATAGGGTTGACTGTCTAAGGTGGTTAGCTGGCGGAAGCCTTCTGGCCCTCAACTCACAACAGTCAACTGAGCAACTCGGGATTGATTATGAAGCTCAATACACTAGCCCCAGCACCGGGCAGCAGAAAGACTCGCCTTCGCGTCGGTCGCGGTGCGTCCGCCGGCCAAGGGAAAACCTGCGGCCGTGGTGTGAAGGGTCAGCGCGCTCGTAAGGGCGGCTACCACAAAGTAGGGTTCGAAGGCGGTCAGATGCCTTTGCAGCGCCGTCTCCCGAAGACCGGCTTTCGCTCGAAGGTGGCCCCCACTGTCGCAGAGGTCCGGCTGTCTGAACTCGCTAAGGTGGACGCCGCGGTTGTGGATCTCGAGGCCTTGAAGACTGCAAATGTGGTCCCAGCTCAGGCTCTTCGTGCTCGCATTGTCGCTTCTGGTGAGGTCGCTAAGGCTGTCACGATCAAAGGTGTGCACGTAACCAAAGGCGCACGTGCAGCAATCGAAGCTGCCGGCGGCAAGATCGAGGCTTGCCTGATCTCGGGTTAGCCGATCAGTAGCCCAGGACTCGAATGGCCACTAAGCCCGTCACCGAAACCTCGCTCTCCTCGTTTGGAGAGATAACTCGCTTCGCAGAATTGCGGCAGCGGTTGTTCTTTTTATTGGGTGCGCTGATCGTGTATCGAATCGGCACCTTCATTCCGGTGCCTGGTATCGATCCTGTCGCACTGGCGCGCTTCTTCCAAGAGCACCAGGGAACGATCCTCGGCATTTTCAATATGTTCTCGGGCGGCGCGCTGCAGCGGTTGTCGATCTTTGCGCTGGGTGTGACACCCTACATCTCGGCATCGATCATTATCCAAATGCTCGCGGTCGTGTTGCCGCAGCTCGCCTCGATCAAGAAAGAAGGCGAGTCCGGTCGCCGCAAGCTGACTCAGTACACGCGATACGGAACGGTGCTATTGGCCGCAGTGCAAGGTTCTTCGGCTGCGTTGGCGTTCCAGAATCAAGGCGTGGTCATTGCCCCGGGAATTCGCTTTGTCTTCGTCGCGACCGTGACGCTGACGGCCGGAACGATGTTCCTGATGTGGTTGGGCGAGCAGATCACCGAGCGTGGCCTCGGCAACGGCATCTCAATGATCATCTTGGCGGGTATTGTGGCCGGGTTACCTGCGGCAATCGGCGGGACGCTGGAATTGGTCCGCACGGGTGAATTGAATCCAGCGCTGGGAATCGTTCTCTTCATCATGATCGTTGCGGTGACTGCGTTCGTGGTGTTCGTCGAGCGCGGCCAGCGACGTATCCAGGTGAATTATGCGAAGCGCCAACAGGGTCGGCGTGTATTCGCAGGTCAAACGACGCATTTGCCGTTCAAGCTGAATATGTCCGGTGTGATTCCGCCTATTTTCGCGTCGAGCCTCTTGCTCTTTCCCGCGACGATTGCGAGCTGGTCAGGTACTGCAAACGGCTGGACATGGTTGCAGAATATTTCGGCTGGGCTTACGCCAGGCCAGCCAGGTCACATGATCCTGTATGGCGGTTTAATCATTTTCTTCAGTTTCTTCTACACGGCGCTGGTCTTCAATTCGCGTGAGACCGCTGAGAATTTGAAGAAGTCCGGCGCGTTCATTCCGGGCATCCGCCCCGGTCAGCAGACAGCGGAGTACATCGACAAGGTGCTGACTCGTCTGACGGTGTGGGGCGCGTTGTACGTGACGATCGTCTGTTTGCTGCCCGAGTTTCTGATTGCACGATTTAGCGTGCCTTTCTACTTCGGTGGCACCTCGCTGTTGATCATGGTGGTCGTAGTCATGGATTTTCAGGCCCAAGTCGCGGCGCATCTGATGTCGCATCAGTACGAGGGCTTGATGAAAAAGGCGAATCTGCGCGGGTACGGCAAGTCGAGTTAGACATTAAGAGCAGGGTTGGGGACTGGCGACTGACGACTGGCGGCAGAGAGGCGAATCGAATCGCCCTTTCTGGCTCCAGCCGATAGCCTCCAGGCTCTAGCCCTCTCGTTAGATGCGAACCGTTGAGCGGTCGCGGGAGAGAGAGATGAAGGTTCGTGCTTCGGTTAAAAAGATCTGCAAAAACTGCAAGATCGTGCGCCGCCGTCGCGTGGTGTACGTGATTTGCTCTGACGCTCGCCACAAGCAGCGCCAGGGTTAGTCGCGTCGCATCGCTAACTGCATTGATTTACTAACATTTTGGGTTTAAAGTTCCGCGCTTTTTATCGCGGGGAGTGCTCGTAATGGCCCGTATCGCCGGTATCAACATACCGATGAACAAGCACGTCGTGGTGGGGTTGACCTCCATTTTCGGCGTCGGACGCACACAGGCTAAGAAGGCCTGCGAAGGCGCTGGCGTGAAGCCGACTACTTTAGTGAAGGATCTGACTGATCCAGAAGTCGCTGCTCTGCGTTCGCAGATTGCCAAACTGTCTGTGGAAGGCGACCTGCGTCGCGAAGTGTCCATGAACATCAAGCGACTGATGGACCTTGGCTGCTATCGCGGAATTCGTCACCGTCGCGGCTTGCCGCTGCGCGGCCAGCGTACTCGCACCAACGCTCGTACTCGCAAGGGTCCGCGTAAGGCTGCAGTGAAGACCAACGCACCTCCGGGCAAAGCGTAAAGAATAGGTGACTAGTGACTCGCGGATAGTGACTAGTCAGGAAAGCGAATCGAATTTCTAGTCACTAATCACTAGTCACTAGTCACTGGATAGTAGAGACACATGGCTGAGCAGAAACAGGGTCAAGGTGCGGCGGGTGGCGGCACGAAAGGTCGCAAGAAGGTCAAAAAGCATGTCACCGATGCGATCGCGCACGTGCATGCATCGTTCAATAACACGATCATCACGATCACCGATCGACAGGGCAACACGCTCTCATGGGCGACGTCCGGTGGTTGTGGGTTCCGTGGATCGCGCAAGAGCACGCCGTTTGCGGCTCAGGTCGCGGCAGAGAAGGCCGGCAACGCTGCCCAAGAACATGGCGTCAAGATGGTGGAGGTGCGCGTGAAGGGCCCAGGCCCAGGTCGCGAATCGGCAGTGCGTGCATTGAACGCATGCGGGCTGAAGATCACCAACATCTCCGATGTGACTCCGATTCCGCACAACGGTTGCCGTCCTCCGAAGAAGCGTCGCGTCTAATCGCGCTTGGTCGGGAAGTGCACGAATTTCGATAGTTTTGAATTAACGCCCCTGACGTTCTCGATGCGATCGACGCGTTGAGAAAACCCAAGGCGAGGAAGTTTCATGGCTCGTTATCTAGGTCCCAAGTGCAAGTTGTCGCGTCGCGAAGGCACCGACTTGTTCTTGAAGAGTGGCGTGAAGCCGCTCGAGTCCAAATGCAAGCTCGAAGTGCCGCCGGGCGGCATTAAGGGTGAGCGCAAAGGCCGTTTGTCCGATTACGGCTTGCAGTTGCGCGAGAAGCAGAAACTGCGCCGTATGTACGGCGTGCTTGAGCGTCAGTTCCGCAATTACTACATCAAAGCATCCGGTCGTCCGGGTTCGACAGGCACCACGCTGTTGCAGATGCTCGAAGGCCGATTGGATAACGTCGTCTATCGTATGGGTTTCGCCGCTACGCGCAACGAAGCGCGTCAGCTCGTGAGCCACAAAGCCATCACTGTGAACGGCCAGATTGTCAGCATTCCGTCGTATCAGTGCGAAGCGGGCGATGTCGTCGCAGTGCGCGAAAGTGCCCAGAAGCAACTACGCATTCAGACTGCGTTGCAAATTAAGTCGCAGGTCGGATTTCCGGGCTGGGTCGAAGTGGATGAGAAGAAGTTCTCCGGCACCTTCAAGCAGGTTCCAGATCGCGACGAGATCCTCCCGGATATCAACGAAAACCTCGTCGTCGAATTGTATTCGAAGTAATCGTTGAGCCATCGGGCTCACGATGAACAGAGCCCTTTTGGGCTCGCGTGGACGGGCCTTCGGGCTCGTCGTCTTTAAGTTTCGTTCGCGCCCGTTGTTGGGTGCGATAGCCGTTACGGCACACAAGCAGGTGAATGGTCCATGCAGGCATCCGTTGGCGAATTCCTGAAGCCTCGCGTCGTTAAGGTCACTCCCACGAGCACGCGTCAAGCGAAGGTCGTGATTGAGCCTTTCGAACGTGGTTTCGGTCATACGTTGGGTAATGCGTTGCGACGCGTGCTGCTCTCTTCTATGCCCGGGTGTGCGATCACCGAGGCAGAGATCGATGGCGTTCTGCACGAGTACACGAGCATCGAGGGCGTCCAAGAAGACGTCGTCGATATTTTGCTCAACCTCAAGCAAGTCGCGATCCGTCTGAATGCACGGGAAGAGACCGAGCTGCGTCTGCACAAGAAGGGCCCAGGCCCTGTAACCGCAGGCGACATCCAGCTCGACCATGACGTCGAAGTGCTGAATAGCGATCTCGTGATTGCCAATCTGACGAAGGCTGGCGAGTTGAACATGACGCTCAAAGTCGAGCGCGGCCGTGGGTATCGCCCGGCAGTGCAGCGTGCGACATTCGAAGAGAGCAGCGGGCCAATCGGTCGCTTGCAGCTCGATGCGTCGTTCAGCCCTATCCGCCGAGTTACGTATACGGTCGAGAGCGCTCGCGTTGAGCAGCGTACCAACCTCGACAAGTTGATTCTCGACATCGAAACCAACGGCACGATCGATGCTGAAGAAGCGATCCGCCGTGCCGGCGCAATCCTGAAGGATCAGCTGTCGGTATTCGTCGATCTGCAAGGTCAGGATGAAGGTGCCTCGAAGGCAGCCGAACAGCAGTTCGATCCGATCCTGTTGCGTCCAGTGGATGAACTCGAGCTTACGGTTCGCAGCGCGAACTGCTTGAAGGCCGAGAACATCCATTACATCGGCGATCTCGTTCAGCGCACCGAAGTCGAGCTGCTTCGCACTCCGAACCTCGGCAAGAAGTCGCTCACCGAGATCAAGGAAGTGCTCGAGAGCCACGGTCTGTCGCTCGGCATGCGCTTGGATAACTGGCCGCCGGTCAGCCTGAAGCGCGACGACGATCGGGATTTGATTTAAAGAAGCGGTTAGCGATTAGAGCTTCGAACCCAGACGTTCGCCTAATCACTATTCACTAGTCACTGGTCACTGAAAAAAAATGCGTCACCAACTCTCCGGTCGGCAACTGAGCCGCAACGCTCCGCATCGCGCTGCGATGCTTCGAAACATGGCCGCCTCGCTGCTCCGACACGAGACCATTCGCACCACGGTGCCGAAGGCGAAAGAGCTGCGCCGAGTTGTCGAACCGCTCATCACGTTGGGCAAGGATGACAGCGATGCAAATCGTCGCCGTGCATTCTCACAGCTGCGCGATGCAGAAGTCGTCCTGAAGCTGTTCGAGGACCTCGGACCCCGTTTCAAGACACGTCCAGGCGGCTATACACGCATCCTGCGCATGGACGTTCGTCCTGGCGATTCGGCTCCCATGGCACTGATGCAGTTGGTGGATCGCCCGGGTGCTGAAGCCGGCGCTGGTGCAACGGAAGAAGCTGCTGCCGAACGCGCGCCTAAGAAGAAGGCTGCTGCCAAGAAGTCTTCGCCGAAAAAGAAGACTGTAAAGAGCGCCGAGGAAAAGGCTGCTAAGAAGGCTAAGGCGGAAACGAAGGCGGCCGCGAAGAAGGAAAAGGCGGAAACTAAGGCCGCGAAGAAAACTGCGGCGCCGAAGAAGAAAGCTGCAGCCAAGAAAAAGTCAGCAAAGTGAGTAAAAAAGAAACCGGGCGAAAGCCCGGTTTCTTTTTTGGTGATGCAGTGATGAGGTGAGAGCGCTGCGCGCGTGAACATCGCCGCTCACCAGACGCGAATATCCGACTGCCTTTCATCTCGCATCAGTGCTCCACAATCGTCCCACCGGAGGAACCCTCACGCGTGGCATAGACGAACTAGTTCGCGAATCAAATCGCCCAGCGAAACTGCAGGCGCGAATTCAATGGCGAGTTTCACTCCTCACG
Organism: Pseudomonadota bacterium; assembly: GCA_023391335.1. Taxonomy (GTDB): domain Bacteria; phylum Pseudomonadota; class Gammaproteobacteria; order Steroidobacterales; family Steroidobacteraceae; genus Steroidobacter. The sequence goes on along the minus strand of JAEWBG010000002.1, from coordinate 17,471 downwards.
CGCGGAGCGCTCTCACTTCATCACCTCATCACTGCGGCTTCGCCGCACTCGGATCCTCGAGTCCCTTCGTGTAGTACACCTTGCCTTGAGGATCGACCAAGATCGCATCGACATCGGGTAAGCGGTTGTAGATCTCGATGGCCTTTTCAGGACCGAGAACGAATGCTGTTTTGGATAAGCCGTCTGTCCTTGTCGCGACGGGTGCAATCACTGTAGCGCTGCGTACTTTGCTCGCGGAATGACCCGTGTGCGGATCGATGATGTGGTGGTAGCGCACGCCATTCTCTTCGAAGTAGCGCTCGTAATCGCCCGATGTCGAAATGGCCGTATCGACGAGCGGGATGCGCATGATCACCTGGTCTTTGTGGTCCGGGTGCTGAATCGCGACGATCCAGGGCTTACCGAAGCGATCGCCGATGATGCGACTGTCGCCTCCTGCTGTGACCAATGCCCGATCGAACCCGCGTCCCTGTAACAGGGCGATGCCACGATCCACTGCATGACCTTTGCCGATTCCACCTAGATCGATTCGCACCCCGGGCTTTGCGAACCGAACGGTGCTGGTAGCTGCATCGAGGATGACATGGCGGTAGTTGATGCCGGGCAGTGCTGCGGCAATTTGAGCGTCAGTCGGATGGATGTGCTTATGAAAGTCGTAGAGATAACCGACGCTCGCATACGTGATGTCGAATGCACCGTCGGTGATCTTGGAATATTCGAGCGACGTTTGCAGCAGCTGAAACAGCTCAGGGCTGACTTTGACCGGCTCATCGGCGGCATGCGCATTGACTTGCGAAAGTTCGCTCGTTGGCTTGTACGTGCTCATGTCTTCATCGACTCGGTGCATCTCATCGATCACCGCGTCGATTGCCGCATTTCCTTTGGCCGGGTCGTCGCTCCAGAGTTCGACGACGATTCGAGTCCCCATGATCCCGTCTTCGATACGCTTCATCCATTCGGCGTGAGCGCAAACCGGAAGTCCGGCGGCGAGGAGTAGTGCGGCGTGCACGAGGCGCGTGGGTTTCATGGCGCGATGGTAGGCCTGATCAAGTCAAAGAAGAAGATTGCCGCCTTTGGAACCGCACATCGGGGAATTCCACACCCGTGGCTCTGTCGAGAAATGCATCGATGTAGTGCGCTCTCGGACTCAACAGCGCTGGACAGATCGTGTGTCTTTAGTCGGTAAGGGGCAACCGGTATCCTTGGCGCTCGCGATCAACGGCGGAGCGTGCCTTGTCATCAGTTCAGCAGTTCGATGTGCTGGTCATCGGTACCGGCCCGGCAGGTGAAGGCGCAGCGATGACGGCGGCGAAAAGTCATCACAGCGTGGCGGTTGTCGAGCGTTACTTCGAAGTGGGCGGGGGCTGCACCCACTGGGGCACGATTCCCAGCAAGGCGCTGCGCCACGCGGTGAAAATCCTGCATGACCTGCGTCGCAACCCGCTACTTCGCGAATTCCGAGCAGCTTCGCAACTAACGTATCCGCAGATGTTGGCGTCTGCCACGAAAGTCGTCGAGTCGCAGGTTGCAAGTCGCCGCCGATTCTACGAACGCAATCGCGTGCCGATTTTCGGTGGCGAAGCGCATTTCGTCGACGCGAACACGATTGAAGTTCAACCCAGCGTCGGCAAGGCGTTTCGGCTATCGGGCAGAAAGATCGTCATTGCCGCTGGCTCGCACCCATACCATCCTCCCGAAGTTGATTTCACTCATCCGCGCATCCGCGATAGCGACACGATCCTGCGCTATCCCGAACATCCTTTCGCAGTGACGATCTACGGTGCCGGAGTCATCGGATGCGAGTACGCATCGATCTTTATCAACCTCGGCGCCAAGGTCACGCTCGTCAACACGCAGGACCGACTGCTCTCCTTCTTGGATGACGAGATTGCCGAGGCGCTCTCGTACCACTTGCGTGAACAAGGTTGTGTGATTCGACACAACGAACAGTTCAAGGCGCTCGAAGCTCGCGAACGCGACGTCGTTTTGCATTTGGAATCCGGTCGGAAAATCAAATCCGATCTGTTGCTCTGGGCGAATGGACGCACAGGCAACTCCGCCCAATTGAAACTCGAGAATGTGGGACTCACGAGCAATTCCCGCGGGCAAATCGCTGTGGATCATCACTATCAGACTGCAGTGCCGGGCATCTACGCCGTTGGTGATATTGCCGGCCCCCCTGCGCTGGCAAGCGCTGCGTACGTGCAAGGGTCTCACGCAGTGCAGCACATGTTCGATCCGACGATCGAGCCGCATCGGCTGGATATGATCCCGAGCGGCATCTACACCATCCCGGAGATTTCTTCGATCGGCCGCACCGAACGTCAGTTACAGGAAGCCAAAGTGCCATACGAAGTCGGCCACTGTGCGTTCAAGAATCTTGCGCGCGCACAAATGACGGATGAGCGCGTCGGAATGCTGAAGATCATTTTCCACGCGGAAACGATGGCCGTGCTGGGCGTGCACTGTTTTGGCGACGGCGCCTCCGAAATCGTGCACATCGGCCAAACCGTGATGGCAAGCGCCGACATCAACGACATCCGCTTTTTCACGCGAACGACATTCAACTATCCGACCATGGCCGAGGCCTACCGTGTTGCGGCGTACAACGGAATCAACAGGCTGACTTAGCAGATTCCACCCTGTAGGCTGTCGACTGTAGGAAAGAATCAATAACGGCTACGAATCACAAACCCCTTTCTCTTCCGACCTACAGCCCCAGAACTTAGAGCCTACAGCTTGACCGGAGGTCACATGAGCATTCTGAAAGAGTTCCGCGAGTTTGCAGTCAAAGGCAACGTCGTCGATATGGCGGTCGGTATCATCATCGGCGCTGCGTTCGGCAAGATCGTCAGTTCGTTGGTGAGCGATGTGGTGACCCCACCGTTGGGCTATCTCATTGGTGGCGTCGACTTCACCAAGCTCGCTATTACTCTACCGGCGATGACGGGTCATGAACCGGTCACAATAAGATACGGCGTGTTTCTACAAGCGACTTTCGACTTCATCATTGTGGCCTTTGCCATTTTCATGATTGTGAAGCTGATTAATCGACTGCGACGCAAGGAAGAAGCGAAACAAGAAGCCGCGCCTGCAGCTCCGCCGCGTCAGGAAGTGCTGCTGGAGGAGATTAGGGATTTGTTGAAGGGAAAGGCGCAGTGATGAAGTGATGCAGTGACGGAGTGAAGGGCGGATCGATCGGCTTTCAGGGCGCCACCTGCCACCGCTAGTCGAGATAGTCTGCGTACACTTCATTCGGGATTGAACTGCGCCTTTCACTTGATCACGTCATTCCTCCATTACTGCGCTGCGGCGAACGCTGCCCGCGTGAGATTTTCCGGTTCGCCTTCGGCGCATACCACGTCGTCTTCGACGCGGATGCCGCCGAAAGGATGCAGTGCATCGACGCGATTCCAGTTGATGTCGCGCGCAATGGATTTGCCGCGTGCTTCGCGCAATAGCATGTCGATGAAGTAAATGCCCGGCTCGATGGTCACGACGAAGCCGGGTTCGAGTTTGCGTGTGAGACGTAGGAACGGGTGATTGGCAGGACGTGCGCGCTGCGTGCCGCTCTCATCCATCGCCAGGCCCGAGACATCGTGCACCTGCAAGCCGATCAGATGGCCGATGCCGTGCGGAAAGAAGACGGAAGTCAGTCCAGATTCAACCGCGCCGTCTGGGCTCGAACGAATTACGCCCGCATCGCGAAGCGCTTCTGCAATCCTGCGATGCGCCGACAAATGAATATCGACATAGTCGATCCCTGCTCGAACCTCGGAGCAGAGCTCCTGCTGAAGCGAGTCCACTCGTTCGATGAGCTCAAAGAATTCCCCGGCACGTGCGTATGTCCGTGTGATGTCGCACGCATAACCCAAATACGTTGCGCCCGCGTCGATCAAGAACGCAAGCGAGCGCTCGGGGCGGGTTCGTTCTTGATGTTGATAGTGTAGGACGGCCCCGTGGCGATTAAGCGCCACGATATTGGGGTAGGGCAGCTCGGTATCGGTCTGTTGGCTCGCGCGCAAATACTCGATGTGAATCTCAAATTCCGAACAGCCGTTGCGAAATGCAGCCTCGGCGGCGCGATGACCTTGCACACCGATGACTGACGCACGGCGCATGCATTCCAACTCGAAGGCAGACTTGCGAGCTCTCGCAAAATGAAGCTGTTCGAGAAGTGCCGACGGGTTTGCTTGTAACTGTCCCCATGTCGAGAACTCATCTTGCCATTCGCCGACGAATGCGCAGTTCTTGAGCGTCGCCACGTGGCTGCGTGCGGCGTCTGAATCGCGGATCACCTCGATCTCGAACATCGCCGTCCAAAACGCGTTAGGCACGTTGCCTGGCTGGTGCCAATAGTCCTCTGGCTGGAAGAACAGCAAGCTCGGCCGGGCGCCGGGTCGATACAGCAGCCAGCACTCTGCCGCATCGACAAGCGGCACCCACTGCTTGAAATGTGGGTTCGCCTTGAACGGATACGGCTGATCGTCCAGAAACTGCATGGGCGATCGGCCTGCAAATACCGCGAGCGAATCGAAACCATGCTTGGCCAATGCTCGGTCCGTGCGTTCGCGTAGAGCGGTGAGGTGGTCGGCGTATAGAGTGGCAAGCATTGCGTGTACTCAACATGGAAACGACAAGGAGCCGAATGCGCAGCTGATGTGCGACATCGAATGCGACAACGCGTGAGAGCTGATCGAGTTCGTCAATAAATCGTCAATGGCCGACTGCCGCGCTTGTTGCGGATGCAATTGTCAATGAATCGTCAACATCATGCACGTGCGATGAAGTCAGTGCGCAGTGCAAAAACGCCTGGAAAATAAGACTCAAATCGCCTTCGAGTGAAATGCCATTCGCACAGACGCATTGGTTCACGTGCTGCGGAACACTGTTTCAAATGCAACTGAAACATTCTAGAATCCCGCGCGCTATCGAAGAGGAACTGTCTTCTAGCTTGTTCGTTAGAAACACCGTTATCAACTCGTCACTGGGTGAAACAACACATGAACGCGAAAATGATTCTCGCCGCTCTGGCGCTCTCGCTCTCCATCGCTGCTTGCGCGAAGAAGGAAGAAGCTCCTGCTGCTGACACCGCTCCTGCAGCGTCTGAGCCGGCTGCTGCTCCGGCTGCTGAGCCTGCTCCTGCAGAAACGCCTCCGGCTGATCAAGCTCCTGCTGATGCCACTCCGGCTCCGGCCGACAGCGGCAGCACCACGCCTCCGGCGGATGCTCCAAAGCAGTAATTGCTGATTCGACGGTCTCGAGCATCTAGCTCGAGGCCGTTGTCTAACCGTCTAAAGGTGTAGATCAAAGGAGAGGGCAGGGAACGCCAGCGCAATTCCAGTGTCAGTTCGCATTCGCGACGCGCAAAACTCAGCGCAAGACCGCAACTGGATTCAAAGCCAATATCCAGAGTATCTGGAAGACCTTTCCCAACTGAGCATGAATACGGGGATGTTCCCCGCGTCGGGCGAATTCGGCGAACGCCAGGACGATCTCATGGCTCGGTGGTTTGCCGATGACAGTTCTCACCCGCTCATCATTCTGCATAACGACAAACCCGTCGGATTTGCTTTGGTGAGCCGCCCTCCGCGTAACTTGCGCGAGAAGACCGATTTCCGTATGGCCGAATTTTTTATCGACCTGCGTTCGCGTCGCTTAGGTATCGGGCGCGAGGCCGCGAAGTTGATCTTCAATCGCTTCGAAGGCAACTGGGAAGTCACCGAGTTTCTTTACAACCGACCTGCTGTGGCGTTCTGGCGCTCGATCGTGTCTCAGTATACGAATGGGCAGTATCGCGAAACGGTGGCGTCCGGCGAAGTTCGGCAGACCTTTAGTACGGTTCGGACCCGGACCAGATAAGAAGATATCTCCACGGAGGGCACGGAGGTAAAAAGTAAATACAGAATTGACGAGGCCAAAGTAGGCATTGAACTCCGGCACTCCCTCCTTGGTGGTCTGCATTTTCTTGTTCCAGTTGCCAGTCTGAATCCATTCGTGATCTCCGTGATCTCCGTGTCCTCCGTGGAGATACTTCTGTTCTTCATCTTAAAGTCGCAAAGCGATACCTCACGCCCCCGAATTCAGCCGGCGCCACATAGTCTTCAAACCCAGCGATCTCAAACGGAACAGGCTTCGAGAAATTCGGGCCGTCATACACGAACGTGTGGAACTCGCCATTCTCGCCGCAGGCATCGACGTGAGGCGGCAGCTCCGCGATGAACTGCGCGTCGTATTCGCGACCGCAGAACGAAGCATCGAGAAATCGGGTATCGACGCACACGACGACCGCTTTGAAGCCTTCGCCAATGACTTCGCGTGAGAGCGCATCGCGCTTCTCTAGCCAGAGCGGCAATACCGGTTTGATGTCAGCCAGCGCACAGACGCGTTCTTCCCAATCGCGATGCGGTTGAAGGTCGATGTCACCGAAGATGGCTGTCTCGAATCCATCCGCACGATACTGCTTTAGCATGTTGACGAACTCAGCTTCGTAGCTGGCCCAACTCGCGTTTCCAACTCGCAACTGCAACTGCATCGCGTCGGCTTGTTTGCGAATGAGATCGAGCGGAAGCGCGTGCGAGCGACTACGTTCGCCCGTTTCTTCGAACATCACAAGCAGGCTGCGAACATCCAATCCAGCACGCTGTGCGCGCCAAAGTGCAAGACACGAATCCTTGCCGCCGCTGAAAGAACAGAGTGACAACATGGAGAATGGCTGGAGGCTGGAGGCTGGAGGCTGGAGGCCAGAATAGGATGGAAGAGTGTGATCGTCCAACTTCGCATTGACTGCTTATGGACGAACCGCCAGGAAACGGGGCTAGTTGCCCGAGCTGGTTTGCGACGGCAAGAGCATTAAAGGCCTTTTCTGGCTCCAGCCTCCAGCCTCCGGCCTCCAGCCCTCTTCGCGAGCACTGGTGCGAGATATCGCCCCGTATGCGACCTTGCATCTGCGGCGATTGCCTCAGGCGTGCCGGTCGCAACGATCATGCCACCGCCATTCCCGCCTTCCGGTCCAAGGTCGATGATCCAATCTGCGGTCTTGATGACGTCGAGGTTGTGTTCAATCACGACGATGGTGTTGCCCTCATCGCGCAGTCGGTGCAGCACGCGAAGCAATTGCTCGATGTCGTAAAAGTGCAGGCCAGTAGTCGGTTCATCCAGAATGTAGAGCGTGCGTCCGGTTGAGCGCTTAGAAAGCTCTTTCGCAAGTTTTACGCGCTGCGCTTCGCCACCGGATAGCGTCGTAGCGTTCTGGCCCAACCGAATATACGAAAGCCCCACGTCCATCAGCGTCTGAAGCTTCGGTGCAATCACAGGTGCATGCCGGAAGAACTCCAGCGCATCTTCCACCGTCATTTCGAGCACTTCGCTGATGTTCTTACCCTTGTAGCGAATCTCGAGTGTCTCGCGGTTGTAGCGTTGGCCTTTGCACACATCGCACGCGACATAGACGTCAGGCAGAAAATGCATTTCAACTTTGATCACACCGTCGCCCTGGCACGCCTCGCAGCGACCGCCTTTGACGTTGAAGCTAAAACGTCCGGCTTCGTAACCGCGTGCGCGGGCCTCAGGGACCGCGGCAAAAATATCTCTGATAGGAGTGAAGAGCCCCGTGTACGTCGCGGGATTGGACCGCGGCGTGCGTCCGATCGGACTTTGATCGATGTCGATGACGCGGTCGATCTGTTCCAGGCCTTCGACGCCGTCGCTCGGCGCCGGGTCGGTGGATGCGTCGTTCAATTGACGCGCGACGAATTGGTAGAGCGTGTCATTCACGAGCGTGGATTTGCCCGAGCCGGAAACGCCGGTGACGCAGGTCATGAGGCCGAGTGGGATCTCGACGGTGACATTGCGCAGATTGTTGCCGTGAGCATTGACGATGCGAAGGATCCGATCGCTTTGAAATGGCGTGCGCATCGCGGGCACAGCGATCTCGCGAGCACCTGAGAGATATTGGCCGGTGAGCGAATCTTTGTTCGCGGCGATTTCCGCCGGTGTGCCTTGCGCAATGATTTGGCCCCCGTGAACGCCCGCGCCCGGCCCTAAATCGATCACGTGATCGGCGTGACGGATTGCATCTTCATCGTGCTCGACGACGATGACCGTGTTGCCTAAATCGCGCAGTCGATTCAGTGTGTGCAATAGACGATCGTTGTCGCGCTGATGCAATCCAATCGAGGGCTCATCGAGGATGTACATGACGCCCACGAGCCCCGATCCGATCTGGCTCGCAAGGCGAATGCGTTGCGCTTCGCCGCCCGATAGCGTGTCGGCACTGCGATCGAGCGTGAGATAGTCCAGGCCTACATCGCTCAGGAAGCGCAGGCGATCGGCAATTTCTTTGACAATTTTGGCGGCGATCTCGCCGCGCCACCCCTCCAGATGCAGGTGGGTGCTGAAGTTCAGCGCGTCGCTCACAGGCAGACGCGCGATCTCAGGAAGATTGCGATCTGCGACGAACACATTTCGCGCGGCGCGATTCAATCGACTGCCTTGGCATTCCGGACAGGGCTGATTGCTCAAGTACTTCGCCAGTTCCTCTCGAACCGCGAGCGATTCAGTCTCGCGATAACGTCGCTCGAGATTGGGGATGACGCCTTCCCACTTGTGGCTGCGCCGCAGGGTGCCACCTTTCGCATCGACGTAACGGAAGTCGATCTTCTCCTCGCCGCTTCCGTACAGCACGACTTTGCGGTTGCGTTCGGAGAGATTTTCCCAAGGTTCTTCGACATCGAACTTGTAGTGCTTCGCGAGGGACTGCACGAGCGCAAAGTAGTACGCGTTGCGGCGGTCCCAACCGCGGATCGCTCCGCCTGCCAGCGAGAGATTCGGATGGTGTACGACGCGCGAAGGATCGAAGAATTGTTGAACGCCAAGGCCCGAACATGTCGAGCACGCGCCCGCAGGATTGTTGAACGAGAACAGGCGTGGCTCGAGTTCCGCGATGCTATAGCCGCAGATGCGACATGCAAAACGATCGGAGAACACCAACTCTTCCTTCTTCGGATCGTCCATGAAAGCTACTTTCGCCGTGCCGTCTGAGAGGCGCAGTGCAGTCTCGAAGGATTCCGCAAGTCGCTGTGCAATATCGGGCCGGACTTTCACGCGATCGACGACCGCCTCGATCGTGTGCTTCTTCTTCGGGTCGAGCTTGGGCGGGTCATCGAGTTCGATGACCTTGCCATCGATACGTGCGCGCACGAAGCCTTGCCCACGCAATTGTTCGATCACTTCGGCGTGTTCGCCTTTGCGCGCGTCGATCATTGGCGCGATCAATAGCAATGCAGTGCCTTCGGGTTGTTGGAGCACGAGATCGACCATTTGGCTGACCGTCTGTGCGGCCAAGTCGATGCCGTGATCGGGGCAGCGCGGCGTGCCGACCCGCGCAAACAGCAAACGCAGGTGATCGTAGATTTCGGTGACTGTCCCAACCGTGGAGCGCGGGTTATGCGATGTCGATTTCTGTTCGATGGCGATCGCCGGCGAGAGCCCATCGATGGTGTCGACGTCGGGCTTCTCCATCATCGATAAGAATTGCCGCGCATAGGCCGACAGCGATTCGACGTAGCGCCGCTGACCCTCGGCGTAGATCGTATCGAATGCCAGAGACGACTTGCCCGATCCGGACAGCCCGGTGAACACGATCAGCCGGTCACGAGGCAGCTCCACGTCGATATTGCGCAAATTGTGAGTGCGCGCGCCGCGGATGACGATGAATGAGGACATATCGCTGACAGGCAAGCCCGTGGATGGGAGGGGATCGGACAATATAAGGGAAAGGAGGGAGCGAGCCGAGCGCGTCAGACCAAGAGGGCAGCCGAGCGCGCCACTGCGCTTCTCGGCAGGCGAGCCTATCGGCAGGGTAGCGCTGCGCGCAGGGAAGCCGCTGGCAGGCCAGAGGGTGAGACGAAGAGGGTAGCCGGACGTGCCGCGGCGCTCTCCGGCAGGCAGGCCTGTCGGCAGGGTAGCGCTGCGCGCAGGGAGGCATGTGCAGGCCAGAATCGTTCCGGTTTTGTTCTGGCTTGCCGGAGGCTCCCTTGCCGCACGCGGCTTGCCTGCCGAAGGCTACCTTGCCGATGAAGTCGGCTGGCCTTCTTTTCTGTCCGTTTCCCTCGCTTTGGCGCTGTCCCCTTCGCCCCCTCGCGTCTACAATCGCGCCTCTCTTCAATAGGGGGCTTCCATGGCTCGCGGTATCAACAAAGTGATCTTGGTCGGTAATCTCGGGGCGGACCCGGACACGCGCTATATGCCGAGCGGCAAGGCGGTAACCAACATCCGCATCGCCACGAGCGATAGCTGGAAGGACAAGCAGACGGGCGATACCCAGGAGCGCACCGAATGGCACAGCGTCGTGCTGTTCGACAAGCTTGGGGAGATCGCCGCGGAGTACCTGCGCAAAGGGTCGCAGGTCTACATTGAGGGAAGCCTTCGCACCCGCAAGTGGCAGGACAAGGAAGGTAAAGATCGCTATACGACCGAGATCGTCGCTCGGGACATGCAGATGCTCGGTGGCCGCGGCGGCGCAGCTGGCGGTGGCGGCAGTGCCGGCGGGGGTGAATCTCGCGCCCCACGTTCGGCGCCGATGGAAGATCGCGCTCCAGCCCCGGCGGGGGAAGAAGAGTTCGATGACGATATTCCGTTCTAGGAAAAGGGGATAGGGGATTGCGGATAGAGGATAGTCAGAACGACGCGACTTACCTCGCGTCTTGGTTCTCTCTGGCCACGATCCGCTAGTCACCAGTCACCAGTCACCAGTCACTCTCTTCCCCAGTCACGATCCGCTAGTCACTAGTCACTACTCTTTCCCATGCCTCGCGTCTTTATCCGCACCTTCGGTTGCCAGATGAACGAATACGACTCCGCCAAAATGGTGGACGTCCTTCGTGAATCGGGAGGTTATGAACCGACGGAAAACCCTGAAGAAGCCGATCTACTGCTGTTGAACACGTGTTCCGTGCGCGAGAAGGCGCAGGAGAAAGTGTTTTCGCAGTTGGGCGGTTGGCGCCAGCTCAAGAAGGCGAAGCCGCATCTGCTGATCGGCGTTGGCGGTTGCGTGGCCAGCCAAGAAGGCGAGGGGATCACGCAACGTGCTCCTTACGTCGATCTGGTGTTCGGGCCGCAGACACTACATCGCCTCCCAGAAATGATTCGCGAGTTGCAGCAGACGGGTCGCTCGGTGGTCGATATCAGCTTCCCTGAAATCGAAAAATTCGATGCGCTTCCGGCGCCGCGCGCGGACGGCGCGACTGCGTTCGTCTCGATCATGGAAGGCTGCAGCAAGTACTGCACGTTCTGTGTGGTGCCGTACACCCGTGGCGACGAAGTGAGTCGTCCGTTTGAATCGGTGATGGATGAAATCCGTGCACTCGCCGACCAGGGCGTCAAAGAAATCAACCTGCTCGGCCAGAACGTCAACGCATACGACGGCGTGATGGACGATGGCACGCACTGCGATCTCGGTACATTGATTTACGCCGTCGCCGAAGTGAACGGTATCGAACGTATTCGCTTCACGACATCGCATCCGGTGGAGTTCAAGGACTCGCTGATCGAGGCCTATCGCGACGTGCCCAAACTCGCCAACTATCTGCATTTGCCGGTGCAAGCAGGTTCGGATCGGATTCTCGCGGCCATGAAGCGGGGGTACACCTCGCTCGAGTACAAGCAAAAGATTCGCAAGCTGCGCGCGGTGCGACCTGATATCAGTATCTCGTCCGACTTCATCGTCGGATTTCCCGGCGAGACGGAGAAGGACTTCGAAGCGACCCTGAATTTGATCGCCGATGTCGGCTTCGATCAGTCCTTTAGCTTCATCTACAGCCGACGCCCTGGAACGCCTGCAGCCTCGTTGCCGGACGACGTGACGTACGACGAGAAGCAGCAACGCCTTGCAATTCTGCAAGCGCGCATCAATCAACAAGCGATAGCGATTAGCCAAAAGATGGTCGGCACTGTGCAGCGCGTCCTGGTCGAGCGGCCTTCGCGCAAAGATCACCGACAACTCGCAGGCCGCACGGAAAACATGCGCTGGGTGAACTTCGATGGACCGCAAACGTTGATCAATCGGTTTGCAGACGTGGTGATCACCGAAGCTCTGCCGAACTCATTGCGTGGAAGACTGGTTCAGGAAAATCGGGATTCCACGGGGCAAACTGGGAACACAGGGCCGGATCGCGATATCCGCAGCGCCCTCGCTTAACCCAACGTGTTGGAGCTAATGAACGGCTCGCTCATTTTCCTTCTGTCCCCCGTATTCCCGGTGGGGATCTTTGGTCCGGGGCCTCAGAAATGAATGCACCGCTAGCAACTCGAGATCTCGCGTTCGAAGCGGTGGACAATAACCGGCTCGCGAATTTCGTCGGGCCCATGGACGAAAATCTCCGGCATGTCGAAGATCGTCTGAACGTCCAAGTACGGCGTCGTGGCGGCTGGGTCGAAATATCCGGTTCGCCTGAAGCGACCGTGACTGCCGAACACATCCTGCGGCGGCTCTTCGAGTTATCCGCCGTCGAATCGCTCACTCCCGATCGAGTGCACCTGGTGGTGCAAGAAGCCCGAATGGAAACAGCTCCGAGCGTGGTTGCGCGCTCAGCCGATGAAGTCACGATTCATACGCAACGCGGTGGAATTCGCGGGCGTGGCCCGAATCAGCGTCAGTATCTGCAGAACATTCGTACCCACGATTTGACGTTCGGTATCGGTCCCGCGGGAACCGGTAAAACGTACTTAGCGGTCGCGTGCGCGGTCGAGGCGTTGCAGACCGATCGTGTGCGCCGCATCGTGTTGGTCCGTCCTGCCGTGGAAGCGGGCGAGCGGCTGGGTTTCTTGCCCGGCGATATCGGGCAAAAAGTAGATCCGTATTTGCGGCCGATGTACGACGCTTTGTACGACATGATGGGGTTCGATCGAGTCGCACGCGCGATCGAGCGCCAGGTGATCGAAATCGCGCCGCTTGCGTTCATGCGCGGGCGTTCCCTAAACGATTCCTTCATCATCTTGGACGAAGGTCAGAACACCTCGGTGGAACAGATGAAGATGTTCTTGACGCGGATTGGGTTCGGCTCCAAAGCGGTCGTGACTGGCGATATCACCCAGACCGATTTGCCGCGCCAGCAGACCTCCGGTCTCAAACACGTCATGAAGGTTCTTCAGGGCGTAGAAAGCGTCGCGTTCACGTTTTTCAGTTCGAAAGATGTGGTGCGGCATCCTCTCGTGCAGCGCATCGTCGAGGCGTACGAGAAGGGCGAGGCTCGCAGCCGGGATGCCGATCCACGCAATCAGCGCAACGCAGGCGAGGATCGTACCGAGTGAGCGCACTGGCCTCGCGTGCGCGGCCGGCCTCTGCGCGCCGCCGCTCAGCAGCACGTTCTCAGATTTCTCACGAAACGGTGCAAGTGAGCGTCCAATTCGCAACAGGGCGTCGCGGCGTGCCGCAATCGAGCTCTCTTAAGCGTTGGGCAAATGCAGCAGTTGCCGCGGCAGCGACGCCGAAAGCGGCTCCCTCCGGGTGGGATGTCAGCGTGCGAGTTGTCGGGAGCGCAGAAAGTCGTAAGCTAAATCGCCTCTGGAGAGGCAAAGACAAACCCACCAACGTGTTGTCATTTCCCAGTGAGATCCTGAGCGCGGGCCTGCCAGCAGGCTTGGCTGATGAGCCGTTGTCGCTCGGCGACCTCGCGATCTGCGCGCCCGTCGTGGCGCGTGAGGCGCGGGAGCAGGGCAAGGTGTTGCAGGCGCATTGGGCGCACATGGTCGTTCACGGCATTCTTCACCTTCTCGGCTACGATCACGAGAACGATCGCGATGCCGAACGTATGGAACGTTGCGAAATATCCATCCTTGCGCAATTCGGTTATCCCAACCCTTATGTCTGAAGAATCCAGTTCGACGAGTCGCTGGCTACGTCGCATCACGGAGACCCTGAGCGGCGAGCCGCGCGATCTCGAAGATCTGAATGAGGTGCTCGCCCACGCGCGCGAGCGCGGCATCATCAATCACGATGCGTTCGAGATGCTCGAAGGCGTGTTACGCGTCGTTGAATTGCAGGTGCGAGACATCATGGTTGCGCGCTCGCAGATGGTGATCATCGATCGCGATGCGCCGCCGGAAGAAATTCTGCCGGTCGTGATCGAATCCGGTCACTCGCGCTTTCCTGTCATTGGCGAGGATCGCGACCAAATCGTCGGCATCCTGCTCGCGAAGGATTTACTGCGTTACTTTTCCGAGGGCGGTAAAGACGATTTCGACATCAAGGAATGCTTGCGTCCGGTGGTGTTCATTCCTGAGAGCAAGCGCCTGAATGTGCTGCTGAAGGAATTTCGTGCGAGCCATCATCACATGGCAATCGTCGTGGATGAGTACGGCGGCGTGTCTGGTCTTGTCACGATCGAAGACGTGCTCGAACAAATCGTGGGCGACATCGGCGACGAATACGATACCGATGAGGATTTGGACATTCGCCGGGAAGGCGAGCGTCAGTTCACCGTGAAGGCGCAAACGCGCATCGATGAGTTCAATTCTTTCTTTGGCACCGAATTTAGCGACGAGGAGTTCGACACCATCGGCGGTCTTGCGATCAATTTCCTCGGGCGCCTACCTCGCCGCGGCGAAACGTTCGTCATGAGCGGATTGGAATTCAAAGTCATGCGGGCCGATCGCCGACGCCTAGATATTCTTCGCGTGATCACGCCGACGGATATCGTGCCGAGGGAAGAAGAATAGTTGGCCGCAGAGAACGCAGAAAAGAGTGAGATAAATACGTTTGCGCGCCATCGTCTAGAATCGGCAACGCACTGTATCGTCGGCGTGCAGCGCAAACTCCCAATATTCAAGGTCACCCACGTCCGAGCCAACTTAAAAAATGCGCATTTGATCTGACCCTTTTTTCGTACTCATTCTTTTTTTGCGTTCTCTGCGGCAAATTATCTTTCTCGTCTAACGTGCCTCATTTCCTAAGTACCAAAACAGCGCTCTGGCTTTCGTTACCGGTTGGCGCTGCGCTCGCGCTGGCGTTTGCGCCGTTCGAGTGGTGGCCGCTGGGGATTTTGTGTCCGGCCTATCTATTCTTGATGTGGGAAGATGCTTCGCCCAAGCGCGCGGCGAAGATTGGTTTCCTTTTCACCGCAGGCAACTACCTCGCGGGCACGTACTGGCTCTATCACAGCATCTACGAGATCGGTCACGCACCGATTGCGCTCACGCTGATTGCGATGGTTGGATTGGTCGCGATCATGGGTGGGTACACAGCACTACTCGGCTACCTGCTTGCACGATTTTGCCGGCCTAGCGTTGGGCAGAGCACCTTCTGGTTTGTGTTGTTGCTCCTGCCGGCAGCGTACGTGCTGCTCGAATGGTTTCGCGGCTGGTTCTTGAGCGGCTTTCCTTGGCTCGCGCTTGGCTACACGCCCATCGATACGCCGCTGGCTGGATACGCCCCGATTGGCGGCGTGTACTTCGTCAGTCTCATCGTGACGTTGTGCGCCGGTGCGATCGCCGCGAGCTTTAAATCGAGCAAGATGCAGCGCGTCGGTGCTGGCGGACTTTTTGCGCTCATCTGGATTGCGGCCGCATTGCTATGGCATCGCGACTGGACGCGACCGGTTGACGCACCAATCACGACCGCAATTGTGCAAGGCGCGGTCCCTCAGGAGATGAAATGGGATCAAAAGCAGTACGAAGCGACGCTGCAGCTGTATCGCGATCTCACACAGCCGTATTTGGGAAAGCAGCTCATTATTTGGCCGGAATCCGCGCTTGCCGCTCCCCAAGAATATTTGGGCACTTATCTAGAGCAGCGTTGGAACGAAGCTCGCAACAGCGGCAGCGATTTACTGTTGGGCCAGTTGCGACACGATCTGAACACCGACATCTACTACAACGCGGTGCTCGGTCTGAGCGATCGTCCGCAGTGGTATGCAAAGCGTCGTCTCGTGCCGCTGAGTGAATCGTTTCCGGTTCCCAAATTCATTCGCGATTGGCTCAAAGGGTTGGATTTGCCGTACAGCGGGTTCGAACCTGGCGGCCCGAATCAAACGCCGTTGGAATTAGCGGGGCAGAAGATCTCTCCCAGCATCTGCTACGAAGATGCCTACGCGTCGGATCAACTCCCCGCGCTGCGGACTGCCACTTTGCTGGTCAACGTGACCAATGATGCTTGGTTCGGCGAATCCACCGCCGCTCATCAGCATCTGCAAATCAGCCGCATGCGAGCGTTAGAGGCTGGCCGCGTTCTCTTACGCGCGGCCAATGACGGCATTTCTGCCGTCATCGACAGCCAAGGGCACATTCAGAAAACGCTCCCGCGATTCAAGCCGTCCGTACTCACCGCAACGGTCCAGCCGAGGATCGGACTCACGCCATATGCACGGGTGGGAAATTGGCTCGCGGTGCTTCTTTGTGTGGCGCTGGTCGTCGGTTCCTTGCTCCGACAACGTGGCCCTGTGCACGGGCAATGGGGCCCGAGCACAGCGAAAGACGCGTAGTGCCCTAAAACTCCTTGCTCACGCCTCTGCTTCGTCGCAACGCGCGACCTCAACCCTCCTTTAACGCTCGCGCACTGCCAATCGACGCTTACATTAACAGGAAGCTCGGAGGGCTCCTTTGGCTGTTCGGTCGATGACCCATTGCTTTCGGTGAGAGTAATCGCGGCCTGCGAATTCATCCTGTCCCCAACAGCCATGCGCGACGAACGCATCGAGAGACGACGTGTTTCCGCCATGGATGGCGGAAACACTGGAAACGCAGGAGCAGGGCTCCTTTGGCTCTGGACACCCAAGGTCCTCCTTCCTTGGACACCCACGTATTGCCTGCCTAGACGCCGCCTTCTTGCTTTGGACGCCCAGGTGGACACCGGCTCCTTCAGCTCTGGACACCCAAGGTCCTTCTTCCGTGGACACCCACGTATTGCCTGGCCTAGAGCGACCTCATTAGCTTCGCTTCATCTCCGGACATCCACCAATCACATGGACGAAAATCATATTGCGTGCCTCTGCGCTGACCAGCAATTCAGAGGCTGAATAGGGCTTCAAGGAGGGGCGAAAAATAGCGGTACACCTTTTGACTGGCGCTGACGTTCTGCAGACCACTTCCCGCAGTGGAGGGTCATTGCGCCTCGGGGTGGCGCTGGTCACATAGAAAGAACAGCGTCTGGATCAGCGGGCGTACATGCGCTCGGAGCGATTCAGTCCTCGGACCCACGCCTGACCTAGGGTGGCGGCATGTAGTCGCATCACATCGAGCTTGCCCATCGCTCGGCCCAGAACAGTGCCCTTGCGAGCCATCGCGAGTTGCCAGATTTCAGGATCGATGCTCAGGCGGGAAAGAATCGGCGGGAGCTTGGCATCGATGTGTCCGCGCTTGCCCTCCCGAATGGAGCGGCCGCTCCAATCCACGAGCTGCAGATAATCCAGGGAGGTATACGGAATGGCGGCCTTCTTGCTGTGGCTTTGGTCAGCGAATCGGCGCAGGCGTATGCG
>JAEWBG010000114.1 GCA_023391335.1 Pseudomonadota bacterium | reverse complement strand
AGGCTTGCCTGCCGAGAGTCGCAAGCGACGATCGGCTGCCCTCTTCTCTCTCTGTCTTTCTCTGGCCTGCGCGAAGCGCTCGCCTGCCAACGGCTTGCTTGCCGTTAGGCTCGCCTGCCGAGAGTCGCAAGCGACGATCGGCTGCCCTCTTCTCCACCTACTTCTTCCCTTCCTCTTCCATGCGCTTCTTCGCTTTGATCCATTCGTTCAACTTGCGCATGTCTTCGGGTGTGCGAGCCTTGGGTGGAGGCTGCTTGCCTGATAACTTATCGCCGAGTGCGCGAGCAGTATCGTACGGACTGCTACCGCCGCCGACTTGAGGCGAGTTGTTATATGGATTGAATCCGCTGCCAGGCGCTGTCGGTTTGGCGGGATCGGCGATGCCACCGGGCTTTTTATTGATGCCGGTGTCCGCGATCGAAAGTTCGTCGAGATCGAGTTTCTTCAGCTTCTGCGTGTTGACGTCGCGGCTGTACACGCCCGTTTCGAGCTGCCATTCCCAGACGGAATTGCCACGCTCGTCGAATCCGACGCGTCCGGTCCGCTTCTTATCGGAAGGGTCGGCTTGTTCGGCCGGATGCTGCGGCCCCTTGCCTTTGGAATCGCTCATATGCGGCATTCCTCCCGCATGGACATGTTTAAGGATTGTCGGCCTCGCACCTATTGGTTGCAATACGCGAAGGCTTAACCATTGCAGAAGCTTTCCCTGACCCCAACACTCAGGCTTTCCCTTCAGGTTTTCTCCATTGAATCCACATCGCCGCACGATCACGTCAAAACCGAACCTCGCTCAAGGCTTCAGCGGCGTATTCGCTTATAGCCGCCGCGCAGTCGAACTCGTCTGGACCACGAGTAGAACCCTCACCATCGGTTTCGCAATTCTGACGATCATCGCCGGCGCATTGCCCACGGCGGTCGCTTATGTTGGATCGCTCATTGTCGATGCGGTCGTCGCGGCAGTTCGTGCCGACGCTCCCACTCGAGCGGTGCTGACACAGCACGCGTTGTTAATGGTCATTGCTGAAGGCGTGCTCGTGGCTGCGATTGCCGGCGCACAGCGCGGCATTTCGTTGTGCCAGTCTTTGTTGCGAGCGCAACTCGGCCAACGCGTCAACGTGATGATTCTCGAGAAGGCGCTGACGCTCGATCTCGCGCACTTCGAGAACTCCGATTTCTACGACAAGCTCACGCGCGCACGACGCGAGGCATCGAGCCGGCCGTTGTCGCTGGTGATGCGAACGTTCGGGCTCGCGCAGAACGCAGTCTCGCTGATCAGTTTTGCGACGCTCTTGATTCACTTCTCGCCATGGGCTGTGGTGTTGCTGATCGTGGCTGGTCTGCCTGCCTTCCTCGCGGAGGCGAAGTTCTCGGGCGATGCGTTCCGATTGTTTTTGTGGCGTTCGCCCGAAACCCGTATGCAGCTCTACTTGGAAACCGTGCTCGCACGAGAAGATCACGTCAAAGAAGTAAAGCTGTTTGGCCTGGGCCCGCTGTTCCTGCAACGCTACCGCGACATCTTCCAGAAACTCTACAAGGAAGATCGCGATCTCACGATACGTCGCGATACCTGGGGATTTTTCTTGGGCTTGATCGGCACGGCAACGCTGTACGGCGCGTACGCATGGATCGCACTCTCAGCCATCGCCACACGCATCACCATCGGTCAGATGACGATGTACTTGATGCTGTTTCGGCAGGGCCAGTCGGCTGTCTCGGCGATTCTCTCCGCGATCGGCGGCATGTACGAAGACAACCTGTATCTCTCGACGCTCTACGAATATCTGGAAACGCCGGTCGAAGGCGTCAAAGGCGCCGCGCTGCATGGACCGAAGCCGGACGACGGTATTCGCTTCGAGCACGTGAGTTTCAGTTATCCCGGTGCGGAGCAACCCTCGCTCACCGACGTCAATCTACACATCAAACCGGGCGAGTCGCTTGCGCTGGTCGGCGAGAACGGTTCCGGTAAAACGACGCTCATCAAGTTGCTCACGCGCTTGTACGCCCCGACGTCGGGCCGCATCTTGCTCGAAGGTCGCGACTTGCAGGAATGGGATGAAGTGCATCTGCGCGATCGCATTGGCGTGATCTTCCAGGACTTCACTCGCTATCAATTGATGCTGGGCGAGAACATCGGCGCAGGTGACGTGCGTCACTTCGAGGATGAACCGCGCTGGCGAGATGCCGCCGAGAAAGGCATGGCCGCACCGATCGTCGAATCACTGCCGCAGCACTATCGAACGCCACTGGGCAAATGGTTCAACGATGGCCGCGAACTCTCGGGCGGGCAGTGGCAGAAGATCGCGCTGTCGCGCGCGTTCATGCGCACACGCGCGGACATTCTGGTGCTCGATGAACCCACGTCGGCAATGGATGCGGGCGCCGAAGCGACTGTGTTCGAACACTTCCGCGCGTTGACCAAAGGCAAGATCGCGATCCTCATCTCGCACCGGTTCTCCACCGTGCGCATGGCCGATCAAATCGTGGTCCTTCAAGATGGCCGCATCATCGAGCGCGGCAACCATGACGAGCTTGTCGAATTGAATGGCCACTATGCTCATTTGTTTTCGCTGCAGGCGAAGGGATACAGATAAGACCAGGAGCAACGGCGGTTTAAAGGGGTCAGTGCAACACCCATCTTAAGCGATAGAGCTGGAGGGTGAAGCATGAGCAGAAGAGCATGGCGTAAGTTGAGCGCGCAGGAGCATCAAGACCTGTGGTGCAAATGG
>JAEWBG010000097.1 GCA_023391335.1 Pseudomonadota bacterium | reverse complement strand
CTCCCGCGCTTCGCGCGACCTCCCCCGCAAAGGGGGAGGTGTTCTGCCTGCCGCACATGGATGTGCCAATGCCGCGAAGACAGGGACGTCGAGAGCGGCGGCCGCACATGGATGTGCCAATGCCGCGAAGGCACGGATTGCCGAGAGCGGCCGTTTCCTGTTTCCCATTCCCTGTTCCCTGTTCCCCGTTCCCTGTTGACGGCTGGCGGCACAGTTTCTGCTTCACGCTTCACGTTTCACGCCTCACGCCTTCCGTTCCCCTTCTTCCAATCCCTAGTCCCCAGTCAGTAGTCACTAGTGATTAGTTACATTTCTTCTCAAAACACAAATTCTCGCTGAAGAACTTCATCACGTAATTCTGAAAGCGAACCGCCACGGCACTCGTGTGTGTGCCCGAGTATTGTTCGAAGCTGTTCTTGATTTTGTACTCATCGAGTACACCGTGCAGCGTCGCTGTGTCCACGCGCAATCCGTCTTGATCGCCGACGTCGATCGAAATCGCTTTGTAGCGGCGCAAGTTGCCGATGTACTGATCGATAAATGCCAGCGGCGAATTGGCGGTCCACTTCGCAAGTACGTCCGGCTGCGGCTCGCCGTTCTTCACGGGCAGATCTACGAACAGCGGCGGCTTATTCGGATTGGGCGACCACGCGGCCGCCGACGCAAACGTTGCGCGCGCGAAGAACGGCAGCTTCTCTGCATCTTCACGAGTTTTGACATCCTCGAGGCTCTTCGCCAGATCGCCGCTCGGAGCAGGACGAGGCGATAAGCAACACGGGCTCATGATGTATAAGCTGCCAAACACGTCCGCGCGTTTCATCCCAATGCGCGTCGCGCCGTAGCCGCCCATCGAGTGACCGACGAGTCCGCGGCTTTCGCGTTTCGGCAGTGTTCGATAGTGCGCATCGATGTAGCTGACGACATCATGCGCGATGAAATTTTCGAAGTCCCCGGTGGTCACGGAACTCGAATACATCGAGCCGTTGTGGAGCGTCTTGGAATCCGGCAGCACGACGATCATTTCCTTCGCACCGAGAGCGAATGCACCTTCGATCGTCTGCGGCACATGAATCTCTTTGCTCCACTGCTCAGCGCCAATGGAGTAACCGTGCAATGCGTACACAACGGGGTAGTGACGTTGCTTGTCTTTCGCATAGCTCGGCGGCAGGAAGACCAGCACGTCGCGATCGACTGCATCGCCTTCCAGATTGCCCTCGAGCGCCACCCCATGAATCTTGATGTGCTCGACACCGACCGGCTTCGCGCCTTCGACCACCGGAGGCACTTCGGTCTGAACTTGCGCGTCAGCCAGGCTGGCCACGCCGAGAATACCCATCGCGCACGCGAGCAAAGACTTATTCATGCGTCCCCCGGATTCTTTTATTACTCCGACAAATGGAGGCGAAGAAGAACCCACACACAGATCACAATGCAAGCGGGAAGTAATGCACAAAAGCGCATCGGACCTTAGTGGTCTCGATGTCGCCGACAATGGTACGAACGCCGCGGCTCCAGTCCCATCAGATCAGTGGCCGGGATTCTGATCGATGCCTCTATCGGTGGGCATGAAGTTCGAGAATGCCTCCACTGCGAAATGCTTCACTGAACGATTGCATACTGCGCCTGATACCATTCCTGCATGGGGATCTCAGGGACGTTTTTGAGTTGGCTCACCATCGCGGTGCTCCTGTGGGCAGGCACAGTCGCCGCAGAGGATGTGACGGTTAGTCGCCTCGCAGGCTCAGCGGATACGAAATCGATCGTCTCCGGAGCACTGGACGATCAGTTCACGCGAGTGGCTGAAGGCCCAGTCATATTCCCGCGCTCTGGCGTGCCGACCTGGTTTCGCATCACTGCTACGACTGAGCTTGCAGCGCAGAGCGAACCGCAACTCGTGCTGTCCTCGCCTTATTTGGCGGAGGTCGAAGCGTGGACTCCCGGCGCGTCTGCACCGGTCAAGCGTTCGATCTATGGTGAACACGCCGATCATCGCTACTCCGTGCGCGCCATCGTCATTGGCGTGCCACAGGGATTGAAGCCGGGCGACCCGATTTATCTTCGCGTCGAGACACCCGCCACCGTACCGATGCCAGTGTCGATCGAGTCGCGCGATGCTGTGCACCGAGTCGATCTGGAGTACACCGCCTTTCGCAGCATGGTGCTGACAACCTTGGTGGTGATCGGCGCTCTAGCGCTGGGCTTTTGGGCCGGTGTTGGCGAGCGCAGCTTTCTTTACTTCTCGGCGGCCGTCTTGGCCCAGATCATTTACCTCGGCTGCCTCGGCGGAGAATTTCGCGACGTGCCGCTGTTGAGCCATTTGGCAACAGACCCAAGAGCATCGCGAGTCGCAGCAGCTTTGGGTGTGATCTTCACCAACACCTTTCATCGTTCCTATTTGGAAATGAAGCCGCGCCAGCCGTTCATGGACAAGCTACTGCTCGGTTGGTCGATTGGAATGGGTGCGATTGCATTGGTCATGCTGGTGACGCGCTCGCCATGGCCCGTGCTGATCGGCAATGTGTTGCTACTCATTTCAACGCTGACACTGCTGAGCTCCGCCGTGCGAGCCGCATTTGCACGCCAGCGCGATGCGTATTTCCTGCTGCTTTCCTGGACCCCGATCATCTTCGCGACGTTCATGCGTGCGTTGGAAATCATGGGCGTGGTCACCGGGCCGCACTGGCTCGCACGATTGTTTCCGGCAAGCTTCGCCTTTGCGG
This sequence comes from Pseudomonadota bacterium, assembly GCA_023391335.1. Classification (GTDB taxonomy): domain Bacteria; phylum Pseudomonadota; class Gammaproteobacteria; order Steroidobacterales; family Steroidobacteraceae; genus Steroidobacter. Next base: position 4,204 of record JAEWBG010000097.1, on the reverse strand, counting down.
GGCTGCTGCTCATCGTAGGCCTGGCACAACACATGCTGCGGCTTCGGCGCGATCGCGATCGTGCGACGCAGTTGGCTGCGCAAGACGCGCTCACCGGCTGCTATTCGCGGCGCGGAATCGAAGAGTGTCTCCACCTCGAAGTGCAACGCGCTCATGCCGCGAATCGACCTCTCAGCATTGCCTTCGTCGACCTTGATCGCTTCAAGCAGATCAACGACACGCATGGGCATTCGGTCGGCGATCAGTGCTTGCGCATCATGTGCCAGAGGGTAAGAAGTCGCACACGGCATCGAGATTTGCTCGGTCGTTACGGAGGCGATGAGCTGCTGGTACTGATGCCGGACACTCCGCTTGCTACCGCGATGGCACTGGCCAATGCGATTCGCGAAAACATTGCCGCCCGGCCCATGGCGGTGAGCGGATTGAGCATCGATTGTTCGCTCAGCATAGGCGTCGCGGAACTGCGGCCCAACGAAACCGCCCAGGATCTGATCGAACGCGCGGACGCTGCGCTCTATGCCAGCAAGAATGCCGGGCGCGATCGTGTGACCGCTGCTCCAGACGACCTCAAAGGACCTGCCTACGCATGAATACGATGAACACGAATCCTGAAGCTGCCGAAGCACTGTTGCCCGGCGATGTACTGCTGATGCTTGGGCACGGCGAACTGTCCAAGCTGATCGCGTGGTGCGGCGACTCGATTTACAGTCATGCGGCAATCGTTGCCGATGATGGCAATCTCATCGAGGCAGCGGCTTCTGGCGTGCGTCGATACTCGATTGCAACGCGACTTGCGGACACTAACGAATATTTCTTTATCGATGCCTTTCGTCCGCTTGCGAAAGACGGCAGCGGCTTCAACGAGGCCGATCGTGCCGCCGTGCTCGCACATGCAATCTCGCTGCTCGGCATTCCGTATCCGCTCGACAGCCTTGCGACATTGGGTGTACTGGTTGCCGTGCGGCAGAAATGGCCGGAGCATTGGCTGGCGAGAATCGTCGTGCGCGAAGCACTCGACCATCTCGTCAAAAACAATCCGTCGCACATGGTTTGCAGCGAAGTCGTTTATCGATCGCTCGCCGAATGCACCGTGACACCGTTCGCGAGGCTGGCGCCCGTCGTCGTGCTTGCAGATCCGACGCATGAGCCGTTTCCGCATGTCGATTGGAAAGCATTGTGGGATGAAGTGTGGCCGCTGCTGCATCCAACGCGCAAAACTGCTCTTGCTGCAACCGCTGCACAAATTCAAGCGAAACCCGCGGCGTTGATGGCCACAGGACCTGCGGCAGTCTCGGACCAAGATTTGGCAGAGAGCACTCGCGCTGCACGCGCCGTGTTGGGACTCGATCCGTCCACAACTGCAAATGACAATGGCGCATTGCTTCACGAAGCTTCAGAAGAGGGTCGGCCCGGAACGCCGATCCCAAATCCAAACCCGAAGCTCGTAACGCCGCTAGATTTAGCGATCACACCGTCGCACACGGTCATTGGTCGGCTCATGCAAGCGTCGAACTGATGCTTACGATCGTGAGTGCGGCGCTGCTGCGATAGCAATTGTTCGATTGCGGGGCCGATTCAACATTCGGTCAGCGCACTCACCATCACGTAATAGCCATCCGGATCGCGCAGTGCGAATTCTCGCGTATGCGTATTCGGGCTGACGTTCGGCTCTTCTTCCAAGCGCGCTACCAATGAACGCGCCCGAGTCAGAGCTGCATCGAAGTCGTCGACGCGAAAGAACAAGAGCAGGCCATTACCCGGCTCAGCCCGATCTGGCGTCGCCAACGTCGGGTGTTCATGCTCGCCCCATTGGTGAAGACACAGCAATACCGATCCGTCATCGTCGGTGAGTTGCCCGAAGTAGTCGTGGGCAGGAGGCACGTGCGGTCGCCCAAGCAGCGACTGATACCACTTCAAACTTCGCGCGACGTCGGCGACACCGATGATTGTCCAGAGGCGCGTCATGTCTTATCCCCTTCATCTTCTTCCGAACCCGGACTGCACTGAGGGAACTGCTCCTTCAAGGCGTGATGCGCTTTTCAATTCTCCAAAGCTTTTCCCATTTGTCCCGTTGAGCGCGAGACGGTTCGCTTCGCTTGCTCCATCTGCAGATGCGCAGTCCACAGCGCACCCGATGAGCGCGAATAGGAGAAATGCTTTCATAGGAAGCTATGCTGGCGCATTCAACACCTCAATAGCCGCCTGCAGACTTAGCTTCGCGCCGACGTGTACTTTGACGTGGCGCGCACCTGCACTTGTTCCGAGCTCAAAGAACACTCTCTCTTCCACTTCCGACAGTCCGCCCTCGACCATTTCGAGCGGCTGAATCAGAAGGCGCGGCATCGGCGCGAAGAAGCCTTTCGATTTCACGTCCGCCAATAGATTGGTGAGGAGTTCCTCCGCGGGTTTGAATTGACCCACTAGCAGCCGCGTGGTCGTGAACGACGCCTCGCCCCGGGCACTATTGCCGTCCTTTAGATTGACCACTTCTATGTGATTCTTTTGCACATAGGCGACTAGATCAGTCATCGCGCACTAACTCCGGCTTCAAAAGCAGACTATCCGACCATCTCCAAATACATCGATAAAGCCACCGCCTGACCCTCGCCCTCTAGCGCGAATTATGCGCGCAAGGTCCTACAGTCCGCCGCCCCCCTCGCTCGCCGCTCTTAGCGGATGTGTTATCAACGGACCTTTCCATGATTGGACACCCAACAATTCACCACTCCGTAATTGCCCACTCCGGAATTGGACACCCATCAATTGGCAGTGCCGACGATATCGCGCCCCGTTTGAGGTGAACGGGTTGAGACGCAGGATCGGTGCTCCCGGATAGGAACGCGATAGCAATCTGTACACGGACCGGTGGGCCTTTCCTCTGCGAACGGCTTACGCCGCAGCGGCACTGATCACTTTTTAGGACGAACAGCGTTTTGTCAGCGCGCGTACATGCGCTCGGAGCGATTCAGTCCTCTTACCCACGCCTGACCTAGGGTCGCGGCATGTAGTCGCATGACATCGAGCTTGCCCATCGCTCGACCGACGCCATGATTGGACACCCAACGATTCACCACCACTTCGTAATTGGACACCCATTGCACTCCGTAATTGGACACCCATCAATTGGCAGTGCCGACGATATCGCGGCCCGTTTGAGGTGAACGGGTTGAGCCGCAGGATCGGTGCTCCCGGATAGGAACGCGATAGCAATCTGCACACGGACCGGTTGGCTTTTCCTCTGCGAACGGCCTACGCCGCAGCGGCGCTGCTCACGTTTAGGACGAACAGCGTCTGGGTCAGCGCGCGTACATGCGCTCGGAGCGATTCAGTCCTCTTACCCACGCCTGACCGAGGGTCGCGGCATGTAGTCGCATGACATCGAGCTTGCCCATCGCTCGACCCAGGACGGTGCCCTTGCGAGCCATCGCGAGCTGCCAGATCTCGGGGTCGATGCTCAGGCGTGAAAGGATCGGCGGGAGGGTGGCATCGATGTGTCCGCGCTTGCCTTCCCGAATGGAGCGGCCGCTCCAATCCACGAGCTGCAGATAATCCAAAGAGGTGTAGGGAATGGTGGCCTTCTTGCTGTGGCTTTGGTCAGCGAATCGGCGCAGGCGTATGCGACGTTCATCGGTCGGTTTCGGTGGGGTTGTGACAGTGCTTTGGCGGATGCGCTGATAGATGGAGGTGAAGTCAGAGTCTTCAGGTGTCTTGGCAATGCCAGCTCGGATCGGATTGAGATCCACGTAAGCCATGGCCGTGAGGATGCCTGCGTCATCCAACAGTGCCTGGGATTTGAATCGTCCTTCCCAGAAGCGGCCGGTGCAGTCGTCCTCGGCATTGGCGCGCCGAGCTAAATATTCATTCAGATGGCGCATGAACCAGCTGATGTCGAACAGACGTTCACGCCAGGTGGCGATGAGCGTCTCGGCGGCCTCCCGCTCGGCGGGCGACACGTCGGGGGACAAGTAACGCTGAATCAGATGCGGTTGCAGGTGCAGTTGGCTCCATCGATGAATGACTTCCTCTGCCGTCCAGGCTTTGGCTTTCTCGCGATCGACATAGAGGACCAGGTGGTAGTGGTTGGACATCACCGCGTAGGCGCAGATCTCGATGGCAAAGATGCTCGATAACTCCGCTATTCGATCGATGACCCATTGCTTGCGGTGGGAGTAATCACGCCCGGCGAACTCATCCTGACCCCACA
>JAEWBG010000072.1 GCA_023391335.1 Pseudomonadota bacterium | reverse complement strand
CCCGAACCCCGAACCCCGAATTCTCCCCTCGCTGACAATTCCCGTTTAACGTTTCCCGTTACCGGCCTCCCATCCCATCACAGCCTTCACTTCCAAGAACTCTTCCAGACCAGCGCGGCCCCATTCGCGGCCATTGCCGGACTGTTTGTAGCCGCCGAAAGGTGCATTCACGTCGGTCGATGCGCCATTCAGATGGACCATGCCGGTTCGTAATCGGCGTGCAACGCGGCGTGCATGTTCGAGGTCACCGGAATAGACGTAACCCGACAATCCGTACACCGTGTCGTTTGCGATGCGGATCGCTTCCTCCTCGGTGCGATACGGAATCATCACCAACACGGGGCCGAAGATTTCTTCGCGAGCGATGGTCATCTCATTGTTCACATTCGCGAAGATCGTTGGCTTCACGAAATACCCGCGCGCGATTCCTTCAGGTCTGCCAGGACCGCCGACGACGACTTCCGCGCCTTCTTCGGTTCCTTTCTGTAGCAAGCGCTGAATCTTTTCGAACTGGTTCTTGTTGGCGACCGGGCCCATGGTCGTGCGATCGGATTGCGGATCGCCAACGACGGGTTCTGAAGCCGCGCGTTTCGCCACTTCTACTGCCTGTGTGTACAGTTTCTCCGGCACGAGCATTCGCGATGGCGCATTACACGATTGGCCGGTGTTCGACATCATCGATCGCACGCCGTTAGTGATGGCGGCATTCAAGTCGGCGTCTTCCAAGATGATGTTCGCAGATTTCCCGCCGAGTTCCTGGGAGACGCGTTTCACTGTGTCTGCTGCGGCTTTCGCAACGATTGCACCGGCGCGCGTGGAGCCGGTGAACGAAACCATATCCACTTCCGGATGCCGAGCCATCGCTTCGCCGACAGTCGGTCCATCACCATCGATGAGGTTGAAAACGCCTTTCGGCACGCCCGCCTCGTGGAGAATCTCTGCGAATACGTGTGCACTCAGCGGCGCGAGTTCGCTTGGCTTCAAGACCATCGTGCAGCCTGCGGCGAGTGCGGGAGCGACTTTGCAAGTGATCTGATTGATCGGCCAATTCCAGGGCGTGATCAGCGCGCACACTCCGACAGGCTCACGACGCAACAACGTCGTACCCAAGTGTTGTTCGAACTCGAACGTTTTCAGCACTTCGAGTGCCGCGGTTAGATGTCCGAGCCCACTCTCCGCTTGTGAGTCCAAGGCGAACCTCTTGGGCGCGCCCATTTCACTCGAGATCGCGCGCGCGACGTCATCGATGCGGCGCTTGAATACGCCGATCACCCGCTGGAGCAGTGCGATGCGTTGTTCGCGCGTCGTCTCGGAAAACCCATCGAATGCTGCGCGAGCGGCTCTGATAGCGAGGTCTGCGTCTTCCGCCGTGCCGAGCAATATCCGACCACTCGGCTCTTCGGTCGCGGGATTGATAACGAGATGTTCGCGGCGGTCTGCGGGGCTGACCCAGGCACCGTCGATGTAGAAGCGGCGGAAATCGTACATACGGAAGTGACTAGTGACTTGTGACTGGTGACTAGGAAGACGGGGACAGTGAACAGGGAGCAGGAAGAATACGTGGATCGGGGTTCGTGGATCGGGGATCGTCAAAACCGCCCATTTCCAACGCCCAACTCCCAGCGATCATAGCGTCCCCGCACGTTCCCAAAATGTCGGGCCTTTACGTAAGCAGGAGGGCGTCTTGCGAGATGTTGCATGCGCAACGACGAAGATATTGCTACCGGTGTCATAGTTGTGCTTTGATATTGCCACCGGTGTCAATTGGCCGCGTATCGGATTGTCTAGAGCTAATCGACGCTGCGGCAACCGATCGCAAAGAACAGGGGGGAGATTCGACATGCTGGTAGATCGCAATCGTTTTGTTTTGCGCACAACCGTGCGCGCCATTCTCGGCATCGCTTCGCTGCCGCTCGCTGTCAGCATGGCAAATGCGCAGACGCAGGCGTCAAGCGGCGAGAGCGTGGAAGAGGTCGTCGTGACCGGGTACCGAGAGAGTCTGAACCGCGCACTGAACATTAAGCGCGAGTCGGTCGGTGCGGTCGACTCCATCGTCGCGGAGGACATCGCCGATTTCCCGGATTTGAATCTGGCTGAGTCGATTCAGCGCATCCCCGGCGTGTCGATTTCGCGCCAAGGCGGTGAAGGCCGCAACATTTCCGTACGCGGTTTGGGTCCGCAATTCACCCGCGTCCGCATCAACGGAATGGAAGCGCTCACCACAACGGGCGGCACCGACGCAGCGGGCGGCACCAATCGCGGTCGCGCATTCGACTTCAATATCTTCGCGTCCGAGTTGTTCAACTCCATCAAAGTCTCCAAATCCGCCTCTGCAGATCAGGAAGAAGGCTCACTCGGCGCGACGGTGGATCTTTCCGTGGCGCGACCTTTTGACTATCAAGGGTTCACGCTCGTTACCGGCGCGCAACTTGGCTACAACGATCTGCAAAAGGATTTCGATCCGCGCGCGACTGCCCTCATCAGCAACACCTTTGCCGACGGAAAGTTCGGCGCACTGCTTTCGGTCGCCTATTCGGATCGGACCTTCCGCGACGACGGCACCAGTGCGGTTCGTTGGCAGAACGGCGGCTGGAATGCCGGCAATCTTGCCAGCTACCAAGGCACCGCTCCTGCCCTGACCGACATGAACGCAGCATTTCGCCCGCGCATTCCGCGTTACGACATGTACGGCAACACGCAGAAGCGACTGGGCATCACGACCTCGCTGCAATTCCGCCCTGCTGATTCCACGCTGCTCACGTTGGATGCGTTGTACGCGGACCTGGATAGCACGCGTACCGAACAATTCCTCGAGATGCCGAACTTCAGCTCGAGCCTCTCTCAGGTCGACGTATTGCAGGTCGAGATCGACCCCAATACACACAATATGAATTACGGGTTGTTCAACGACGTCGACATTCGTTCGGAGCAGCGCTACGACGAACTCGAAACGAAGTTCAAGCAATACACCCTGGGCCTGTCGCACGATTTCTCGGACACCTGGCACCTCAATGCGATGGCGGGCCGCGCAGAGTCGAATCACGACAATCCGATTCAGACGACGCTGCTGTGGGACATCACCGATGTCGACGGCGTCTCTTTCGACTATCGCAACGATTCCCGTGTGCCGGTGCTGAACTACGGCAATGCGGATGTGAACAACCCCGACGCGTGGGCGCTCACGCAGATTCGCTTGCGCCCGCAGACCGCCGACAACACGTTCGATAACTACTCGCTCGATCTGAAATGGGACGCGACCGACAACCTCGCTCTCCGTTTCGGCGGCCAATACAAGAAGTACGAATTCGAAACGACCAGCGCGCGACGCGTGAGCGAGAGCGCGGGAGCGCAACAAATTGCGGTTGCTCGTTCTCAATATGCCGTGGCGCGTAACCTGAACGACACCGGGCTCGACCTTCCCTCCGGCAACACGAATCAATGGGTCGTTCCGGACGTGAAGAAGGCAATCGACTTGTTCGATCTCACTAACTACGCCGCATACGGAGTCAGTACGGACAATGATCGCGGCAACAACTACGGGGTCACCGAAGACGATACGGGCGCATACCTCCAGTTGGATTTCCACGCGAATCTCGGTTCGGTGCCACTGCGCGGCAATGTCGGCGTTCGCTACGTGAAAACGAGCCAAGAGACCACGGGCTGGGCCCGATTGCCGACCGGCGCAGAGTTGTTGACGATCGATCACGATTACAACAACACGCTGCCGGCTTTGAACTTAGTCGCCGAAATCACCGACGAATTCCTGATTCGCTTCGGTGCGGCCAAGGCGATGACGCGTGCGAATCTGGGAGTTCTCAATCCGGGTACTTCGCTCAGCATCTCGGGTAACAACAAAACTGTTAACGCCGGCAATCCATTCCTCGATCCGGTCGAAGCGGACACCTACGATCTGTCGTTTGAGTATTACTTCGCGCCTGAGTCCTTGGTGTCCTTGGCAGTGTTCTACAAGGACATCGGCTCGTTCGTGCAGACCATCCGCGCAACAGGCACCTTCTCCGAGAACCCGTTCGGCCTGCCTGACAGCGCGGCGATCGCCCAGTGCGATTCCAGCATCAGCACCTTCGATCCGAACAATCCGAACGATGTCGCAACCTGCTTGGACGGTTGGGGCTTCAACCTACCGACCAACACACCGGGCGGCGAGTTGAAAGGTTTGGAAGTGAGCTATCAACAGCCCTTCAGCTTCCTGCCTGGGTTCTTCAGTCATTTCGGCGTGCAGCTGAACTACACGTATGTTGACTCGGAGGTTGCATACCTTGACACGAGCGGCGCGGTGGCGGCGAAGGAAACGTTGGCGGGACTCTCGAAGAGTTCAGCAAACGCAACTCTGTACTGGGATAACGGGACGTTTAGTGCGCGCGTATCCGCTGCATATCGCGACGACTATCTGACCACCGTTCCGGGTCGCAATGCGAACGACGTTGAGGGCACTGCGGACACGCTCAACATCGACTTCTCGTCGCGTTGGGCGATCACGGAGAACTTCGATCTGACGCTCGAAGGCTTGAACCTCACTGACGAGTTCGAAGATCAGTGGGTGGATTCGGTGGGCGATCGCTCGTCCTACTATCACCACACCGGGCGCCAGTTCTTCCTGGGTGCACGTTACAAGTTCTGAGGCGAATCCCTGATCCGCATCGCGCCTCACGCGCCGGATGAGAGTCCGGCGCGTTTTTTCCGCAGGAGAGTGCCGAGTCGCAAGTCATAGGTCATAGGTCACGGTCGGAGAACAATGTGACCTTAAGCCTTTCCATTCCCGCTCATCGCGCGTGACTTGCGACATTTTGACTGTCCAAGGGGGAACCACCGCATGTTCGTTCGCTTCGCAATTGTCATCGGCACGGCACTCGCAACTACATCCGCACTCGCCAGCAATCCCCACCGCGATCTCGGTCGCGAAACATTGCCAGCCAACGACGGATGGGCAGCAAGCGGTTCGGGCGTGACCGGCGGATCGCTCGCCGTGACAACGCAGGTTTACACCGTCACGAACCGCGCCGAGTTGATTGCGGCGCTGAACGACGGCGTGACTTCTTCCGCTTCGCCATCCAATCCGTCGAACGAGCCCAAGATCATTTACGTAAGGGGCACCATCGACGCCAATGTGGATGACGAGAACAATCCTTTGCGTTGCGAGGACTACTATCGCGACGGCTACACGCTCGAAGCGTTTCTTGCTACGTACGATCCGGCTGTTTGGGGTCGCAACGATCCATCGGGCCCGCTCGAATCCGCGCGATTGGCTTCGCAAAAGGCGCAGCAAGAAAGGGTGCGCATTCGCATCGGCTCGAACACCACACTGGTCGGCATCGGCAAGAACGCGCGAATTCGTGGTGCTTGGTTCGATATTCGCGGCACCTCGAAGGTGCCGAACAGCCGCACCAACATCATCATCCGCAACTTGACCTTCCAAGATACCTACGATTGCTTTCCTGAATGGTCGCCGACCGATGGCGAGAACGGATCTTGGAACGCACTGTACGACGCGATCTCACTGCGAGACTCGAACAACGTATGGATCGACCACAATCGCTTCGAAGATCGAGACACGGCTGACGAGCTTCAGCCTCATTATTTCGGTGTGCTCTACCAAGTTCACGACGGCTTGCTCGATATCACCAACGCATCCGATCTAGTGACGGTGAGCTGGAATCGCTTTCGCAATCATGACAAGACGATGCTGGTGGGCTCTTCGGACAGTGCGAGTGCTGACCGCGGCAAACTACGCATCACACTGCACCACAACCTGTTCGACGGAATCGGCCAGCGCGCGCCGCGTGTGCGCTTCGGGCAGGTTCACATCTACAACAACTACTACAAGGCTGAACACTCGCCGAGTTACCAGTACAGTTGGGGCGTCGGGGTGGAATCGGCCATCTATGCCGAAAACAACTTCTTCAAGACCGACAAGAACGTTGCCGCGGATGAGCTGATTGCGGTGTTCAAGGGCACGACGATCTTCGAGGCAGGAACATATCTCAACGGCACCGCACGCAAGCATGCCGTCGATTTGGTCGGCGAGTGGAACGCGGTCAATGATCCGGATTTGAACGAAAGCGTAGGCTGGGCGCCAACTTTTTATCGATGCATTGAGCCGACGAAGCGCGTGCCATCGTCAGTGCAAAACGATGCGGGCCCCTTTGTTTGGTGATTCACGAGAAAGACTCACACGGTGCGGAAGGAAGAGAATAGATCCTTTGTACGTGGCATTCGCAAAGCCGTACCGGCATCGCCGTTTCTAACATTCATTTGAGTCGAATGCTCTTGCCATTGCAGCAATCTCCGCGCTTGTGTTGCGTCTGAATTCCGAACCTTAGATTCACTGTGACTGATATCACGCGTCGAGAATTGATCGGACTTGTTGGCGCGACCGCTGCGACAGCAGCGAATGCAGCGCCGAATGCAGCGCCGTGTGAACAAGCGAATTGGCCGACATGGGATCGCGGTATCGAAGATCAGCGGAAGGCCGATCGCGGCGATGGCACGTTCTTGAATCCGATCGTTCCCGGCGATCATGCCGACCCGTCGATCCTCAAGGACGGCGATGACTACTACATGACGTTTTCGTCCTTCGATGCCTATCCCGGCGTCGTGATTTGGCACTCGCGCGACCTCGTCAATTGGCAACCCATCACAGCGGCGCTACGTCAGCCGATCGGCTCAGTTTGGGCCTGCGACTTGAGCAAGCATCAAGGTCGCTACTACATCTACATTCCTGCTCGCCGCGCTGACTACCGCTCCATTTACGTGATCTACGCGGACGATATCCACGGCCCATGGAGCGATCCGATCGATTTGAAATTGCCCGATCACATCGACCCAGGGCATATCGTCGGCGAAGATGGACGTCGATATTTGTTTTTGAGCGGTGGAGATCGCGTTCGCTTGCGAGCGGATGGCCTGGCGACTGACGGGCCTGTGGAGCACGTCTATGATCCATGGCACTACCCAGAGGATTGGGTCGTCGAGAGTTTCGCGCCCGAAGGACCGAAGGTGATGCGCCACGGCAAGTGGTTCTACTTAGTGACGGCTGTCGGCGGCACGGCCGGACCGCCGACAGGGCACATGGTCATTGCTGCGCGGTCCTCCTCGATCCACGGACCTTGGGAGCATTGCCCGCACAATCCAATCGTGCGCACTCAGTCCGCGAGCGAACGTTGGTGGTCGCGCGGACATGCAACGCTGGTCGAAGCGCCGGATGCGACGTGGTGGATGGTTTACCACGGTTACGAAAACGGATTCTGGACGTTGGGGCGACAAACGTTGCTCGATCCCATCGAGTGGACGAGCGATGGGTGGTTCCGCGCACGCGGCGGCGATCTAGCTCATCCGATCAAGAAGCCGGTCACGAAGCTTCACGCCGATGGCGTTCCGACGAACGGAATGGCGCTCAGCGATGATTTCACCAGCAACAAGTTCGGCGTGCAGTGGAGTTTCTACGATCCCGGTGCGAACGAGATGCATCGTGCACGGTATCTCGACTCGGGCTTGCGGATCGAAGCAAAAGGAACGCAGCCTCACGACTGTTCGCCCTTGACGTTCATCGTGCCGGACCAGGCGTATCGAGTTGCGGTTGAAATCGAGATCGAACCGCACACGCAAGCAGGACTGTTGCTCTTCTATAACCGCCGGCTCTACTGCGGACTGGGTTTCGATGCGAATGGCCTCATCATGCATCGCTATGGCCTCGAGAGGCGCGCGGGTGTTCCCGAGAAAGGCAATACCAGGCGGCTTTGGCTTTGCATCCTCAACGATCGTCATATCGTGACGATTCACTATTCGGCCGACGGCAAGACGTGGACCAAGTTCGGTACGCAAATGGAAGTATCGGGTTACCACCACAATGTTGCTTATGATTTCTTGAGTCTGCGCCCGGCGCTTTATTCGGCAGGGCAAGGTGCGGCATGCTTTCGCGCACTTCGCTATCAAGCTCTGTGAGATTATCGATGCGTACGCTACCCACCCTCGCCATCATGTTCGCGACGTTTACCGCCCAAGCTCAACCCGAGCAGCCTTTGTACGAAGGTGAGATCCCCAACGCGATCGATGCGCCGGATCGCGAATCCATCCGGGACCCGAAAGAGCAGTATCCGTTCGTGCAGTATGTTTCGCGTCCCACCATGACGCGATATCTGCCGAAAGCGCCCGATGCAAACAAAGCCGCGATCATCGTACTGCCCGGCGGCGGCTATGTCGGCGTGTCGATTGTCAAAGAAGGCTATGAAGTTGCCGAACAACTGAATGCGATGGGAATCGCGGCATTCGTGCTGAAGTATCGAACTCCGGATCCCGCACACATGCGCGATCGCACGCTCGGCCCGCTCCAAGACGTGCAACAGGCTATACACACCGTGCGCCAGCATGCTGCCGAATGGAATATCGATCCGAAGCGGGTTGGTGTGATGGGTTTCTCGGCAGGCGGCCACCTCGCATCGACAGCAGGAACGCACTTCAATGAGCCTGTGTTGAAGCGATGGGCAGGTGCGAATCTGCGGCCCGATTTTTTGATGCTGATCTATCCGGTCATCAGCATGACGGAGATCACTCACCCAGGTTCGCGCCAGATGCTGCTTGGCGATCAACCAACTGCGAATTCGATCCGAAAGTTTTCCAACGAACTCCAAGTGACCGATCGCACACCCCCCACCTTCTTAGTGCATGCGGCGAGCGACGACACAGTGCCCGTCGCGAATAGCTTGCGCTTCTTTGAAGCGCTGAATGAGCACAAGGTACCTGCCGAGTTGATCGTGTATCCAGCAGGTGGTCATGGCTTTGGTCTGCACAACGCAACCACGACCGATCGCTGGATTGATCGCTGTCGCGAATGGCTATTGAGTCAGGGCATCCTGAGTCAGGATCGGGCCGCAAAGTAGCGCCGTCGCAAACCGATGGTCACGCGCCGTGTGCTGCTGAAGCATTCGCTCCTCATCGGCGGAGCGTCGTTAGCGATGGGCGCTGCACTGCCAACCTTGGGCCGCGACAACCTTGTGGTCTCCACTCGCTTCGGCAAGATTCGCGGTGCACTCGAAAACGGCGTGTACGTTTTCAAAGGCGTTCCGTACGGCGCGGACACATCGAAGCGTCGATTTCTTCCGCCACTCGCGCCCGAGGCATGGAAGGGAATTCGCGACGCGCACTCGTACGGGCCGGCCTGTCCGCAGCGATCGATCGGTGAAGCGACGAGCGAAGACTGTCTGCGGCTAAATGTATGGACACCGACATTGCGCAACGATCGCAAGCGTCCGGTGCTCGTCTATTTCCATGGCGGCGAATTCAGCTCGGGGTCCGGTTCCAGTCCTATTTACGATGGAACACGGCTATGTACGCGTGGCGGCGTTGTCGTCGTCACGGTCAATCATCGACTGAATGCGTTCGGCCACTTGTATCTCGCGCGCATTGCCGGTCGCGAGTATGCGGCGTCGGGCAATGTGGGGTTACTCGATCTCATCCTGGCGCTGCATTGGATTCGGGACCACGCCGAGGCGTTCGGCGGTGATCCGAACTGCATCACCGTGTTCGGCCAGTCAGGAGGCGGTGCCAAGATCGCGACCTTGATGGCGATCCCCCAGGCGAAAGGTCTGTTTCACCGCGCGATGACCATGAGCGGTCAGCAGATCACAGCATCCGGGCCGAGGAGTGCGACCGAAAGGGCGCTCGCTTTCCTCAATGCGTTGAAAATCAGTCCGAACGCAGCAGCGAGGCTCAACGAGATTCCGGCCGACGAAATCGTCGAGGCGACGAAGGCTGCGGACGCGACGATGGTGGGCCGCTCGCTGTACTTCGGGCCGGTGCAGGACTTCGTCACATTGCCGCGGCATCCGTTTTATCCCGATGCGCCGGCTCAGTCCGCTCACATTCCGATGATCATCGGCAACACGCTCGATGAGACGCGCGCATTTCTCGGCAACGAGCCGGGCGTGCATTCACTTTCTTGGGAAGCGCTACCGGATCGATTGCTCGCCGATTTGCTCGCCGATATCGATCCCGATGTCGTCATTGCCGAGTATCGGCGCTGGTATCCGCAGATGACGCCCACGCAAGTGTTCTTTGCGGCAACGACCGCGGGTCGTTCATGGCGTGGCGCATTAATCGAACTCGAACTGCGGGCTGCGCAGGGTTCCCCGGCCTATGCGTACCAACTGAACTATCGATCCCCGCTCGAAGGAGGTCGGTACGGCGCGATGCACACGATGGACATTCCGCTGGTGTTCGACAATATCGCTCAACCCGGCTCGCTCACCGGCGTGAACGTGACCGCACAAAAGACCGCGGATCAGATGAGCGATATGTTGATTGCTTTCGCGCGGACGGGGAATCCGAATCATCCCGGCATTCCGGAATGGCGCCCGTACGATCTCGCGCGACGATCGACGATGCTGTTCGATGCGCAATCGCGAGTCGAAGATGATCCTCGCGGCGCCGAGCGCCGGCTCTTTGCTCAGGTGCCGTATATTCAGCGCGGCACCTATTGAGCCGGAAAGAGACGCAACACAAAGCGCACGAGGGAAACGATGGACCAAGGCAGGGAACAAGACGAAACACAAAGCACACAAAAAGGAACACAAAGGGCACAAAGAGAAGTGAGTTAAGGAAAACAACGGGCCATACAACCTCTTGCATAACTGGGGTGCAGCACTCAATCGCCTCGCAATCATGGTCCCAGACCGCATACCCGCCTGAGCAGTTACACAAACTTCTGGACAGGCTCCTCTCTCGGAGCGCGGAGCGCGTGAGGAGGTGAGAAGTGAGTAAGTGAGGTGTGTAGCATCGCCATGCTTGCTAGTCGAATGCACTTGGACAGCCGTTCGCAGGAGCTGCGCCTTTCACTTTTCTCACTCCCTCACCTTTCAGTAGGCCGCCTCGGGCTACTTCGGCACATTGCGCGACGCAAACGGTACCTTCGGCATCATCGTTGACAGGTCCCAGTCCTTTTCGTTGAAGGCCTGGTGCGTCGGCTCGTAGTGTGGATAACCACCGACTTGATCTTCGCTATCGATGATTTCGCCGCGGCCTTCGATCGTATCCGCGACGATGCGTGCGTCGACTTTGTCGCGATCCCACGGGCGCGCACCTGCATTGCGGATGACGCTGTCTTGCACATCGACTGATGGAATCACTTTGACGCCGAACGGCAGCGCAGGCTTCTGCATCGGAATGATGCGAGCCGCGGAAGTCGTGTAGCGACCGATCTTCGGAATCGGATTGCCGATTCGATCTACGGCGACGTTGTCCTCTTCGTAGAACTCAATATCGCCTGAGCCACCGAGCATAAAGAGCGCGACGTCATGCGGCGTGGACGGGCCTGCGCGCATCACATTACCGATGAGCGTGAGCTGTCCGTTCTGATACTCGTGACCGCTCCACTCTTCGGGAATCAAGTTGTAGTGCACGGCGCGTTGGCCAGGATCGTAGATCAGATTGTTGATCACCATGCCGCGCACTCCACCTTTGAACAGTGGGTTGCGCTCGTAGTTATGTGCGTACAGGTTGCCGATGATCAAAATGTCGCTTGCGTTGTCGTGGATGAGCGAGCCCTTCGAATGTTCGCCTTTTGAATGCGTCGCGTGTGCGAGACCTTCCGCAATGATGTTGTTGCTGAAGGTGATCCGGTGTGATGCGCCTTCGCGCCATTGATCGGGCGATTTGCCGGTGAAGCGCGGGCCGGATGCCGAGAGATTCTCGTCGATCGACCACGTCATCGAGCAGTGGTCCACGATCACATCGTGGGCACTGATGGTCGAGAACGAATCGGGCTCCCAATGTCCTTTCTCGGCGCCTGCTGTGCCTGCACGCACGCGAATGTGTTGGATCACGACGTCATGGGTGACGACGTCGATGCCGGTGCGAATCAATGTGATGCCAGGCGACGGTGCCGTTTGTCCCGCGATCGTCAGGAAGGGCTCAGTGATCTTGATTTCCTGCCGCGCCATGTCGATGACGCCGCCAACTTCGAATACCACGATGCGAGGGCCTTTGGCTTGCAGCGCTTCGAGCAACGAACCTGCGCCAGATGGCGCAAGCGTCGTGACTCGCAAAATCTTCCCACCGCGCCCGCCGGGTGTGGTTGCCGCCCATCCCTGAGCGTCCGGAAATGCGATCGGCTTTTCTGCTGCCCACGTTGCAACGGCAACCAAGAGGGCGGTGATGCACACGGCTGATTTCACCAGCAAGGATGCGTTCTTTTGCACTTCCGAATCTCCCCGTCGCCTGGCAACTAAAGCATTGATCTTCACGTAAAAAATTGAGGTTGACGGACTGAATGATCGCGCCGTTCACCTCATCACATCATCACGCCTTCACACGGATTCCATTGTAAATGACACCGGTTTCCTATATACAGCTTTTCGCGTTAAGAATGCGCAAGCAGTGAGCGAAATCGATGGGGGACGAATTGAGCGCACAGTTTCCATTGCCCGCGGAATTAAGTCCGCAGGAAGCCAAGATTGTCGAAGCCTTCGTGTCTGCTCGTTGGCATGCGAAGGCCATTAAAGAGTATCCGGGCGAGCTGCCCGCGGATGTCGAATCCGCGTATCGCTGCCAGGAAGGTGCGCTACGTCAGTGGCCGGATCGCGTTGCAGGTTGGAAGGTCGCGCGCATCGGCGAGAGTTGGCGCAATCGATATCGCGACGAGCGATTGATCGGTCCGGTTCTGTCGCGCAACGTCAGACGAGCCGTCACCGGCGGCATCGTGGATTGCCCTGTGTTCGTGGATGGTTTCGCCGCAGTCGAAGCGGAACTCGTCATTCGCTTAAGCGCCAACGCGCCAGCCAATAAATTGGATTGGACCATCGACGAAGCGATCCCGCTCATCGGTGAGCTGTGTATCGGTGTAGAAGTCGCCAGCAGTCCGCTGCCGACGCTGAATGCACTCGGACCCGGTGCGGTGATCAGCGACTTCGGCAACAACTGGGGTGTGGTCGTCGGACCGCCCGTCGACAATTGGCGCGCGATCAAACAAATCAGCGTGACGAGTGAAATCGACGGTGTGGAGGTCGGTCGCGCGAACGTCGATATTCAGCGCGGTGCGCTGGGCGCCCTGGCCTTTGCATTGAAACGAGCCGCACTGCGCGGCCGCCCGTTGCAACGAGGCGCGCTGATCTCGACAGGCATGATCACCGGCGTTCATGACATTCTGCCGGGTCAACGATCGCGGCATGTGTTCGCGGGATTCGGCGAAGTGGCTTGCCGAGCGGTCCCGACATTGCCGCTGCCGCAAACATCGTTGCGCGAGTTCTAGATGATCACCCGGCGCGAGTTCATCGCCGGTGCCGGCGCACTGGTCGGAAGTGCTGCGGCGATTGCCCGCGACACTCGGACGTTCACCGCCGCAGATGTGCATGTCGAAGGCTATCCCACAGTGGTCGCCGTTCGCAGCATGGGCGAACGGATCGCAGAACAGACGAATGGTCGGCTGCAGATCAAGGTGTATCACTCCGGACAACTGGGGCGCGAATCTGACACAGTCGATCTCGCGCGCTTCGGCGCCCTGGATATCACGCGCGTCAATTTCGCTGCGCTGAATAATCCTTTTCCGCTCACCGGCGTGTTCTGTTGGCCGTACCTGTTCGACTCCGTCGCGCACATGCGCCGCTGTGTGGATTCGCAAATCGGTGCGGCGGTGCTCAAGGGTTTCGAATCTCGCGGCCTGATCGGGCTGGCAATCTACGATGCCGGAGCGCGCTCGTTCTACAACGTGCGCCGCCCGATTCATGAGCCGCGCGATTTGCATGGCCTGAAGATTCGAGTGCCGCCCTCCGACATCTTCATCGATCTGGTGCGTGCGCTCGGCGCGAATCCCACGCCCCTGTCGTACGGCGAAGTGTATTCGGCGTTGCAGACGCATTTGATCGAAGGCGCAGAAAACAATTGGCGCACCTTCGACACCAGTCGACAATTCGAGGTCGCACGATATTGGTCGGATACGGCGCACTCCTATTCGCCCGAGGCGCTGCTCATGTCGGCGCGAACCTTCAACGCGCTGTCGGATGACGACAAAAACATCGTGCTCTCCGCGGCTCGCGATTCGGTGAACTCAATGCGCGTGCTTTGGGATCGTCTCGAAATCGAATCGCGCGATCGCGTACTCGCTGCGGGCGTGAAGCGTAACGACGTCGATATGGATGCGTTCCGTCGGCATGGCGAGTCGGTGGTCGCGCGCTACCTTCACGATGCGCAGCTTGCATCGCTCTACGAACGTATTCGTTCTGCCGCTTAGGTGCTCGCATGTCGCAACCTGAACTCCATGTTGGCGAGATCTCGGTGTCTCAACCGAAGAGTGTGCTCGAGCGGGTCGCGGCTGGGTCGGTGGCACTTGCAGGCGCATCTCTAGTTGCAATCGTCGTCGTTGAGGCTTGGCAGGTCGTTGCTCGCTACATCTTCAATGACTCGCCTAGCTGGACCGAACCGGTCGCTCTGCTGCTGATGAGCACCGCCTTGATGCTCGGCGCGGCGGCAGGCGTGCGGGCGCAAAAGCATTTCGGCTTCATGCTGTTCGTCGAGCATGTGCCGCCGACAGTGGGGCGCGTGCTGTACCTCATCCAAAAGATCATCGCCGCTGCCGTCGGCCTGATGCTCACGTGGTGGGGCGGCAAGATGGTGGGCGATGCCTGGGACTATGCAATGCCCGGTGCGCCGCTGCCCCAAGGCGCAGCGTACTTGCCGGTGTGCATTGGCGGTGCACTGATTCTGGTCTTTTCACTCGAACACCTTTTCGCGCCGCGGCGCCCGAGTTGAACCCATGGCGATTGCGATTCTGTTCGGCGTCATGATTGCCCTGCTATTGCTTGGCGTGCCGGTTGCATTCGCGCTGATCGCGGCATCGCTCGCGACGGTGCTGTACTTGGATTTGCCTTCGATCATCGTCGTCCAGCAAACCGTCGCAGGTGCCAACACTGCATCGCTCATTGCGATTCCACTGTTCATCTTCGCGGGCGAGTTGATGATGCGGGGCGGAATATCGGAACGCCTGATTGCATTTGCGGCATCGCTTGTCGGGCACATGCGTGGCGGTCTGGGCCAAGTGAACGTGCTGGCGTCGTTGCTGTTCGGCGGCGTGTCCGGTTCGGCGATTGCAGATGTGTCAGCCATCGGCGGCACGATGATTCCGCAGATGGTGCAGCGTGGCTTCGATCGCGACTTTGCAGTGAACGTTTCGATGACTGCAGCCATCGTCGCGCTGCTCGTTCCGCCATCGCATAACTTGATTCTTTATTCCGCAGCGGCCGGAGGATCGATTCCGATCGCCGACTTGTTTGCGGCGGGCGTCGTCCCTGCGTTGTTGCTAACGGCCGTGCTGCTCGTCGTGGCCTGGGTCGTCGCGCGCCGGCGCGGTTATGGCGTCGATCCTTTTCCGGGCTGGGCGATGGTCGTGCGCAGAATGGTCGCTGCGATGCCGGGATTGTTGCTCGTCGCGCTGATCTTCATCGGCATTCGAGCGGGTGTGTTTACCGCGGTCGAGAGCGCATCCATCGCTGTCGTCTACGCGCTGCTGATCACGATCCTCGTTTATCGACGCATGAACTGGGCTGCGTTTCTCGAGACGTGCAGCGGCGCAGTGCGAACCATGGGCCTGATTCTGTTCGTCATCGGCTCGGCCGCCTGCTTCGGCTGGCTATTGGCCTACCTGCAAGTGCCCACCGCTGCCGTTCACATGATGACCGAGCTAACGACGAACAAATATTTGATGCTCCTCATGCTCGTGGTGGTGCTGCTGATGATCGGCACGTTCATGGACCTGGCGCCGCTCATCATTATTTGCACGCCGATCTTCTTGCCGGTGGCGAAAGCAATCGGCGTGGATCCGATTCACTTTGGTGTGATCTTGATCTTGAAAGGCGGCATCGGCTTGATCACCCCGCCGGTCGGCTCAGTGCTGTTCGTGGGTACTGCGATCGGCAAGATCAGCGTGAGCGATGCGTTGAAGACGATTTGGCCGTTCTACTTGGCTGCGCTTGCGGTGTTGTTGATCGTTGTGTTCGTGCCGCAGTTGTCGCTGTGGCTGCCGGCATTGATGAGGAGTTAGGGAAGGAAAGAGGAAGACGCAACACAAAGATCACAAGAGGGAACACAAAGCGCACAAAGAAGAACAAATCGATTCGTAACAACTGTACTAGTCACGACCTGATCTGACAGTCGTCTTGAAAGAGACGGGGTTATCCGGTTCGATGTTTGTTACCAGGCAAGCATCAAACTTAAGAGGAATAACCCCGCATGAGTGTTGTAAGTCAGAGC